>JAIPJB010000004.1 GCA_021734395.1 Candidatus Altimarinota bacterium
ACAAGTATTTTTTTCATTTTTTATCATAGATAAATGGATCCCGCATCAAGTGCGGGACAACTTGTTTTCCGGTTCGTTCCTCACCGCAAAACAATCGTTGATTAGAGCCGATAAAGCCCGCACCTCCGGTTACTAAAATTTGTTGTTTATTCATCTCCAGGAGGATTATCTACTGTTGATCCGGTACCAGTAAATCCTTCTTCCCCGGAATCATCTCCTTCTGAAGTATCTTCCGGCTCTTCTGCAGGAACTTCTGGTTCTTGCATCGCCTGATAAAAAAGTGTCAGACTTGCTCCGAATTCTTCCCAAGATTCTGACTGCGTAAGAGCTTCCTGAATTCGATCGAAATACTGTTCATCATTCCGACCTTCGTATAAATATCTCGTCGTATTCCAGTACTCACTCATCTGGCGAGCTTTTTGATTGAAATGCTGAATCAGCAACTGACTGACATATTTTCGATTTGCCTCATTATTTGTCTGAGCCGACTTCAAAAGTTTTGAAAGCGCTTCATTGCGTATCTCTTGAAAGTCAGGACCGCGAGATAGTTCGTGCTGGTTGAGTCGCTGAACAATCATCTGAGCGTCCTCTGCTCCTTGAAAAACCGTCACTAAATTACAAGAAAATGCTTCTTCACTTTGCCCATCGGCTAAATAGTTTTGTTCCGCAAGATTGTCCCACGCTTCAGGAAAGTCCGCTCTCAACCGACGAGAAATTTCTCGAACCAAATCTAATCGCGCATCTGAATCCTTTCCTTTTTGCCGCTCATAACCACACAAATTGCTTGCTTTTCCAAAAATCTCAGCACGAAAATCTAAGAAAGTTGTGTTAAAAATCTGCTCAAATTCCTGCACAATTTCTTCTTTTTCCTTTTCCTGCTCTACCAACTCTTCAGGAGTGGGATCTGTTTTTACAGGTGGTACCGGAGAAGATGGTGTTGAGGGTGTTTGTGCAGCAGCTGCTTCTTTTTGTTCTTCAATCCGCTTTTGTACCACTTGCAGGACCCTTGAAGCGGATTCTGGGGCCTTTTGTTCGATGAAATCAGAAACAATCCTCGTGCCCTCTTCTCCTCCTTCCGCAGAAGCAATTACCGATGCGGCAATCTCGATATCATCCCGAGTCAAAACTTCTGGGGGTTCATAGAGTGTCGTCGTGAAACTTACAATTTTGTCCGAATTCACAATCAATGGCTTTATTTTAAAATCTTTTGTATCACCTGTCTGCAATGAGGCAATGCTACTCCCTGCTTGTTGCAATTGCTGGGCTAGACGAGAAGTCGAACTCAGATACAGCTCTTTGGTCAACAAAAGAAATAGCCGATCACGATTTTGGTCGAGAATCAGAACATTTGCGCCAATAGCCAAATCTGTCCGACCAGGTGCCATTTCAAAGGGAAGTTTTTCCGGTTGTAGATTGGTTTCGTAGGCAATCAATTCATTGATACGCTGAATTTCTTGTGGATCCCCTACCAAACGAGCAATGATCGGTTTTGCCCCTCCAAAACCAGAAGGAATAGTTGGCAAAACATAGCGTGCATAGACAAACATCCATGGCAAGATAAACACCAACATTATCATTTCTATTCGTCGCCAAAAAAGTTCGCGCTGTCTCTTTGTTGGCTTTTTCTTTTTCTTTTGGGTGTATAAAACGAGTCTCCAAAGAATAAAAATCAGAAATACTAATCCAAAGGTGATCAATTCGAAGAGAATCCCCACGAACATATAGCGCAACTGCAGAAGATTAAATTCGTATACCCCCAAAGAACGAAGGTAAATATTAAAAACCGCCGTTCCCAAAATATAGGAAAGTGTTCCCAAGCCCAATACATAGCGAACCCCTATTTTTTCGAGATATTTTTCAAAATGATTGCTCATTAAAAGAACGAAAAATTATTTCTGGGAAGTTTTCTTTTTCGCAATCGTTTTGACGTCTTTTTTGATTGCTTCGCTTTTTTTCTTGGCTTTTGTTGATGCTTTTTTCTTAAATGCCGCTCCTTTTTTTTGCATTTCTTGGCGCAATTCTTTTGCGGCTTTTTGGGCGTTCTCAGAAACCTTTTCAAGCTCTTTCTCCGCTGCTTCTACCGCTTCATCACCGAGAGACTTTACTGCTTTTACCAAAGAATCAAATTGTTCTCGACCAGACTGAATAACTTCCTGAAGTTCTTCGGAATTTTTTGCCCATTTCACGAAAGAATCACGAGCATCTATATCGACATTCTTTAATTCATGAAAGAGTATTTTTGCTGGATTATCGGATTTTTGTAGTTCAGAACGAAGTTTTTTTCCAGGTTTTTGAGCAAAAAGCAAACCATAAAAAAGTCCGACCGTTGCCGATGCCAAAAATTTGAGAAATCCTTTCATGGGAAAGAAGTGAAAAATCATTCTTTTTTTACATGAGAATGGATATTTTGTACAGCAAAAAAAAAGAAATTCTTTTTTCTTTTTATTGAACAAAAAATGTATTCAAATAAAAACTCTGCCCTCACAATTATTTGATTTTTTTCCGAATATACGGTATAGGAGAAGCTCCCTTTTATAAAATAATCAAAAATCAATATGGTCAATGTTGTTATTGTTTGCGGCTCAGAAAAAGATTTTCCTTTTGCAGAAGAAATTCGATCCCCTCTTGTCGAAAAAGGATATTCTGTTGAGTTAATGGCAGCATCAGCACATAAAGAAGCTCGGAAAGGAATTGAAATAATCGAGAAATATAACGATCCGAAAATTATTTTTGTTACTATTGCCGGACGATCCAATGCACTTTCTGGATTTATGGCGGGAAATTCAAAAAATATTGTCATTGCCTGTCCTCCCCACAAAACACACGAAGAATATATGATCGATATTCATTCCACTCTGCGTATGCCTTCCAAAACCCCCGTGCTGACAGTTTTGGATCCCAAAAATTGTGCTCTCGCGATCGACCGGATTCTCCAATCACAGAAGTAATTTTTCATTCCGTCATTTTATAATTGATTCATTCGTAATTGAATTTGATGCCTAAACATTTTAAAGCCCCTTCCGGAACAAAAGACATTCTCCCCCAAGAACACGATTATTTTACTTTTGTAAAAAAGGTTATTCGTCATCGATTTCGCCAGTCGGGATTTCGACGTATTTCAACGCCACTTTTTGAAGAGTCAACACTTTTCGAACATTCACTGGGAACTGCTTCTGAGATTATTCAGAAAGAAATGTATTCCTTCAAAGATCGTCACGGACGAGAATTTTCTCTCCGACCGGAAATCACAACAGGCGTTGTCCGATCATTTATTCAGAATAAACTCTATGAAACAGCGCTTCCCGTAGAGCTGTATTATATCGGAAAATGTTTCCGATTTGAACGTCCGAAATCACGAACACAGCGATCATTCTGGCAATTTGGAGCAGAAGTTTTAGGAGAATCTGATCCTTCGGTAGACGCGCAAGTGATGTATTTGGGACACAGAATTCTAACCGATCTGGGAATCCGAGATCATTGTGAACTTCACATTAATACGATTGGTTCTGAAGAAGATCGAAAAAAATACTTGGATGCTCTCGCAAATTTTTATACAGGAAAAGAACGAACCCTTTCTCCTGTCTCTCGAGAAAAACTCGAACAAAAAAAATATCTCTCTCTTCTCAGTCCTCAAACAGAAGACGAAGAAATACTCGTCAAAATGGCTCCCAAAATCACCGATTTTTTATCAGCGGAATCCCGTGCATTTTTTGATGAGACACTGACGTATCTAAATTCCTTTGGGATCAAATACACGATTGACCCGACTCTCATTCGTCCGGTTGAATATTACTCTCACACTGTTTTTGAATTTACCGAAGCCAAAACTCGTCACAAACTTTTGGTTGGAGGTCGTTATGACGGTCTGATAAAAAAAATAGGAGGGCCTGACCTAGGAGCTTCTGGGTTTGCCGCTGGAATGGAACGAGTGATCGAAATGATGAAGCGTCATAGCGTGAAAGTTCCCCACAAAGACTTCCTGCAGATTTTTGTTGCGGCCACTGGACCAATTGCAAAAAAGCAAGCCCTGCCTATTCTCATCAAACTCCGAGAACATGGTTTTCATGCATTAGGAGTCTTGGGGAAAGCGTCTATGCAAGAACAACTCAGTCGAGCTGAAAAATTTGGAGTTCCCTATTCACTTTTAGTCGGTGATCTAGAAATCAAGAAAAAGAAAATATTGGTTCGTGATATGAAATCCGGAAAAACCGAAGAAATCCCAATGGAAAAAATGCTGGATCACATGGACAAACTGCTCGGCGCTCCCAAAGCACTCGACAGCACCGTTGATTTTTTGGGACACAACTAGTCGTCGTGCTGTGTAAAAGGTTTTACAAATGTTCCATACAATTTCTCTCCAATTGTATTTTCTATTTTTGTTGAAATCTTCCTTCCTATGTTTTTTACAGCAAACAAAAAAGGATTTTCTCCCCCTAGTTCGTGCGTTCTCAAATAATTATTATGCTCTCTTGGATCGGAGAAATAATTTTTTTCGCTCTGAACATCCTTTTCTATCACTCCACAAAAATAATAATAAAAATATATTTGTCAAAATAAGGAATAAATATTCTTCATTGATAATTGATCATTCTTCATTGATAATTGATATGATGGAAATTCTCCCAAAAGCTATTACAAATGCGATAGAATCTCTCTCTGATCTCCCAGGCATCGGATCACGAAGTGCGGAACGACTGGTGCTCAATCTTATGCGCGCCAATTCAGGACTGGATCAAAAAATTGCCCGATCTCTCGGCGAGCTAAAATCTCAGGTTCACGAGTGCGAGACATGTTTTCACTTTTGTGAAAGCAATGAAAAACAATGCGTTCTTTGTCGAGGGCAAAACAGAGATCCACATGTTTTATGTGTCGTCGAGTCTCCTCTCGATTTAATTGCTCTCGAAAAAACCCACGAATATAAAGGTCTATATCACGTATTGCATGGAGTGATCTCCCCTCTTAATCGCATCGGTCCCCAAGACCTACGACTGGCACAACTTTTCGATCGACTCAAAAAGAATCCCGATATTCAGGAGATCATTTTGGCTACCTCCGGAAACACGGAAAGTGATGCGACCGCCATGTACATCGCTCAGGAAATACAGCCTTTTTTCATCGGAAAAATATCTCGTCTTTCGCGGGGTATTCCTTCTGGTGGAGATTTGGATTATCTGGATATTGGAACTCTCAGCCGAGCGATAAGCGAGCGGCGAGATTTCTGAGTTTTTCATCTTGGATGACTTCGTCCACTAGATCCAATATTGCTCGAATATAATTCACATCAATATTTTCTTCATCTCTTTGGTACTCCGTGTGTCCATCCAAAAGAGCCAGCAACACTGTTACTTCTTGCTTTCCAACCTCCTTTTTACAAGAAAGATATTCTTCTTCGTTCCATTCAGATTGATTGAGCGCCATTAATTTTCGCCATCGATAAAAAACCATCCATCGATACACATTGTCCTCTAAAAATTGATCGTCGATATCCAATCCTTCTGAATTTTCCTGATACTGAGAAATATCGAAAACTTCTGCCATAATTCGAAAAAGTTAGGCGCTTTATACACATCCTTTCTTGTCTGTCAAAATAACTTTTCCTTTTTCCTCCTCCATCAGGAACTCTCTTGGGATTGCTCAAACAAAAAAAGCAGCGTTTCTATTTTATTTCGAGTTTCTTCTTTTTGAGTTTCTACCTTTTGAATCTGAAGTGTTTTTTGCTGTCGATGTATTTCCTGAATAATCTCTTCTTTTGATAAATTTTCGAACTTCTGACAATAGCTTCCAAATGTACTGGGATCAACAGCATGATTTTCTAAATCAGACAGAATTATCTTTCTCAAGCGCTCCCACGCATGAAAATCAATACCTGATTCTTCCAAAAACTCTGACATCCATTTTTGTATGACAGTTTATTCCTTTTCTGTCCACGCCTTTTTCCAGTTGATCCACCATTTGCGCTGAGGAGAATCTGGCAGGAGCTGTGCCAAAATTATGGTCATTTTCAATGCGAGCAATTTCAGTCCTCGGGGAAGAATTTTTATTTCTGGATGCAAACGTTCAAAAACCGCCGCATTTTTTCGAGCATTTTTTGTTGCCTCCAAAAAACCCTCTAAGGTCTGACGATGATCGTGTAGCACTTCGCACTCAGGATCGTAGTGCATCTGCATTCCCTTCTGAGCTAATCGATAGCCAAATTCGGTATCCTCAAATCCCCATCCGGAAAATTCTTCTGAAAATCGCTCTGAGATAATAAAACTTCGCTTGAGTGAAATATTGGACGTATAAAAGTGCCACCAAGTCGGTCCTTTTTTGGCAATGGTCTCAAAATCAAATTGTCCGTGATTTTCAAGCCATTGATGAAAAGGGTCTGAAGCCAGTTCTTGAATCCAAGAAACTTTTCCCAGTAGGACTTCTTTCTGTGCTCGATGATGCGCATGAAAATCATATACCTGACGCAACCATTCTCGTGTGGGAATTGTATCGTCCCCCAAAAAAATAATAATTTCTCCGGTCGAGCGATCAATTCCTAGATTCCGAGCCGCTGCCGCACCGCGTTTGGACGAACGGAAAATTTTGCACTGATCGGTTTCTACTTCGGACTGAAACTTCAGAGTTCCTGAATTCGAATCCTGAGAACCAGTATTGAAAACCACAATGACCTCTGGTCGAATTTCTTCATACTTTTCGCATTGCTCAATTCCGTCCAACACTTTTTCGAGTGTCGGACGTCCAATCGTGGGAATAATGATGGAGAGTTTCATAAAAAATATTTTGGATTCTCTGTGTCATCTTCCCATTTTTCCGCATTAAAGTGAATATATTTTTGAATTTTCTCAAGGGATTCGGTGCTTCGAATAATATGTTCATAAAATCGGGATTGCCATTGAAAATGAAGGTCTGGGAATTTCTTATTTATTTCACGTGTGCAAATAGATTTAAATGATCGAATAATCACCGATAATGAAGCTGGCTTGAGATAATAAAATGTATTTGATTTTCTTGTAGAGACGCAGCAATGCTGCGTCTCTACCTTTTTATTGATAACAATAATTCCATGCAGATGATTGGGCATGATAATAAATTCATCTAATTCTGTACTCACAAAATGATTTGGGGTCGCCTCCCAAAATTTCTGAACCATACGCCCTATTTCATTTAATTCACATATTCCATTCTTAATTTTTCCGAAAACGCACGCGTGATTTTTTACACAAATCGTTACAAAATACCATCCTTCCTCTGAATAATCCCATTCCTTCAACCGCAGAGAAGAAATACGAAACGTATTCCTGAATTTCTCGTCTTCCATTTATTTGACCACAAACCCCACAATCTTGCCGGGCACGAAAATTTCTTTTTTGATCTCCCCTTCCTTCAGGTATTTCGAAACTTTCTCCAACTTCTTGGCCTCGGACAAAACCTCTTCTTTGCTCGCGTCTTTGGAAATCTGAAAATCTCCCCGCACCTTTCCATTGACCTGTACCGCATAGGTGACCTCTTCATCAATGAGAAACTGAGGATCGTATTCGGGCCAGGGTTCGTAGGCCAAAGTTTTAGCCTCCCCCAAAACCTCCTGCCAAATTTCCTCCGCCATATGCGGCGCAAAAGGAGAGAGTAATAAAGTGAATATTCGTAAGGCCGAACGGGAAATCGCTTTTTGATCGGACAATTCGTTGAGCAAAATCATTAACTGAGAAACTGCCGTATTAAACTTAAATTCATTCACATCATCACCAATTTTCTTGATACTCTTGTGGATTAGTTGAACACATTTTTTGTTCAAGTTTTCTTCGGTTATTGGTTTTCCACAAAGTTTCCACACCCGATCCAAAAATCGCTTTACGCCCGCCAATGCACCACTATCCCAGGCAATCGCCTGATCAAAAGGTCCCATAAACATTTCGTAGACCCGTAGGACATCGGCTCCATATTCACGAATAATGTCGTCGGGATTGATGACATTCCCGAATGATTTGGACATCTTGCGTCCATCCTCAGCGAGGATCATCCCGTGAGAAATTCTTTTGGCGTAGGGCTCTGACGTAGGAACATAACCACAATCGTAGAGAAATTTATGCCAAAATCGTGAGTAAAGTAAATGCAGTGTCGTATGCTCCATACCACCGTTGTACAAATCTACCGGTGTCCAGTAGTCCAGTTTTTTTCGATCGGCAAAAACCTGATCGTTGTGCGGATCGATATAGCGCAGGAAATACCACGAACTCCCCGCCCAGTTGGGCATGGTGTCAGTCTCCCTCTCCGCATCTCCACCACATTTGGGACACTGAGTCTTCACCCAATCTTTCGCTCGGGCTAGAGGCGATTCCCCTGAATCGGTCGGCTGGTACTCTTTGACTGGGGGTAATTCTAATGGAAGTTCGCTTTCGGGGAGTGACACCGTGCCGCATTTAGAGCAATGAACCACCGGAATCGGTTCTCCCCAATATCTCTGGCGAGAAAAAACCCAGTCACGAAGTTTGTAATTCACTTGGCGTTTTCCGATCCCCTCTGCCTCCAGATGCTGAATCATTTTTTCTTTTGCTATTTCTGTCGACAATCCATTCAAAAAACTTGAATTAATAGATATACCACCTCCAATATAAAATTTATGACCTGTTTTATTTAAAAGTTTTTTATTTTCCTGAGAAGGTTCAACCACTTCCCGAATCGGCAGATCAAATTTCTTTGCAAATTCATAATCCCGCTCATCATGCGCCGGCACGCACATGATCGCTCCCGTGCCGTAGCCCATCATTACATAATCCGCAATCCAGACGGGTATTTTTTCTTTTGTGGCGGGATTGAGAGCATACGCTCCGGTAAAAACGCCGGTCTTTTCTTTTGCTTCCTGACGGGCTAAATCCGACTCTGTCGCCACTTTTTTCCGGTATTTTTCGACGGCTTCTTTTTGCTCGCTGGTCGTAATCTGGGAAACAAGTGGATGCTCCGGAGCCAAGACGAAGTACGTCGCTCCAAAAAGCGTATCCGGACGGGTTGTGAAAACTGTTACTTTTTCCCAGTCAAAAAAAACTCTTTCTTCTGCTTCGTTTCTTTTTTTTGGATTTTGGCGTACATATTCCAGAGTTTTTTCTAAATCGCTTGCTGATTTTATCGGTTCAAAATTATATCCGTCTCGCCACAATTTTTTATATGTATAACCCCTTTCCCTACGCTTTTTTTCTACCCCGATATCGGCGGGTTTAAACCCGCCATTATCTTTGAGAGTAGCATCTTCTTTCAGAAATTTTGAAGAGCTTCCTTTTATAACTTGCATCAATTTCTCCATATCTCTTTCTAATGGATCGGCAACAACTAAATGAATGTGATCACTCATCACCGCTCCCACGGCGATATAAAAATTATGTTTTCTTGCAATATCCCGAAATATTTTTTGCAAAGAAAGAGCGCATTCTTCATTTAAAGAAACATTTTTTTCTGTATTAAAAGTCAGCAAATAAAGAGCCGTGGTTTCTTTTTTTTCTCCTAAATTAAAATATTCTTTCCCTCTCAAAATATCCATTTCAAAATCAATTTCAGCTCCGTGACTTTTCCCAATCCAATTAATCTGCTGCGATTGAATTCGATCCAAAAAATCTACCGTCTCCAGATCATCAATCAGCCGATCAGCATATTTGGTAATCGCCAGCATCCATTGTTCTTTTTCTCGTTTTTCTACTTCACCTCCACACCGTTCGCACACGCCATTGACGACTTCTTCATTGGCCAGACCGATTTTACAGCTCAGACACCAATTGATCGGCATCTTCTTTTTATAGGCCAACCCTTTCTCCAAAAGCTTCAAAAAGATCCACTGTGTCCATTTGTAGTACTGAGGATCCGTCGTATCGACCTCCCGATCCCAATCATAGGACAAGCCCAGCTCCTGCAGTTGCCGGCGAAACGTCTGAATATTTTCATCCGTGGCCTTTCGCGGATGAATACCGGTTTTAAGTGCGTAGTTTTCGGTGGGCAGACCAAATGCATCCCAGCCAATCGGATACAAAACATTGTAGCCTTCCATCCTTTTCTTTCGAGATACTGCGTCCAGTGCCGCATACGAACGCACATGACCGACATGAAGACCCGCTCCCGAAGGATAGGGAAACTCCACCAGTGTGTACCACTTCTTTTTTTCGCTGAAATCCTGTGCGGCAAAAATTTTTTCCTTCACCCAAAATTCTTGCCATTTCTTCTCGATCTTTATGTGATCGTAGTCTTTCATCGAAGGAGATTCTAATCCCAGACCGAGAAAAAGCAAACCCCCTCGCCATGGATTTGAACTCAGTATCAATGCAATACAATAAAACTTTTCTCAAACAGAAAAATACGCATTAACATTCTTCCCAAAGAGTTTGAATCCTCCAATTGAATTTAAAATTTTTCAACCGTGGACTGAATACTCTTCATCGCATCGCGAAATTGCACCGATCCTGAAAAGCGATAGAAAGAATTCTCCGAACGTGGGAATGTGATCGTCATTTGTCCGTCCTGGATTTTTTCACTTGCTTGTGTTGGTGGCGTATCATCTCGTACGATTTCAAGCCAGAATTTCGCTCCCGCAGGATCAGAAAACTCTTGATCAGAAAATCCAATGCGGGTAATCGCTCCTTCTGATGGACCAAAATTTCGGAACCAATATCCCCATGGAACCTTCATTCGAAGCTGATAGTAAGAGCTTTCATAGGAAAACGCCCTTTCATCGATCAGATTGGTGAACGCTTCTCCCTCTTCTCCTTGTGGGGGAGTCGTTTGCTCTGAAGTATCTGATGGTGGAGATTCTTCCGATTGAGATGTTTTCTCATCTTCGACTTCAATATCACTTTCGGAAGTATTTTCTTGCTCGTTTAAAGGCTCTTCTTCAGTCGATTCCGTCTGCTCATCTCCGAATAATTTTTCTAGAAATGATTCCTTCTTTTCTTCCTTTGGTTCTGAAGAGACTGGTTTTTCTCCTTCTTCTTGCATTGCTTCTTCTTTGATTTTTTCGGACTCGAGCTCGGCAACTCGGCGCTGATATGCGGCTTCAGCCTGACGTACTTTTTCTTCTCCTTCAACAAACGAATTTAACAATTGAAAGAATTCTTTCTTCTTTTCGAATGCTTCAAATTGGCTCGTAAAAACAAAACGATATTTTTGATCGTATTCATTCGAGAAGAGAACCACTTCCTGACGCTCTCGATCCAATTCGTCGGTCGTAATTTTTTTTGTTCCTGCAAGATTCGCGATAAGAACATTTGGATCTGTACTGCGATCTTCTCGGGTCAATTCTTCGACTGAAAAAGTCAAAAACACACGACGAGCAGAATCTGATTTTTCCACAAAATGAACCACTCCATTGGGAGAAAGAGAATGCTCCCAATACGTCGGATACAAAAAGGAAAAACGTTTCGTGCTGAAAAGTTGTTCTTCCAATTCTTCGGTTTTATTTTGACCGATATCCAGGAGGCGAATCGATTCGACCCAAAATATCTCACGCATCTTTTCTGTCCGCCACACTCCTTTTATTTCTACCTGCCGACCTACGAAATCATTGAGTCGCACAATGTCAGAAGCCAAATAAGCAACCAATTTTTCGTCTTTTTCCAGTCTGTGGGTAGCACGAGTCGCCACCGATACAGAAAAAGGGAAGACCTCTCCTTCAAGAGTTTGGATTTCTTCTTCCGGCAAACGAGAAAAAGGATCTTCTTTTTCTGGAAAAGCGCAGGCTGAGATTACCAACGCTGCTGCAAAAAGGCCGAAAAATATTTTCTGAGTATTGTGTAATTTCATCGCAATAACGAATGGATTATCGACCTTTTTGGAAAAAAATCAAATCCGAAATACAAGAAAATACTTCTTACTTTTGAACAAATTTATTGTTCAACTGGTCAATCTGTCCTGCAAAGTATTGAAGACGATTTCTTTGCTTTTCAGCCGCCAATATTTGCTTTTGCTCTTGCGAGAAAATATCCTTTTTGGCAAGGAGTAATTGATTGAGTATTTCTCGAGTAGAAGGTCCCACCTTCCCTGCTCCCAGAGCATTTTTGTGAGCGATGATTTTGTAGTGAATCTGGAATTCTTCAAGCGCGGCTTGCGTTTTGGGGCCAAAATATCCCGTAGGCGAAACATTCATAAATTCATGCTGAACCAGAATCTCCTGAAGTTTGAGTACTGCCTGGTTGCGATTTCCCCGACGCAAATCTTCATCGAAATGAAAGTTTTCCCAGGCTTCACGAATCTTCTGCTCAATTTCTGCGTGATAGAGAACTGTCGATAATTTTTCACGGGTTTGTGGACCAAAAATACCGGCTCCATAATCGGTCTCATTTTCAAGGAGAAAATGTTTTTTCTGGAAAGCAAATACGGCTTCTTTGGTTTGAGATCCAAATGTTCCCGTTAACTCTCCTTCAAAAAATCCTAATTGACGAAGTATTTCCTGCAGTTCTCGAACCGATCCATTTCGCGATCCAGAGGAAAGATTTCGCGCGAAAATACGCTTTTGTGGTAGTTCTAAAATCTGATGCAACATCGGCGGTACTTCGAAATTCATACTGACTGCTATAGGAGTATCTTCTTCATACACTTCACATTCCAGATGTTGAACCCCCCAAGCCAGAGCTCGACGCAAGCCCTCCTCGCCATATCCCATCCAAATATCCAATCGGTCATGACGGGCGAGAGATCGTTTGCCTTTTTCTACAATAGCTCCACCTCGATCATGAATTTTTCCACATCCCAAAGAAGGAATACAAACCTTTGTTCCAAAAGTATAGGAGCTCGGAGCCGCGATCATTCCTGGATATACACCAGTTCCATCCGCACCGGCAATACCCGAACCATTCAAACGAATTTCTGAATAATAATCACCGGTCACATAAAATTCTTGCCCGGGAAGAGGTGAATAATATCCAGTAATCGTAAATGTCTTTTTTTCTCCTGCTGGACGTGCTGCTCGTACCTCAGGCATCAAGCAACTCATACTGATCAAAAGAATAGCCGTAACAATCGAGCGAATATTCATCTCCTTATTATACCATAAAAGAAGCATCAAAACAAGTCTGGAATGGGTAATATCGCATTTTGCAATGACAATATCGCCACACGAAAAAAAGTATTTCTTTCTCTCTCGCATCCAAAGAATTTAGAATCCAGGATTGGATCTTATTTTCTGTATAAAAAATTTGACCAAACGATGAACACAAATTATATTCACTTCTGATGAAGAAGTGGCTCCTCACATTTCTGATATTCTCTCCCCTCGCCACGACTCATGCCTTTCTCGATATTGCTCCTGAAGATCCTCAGGGGTACATGCTCCGTCATCTCGGAGAGGTCGGAGTGATGAAGGGATACGGAGATGGAAATTTCCATCCCGAAAAAATCGTAACCCGAGCCGAAGCGCTCACGGTGGCACTTCGATCAGGCGGCATTCAAATACCAGAAAGCGCTCTTGGAAAGACCTACTTTGAAGATGTTGACCCCAACCAGTGGTATGCTCCATTTATCGTTCGCGGAGTTGATGTCGAAGTCGTCTCAAATGAGCACAAACGATTTCGCCCAAATGATCCTATTACAAAAGCAGAATTCCTCGCTTTTCTCTTTCGAGCAACACAGGTGAACTTCAATAATTATTCTCATAAAACTCGAGCAATCGCCAAAGACATTCAGGAAGATGATTGGTTTGCTCCTCACTTTGCCTACGCCAAAAAGTATCAGATCGCTCATCTACCACCCGATCAGATGTATCGCCCTTTTAAGTATCTCTCTCGACGAGAAGTCGGAATCATGACGTATCGACAACTGCGTCTTTTTTATGGAGATAAAACCACGAAAATTTTCGTAGAGCTCCAGGCAGAAATCGAACAATTCATTACGCTTTTGCGGGGAGGGTATCCGGAAAAAGCCGAGATGCATCTGCAAAAAATTATGGAGCTCAATTCCACTTTGGCAATGAATGAAAATAACGCTGATGCTATTGCTGCGAATGCCATTGCTCGAGCATTAGAGCATTTTTCTGACAGCCTTCGAGCTCTTAAATTTGATAACCGATTGGCAGCCCTAGAAAATCTTCACCTCGCCGCAAAACAGGTACAACGAGCGATGAATAAATCCGAAAAAATGCTCCGCTTTGCATTGGATTTATCGACCCTTATTGATGAAACGCTCTACAGTTTTATCGATGTCCCTTTTTCAAATTTTTCTCAGCGATAAGCTTTTGTGATAGAGTAAAAACAGAAAAATAATTGACTGTACATTGTTTTTATTGTATAATAAAATCTTGTTTTTCTCTCATGAATACTGACACTCCACAAATCGAACCCGAAAACGCGGAAAAGCTCAAAAAATATCTGACTTCCCACCCTCGCATCATTCTCGTAACCCATGCCAACCCAGACGGAGATGCCATCGGGTCTGCTTGCGGATTGTATGCCGCATTCAAAAATGCTGATATTGCGGTGGATGTCGCATGTATTGATGAAGTCCCTGAATACCTGCGCTTCTGTCCTTTTGCCGGAAAAATACAACAGGATTTTGATGAAAATGCGTACGATGCGGTTTTTTTCTTGGATTGCGGAGCACGGAAAATGACACGTTTTGACGATCACAAGCCTCGTATTTTTTCAGACAAAATGGTCAAGCTCAATCTCGATCATCACCCTACGAATGATAAATGGGGAGAGATTAATTTTGTGTCGACTCAAGCGGCTTCCAGCACACAGATTGTCTTTGAATTATTGCAGAGACTTGAGATGAAAATAACTCCTGATATTGCGACCTGTCTGCTTTTGGGGCTCTATACCGACACCGGCGCTTTCATGCATCAAAACACTTCCTCTGCTGCCTATAAAGCCGCCAGCGAATTAGTACGATTGGGCGGAAATGTTCAGGCTATTGCGCGCAATATTTTTCATGCACACGAATTCAAAAAACTAAAACTCTGGGGAAAAGTGCTTCAAAATTTGTACGTCACCAAAGACGGTGCGGCAATCGTAGGTGTCCCCCGCTCTGAGTATGAAAAACTGGGAGCCAAACGCGAAGATTTGGCCGGCGTGATCGATTATATTAATTCCATGGATGAAGCGCGGTATTCAGTCCTTCTTTCTGAAGACGAGAAAGGCAGCGTAAAAGCTTCACTTCGAACACGAAAACCAGATGTAGATGTCAAAGCGTTGGCGGAAAAATTCGGTGGAGGCGGACATGTGAAGGCCTCCGGCTTTACGATTAAAGACTCCAAACTCGAAAAAGAAATTAAGTGGAAGATCGTGCAGGACTAGATTGACTCCCTCCCGCTCTCTCCAGTAGAGTAAAAGGGATGATACGAAATAAAAAATCTTTGATTGCAAATGCCCGTGATCATCAGCAAAAAAATATCCGGGGAGATCTTTTGGATATTTTCGAGCAGGTCATAACCAAAATTGAACCCCTCGCTCTCCTTAAAAATATGATTGCCTTGGAAGACAATATACTGTCAGTCGGAGAATATCATTGTCATCTGCAAGAATACGAAAATATTTTCTTGGTAGGAGCAGGAAAAGCCACGTATCAAATGGCGCAAGCTCTGGAATCCGTCTTGGGAGATCGTCTTCAAGAGGGATATATAAATATCCCTTTCAAACCTCAAAAAAATCAACTCAAAAAAATATCCTGCACGGTTGCTCGTCACCCTCTTCCTGATACGAAAGGAATGAGAGGGACAGAAAAAATCAAAACTTTGGTGGAAAAAGCTGGGAAAAAAGATCTCGTGATCGGTCTCTGGAGCGGAGGCGGATCAGCTCTTTTTCCGCTTCCTACTGAAGACATATTGCTTTCAGAGAAGAGAAAATTAACCCAACAACTTCTCAAGTCGTCTGCGCCCATTCAGGAAATAAATGCACTGAGGAAACATTTATCTCAGGTCAAAGGAGGACAATTGGCAAAATTAGGAGCTCCCGCTCACATGCTCAACCTCTTTATTTCCGATACGATTGATGATCCACTCGATGGCATTGCTTCTGGGCCCACGGCTCCCGACAGCACAACGTTTCAGGACTGTATCGATATTTTACAACGACATAAAATCTGGTCTTCCTGCCCTTCTTCAATACAAAAGCGATTGCAAAAGGGGGTGAGAGGAGAAATCGAGGAAACCCCAAAAGAATCTCATACTTGCTTTGAATTCGGAGAGAATATCATTCTTGCAAATCATAATACGGCTGTACAAATCGCCGCTCAAATCGCTCGTGAAAAAGGCTATCATGTCCTGCCGCTCACAAGTTCTCTGCAGGGAGAAGCACGAGAGGTAGTGAAAGTTTTGGTCTCTATCGGAAAACAGGTCAATCGATATGTCACTCCCCTCCCTCGTCCGGCATTGATCATTGCCGGTGGAGAGACGACCGTACACGTACGCGGAAAAGGCAAAGGAGGCAGAAATCAAGAACTCGTTCTCAGTGGACTGAGAGATTTGCAACCAGGAATGACCGTTGTCTCAGTAGGAACCGATGGCGTGGACGGTATCACACCAGAACCCGTTGCTGGAGCCATTGCTGATAGTGCCACCATGGCAAAAGCGCAGAAGAAAAAACTCGATATCGAGAAATATCTAGAAAATAATGATGCGTACCATTTTTTCGATCAGGTGAACGAACTCATCAAAACCGGTCCCACCGGAACAAATCTGGGGGATTTAATAATGGTAGCGGTGTATTAGATCAAAATAATCCCCATCGCTCCCGCGATCACCGCATACCACAAGAGCGGTTTTATGGTCTGCAGTAAAATCTTTCCTTCCTGGCGCACCAGTCCCAAAACCGAACACCCGGCTACAATATTCTGAATACTGATCATATTCCCCATCGCTCCTCCGACATTTTGCAAGGAGAGAATGGTGCTTCGTGGAAATCCCAAATCCTCAGCGATAGAAGACTGAATGCCCCCGAATGTCAGATTGGATACCGTGTTGGAGCCGGAGAAAAATGACCCCAAAGCACCCAAAAGCGGAGAAACCAAAACCCAGAGGTGACCCGTGATATCAGCCAAAAAATGTCCCAATATTATTCCAGGGCTCTGCTCTCCGATCATGAGAAGTTTTACAAAGATCAAAATGCCGACCAAAGCCAAGATCGGCTTTTTCATACGCTCGTAGGTCTGAGACCATATTTTCCTTTGAACACTTTTTTTGATCGAGAAAAAATAGAATGATAATCCCACTACGAGAAAAAATGGAAGAAAGGACGGAACGTATAAAATCGCATGCGACCAGGATGAAGTCGTCCCCAAAATATTTTGCCAGCCGAGAACAAGCGCGGGAGAAAGCCAAATTTTCCCCCACTCCCCCAAACTCAATTGCGCAACCAAGTCATCGTAGGTGAGCAAAGATTTGAGCTCCAAAAACTCTAGTCGCGTCAAAACCAAGAGTACGATAATTCCCGCCAATGGGAAAAAGGCCTGAAACAATTTTCGAGAAGAAATTTGTATTTTTTTGGTTTTTCTTTTTGATCTTGCGACGCCAATATTCGCGCGGGAAAAAAGAATCGTCAGTCCCAATCCAATAGCTCCACCAATAAGCGAAGGGAACTCGCTACTCAAATGCGAAAGCGCCAAATATGGAATCGTGCAGCTGAGCACTGAAAGAAGAATAAAAATTGCATTTTTGCGAATATCCTTCCAGGAAAGTAAAAAACGAAGTGCCAAAAAAGGAATAAAAAGGCTCGCCACAAAATGGATCAGCGCCGTCTGTTGGGCAATAGAAGAAATCATGGGTTCACTCAGTCCTAGATTCCCCAGCCCAAACCATGTCGGAGTTCCTACCGCCCCGAAAGACACCGGAATAGAATTCATCACCAGACACAGCATCAAAACTCGCGCTGCCGGAAATCCAAATCCCACTAAAATAGGAGCGGCGAGCGCTATCGGAGTTCCAAATCCACTCGCCCCCTCCACAAAAAAAGAAAAAGCCCAAGCAATGATCATAATCTGCTCGACAGGGTTTTCCGCAATACTGGAAATCCAATCATGAAGCGTTTGAATGGCTCCGGTTTCTTCCAAAAAACGAAAAAGAAGTACCGCTCCCCAGATCACTAAAATGGGTGTCCAAGCTGAGAAAAAACCATCCAAAACTCCCGCATGTACGAGTCGAGAAGAAGTTTCAAAATATGTCAGCCGAAAAAAATACATCACGGCTGCTGCAGCAGGTAATACAATAAAAGAAGGAACGCTCTGCTTTCGCAGCATAAGACCAATCAAAAAAGCGATCGGCAGAAGTGAGAAAAAAACGTCCATGTTTGTTTTTTTTTATCGTAACAGAAAAATATAGGGGCGAACAGTGTTCGCCCCCTACGCTTTCTTGTCTACTCGTTCACTCGTTGACTCATCAACTTTTTGACTTGTGAATTTGTAAAGTCGTCGACTTGTTCACTTGTAGACTCGCCTACTCAATCCCAAAAACGACACTCACATTTGCCGTCACTTCCAGTTCTCCGGAAGGGAGTGACGAACCTCCTCCCATGCCATCTGCTGCCATTTCTGCCATAGCATAATTACGCAGCATTGGAGGATGATAATTGATTGTTGATTCAGAAATAGTAATTGGCTTGAGAAGTTTTACATCCCCGAGCTTGGCCAATTCTTTGGCTTTTTGCTCGGCTTTTTCAAAAGCTTTTTCGCGTGCTTCGGAAAAAAGCACTTCTTTTTCTTCGATATCAAACTGAACCGAATTCATTTCGATTCCATCGATCGTGCCCAACGCGTCCAGAATATTTGTGACTCGATCGGCATCACGATTGATATCTTCAACTTTTACATTTACCGTCTGACGAACTCTCTGCCCAACGAGCTCTCGACCATTGTCTTTTTGCCACTCATACTCTGGAGAAAAAGACAGGTTTGTGGTCTGAATGTTTTTCTCGGAAACATCGTGTTCTTCGAGAATAGAAAGAATCTGATTGAGCTTTCGATTTGCAGTGTCTTGAGCTTCCTTTGTTGTTTGTCCGAGTTCGGAAACACCAATATTGACCCGAACAATATCCGGTCGAGCCATAACTTTCCCCTCTCCAGAGACAGAAATTGAATTTTGCACCGAACCGGAAACCGTACCGGTATTTTTGATCGCAATATCTGTCTGGCTTAGCGCATACGCAACGCCCAAAACCGTCAAACAAATAATCGCAACCGAAACGACAAGAGAAATATTTTTTTGCATGTGTGTATAAAATAAGAATACAGAATGAAGATAATACAGAAGAAAAAATGTTTCAATGTTTCCCTCTGCAAAAAGGTATACGAAAAAACAACAAAAAAGTAACAGGCAAAATTCTCTCTTCGTTCGAAAACTCTCTCCTCATTTCACTTAAATCACAGAGAGGACATTCTCTCTTCGTTCGAAAACTCTCTCCTCATTTCACTTCGTCATTTCATTCCTCGTTCAATGGGTTCGAGCGAACCTACGGTTCTCGCCCATTCTTGCTTCGCAAGAAATAAAAAAATCCAAGCGACCACAAGGGCCTCTTGTATTTTTTTTCTCTGGTGCCGAAGAGAGGACTCGAACCTCCACGGGATTGCTCCCACTACGACCTGAACGTAGCGCGTCTACCAGTTCCGCCACTTCGGCTTATGTATTCTATACAAATAAAGACTGGTGCCGAGGGAGGGAATCGAACCCTCATGGATTGCTCCACACGATTTTGAGTCGTGCGCGTCTACCAATTCCGCCACCTCGGCTTATGAAAAATATTTCCTTCTCGCTCTTAAAATGTAAATACAAATATCATTAGGCTTTAAGAATGTGCGCGCCTGCCTGCCGGCAGGCAGGTCTCCAATTCCGCCACCTCGGCAAATCAAAAACCCTTCAAAAAGAGCTTTGAGAGTGTATGAAATCCGGAAGGAAAATCAACTTTTTCTCTTCCTGCTTCCCTATTGAGAAGGCGCTTCTTGTGGAACGGAAACATTTCCTTGTTGTGGCTGATCTTTGAGTCCACAAGCCTGAAGCAGATTTTTGTCGTAGGAATCCAGAGTC
This sequence comes from Candidatus Altimarinota bacterium, assembly GCA_021734395.1. GTDB lineage: Bacteria > Patescibacteriota > Gracilibacteria > UBA4473 > UBA4473 > JAIPGI01. The sequence goes on from JAIPJB010000004.1 coordinate 19,967, forward strand.
AGTGTGCGCATTGGGAACGGAATCGTGATCCCAGCGCTATCATAATCTTGCTTGAGCTGCTGCATAATTTTTGATTTTATTTTGGGCCAAGCCGCAATCGATTCAATCCAAAAACGAGCCTCCAGCATGATTGCCGAATCTCCAAATTCCGTGATCAAAACCTGTGTAGCTGGCTGAGGAACGACTTCTTCATGAGCAGTAACCGACTTCAATGTCAGGTCAACAGCCTGTTTTAATGGAGTATTATAATGAACCCCTACCTGGAGAGTGATACGACGAAATGAGTTTTGGGTAAAGTTGCGCACCACGGAAGTCAGCATTTCTGCATTGGGAATAATATGAACTGTCCCGTCAAAATCCTGAATTTGAGTTGTCCGTGTTTCAATTTCTACGATTTTTCCGACAATATCATTAACCTTGACGGTATCTCCAATATGAAATTTCTTCTGTGTAAGAATCACCACTCCGGCAATGAAGTTTGCCAAAAGATCTTTCAGGGCAAAACCGAGTCCCAATCCTATAAATCCAAGAAGTGTTGCCACATCAATCCCGACAATCTGAAAGGCAATAATCGTTCCCAAAAGAACTACGCCGAAATAGACCGAACGACCGATAAGAATAATCACCTCTTGCTTCATTTCGTGCTTGGCTCTGGCTGTCACACGATAAATGACAATGCTCTTAAGAAATTTTGCAAGAAGTATCGAGGCGAAAAAAACAACAACCGCCGCTATCCAAAAAGGGATAGAAGACAAGAGATCTGCAAAAAGCTGACTCAGACCGCCTGTCGTTTGGTCTTGTGTTGTTTGTAATTGCGATGCCGCGTGAGCAATGGAGAATATCATGAAAATATCTTATTCTCCTTATTATATCACAAAAAAACGCCTTGTTCAAGGGAAAAAGAGAAAAAAATATTTACTCCATCCGTCCCAACCGACCCTCATAATCAAACACCGGCAAATCCTCTGCTTGAGGAAATTTTGCCAAGCTTCGAGCAAGAAGCTTCGCGAGCTGCAAGTTCGCAATAAGAGGAACATTCCGATCGACTGCCTTCCGGCGAATAAGGTACCCATCAGAAATCTCTTCATGAGAAAATTTATTCGGTGTATTGATCACCAAAGCTACTTTTTTCTTTTCGATCGTGTCGGCGACATTCGGATGTCGTCCAGAAGAGATTTTGTATACTTTTGCGCAACAAATTTTATTCTCTGAAAGAAAATCAGCCGTTCCGGCCGTAGCAACAAAAGAGAACCCCAAATCGGCTAAGCGACGGGCAATTGGTAAAAACTTCACTTTATCTTTGAGCTTCCCGATCGTGAGAAGAATTTTTGATTTCGGAGGCGGCAATACAAATCCGACCGACAGCATACTTTTGAGAAACGCTTCTTCGACTGTATCCCCAAAGCACGCCACCTCTCCCGTCGAGCTCATCTCTACCCCCAAAACTGGGTCAGCCCCTTTTAGTCGGGAAAAGGAAAATTGTGCCGCTTTTACGCCAACCGATCGAATTTCTAGAGGATTCATTTCTTGCGGTTTTAGTTTTTCCCCCATCCATATGCGCGTTGCAATCTCTATAAAATTTTGTCCCAGAACCTTAGAAGCAAAGGGGAAGCTCCGCGAAGCACGAAGATTGCATTCGATTACTTTGATCTCATTTTCCCGGGCAAGAAATTGAATATTAAAAGGTCCCGATATATTTAGCTTCCGAGCCAATTTCTGCGCAATTTGGCGAACCCGGCGAATTGTTTCCAGTCTCAAGTCCTGTGCGGGCAAGACGATCGTTGCGTCTCCAGAATGAACCCCTGCATTTTCAACGTGTTCGGCAATCGCACTGCAGATAATCTGCCCGTCCTGAGCAACAGCATCACATTCGATTTCTTTTGCATTCTCTTCGAATTTTGAAATCACAACCGATGCCCGAGACGTTCCTACTGCCGCATCCAAATAAGAAATAAGATCTTCTTTATTCGTGGCGACAGCCATCGCGGCTCCAGAAAGAACAAAGCTCGGTCGAACCAGAACCGGAAACCCTTCTTTTTTCGCAAAAGCAATTGCATCTTTTCCCTTATCAAAAGCCTTCCAGCGGGGCTGGTCTATTTCTAATTCATCACATAAAGCCGAAAATTTTTCCCGATCTTCGCACTGCTGGATGGATTGTACTGATGTTCCGAGAAGAGGAACTCCTGACGACTTCAATTCCTCTACCATATTTTGTGCGATCTGTCCCCCAGTAGAAAAAATAACTCCATCGGGTTTTTCCCGGTCACAAATATCCAAAACCCGCTCAGGAGTCAGCTCTTCAAAGTAGAGTCGATCGCATTCATCGTAATCAGTCGAAACTGTTTCTGGATTGGAATTGATAAAAAGAGTCTCGTGACCGAGCTCGCGAAGAGTTCGCAAAACCTGTACTCCGCACCAATCAAATTCTACGGAACTGCCGATCGAATAGGGGCCAGAGCCTATGATCAGAATTTTTTTCTTTTTCTTCGATGGCTTCATTCTCGGATTATGGTAACAAAAAAAAGAAACCGAGAAAAGAATTTAGGAAGAATGTGCGTGCTTCTTTTTTTCCCGATATACTGATCGAAGTCGTTTTTGATAATCCTGGTATATACTCCAGCCGGTCCATGCTCCCAAAGCAATACTCAAAAGCAGAATCAAATATAACCAAATACGCATAGAAAAAAGAGGAATCTCAGCAAACCGAGAAGCAACCAAAAGAATCCCTACAACCCCCAACGCTACAAACCGACCGAACCGTTTTCTGATTGATTTCCGAAAATATTTATCCTGTGGACCAAATCGCAGAACCAAGCTGCGAGCGAAAAAAAGCAGAATAAAAAATCCCAACAAAAAATAACCAAGCAGAAAATCCCCTCCTGGGGTTCGGTCAAAAAAATAGTGGGCGGTCAAAAGCTGAGAAAAATCAAATTGCATGATGATAAAGTCCAAAAAATATACGCTCGAAAAATAAAGATTTTTTTACTTTTTTCAACTTTTTATGAAAAAATATACTTTTAGAAGAGGTATCGTTTATGAAAACGATCCCAAACGATAAGAAATATCAACGCCATGAGATAGAAAATTTGCTCTATCCTAAAAAAAGGAAATATCAACACGGTGGGGTCACCGCGAAAAAATTGCAAGAAAATATGCGTCAGCAAGAACCAAAATCCTGCCTGAAGAGCCAATTTTCCAGAGAATCGTTCCCATGTTTTTTCTCGTTTTGAGATCCAATACCACAACCAAAGATGAAGAAAAAATGCATAAAGAGTCACCGGGTGGACTGGTTTGAGAATGTCTACACCAAATGTTTCATATTGAACCCCCCAAGGAAGAGTCGTCGCTGTCCCATATACAGCTCCTGTCAAAAAGCCCGCAATATCAACAATCAGAAAACCAAAAAGAAAAGGAATAATACCGGCATCCACCCATTCCAAAAAGTTCATTTTCTTTTTGTGAAGATCCCACCACATAATCAATAAAAACCCGAGAATTGTGCCAAAAAAATGAATTTCTCCGTCCCAAAAAGCAAAGAGTGAAAAAAAACCATTTCGCTGCCAAACAGCAGGATTCAAAAGAAGAGAAAATATTCTTCCCATAATGAGCCCTCCGACCAACCAGCGCCAGAAATGATGCAGAAAAAAATCAACTGACATTTTTTTCTGTTGGAGTTTTTTATAGTATTTCCAAGCACTGATACAAAAAGCAACCGCGATAAAAATCCCGTATATTTTGAGTGCGAAAAATCCAAAAGATAACTGCGCAAAATTCATCGCCGGTTATTGTACTCGGCTCACAAGAAAAATAAAATATTCACTCTTTTTAAATCCAAAAAAACAAAACGGGAAATTCTAAATAGAAAAAAAACAAAATAAGAAGTGCTGCCGAATATAAAATACTTTTTTTGATCCAATGAAAAGGTCGAGGAGAAAATACTTCCCAAGCAAAGAGAAAAGTGATAATCGCACTCAATCCTGTCATAAACCAAAACAAACTCGAAGAAAAATAAAATTGTGCGCGCTCAATATCGTATCCCAGAAAGAGCTTAAAGATATTTATGAGCCAAAAAACAAGCATCATTGCCAGTAAAAAAGCATTTGTCCAGTAAAGTGTGGTTCCAATGCGCTCCGGTAAACGCAATCTTTTGACGGTTGTTCTAATAGCTTCAGGATTCAGTGTGCCAACATCCACGGTTGCAAGTCCTTTATCAAGACGATCTTCGAGAAGCTTTGCCAAATCCAAAAACTCCTGTCGACGAGATTCATATTCTGGAATCTGGTCATGAAGAGGAAGAAATATTTTTTCTGTGCGCAAATCTTCAAAGATTTGACGCATAATCATTTCGAGATGTTTTGTCGAATTCGATTGGCGAAGCCGCGAAAGATTGTTCAATTTTTCCTGCAAATTCCGTCGTTCCGCGGGGGTGAGTATGTTTTCTTGTTGACGAATAAGTGTCTGGACTTTATCCAGTAAAAAATCAATCTCTTTCCGAAAAAACTGCATTTGTTTTTTTCGAGCTTCAATGATGACCAGCATTTTTTCGTTGTCGCCCGCGACTATTTTTTTCTTTGTTTTGCTCGTTCCATCAGAATTAATATCCTCTTGAAAAAGCTCCTCTAGCTCTGCATTAATCCCCTGTTTTTTAAGTTCTTCTTTTTCCTCGAAAGGAAGATTTTTGGGAACTAAATAGGCCAATTGAAAATCATATTCTGTTCGAAGCTTTCTGTATGCGGCATACATGGTTTTCGCTTCAATATTCCCTCGTATTTCTTCACTCCGAGGTCCAAGAGCCTTAAATTCAAATTCATGAAATCCTGGTGTTTGCTGTTTCTGCTCCATATAGGGCTCCAATGTCAAAACAGCCATCCCTTCTTCTGTCAGCTTTGCACGGGCAGTTTTCTTGGTTTCAGAAAATAAAAATCCCGACAGGATCTTCCCGTCTTTTGCAATGGCTTCGAATCGAAATTTTTTTACGGTCATTTCTTCTCCTCATTATACCACAAAAACACTCTTTATACAAGCCAAACAAAGCCTCCTAAAGAAAAAGACCGGAAGCAAGAAAAAAACTCTACTTCTCCTTCTTCACAGTGGCTCCGACAAAGTCACGAAACAATGGGTGAGGCCGAAAAGGACGACTTTTGAATTCGGGATGAAACTGTGATCCGATCATATACGGATGATCAGCTACTTCGACGATTTCTACTAAACTTCTGTCAGGAGAAATACCCGAAATCAAAAATCCATTTTTTTCAAAACGTTCCCGGTATTTATTATTAAATTCATAGCGGTGACGATGCCGCTCGGATATTTTTGCTTCACGATAAATTTTCCAGGCCAATGTACCTTTCTTGAGCACGCAAGGGTATGCTCCCAATCTCATTGTCCCACCCTTTTTTAAAATTTTTCGCTGTTCTGGAATAAAATGAATCACATGGTGACGGGATTTTTTCTCTTCATCAAATTCCTCACTGGTCGCATCTTTTATTTTGAGCACATGGCGAGCAAATTCAATCGCCATAATCTGTGAGCCCAAACACAAACCTAAATATGGTTTTTTCTCTTCTCGGCAATACTGAGCAACGGCAATCTTTCCCTCTATACCTCTATTCCCAAAACCACCCGGAACGATAATTCCGTCAACACGACGAAGCTCTTCCCATTCATCCTCGTCGTTTTGTTCTATTCTTTCTGTATCAATCCACTGAATACGAACCTTTTTCCCATGATAAAACCCGGCCGCTTTCGCCGCTTCAATAACTGATAAATACGCATCATCTAATTCGTTATACTTGCCCGCTAGACCAATAATAATTTCAGCGCTGGCTTTCTTCATGCGCTCTACCCCTTTTTCCCAGTCCGAGAGTTTAAATCGTGGACAACGAATTCCTAATTTTTGACAGATAATTTTTCCCAGATCAAATTTTTGAAATCGCAGTGGAATTTCATAAATAGAAGAAACCGTTTCAGCAGGAATAACCGCTTCTTCGTCGACATCACAAAAATACGCAACTTTTTTGAGAATCTTCTTTGGGATTTTTGTATCCGCTCGCAAAAAAATGATCTCCGGTGAAATTCCTAATCGACGAAGTTCTCGAACCGACAATTGTGTTGGTTTTGTTTTGAGCTCGTTTGAAGCCGCTAAATACGGCAAAAGTGTCGCATGAAGTGAGAGAACACTTTCCGCACCATATTTTTTTCGCATCTGACGCACTACTTCCAAAAAAGGTTCTCCTTCAATGTCCCCGACTGTCCCCCCGATCTCACATACCATGACTTCAGCTTTCATATGTTTCGCAGCAGCTTCTATTTTTTCGATAATTTTTCCGGTAATATGAGGTACTACCTGGATTGTTCCTCCCAGGTATTTGCCGTCTCGCTCTTCAGCAAGAACTTCACTGTACACTTTTCCTGTGGTTACTGAACAATGCCTGGTAAGGGGAACATCAATAAATCGCTCGTAGTGCCCTAAGTCAAGGTCTGTTTCGGCTCCATCGTCCAACACAAAAACTTCTCCATGCTGAAAAGGACTCATAGTCCCTGGATCAACATTGAGATACGGATCGAGTTTCATAGTCGCTGCCCGAACCCCCCCGGAACGCAGAATAGCCGCTGTAGACGCAGCGATAATTCCTTTTCCCAAACTCGAGCAAACACCGCCCGTAACGAAAATGAATTTTGGTTTCCTCATTACGGGATTTTATTGTATCCAGGAATTCTCGAAAAGCAAAAAAATAATTTTTTTTCTTTTGGAAGAAAAAACAAAGCTATTTCTTTCTATATCAATCGCCCACCCTGCAATCCTAAATGCTTCCACGCACTTTCGGTCACCTGTCGTCCCCGAGGAGTTTTTTTGAGAAATCCTTCTCGAATCAAAAATGGCTCAATCATATCTTCGATGGTATTTTCTTCCTCGCTCATTGCTGCGGCAATAGTGGAAAGTCCCACAGGACCGCCGTTGAATTTTTCGCAGAGTGTTCGCAAATACAATTGATCCGAATGATCTAATCCTTTTTCATCAATCGAGAGACTTTCCAGTCCCTGCTCTACTACCGGAAGTGTGATTTTCCCTTCGTGTCGTATTTCGGCAAAATCACGCATACGGCGGAGTAACCTGTTGGCGATACGAGGAGTCCAACGGGAACACAGGGCGAGCTTTTGAGCGGCTTCTGAATCAATATGAATATCGAGAATTTTGGCAGAACGTTCAATAATTTTTTGAATTTCATCGGCTTCATAAAATCGTAATCGCTCCACATGCCCAAATCGATCTCGGAGTGGTCCTCCCAGCATTGAAGCCTTTGTCGTTGCGCCTACCAAAGTAAAGCGTGGAACATTCAGTCGCATAGTTCTGGCAGAAGGACCTTTGCCTACAACGATATCAATCGCAAAATCTTCCATTGCCGTATAGAGAATTTCTTCTACCGTTGATTTCAGGCGGTGAATTTCATCGATAAACAAAATATCATTTTCTCCTAAATTCGTCAGAATAGCGGCTAAATCTCCTGGTTTTTCCAGAGCCGGCCCTGAACTCATACGCAAATGAACATTCAATTCTTGTGCTAAAATCAGAGCCAGTGTCGTCTTTCCGAGCCCCGGTGGCCCATAAAAAAGAGAATGATCCAGAGCATCTCCTCTCTTTTTCGCGGCTTGGCAAAAAACCTTCAAATTCTCTTTTACTTCTATTTGTCCGATATAATTTTGAAAATCTTTTGGACGAAGTGTGTTTTCAAATGCATCAACCTCTTCATTTCCTTGTGAAGAAACCAATGACTGTGCCTTTTGCGATCGTGATTCTTCCTCTATCATCAAAACGATTTTAGAGCTTCCCTACTGATACTTCAAGCATTTTGCCTGTATAACTTTTTTATACTTTAAAACGTTTTTAATAGTTTTTCTAGGTATTTTTTTTGACAAAACAATACAAGAAGAGTAAAGTTACCTGAACACTTCGCTCAGAAAGAAACAAAAAACAAATTCCTGACGCGCCGCTGTTCACAACAAAAGGACAAAAGGGGGAAATCTGATCTTTGACAGCACCGAATCAAGTGGAGAGAGACAAGGAAAGAATCCAGCTGACCACAATAAATAACTTTCTCTCAAGTAATGCAGCCATTGGCTTCTTTTCTTCTTCCTCTCCGCTTTGCGATGCCGTTTCGTACAACCCTAGACAGTGTACGAAATGCACCACAAGACGCGAGAGGCGATTTTCACTGGACGACTTTTCCGACCATTCGAAAGAGCCGCCCTCTCGGAAACCGTTTTGTGGTTCGAATGAACTTTTTTCTTCGGAAAAAAGAAAAAAGACGAACTCTTGTTCGCCTTCATTCAAACCAAACTTATCCGTATTGTAATTGCTTTTGACCTTTTCGTCAACTTTTCACAATACAAATAGGATCCCGACAGGTAACGCGGGTTCGCCCCAGGCGAAAAGCCAAAGATTACCTCAGCAAGGCTATGAGGGGATTGGTCCTCCGTCAAGGACCTGAAAAACCGGCGGGAAGTTCTACTCGTTATCATTGAGTTCTGAAACTTCCACTCGCCGGTTTTTCGCTATCCGAAAAAAGACCGGTCTCGCTGAGAGACCGGTCTTAAACTTATATTTATACTTTTTCTAATTCAAATCGATGGGAATCATAATTGATGGATTGTATTTTTCCCTCCATTTCTTCTCCTTCTTTGAGTTTTAATTCGGTATAATCTTCCACCCCAAATTGTTCCAGATCAAAAAGCCCCTGAACATCCGGTTCAATTTCAATAAAAACTCCCTGTGCATTCCATCGCAAAACTTTTCCGGTTACTTTTTGCCCTTCTTCGTATTTTTTTACTTTGTCTTTCCAAGGATCTTCCGTCAATTGTTTGATAGAGAAAGAAAGTTTGTCACCATCTATACCAATCACAACGACTTCAACTTTGTCGCCCAATTCGTAGTGTTTCGATGGATCTGAAACATGCCCCCAATCCATTTCTGAAAGATGAACAAGTCCTTCGATGCCATTGTGAGCCACAAAAATACCGTATTTGAGAACACCAGAAACTTCTCCTTTGATTACATCTCCTACACTCAGGTCATGCAGTGTCTTTTTCATCTGTTCTTCGTGCGCAGCCTTTTCGGAAATAATAACTTTTCCATTTTCTCGATCCACATTAATAACACGCACGGCAAATTCTTTTCCAATATGTTTCTGTAATTTTTTCAGAATTCGAGCTGTATCAGCACCTTCTACTCGGGGATAATTAATCGGCATTAACTGTGAAACCGGCAAAAATGCTCGAAGTCCCTTATAAGAAGCCATGAGTCCTCCTTTATTTGCTTCAGAAATTTTGACTTTGATGATACGACCGCTCTCCAATGATTCATTGAGTTCAGCCCATACCATATCCTGAGAAGCTTTCCGGAGTGATAAAACCACAAGTCCTTGATCGCTTTCTGGATCAATAACAGCCGCTTCTATCTCTGTGCCAGGTTCGACGGCTTCGTCTTCTGTATAAAACCCCGTTGCTTCCTTGCGGGTAATAATACCGGTGAGTCCACCCTCCAAATCGAGCAAAATACGAGAAGGACTGGAGTCAATCACGGTTCCTTTTACTGTGTCACCAGCACGATATACTTTAATACCCGCATCATCTGTGCCGATGAGGTCTGCCATTTTTTGGTCTACCATAGTGATATGTCCGATGTGAAATAAAGGATTTTTACAGCTTTTGAAAAGTCTTTTTCAACCACATCGAAGCAAAAAAAGGTCAAAAGCGGGAAAATTGTAGAGAGCAAATATTTTTTGTCAAACGCTCTTCTTTGAAGAAAGTTTTTTTGACAAATGGTATTATTTTTGCGAAAAGAAAAGACAGAAAAACCCCGCGCATTTTTTTATTTGAACTTATAATCTCTCCTCTCTTTTTCCCATGGCTGATTCTCAGGATTTTGATATCGCACAATTAAGCCATATCGATACTTCAAAAAAACTTCCCCCAACAGCTCCTGAAGCCGAAAGATCGGTATTGGGCTGTCTGCTTTTAGAAAAAGAGGCCGTTCTTAAAATAGCAGATTTCATTGATCCAGCTGATTTCTATCACGATCATCATCGATTTATCTATCAGGCAATTTTGGATCTTTTTCATCGTTCAGAACCAGTAGACTTGGTCACAGTCTCGACAAAATTGCAATCACAAAAAAAACTCGAAACTATTGGTGGTCCTGAATATCTTGCAGAATTACAGAACGAAGTACCGGTCGCAACACATGTTTTTCAGTATGCTCAAATCGTGAAGCATCGTGCCACTCTGAGAAAACTCATCCAGGCTGGAAATCAGATTACGGCTCTCGGATATGACAGCGAAAAAACGATAGAAGAGTTACTCGAACAGGCCGAAAAAAGGGTATTCCAAATTTCCCAAACATTCTTAAAAAATAGATTTGTAGCTATCAAAGATATTCTCAATGCCAGTTACGAACGATTTTCTGAGATTCATGATAATCCCGAACTCGCAAATAAAAATCGTATCGGCACCAGTTTTAAGGATCTGGATAATCAATTGAATGGCGGATTTAATGCATCAGACTTGGTTATTATTGCGGCTCGTCCTTCCATGGGAAAAACCGCTTTTGCACTGGTTGTTGCTATGAAAGCCGCCATCGAACAGAACAAACGTATTGGCATCATTTCTCTAGAAATGTCGAAAGAACAACTCGTAGAACGCATGTTTTGCTCATTACTCGAAGTCGATTCATGGAAATTGCACAAAGGAAAGCTCGAAGATTCTGATTTTGAACGTATGGGACCGGTGATGGATCAGCTCTCCAATGCACCGATTTTTATTGACGATTCAATGGGAAACTCTATTGCCGAGCTTCGATCCAAAGCCCGACGACTCCAAATGGAACACGGTTTAGATATACTTGTCGTCGACTATCTCCAGCTCATGAGCGGACAAAATCCTCAAAATCGCGTGCAGGAAATTTCGGAAATATCCCGATCACTCAAAGAGCTTGCCCGAGAACTTCACATTCCGATTATTGCCATCTCACAATTATCACGAGGAGTCGAAGGGAGACCTGATAAACGTCCTGTACTTTCGGATCTCCGAGATTCTGGATCTATCGAACAGGATGCGGATGTCGTCATGATGCTGTATCGTGATGATTATTATAATCCAGATTCGGAAGCCGAAAACGAACTCGAAATCAATGTGATCAAACACCGAAACGGAGCTATCGGAAGAATCAATCTGTACTTTGATCGCAAAAGAATGCGGTTCTCAGATCTCGAAAAACACCAACAAGCTGGATTTTAACCTCCCAATGAAGGATTCATAATTGAAAATTGGTAATTGAAGATTGCTTTACCGGCAATTTCCTTTGCTGATAACTCCTTCTTCTCCATAGGCTGGACCTACGCGCTGCACCGCAAAAATGCCGGTCTGGGTGTTGAGCAAAAATGTATCGATAAATTGTTCTTCTTGGGAGCGAGCACGAAGTCCTTTGAGATTGCGTTCGTCATGCAAAATACTGAGTGAATAAAAGACTTTTTCATCTGTCCACACAACCTGTGGTTTTTTTGTAAAAAGATCAGTCAGAATAAATTCTTCGCTGACTCTCCTAGTATCTGTCGAAGTCAAAATACGACAAGAAAGTTCCTCTTCCATTGTAAAATTCTGTGTCGGATCTATCTGAGCTAAATTATCGGTTTTTTTCTCCGCACACGCCCACAAAAAAATCGAACTGAAACCAAGAATGAAAAACTTCTTCATTGTTTGTATTGTGGTATGAATAAATCAAAGAATCAAATCTTTTCCCTTTCCTTATCCTGCATGAAAAAATTTGACCGGTTTCCTTTCTTTCTCTAGAGTTTGCGTTGAATCTTTTTTTGACCCCATGAAAAATTTCTTGTCTTTCGGCTTCGTTTTGGTATCGGCTCTCTTTCTTTTTGGATGTAATCAGGTCTCCAGTATCCCCTCCCCTGAAGCACAACAAAAAGTAGAAAATTTTGTAAATACGCACCTTTTGGGAGGACAAGGAGCATTGACTATTAAAGAGTTCACCTCTGAAAAAGGATTGTATAAGTTTGTGGCGAATGCGAACGGACAGGAAATAACTTCCTATATGACCAAAGACGCAACATTTCTTTTTCCTCAAGTCATCAATATGGAAACATATGCAGAAGAAAAAGCCGCTCAAGCAGAAGCAGCACAAAAAACACAACAGGAAAAGCTTGCCAGTATCCCAAAAACAGAGATTCCTACGGTAGAGCTTTTTGTAATGAGTCACTGTCCTTTTGGAACGCAGATCGAAAAAGGTATGTTGCCGGTACTCGATACTCTCGGAGACAAGGTAGCCTTTGAGCTCAAGTTTGTGAATTATGCTATGCACCAGAAAAAAGAAATCGATGAACAATTAGTTCAGTATTGTTTGCAAAAAGAAGAGCCTCAAAAACTCATCTCTTACCTGTCCTGCTTTTTGGAAGCCGGTGAAGGAGGAAAATGTTTGGCAGAAGTAGAAATTGATACGGATGCTATTGAAACCTGCGTAGCAGAAACCGATGAAGAATTTGGTATTATGGCTGACTATGAAGACAAGAGTACCTGGCGTGGAAATTTCCCCACTTTTGCGGTACATGATACGGAAAATCAAGAATACGGCGTCCAAGGATCACCAACACTGGTCATTAATGGTGAAACTGTCCAGAGTGCCCGTGATCCAAAGAGTCTTCTCCAGGCAGTCTGTGCCGGATTTGAGACTCAGCCCGAAGAATGCAATACCGACCTTCCTTCTGACACTCCTTCTTCTGGATTCGGATATGGAACCAGTGCCACAGACAGTGCAGCCGCTCAGTGCGGATAAGATATCATTTAAGAAACGATATAAAAAGAACCCGGGACATTCCGGGTTCTTTTTATTCTTGAATAATTCGTACAAATCCTGCTATCAAAAGAATAACCAGTGTCAGCGGGAAAAAGAGAATCGTCAACAGCAGAGAAAACCAAAACGGAACAGAATACGTTTTTTGGGAATGAATAGTATGCAACAAATACTCTAAACTCCGAGAAAACCAATGAATGTAGAGCGCTGCCAAAAAAAGAACGATCAGAACCAGCCAGAGCAATATTCCTCCCAGAAAAATGAAAAAATTAGCCACAGGATTGCCCTGGTGTTCAAATTCCGGAAAAGAAGGTCTGTGCCGAAGAAACCGAATTTGAGGATCATTCATGACGCGGAATAACAGTAAAATCTCGTTCACGCAAAATACTCTCTTGAATCAACTCTACATATCGCTGAGCCTGGGACAATGGAATATGCTTCATCCAGATTTCTTCTTTGAGCGTGGGAGCATACATGCGCAGAGTTCCAAACCCAAAAATGCGTCCCCAAAAACGCACTTTTAATTTTACCGATTCGATATTGCTGATGTTGTACACGTCCCGGTCAATAATCAACAATCCCTGCGAAATGATGACTTGTTTGGGTGTGACGGTATATTTCTCTGCATACCAACTCAAAGCTAAAAATAAACTCACTACAAAATCCAATATCTGAAAGATCCAAAACAAGAACCATCCCGAAAAATCAATGGTTAATATTTTGCCCCCCAAAAAAAATAATCCATACAAGCTCAGGAAAATAATCTCCACCGTGATGATCTTAAAAACTAAAATAACAAGAGAAGATCTCACCGTGTATTCGTACCGATGTTCAGGATGTGGAATTTTGTGTTCCATTTTACTTTAGTGAAAATTCCGCGCGAACAACGCTCACGATTTTCTTTTCGATAGTTGATGTATCATACCGTCCGTAATCTGCAAAATCAGTAGAATTGGGCTGAATAATCTGAAACACGCCCACACTTGCTGACTGCAAATGTCCGACCTTCGCACCGGTAGATTCAGCAATTCGTTGAGCACGATCTTTTGCGTTTTCTGTCGCTTTCTCTAGCATTTCGAGCTTCAGATCATCCAATTTGCTGTAGTAGTACTCCAGAGCTTTGGTCGTAAAGAGAATGTCTTGAAATAAAAAGTGCTCTGGCACATTCTTTGCGAGCGTTGTTATTAATTGGACTTTCGGAGACTCAATAGTAATCTGAGAGGTCAGTGTGTAGCCCGCAATATTCCCGCTGGTACATTTCTGTCCATTCTCTGTCCAGACGACATTGTCCCGATGATTACAATTTTCAGTAATCTGCAGAGGAGCAGCGGTGATTTCTTCCGCGAGCACTCCTTTCTCAATCAAATAATTCTGAACTGATTCTCCTTGTTTTCGAAGTGTTTCTGTTCCTTGCGCTAGTTCTTCTACTCCCACATCCAGAGAGAGTGTATTGATCCATTTGGCTGTATCAGAGGTAATCAACATTTCTGCCGAACCGGTAACCGAAACCTGATTGCCCAAAGATTTTACACGATACACCGTGTAGGTTCCGATAAGCGTGCACAAAAGCAAAGCTATTCCCAGAATAGTCGCCATGCCCACCAATGGAGAATCGAAGAATTTGTTTTTCATGAGAAGAAAAAAATGTGTCCGTATTGTGAGAGAAAGTAAAATTTTTTGCAATATTTATTATTGAACACATTTTTTGTTCAATAACCTATAAAACAATAGGTTCTTTCAGTCAACATTTTTTTGTTTTTTTCTGGGAAAGAAAGTATTACAGTTCTTATTGAATTTTCCTTATTCTGTATGGTTTTTATAAAAACTCGTTTTCGGAAAAGAACTTCCTTTTTCTTGTCTTTCTTTTTTTTATTGGTTTTTTCTCTTTTCTTTTTTGTACCAGAAAGCCTCGCTGCCGTCCCTACTTTTACAGCCAGTATCCAAGCAAAAGATGGAACGACTGATAAAATACTCCTGACTTTCTCAGAGGCAGTTTCCACCACGAGTGGTTCAGCTGGAGAGTTGATCGTTGCAGGAGACTTTGCTGTTGCTGGAACTGATGGACTGACTATTGCCGGCGTAAGCCATGTAGCGAATTCTCCCTCTGTTGTTCTGACGATGAGTGCCAATATTAATCTAGCGGGTGCTGGAGAATTAACGATCGCCTGTGCCGCAACAGAAATATATGACAATGGAGGCACAAATGCTTGTGTACAAGGAGCAACTGATATTAATACTGCTTCTGTGGATACGACAGGACCTACTGTTTCGAATATCCATTGGTTGGACAACGACAGTGATGGAGATATTGACAGAGCGGAAATCCAATGGAATGAACCCGTCGATGACAGTACCATCGCCAATACTGATTTCGAATTTGATAATGATACCTCCAATGACGGAACAGGAGAAGAAGTCGGATCAGGAGGCGGGACTGCGGTGACTTCCGTGGGAAGCGTCGATCTGGTCGATGATGAATATTCTTTTGTGACTGTGTCTACTGGCATCGCCGGAACAGAAGCGGCGAATCTTCATATCCTTGGAGCCAACACGACAGACCTCCTTGGAAATGCTGTAGCAACAGCCGATAACGTCGGAACTGATGCCGATCGTGCCGCTCCTCAAATAAGCACTTTTACCTATCAGGATAATGATGGAGATGGGAAAGCGGATCGTTTTCTGGTCGCTTTTTCAGAAACGCTTGATGCAACGAGTGTATTAGGAGCCAATGATTTAACGCTTACAAATGTCGGGGATTTTACCGGTGCCAGCTTTGGAAATGATGCAACTGATCTTATAGCCGGTGCTGTCAACAATGTGTTGGTCGGCCTGGGCACAGAAGCGAGCGTTATCGATACCGCTGAAAATAGCGGTTCTATTGCGATTAGCTCTCAGAATGCTTTTTCATTGACCGACGGAACAAACACGAATTCCACACTCGGTGCACAGAGTCAAGCTCTTTTCGCTGATGGGGCCGGCCCTCTTATTACTTCTTGGACACTTGATTTGGCAATCCCTAGTGCGAAACTCAATTTTTCTGAAAGTGTGGAGGCCGGAACTTTGGCCGTCGGATCGATTACTATTCAGAATGATACCGCCGGAACTCTGAGTCATACCCTGACGACGAGCTCTACCACTTCTTCCAATGGAACGAGTATTGTGATTGATATTTCTGACAGTGATCTGACTTCCCTGACTGGCATTGGAAATCTTGTCACAAGTCAGTCAGCGAGTTATCTGTCAGCCACAGCAACGGCTATTGACGACCTGGCTTCCAACGATCTCAGTCCTATTGCCAGTTCTGCTGGTATTGGCGTATCTTCGTACAACCGACGAACGAGTGGCGGAAGCGAAAGCAATAAAGAGTGCATTCCCCCAAAAATTATTTCTTTTTCTCCTGACAATAAAGTCTCCTCTCTGGAACAAATTCAATTTGAAATTTTACCCCAGCAAAACTCTGATGTGTGGACAAATTTCGGAACAGCAAGAGACATGATGACCGTAACTGTGGCCGGAAAAGAAATAGCCAGAGAAAATATTACTCTTACGCTGGAAAGATATGTCGTTGCGACTGTAAGCGTAGACTTTGTGACGAGCGGAAGTGTTGATATCGCTCTCTCTGTGCCTAGTCGTACCAATGAGGGACCATGTTTTACCGAAGAAATCTACACCATCTCGGTAGGAAATACGGCTTTTGAGGAAACTCCATCAACAGCTTCTGGTGGTAATGATACAAATAATATTTCTGAAGAAACCTATCACCCATCTGCTTCTGAGAGTCCTCGTGCCGATCAGATGAAGCAATTCACCAATGTGGTCGCCAACAAGAAATCATTCCAGGATATCCCCATCACTGCCTGGGAACGATCGTATGTGGACAAGGTCTCCTCTGCCGGCATCATGACTGGGTATGCAGACGGATCCAATATCTTCGGAAAAGATGATCCGGTCACCAATGCTCAGCTCACAAAAGTAGGTTTGGAGTCTTTTGGATACGATATTCCTTCTCGTGTCAGTCTTTCTCCATTTGATGATGTTTCTGTAAATGATTGGTCTGCTCCTTACTTTCAAAAAGCCAAAACCATAGGCGTAACTCCTCTGAGAAGAAACGGTCGTATCAATCCTCATCAACCTATCTCTCGAGGAGAAACTCTGCGTATTCTTGTAGATATGGCCGAAATCGATCTTTCCGGTATTTCCGAT
This sequence comes from Candidatus Altimarinota bacterium, assembly GCA_021734395.1. Classification (GTDB taxonomy): domain Bacteria; phylum Patescibacteriota; class Gracilibacteria; order UBA4473; family UBA4473; genus JAIPGI01. Next base: position 37,026 of record JAIPJB010000004.1, read on the forward strand.
GAAAATTATTTCTCTGATGTTCCCACCAGCAAAAACTTTACCAAAGCCATTGCTTGGGCAACTGAGAATGGAATCGTAAACGGATATCAAAACGGAAACTTTGGTCCGAATGATTCTCTTACCCGGGGGCAACTGGCCAAAATCGTGGTGAATATGCTGGAATTTTTAGGAAACTAAATACATTCCGATTTGATAAAATATTTCTTTCTGACTTGTGTCGGATATAATACTTTTATGCAAACCATCACTTTCCAAACCGAAAAGAAAAAGCAAATTCTCAATATTACATCTCAAATCGAAAAACATCTCCCCCAGCAATCCGGTCTCTGCCATTTGTTTATCCAACACACCACCGCCGCCCTCACTGTCGCCGATCTGGATCCGGGAACAGACCTAGATATGCTGGATGCTTTTGAGGAAATGATCCCCCGTCTTCAATATCGCCATCCGCACAATCCCGACCATGTGGGCGATCACATCATGGCCTCTCTCATCGGATCGGATGTCAGCATTCCTGTAGAAAAAGGAAAACTCCAACTCGGCACCTGGCAGGAAGTTGTCCTGGTAGAACTGGATGGGCCACGAGATCGAAATGTCGTGCTCAGTTTTTTCCCCGAAAAAGAATGACAAAATTCAATCTTTCTCTATCGAAATCCGAACGCGAATATGCTCCCAGAATGAAAATCGAAGTATCAGACAAAATGCAGAATTATGAATACGAATTAACTGAGCCCATTGGAAAAAATTTTGATCCTGATTTCAAACCCCAGTTTTCCCCTCAAAAAATGCTGGAGCTGGGTGTTTTTGAAGGAAAATACCTGAATGACTGTGTGCAAGAATTTCCCCGTGAATGGTATGAATCGGCACTTCAGAAAAATACATTGTCGCCGGAGAAACCGGATATTTCCAAAAATTATTTCCAGACAAAATCCCGCCTTTCTCTTTCGGAATGGAAACGTCGAGGCTGGATACTCCCAGACGATCCCGATGTGCGGGGATGGTTTCAGTGGTACTGTCGGTACTATCTGGGGCGAAGAATTCCCGATATCGATCAGCGCCAGATCAAGCGTTGGCGTGCTTTTGCTCGACACCGAGGACAGGTGAAGAAAAATTGCGAATCTGGCAATCTTCACTGCCGCCCCCGTCAGAGACAGGCCTTACTGCAGTGGGCGTATGATCCCTTTGTGTGATTAGAACTGCACCTCCAAACCAAAAAGACCGGTCTCTTCAGAGACCGGTCTTAAATTATTTATTCGCATGATTAGAACTGGACATCTGGCACTTCTCCAGCACCCTCATCCATCTCGAAAAGGGCGGCTTTTTCGAAGCCAAACATTCCCGCGAAAAGGTTATTGGGGAACTGGCGCAGATAGATATTGTAATCTCGGACAGATTCATTGTAGCGCATACGTTCGGTCGCGATACGGTTTTCTGTGCCTTCCAGTTGGGTCTGTAAACTGACAAAATTCTGACTGGCTTTCAGATCCGGATAGCTTTCCACTACAACCAATAATCGGCTCAGGGCTGAACCGAGCTGAGACTGCACCTCCTGAAACTGCGCCATCTGCTCGGCATCATGCACATTGACACTCGTCTGTGTGGCTTTTGTACGGGCTTCTGTCACCGATTGCAGTGTTTCTCGCTCATGACTGGCAGAGCCTTTGACCGTCGAAACGAGATTGGGGACCAGATCAACCCGACGCTGATATTGATTCTCTACCTGACTCCAAGCTGTTTGCACGCTTTCGTCTTTGGCGACCATGGTATTGTATTTCCCCTTGAACATAAAATAGCCCAAGACAAGTACAGCCGCAATAATAATCCAGATGTATACTGATTTTTTCATGAGTAAAAAATGAAGAACAAATACATGATATTCAGTTGAAAAATTTTTACCAGCGGCCGCCACCGCCGCCACCACCAAATCCCCCTCCTCCGAATCCACCGAATCCCCCTCCACTGCCAAATCCACCCGATCCGAAACCGCCTCCACCAAAAGGCCCTCCACGATGAGTGGTCGGATCCGCGAGTAAAATCGGGAAAAAGAGCAGGAAAACAAAAGCACCACCAATTATGGCCCAAAAGAGAAAAAATGTGAGAAAAAAGAGAATCACCGCCCACACGACTGCCACTCCTCCCGACAAGAGTAATGCCCGTTTTGTTTTTTTCTTTTTGTCCTGGCGAACCCATTTTCGGAAAAAAGGCGCGATAAAAAGAATCAGAAAAACAACAGGAAAAAGAGAAAAGACGGATTTTACCGCTTCTTCAGAAGAAGTGTTGTTGTACTGGGAAATAATACTCTCATCTTGTGACAAAAATCCTTCAATATCCCTGAGTGCCCCCTGCACACCAGTAAAATAATTACCGGCTCGAAATGCATCGGGAAAATTTTTCTCGCCGATCTGCTTCACACGAATATCGGGCAGGATGCCTTCTACACCATAGCCGGTGGCTATATGCCACGCGCGGTCTTCGGGCGCAATGAGAATAAAAACTCCATTGTCGGTGTCAGCCTTCCCCACTCCCCACTCATGAGCAATATCCGTCGCATAGCGAGACGGATCTTGCCCATCTGTAGAATCTACCGTGAGGATCGCTATTTCGGCCGTCGTCTGAGACTGAATATCACGAATCTTCTGCTCGAGTGCCAACTCCTGCTCGGAAGAAAAAATCTCAGCGAGGTCAATCACTTCGTCTTCGAAATCAGGTATTTCCTGTGCCCGAGTCAGAAATATTTGCCCCAAAAAAAGAACAAGAAATCCGAAACAGAAAAGTAGTTTTTTCATCAAGCGAATGATACCCGAGATACAAAATATGTCATCGGAAAAAGAAATTTTGAGTGAGGAAGCATTGTATGAAAAAATATTCATGACATGAAAAAGATTCTCCCCTTTTTGGCCGGAATGTTGGGATTATTATTCCTGCTTTATGGAATTTCTTCAGCCATATTGTGGGGCAATGTCATCTGGTATAGTTTTTTTGTTATCGGCGGAACCCTCTTTTTGGGATGGATGAACTTTTATTTTCGCAATAATTCAATTTTTGAAAAATCTTTTTCATATATTCTGAAAGCATACGTTCTGTATCTTGTGGCAACACTTCTTATAGAATATATCGGACGCGAAATATTCGGATGGTGGTACTACCCAGAATTTTCCCTCAATGAAAAAATCATTCATGTCTTTCTGATCGGATATCCTTTTGGGCTCTTCATGATCCATGAATCCTGGAAACTCATTCGAACAAAAATTTCTTCTTTTGCGCTCGCCCTTGTCGGAACAACACTAATCAATGCTTTTGTTGCCGAATGGCCCAATACGTTCGCTTGGGAGTGGATTTATACTGTGCCCTATTTCCCATGGGAAATATTTCAGATAAATATTTTTATCATTTTTATGTGGGTGTTTTTGGTTTTCATTCCGATAGTGGTAGAGAAAATTCTGGCAAAAAAATTTTTTTAGGCGGAACAGATAATAAGTGATTTCTTTCCCCTTTTTGTCATGCTGGAATTCACCTATGACGGATTTGTGAGAAGATTGCATCCCTCTTGCCTGCCCTGAGCGAAGTCGAAGGGTAAAAGGGGGATTGAGGGGGATTTGAATAAAATGAAGAGCAGAGGGATTCTCTCCTACCACCTCGCTTTGCTCGTGAACTCGAACGTTCAAATGCTCCCCCTTGCAGGGGGAGCGAGAGGGGGTATATATAGGTAGCGGAGGGATTACTCGGCTTCGCCTCTTTTCCTCCCCCTTGCCTGCCCTGAGCGAAGCCGAAGGGAAAAAGGGGGATTGAGGGGGATTTGAATAAAAATGCCGGAGGGATTCTCTTCCATTCTCCTTCCTCCGCTATGCGGAGTCAGTCCGAGGTCGAGGTATTTGCATCCTCCCCTTCGCTAAGCTCAGGGTCGGTGCAAATTATCGAACCCCATTTTGCTTCGCAAAATTTTGGGGTTCAAATCCCGTTCTTGTTAACAATGAAAAATAAAAAATCACCCACAAGGGGTGATATTTTCATTTTTATGGTACAGGCGGAGGGATTCGAACCCCCGACACCCGGTTCCGAAGACCGGTGCTCTATCCAGCTGAGCTACGCCTGCTTGAATAACGAGTAAAACGAGGCAATGAAAGCTTTGGCGTACTACAGCCCCGCTAAAGCGGACCCCGCCTTGGCGGAGAGGGTGGCTGAGCTACGCCTGCGCAAAAGAACGGCAAGATTGTACAAACACTAAAAAGTTTCGCAAGCCTTTCTCTTTACTGCCACTCAATTCCTTTCCCAATCATCGCATGAATATAATCAATGGTATATTTTATATTATGCAAATCAGGTCTATATGTATCGTAGTATCCTGATTCCAATTTTTTCTGAATATCTTTCACTCGTTGAGGGATTTTACCGGCATCAGCTTCTAATAAATTTTTTCCTTCTAGGGTCATGAATTTTTTTTCAAATGCTTCATCAGATAAAAAATTGAACATTGTTTTTATTTGACTCACTATGTTGAAAATCTCCACCTCATCAGAATTTTCTTCGGGATTTAAGGCTCCCAAAATAATATCCAATTTGTTTGCAGCATCTTGCAACATTTCTTTTGTCTCCTCAAAAGAAAATAAAGCCTGATATGTTCCCTCCAATTCATTCGTCGTCCATTCTAATGTCCCTTGTGTATGCTGTGGAAAATCGTGTTTTAATTTTTCAAAAATCGAAATAAATTCCGGCAAAATCTCCTCATTAAGCTGTTTTATCTCTTTTGCCGAACCTGCTGCTTCTGCATTTTCCAATGACATCGTTCGTTTTATTAAAATAAATTTCTACACAAGTCAACTATTCTTCTGTAAAACCAAACAATACATCCTTCATAGACTTGAAATTCTTTCTTTTTTGTGGTATAATGGAAAGATTTATCCTTCATATGAAAAAATTACTCTCCGCAATAGTACTGGCTGTAGGAGCAAACATCGCTCGAAAGATCATCGCCCAAAAAAACAAAAATAAACCCATTGTTTTTGTTTCTCACCGAATAGAAGGACTTGAGGAAATCGAAGCTTTCGAATCACAAAGAATTCGTCGCCAAACCTACACCTGGAAAAGGTTTTTAAAAGACAAACCTCTCGCCGGTGCTGTTTTAGGATTTTTTGCGCTTTCGATTTTGGGAATTCCTTTTGTCAATCAGTATTCCTACCTTTTTAAGGCAAGCTTGATCGGTCTGAAGCCGATAGAATTTACCGGTACCGTCTCTCCTATAGAGAAAGTGCCCAATTGGGTGGAATTGTCAGATGCTGAACGACGGATGACTTATGCCGAGCTCTCTTCATCGAAATTTATCGCTTTGCCCGACTACAATCTGGGCGAAATGCAGAGTGGAAAAACATACGATCGTCATCACGAAGATGAGAGAAATACCTACATCACCTATCCAGTACCAAACCTCGGAAACTACAAACTCGACGGAACCGAAAACAGTGGATCTCACACAGGAGTCGATATCAAAGCTCCTATCGGGACTCCTGTCAGAGCTGTTGCGAATGGTGAAGTATATAAAACCGGAAATCAGACAACTGGATTCGGAAAACATATTGTCATCGCTCACGTAGGTATCCCCGATCCTGAAAATCCAAATCAAAAAACAACACTGCTTTCAGCTTACGCTCACCTTTCGTCTATTTCGGTAAGAGAAGGGCAAAAAGTGACCAAAGGACAAGTCATTGGGAAAGTCGGTGATAGTGGCATGGCTACCGCTCCTCACTTGCATTTTCAAATCGATAAATCTGATGCTCCGTTTTTCCCTTATTGGCCTTTTACGTGGGATGATGTCAAAAATGCCGGACTCAACTCCTACTTTGATGCGGTAAAAAACGGAATCGGAAAGTCAAACGGGCTTCGCTACACCGTTCATCCGATGCGTTTTGTATCAAATTTTCAAAACTACGTAGGACCAGAAAAATTAGTCGCATCGACTGTCACCCCTGCCCCTCAGCCGGCACAAAACCCCTCCACCGAAATACCTGCTGAATCGAATGATGAACCAGAGGAAGGTATTTCCGAGCAAGAGGAGGAGCCTGAAAACACTCCCCGTCAAAAAACTTATTCTCGTACCAATACTCAAAATTCCCAAAATATCTCCGAAAACGACGTAGAATTTCAAACTGATCGTATCTACATCCCCGGAAAGGAAAAAATCGTGCAATTACGGGTCGATCCAAAGATGCTGGTCGCGTTAGGAACCGTAGAAGTAGATTCGACACTCGAATATTTAGCCGATATCGAACCAAAAATACTCACCAAAAATGATTTCTCCGGTGATACAGCTCAAGTGAAAGTACGCACCGATAGCAATCGAACATTTAAACTTATCGCTCGAGGAAGTTTTGGGGAAGTAAAATCCAAAAGTCTTCGAGCACAAGTTTTTACTGATGTTCCCGTAACGCATAAATACGCCAATTCTATTAAATATTTAACCGAAGAAGATATTGTGAAAGGATATCCTGATGGATCTTTTAAACCTAATGACACACTCAATCGAGCCGAAGCCGTAAAAATACTGCTGGAAGGAAATAATATTTCCGTTGCAAAAGCACTCCCGAATTTCTTTGGCGATGTCCCTCGATCTGCATGGTATGCCGATTATGTCGGAACAGCCGTAAAAAATAATATCGTCAAAGGCTATGCCGACGGAGAATTCAAACCCGGCAATCAGATTTCTCGAGCAGAATTCCTGAAAGTCGCTATTTTGACAGCAGGATTCGCCCCTGCAGAAGAATTGTCCTACGAACCCTATCCAGACGTACCGCGAGATGCCTGGTTCGCTCCATATTTTGATTTTGCAAAAACCAATGATCTCATCGAGCTTCAGCGCGGTGGATATGCTGTCCCCTCTCAACCCATTGGTCGAGGCGAAGCCGCCGATATAATTTATAAGTTGTCGAGGTTAAAATAATTTGACATTTTTGACAAACCCTACTACAAAAACACTTGATGAAACGTTTTTTCTCGAGTGTTCTTTTGGGATTGCTGTGGGTTGGTGTTGCCAATGCTCAAGAATTTGAATTTGAAGTCATTCGAACGCCAGAAGTTCCTGGTTTTTTCATGGTTCGAATTTTTTCTGGGGCATACAATACTCCTCTCCCCATACAGAATGTTTTTGTTCAAAATTATAATGAGGAAAATGCTGAATCATACGAAGAATTAATTCCTTTTATTCAGGAGTTCGGAGGAAAAATTATCAAACCGCAGTCCCTCCAAGAAAATCTCGAAAGCCAATTCAATCGCATTGTTTTTCTGGGTGGAGACCCCCAAGAAGGGTTTTTGCACTACCAAATTCCGGAGAACAGGGATCTCGTTTTAGAAGAATTTGAAGTTTTTGCTCGTGAATACTTGGGACCGATTTTTATGAGCGATATCACTGCTGAATTCGGAGGGAATATCAGTGAAGTATTCCCAGAAAAAATAGACTTTTTAGGAATCGAGCCGGTTTATTTTGTGGGGAAGTTTGAAAAAGCGATGAAAACCAGAATGGAAATTCGGGGTATTTCTGCCGAAGGAGAAATCCGTGCGGTTGCCCCTCTCCATTTACAGGTGGAAGAATTCGCTCGCGGACCCTTAGCTCGCGAACTACCTTTTATCTGGGAAGAATTCTGGAAGCTGGCGAACCCCGAAGAAAGTGAGGGCGAAACCAGCTGGAATATTACTTTGGTAGATATTTTCCCCGCTCTTCTTTTCCTGATCGGAATCATTATTTTGTATCGTGTCATAGTCGCCCTACGAAAAAGAAAGCACGAAGAAGAATCATTTGAAGAACAGCTCACACAATCTTCTCCTCCTTCTGGACCCCAGTGGGATCGAGAAATCCCCTTTTCCGTAGAAAAAAAAGAAGATGACCAGCCCAAACAATCAGAGTAAAATAAAAATAATGGGATATGATTTAGAACGCGGCGACGGATTTCCAGGAGTGAAAAAGAATGACACCCCTCTGCCAAAAACTCCAACACCAGAAGAAAAAGAATGGTTGGATGCAGAAGCACGAGACAAGGTGAATCAAATTTTATGTGAATGCTCAGAATATTTTCCAGGGGGATTGATAGAAGATATCGGAGACCCCACAACACAACTTCACATATTGGAAACCGAACTGCCTGCACACATCAATCGAGTTATCAGCGAAAAATAATCAGCGCCACCGTCCGACTTTTTTTCTTTTTGCCTGGGTTTCATATATACGAAACTCTTCTTTTCGTTCAAAGGGAAAATAAAAATAGCCCTTTGCCATTCCGACACGGAGCATTTCTGCATTAATATCCAAACCGGAATCCGTAAAAATATAGGCCAGTGTGCGTCCATATTTGTCGATCTGATCGCCCACAGAATCAGAAATCAGGCAGATTTTTTCCGATTCTGAAAGCAGATTTCCCAATGTTTCTGACGCTTCAAAAGCAAAAGGCTGAATCGACTTTCGGGGATCTTTGAGCTCAGGTGTATCAATACCGATGAAGCGCACACGAACCTCATCAGTCGTGAGAATCGTATCCCCATCCACAATACGATCCAATTGTGTCCAAGAACAATCATCTGGAAAATGTCTTTCACTGAAATTACATATCTCTTTTGAACAAATAATTTGTTCAATATTTTCCTCTTCCTGAGGAATAAAATCTGACAAATTCCTTTCTTTGTCCGGCAAAAGAGGAGAACAGCCCGACAACAAAAAAATCACCACACAAAGAAAAGAGATTTTTGATCGCCACCACATCATCTTTCAGAATGACAGATTCGATTTATTTTTTCAAAAAATACTCATGAATTCGTGTCTCTCCCACTAACTCCGGATGAAAAGCCAAAGCCAAAAAGTTCCCCTGCTCCACCATTACTGGCTCTTTTTGAAGGGTTGCCAAATTTATTCCTTTTTTCCCCACACGAGAAAATTTTGGCGCCCGAATAAAAACTCCTTTTAGATTTGGAAATTTTTCAGACTGCAGATCCGCCAGAAATGATTCCTGCTGCGCTCCATAACCATTGCGATCGCAATATAAATCCATGCCCAATTTCTCCAGTAATATCGCTCCCGCACACGTGCCGAGTATCTGCAAGGTGTCATCCTGAACTTGTTTCAGAATCTCCTCCCACATCCCGGAATCCTTCAAAAGTTTTGTAAGGGTACTGCTCTCGCCTCCAGGAATAATCAAATGAGTGAGACCTTGTACATCTTCCCGACAGCGGACAAAAGAAAAATCAGCGCCAATGGTTTGCAAAATTTCTGCATGCTCCGCGAATGATCCCTGCAAAGCCAAAATTCCTATTTTCATGAGCAAGAAATACAATCGTCATTCTCGCTGGTCGAGAATCCTATGCGTACAAAAATATTTTGTGGGACAACCTGCCAAAAGCAGGAGCGAATTATCTGGTATTCGTATTTTGAGCTATTTTTCATTGAATTTCTGAGCGCTTATGATTCCTGACATCTTTCGACCCTGAGCTTTTCTCAACCCTGAGTTCGAAACCGAAGGGCAAGACCGAAGGGAGCCGGAATGACAAAAAATAAACCAGTTTTCTCATGGACTCGTAAATTCGTTCATTCGAATTAAAAATTGAAGATTTTTCATTATCGTTCGGCAAATTTATGTTCCAGATCTTCGATCGCAAAGCTTTTCATGGGCTCACCCAGCCCCTCAGACACCCGAGCCACTACTTCCGGCTTGTCATAATTCATGGTCGCCTGCACGATCGCTTCTGCCATTTTTTCCGGATGTTCGGACTCAAATATTCCCGATCCCACAAAAACACCCTCGGCTCCCATCTGCATCATCAGTGCTGCATCTGCGGGTGTCGCAATCCCTCCGGCGACAAAAGTCACGACCGGTAACCGTCTGGCCTGAAAAACATCATCGACTCTATTTCGTTTCACACCGTATTCTTTGGCTCGGGCATTGATATTTGCTTTGGTAAGAGAATGAATTTCCCGCTGAATCTGTTTCCAATGGCGAACTGCTTCAACAATATTCCCGGTGCCGGCTTCGCCTTTGGTCCGAATCATCGCCGCCCCTTCCTGGATTCGACGCAATGCTTCACCCAAATTTCGAGCTCCACAAACGAAAGGAAGACGAAATTCTGATTTTTCGATGTGCGCTTCATCATCAGCCGGAGTTAGGACTTCTGATTCGTCAATAAAATCAATGTCCAACGCCTGCAAAATCTGCGCTTCGACGAAATGCCCAATTCGCACTTTGGCCATGACGGGAATCGTGACGGCTTTTTTAATATCATTGATGAGTTTGGGATCACTCATACGCGCAACACCCTTTTCTCGCCGAATAAGAGCCGGAATCCGTTCTAGTGCCATGACCGCCACGGCTCCGGATTTCTCAGCAATCTGTGCCTGACGAGCATTCATTACGTCCATAATCACCCCTCCCTTGAGCATCCGAGCCAGACCTGATTTGAGCGCGAAAGTGTTTTTTTCTCGTGTCATGTAATTGCATTTTCGTTGGTTTTCAGAATTTTGCAAAGTATTGACAAATTTTATTTTTAAACTAAAAAAACATCAATGGAATTAAAAAAACGATTCTCCCAATCAGAGGGAAAATCTTTTGATATATATTTGCAAGAAATAACAAAAATAAATCTCCTTACTCCTGAAGAAGAAATCAAACTCGCAAAAAAAATAAGAGAAGACGGTGATGAAGTCGCAAAAGAAAAACTGGTAAAAGCAAATCTAAAATTTGTTGTGACGATCGCGAAGCAATACCAAAATTTCGGAATCCCCTTGGTAGATCTTATCAATGAAGGAAACTTGGGGTTAATAAAAGCCGCTGAAAAGTTTGATGAGACCAGAGGTTTCAAATTTATTTCCTATGCCGTCTGGTGGATCAGACAATCCATATTACAAGCATTATCTGACCAATCCAGAACCGTAAGAATCCCCTCTAATAAAGCAGCAGAAATAATAGAAATAAAAAAAAGAACCGAAAAGTTGGCACAAGAATTAAACAGAGAACCAAATTCCGATGAAATAGCCGAAGCGATGGGAAAAACAGAAGAAGCAGTAAAAGATATCCTCACAAGAGGAAAACGATCTCTTTCCTTGAATGCTTCCCGAGATCCCAGCGAAAAAGAGAATACTGTTTTCGGGACGAAAGGAAGTCTTGCAGATACAATTTCTAATGAAGAAAGTCCTCCTCCCGATGCCTCACTCATGCAAGAATCTGTAAAGCAAAGCATTCAAAGAGCCCTCTCTCATCTCCCAGAAATGGAGCAGGAAATAATTTCTTTGTATTTCGGATTAGACAAAGATCCACCAATGACGCTTGAAGAAATAGGATCTAAATTTGATTTAACCCGAGAGCGTATTCGTCAAATCAAAGAAAATATCCTACGAAAAATAAGAACCAATTCAAAATTAAGGAGAATATTAGAAGTCGAAAATCCCCTCTCCGGCTCTCATCTCCCAAAGAAAAAAAAGGATCCCCCTTCTTCACAAGAGAAACCGAACGAGCCTCCACCAAAAAAAATTTCTCATGAAAAAGAGAATGATTTATCTTCGTCAGAAGAAAAATATACTCCTGATTGGCAATTAGAAATTGAAAATATTCTTACTTTTCTCGGAGAGAAAATAATCATTATTTCTGAACCCATACAGCAAGCTGTTTTAGAAGTCTGCAGAGAAGAAAAAATCGTCCAAGAAGCGGCCAAAAATCATGACGTGTCAGAAACCGAATTGAGAACCATCCTCACAATGATGGCTCAAAAATCAAAACAGGTCAGCAGCAAAAAAGTCCGAAATATACTTTCTCCTTTTTTGGCAGGAGAAAAAACGAAATAAATATCTTATTTTCTCGAGGAATATTCACTCTCGTTCATTCGTAGCTCACTTGGATTCACCCCTCCAATCTTCATTTTTGTTTCCGCTACGGCTTTCAAAACGGATTCTTTTGTCGGGACTTTCCCCCGCTCAATCAATTCCTTTAAAAGCTGTTCGTCTGTTTTGCCCGTGTCTAAAAATTCCGAGGGAATATTTTCTAATATTTCTCCAGACAGATCTTCTATCTGAGAGGACTCAGAATCTTCCCCTTCCAATGCCGCAATACGTTTTTCAACAAGACTCATGATGAAAGTTTATTCTTATCTATATTATAACATAAAAAGTAGTATTTTGCAACTTTTTCAGGTGATATCTTTCGGTTCTTTCTGTCCAGGGACAGGAGGTTGTTCCGAGATGTCTTCCTGGATATATTCGGACGAAATAATCGGCTGTGGTTTTCTGAGAAAAAGTAATACCGCTCCCAAAGGAACTACAAAAGCAATAATGAGACGCGTCACCATCAACCAACCCAGATCACTGTAATCCTGAGCAATAACTATTTGGCTCGCTCCGTCCAAAACTTCCCGACTCACCTCAAAAATCTGGTTCAGATATTTGGTGAGCAATTTTCCTCCGGCCAATGCCAAATTCATAAATGATGCCCCTACCGCAAACCAGGTTCCTCGATAATCAGACGGCGCATAAAAAGCAATCAACGCCAGCATGGGAACCATGGAAATATCGGTTAGTGGACTCTCGAGTGCCGTATCAAAAAGAGCGACCGTCCGAGCACTCAATCCAAAAAATTCATGAACTTCATAGTACAGAGCCAAGTCCGGCAGAGCCATTGCCGACTCCAAAAAAACCAAAGCAATCAAAACCGAGCGGACTGGTCGATTGGCAATGAAGTCTGAAAAAAGCCAGAGAAAGAGAAGCGCGACTCCTGCTCCAATCTGCCGCAATACACCAAAAAAAACTTTATCAAATCCCAAAATGTCAATCATCCACCACTGTAGTCCCGGGCCCACTCCCGATAAAGCCGTCATCCGAAAAAGGAATAACGCCGCCATGGCAGCAAAAAGTCCCTTTCGTTTGGCAGGACTCATACTTTGGGTGACCAAAAACATCATCACCACCAATAAGACAAAAGAAACTCCGAACACAATCTCTTGGGAATAGGGAAATTCAAAAACCGCCATAATGGTCGAAAAAATCGCAAATCCAATACCCCCCAATAAAATTTTGAGATTCAAAGGGCGTCTTTTGTGATGCTCAGGCTTTTCCAAGCGCACAAAAAATGCCCCCAGACAAGATATAATCGGCAGTCCCAACATCAACCAAAAAATAAAAGCATACGAAAAACGCATTGCCAACCATCCGCTCAAACCTGCCACCAAAAATGCCGCCAAGCTCAGTGCCAATCGCCCCAAAACCTGTACCATAGCAAGATCTGACTGAACAGCCTGCTCAGAACGAGGAATTTTTTTTCCGTGATGAATTTCATACCGATCTACAACTTCTGTGGTCATCGTATCGGCCGCTACATCCTGGACAACAAAACCGAGTGTCAGAAGAACCGTTGCCAGTAAATATATCTGATATTCCGTTCCCAAAGCCAAAATCCATTCGAATTCCGCAGCCATCCCCGCCAGCAAAGTCGCCCCCACAGCCATGAGAAGCGCTCCTCCGTAGACATATGCTTTCCGTCGACTGCCAAAAATCGGGACACTATCCACCATCTGTCCAAAAATCATCTTGAGCGTCCAGGGAATGTAGGCCCAAACTCCGATAGAAACAATCTGTGTTGCCGAAAGAGAGAGAACGTCTTTTTCCCAGAAAGCCAGAGCCACAGCGCTAAATCCTGACAATCCGTACGCAAAGTAGATCAGCAAAAGTGGTACATATCGAAGTCGCAAGGCTCTGATAGGAGTCAGAAGCGCTGCATCGAGTTTTCGACGAATCCACGGGACAGGATCACTCATAATTCTAAATCCAACTCTATTTTAAGAGGTATTGAAAATCAATATTCTTTCGTGTGCATCCGTGGGGGTCTGGGGGTGAAAACATGCCTGCCTGTCCGGTAGGCAGGTTTGAGCGTCAAAAGGATTCAGTAGAAATAAAATAGGAAGATACAGCGAGTTTTTTCACCCCCAGCGTTTTTGGTTCTTTTTGGCGTCAAAAAGAACAAGAAGTTTGACCCTCTTCTAAAAAACACTAAAAATCGCCTCGCATGAAAAGACGAAAAACTCCTTCTGTTCGGATTGGGAATGTAACGATTGGAGATAATCATCCGATCGCGATCCAGTCGATGACCAATACCGATACTACTGATAAAAAAGCGACCGCCGCACAAATCCTGCAACTCAATACGGCTGGAGCAGATATTGTTCGTATTACTGTGAATGATGATGCGGCCGCCAAATCAGTCCCTCAGATAATCGAGCATGTACGAAAATTTTCCGATGTTCCAATTGTGGGTGATTTTCATTTCAACGGAAACCTTCTGCTGCGAAAATTCCCCGATTGTGCCCAGATGCTGGATAAATATCGGATCAATCCCGGCAATGCGAATCAAAAAAACTTTTGCGAGATGGTCGATATCGCCCTAAAAAATAAAAAACCGGTACGCATAGGCGTAAACGGCGGATCAGTAGATGAAAATATTCTGAGCCAATACATGGAAAAAAATGCACTCCAAAAAATTCCTCTGCCCTCTTCTCGTGTATTGGAACAGGCTGTTATAGATTCGGTACTGGAATCTTCGCAGACGGCTTTGCAATTGGGAATCGGACAAAAAAAACTCATTCTTTCTGCCAAAATGTCGGACGTAAATTCTGTCATCCGAGTATATGAAGCCCTCGCTAAAAAAACTGATCTCGCACTTCACATTGGACTGACCGAAGCAGGGAGTGGCGATGAAGGAATCGTAAAAAGTACACTGGCTCTGGGAACGCTTCTCCAGCAAGGAATCGGTGATACGATCCGTGTTTCTCTCACCCCTGAAAAATCTCAATCCCGAACCCGTGAAGTGGAAATCTGTCAGCAAATTTTGCAGGGGTTAGAAATCCAGAGATTCAAACCATCGATCACCAGCTGTCCCGGATGTGGTAGGACGAGCAATGAAGAATATTTACAGTTGGCTTCATTATTGAATAAAAAAATTGTTCAAAAAAAAGCAGAATGGGATCAAAAATTTCCCAGAGCAAAAAATCTGCGTATTGCCGTCATGGGCTGTGTCGTCAATGGACCTGGTGAATCCCGTCAAGCAGATATTGGTATCGCTTTCCCCGGAAAAACCGAAAAGCCCCTCGCACAAGTCTTCCTCAAGGGAAAACATCACAAAAATTTGACCGGAGATGACATTGATCAGCAGTTTTTGCATATTTTAGAAGACTACATTCACACCTCCTGCCGATGAAGCGAATTTGTATCTTGGGTGCAACTGGTTCTATTGGACAGCAAGCATGCGATCTGGCGCTCGAACATCCCGATCAATTCAAAATTGTCGGTGCTTCGGGGCATTCTCGATTTGAAACACTCGAAAAAAAAGCAATCCCTCATCTTTTAGATACGAGAGACAATTTTGATCTCAAACATTTTCTTCAACAGTGTCGGCCTGATATCGTGCTCAATGCCATCAGTGGTTTTGTGGGGTTAGAATATTCCTGGCAAGTCGCCGAACAAGGGATTCCTCTCGCCCTCGCAAACAAAGAAACACTGGTCTGCGGTGGGAAGCTCTTTTTGTCTCATGCCCAAAAACACAAAACTCCTCTGTATCCTGTGGATTCGGAACTCTCTGCCGTCTGGCAGTGTCTGTCGAGCAATCCCCCAAAATACATTCAAAAAATCTATCTCACCGCTTCGGGGGGGCCATTTCTGGAACGGGAAAACACGAAGTCGGTTTCTAAAAAAGAAGTCCTTTCTCATCCGACGTGGAATATGGGAGAAAAAATCACAATTGATTCGGCCACTCTGGCGAATAAGTGTCTGGAATTTTTTGAAATCCTGCATTTTTTGGGAGCACAGAAAGAGCAGATACAGATTATCATTCATCCTCAATCGATCGTCCACTCTCTCGTGCAATGGAAAGATAATTCCATGCTCGCTCAACTCTCGCCTCCCGATATGAAATTTTGCATTCTTTTCGCACTGAATTATCCAAAGAGAATCACAAATAATCTTCCGTCATTGGATTTCAAGAATCTAAATCTGAATTTCAGAATGCCGGATGATAAAAAATTTCCCATGCTTCAAATTCTAGAATTCTATAAAAATAGTGATGATTGGCTTCCTATTGTTTTTAATGCGGCAAATGAAGTCGCCCGAAATGCCTTTTTGGAAGACAGGATTTCTTTTTCTGACATTGCCCATATCGTGCAGAAGACTCTCCAAGACACATCACCACAAGAAATACATTCTCTGGACGAAATACAAGACTTGGACGCTCGTACCCGAGAAAAAACCACCTCCCTGCTCCCATGAAAAATATTGCCTTGATTTTGGCCGCCGGAAAATCCGAACGATTCGGCAAAGACAAACTCTGGGATGAGCGATTGGGGATGCCGGTGCTCTATCAAACAATCAACAAGTTTCAACAATGCCCAGATGTGCACGAAATAATTCTTGTTTCCAACGTCAGAAAAGAAACAGAAATTCAGATCAAAAAAATGTTTCCCAAAGTCCGAGATATTTTTTCTGGCGGAGAAACACGCAGCCAGTCCTTGCGCCAAGGAATCAAAAGCATGAATGATCTGTATTCGGAAAATGTACGGATATTGGTTCACAATGGAGCAAATCCATTTGTCCAAAAAGAAGAAATATCAGCGGCTCTGGACAAAGCCAAGCAATACAAAAATATTGTTTTTGGATTTTTTACCCCCAATGCTGTGAAAAAAGTACAGCACGGAAAAATACAAAAAGCATTGCCCCGCGAAGAAATATTCGAATGCCAAACCCCGCAGATATCAGACCTGCACACATTTACCAAAGCACTGGATCAGTCAGGAGGAGAATTTTCGGATGAAGCGGAACTCCTGATGCGCTTTGGAGAAGAGGTTTTTGTGTATGAATGCTCGCCTGAAAACAAAAAAATAACATTTTCGTCTGATTTTCCGGATCGATATCGGATTGGATTTGGAGAAGACAGTCATCGTTTTGCCGAGACATTCGATGCAAAATCACCCCTCACGCTGGGAGGAGTACCACTACCAGAAAGCCAATTATCGATGGAGGCGAATTCTGATGGAGACGTTATTTTCCACGCTTTGTGCAATGCGATTCTCTCCAGTATCGGAGAAAAAACCTTTGATTTCATTGCCGCCCCACTCTGCGAACAAGGGGAAAAAAACTCTCAGATCTATCTTCGCGAAACACTCGCAACCGTCCGAAAAAAATTCCCCTCTTGGAAAATCCACAACATACTGATCTCTCTGGAAGGAAAAAAACCTTCTCTCGAGCCCTCTCATGATATTCTTCAAGATTCAATCTGCCATGTATTAAATCTTGAAAAATGCCAGGTCGGACTGACCTATACCAGCGGTGAAAATTTGTCAGATTTCGGAAAAGGGCTAGGCTTAGGGTGTCGAGTTTTTCTCTTTGCAACCCTATGAAAAAACTCAGTATGGATTCCTACGCCAAAATAAATCTCACGCTGGATGTCTTTCCCAAGAAATCCAAGCAGGATTTTCATGAAATCAAAAGCGTGATGCATAAAATTGCACTCGCAGATGAAATAGAGATACAAGAGAGCAAATCGTTCAGTATTGATTGTGACGCTCAGATTGATCCAGAATACAATCTCGTCAAAAAAGCATTTGAACTTGTACAAAAAATTTATTCAAAGAAAACACCGACCGTTTCTGTTCAAATCAAAAAGAATATTCCTATCGGGTCGGGACTGGGGGGAGGAAGTTCTAATTTTGCAACATTTGTAGAACTCTATCACGAACTGTTTCAGCTGGGGCCTGTCCCCGATGATCTCATTCGCAAAAGCGCTGAATGGGGCAAAGACATCCCTTTCTTTTTCATCACAAAAAGCTGTGCTCTGGTCGAGCATTTTGGCGAAAAGATCACTCCCCTGCCATTCGATTTTCACAACAAAAAAATATTTTTGTACTGTCCTGATCTTCAACATCCCACCGCAGAAAAATACGCTCAACTCAAAAATTTCAATACTGATTATACGGATCGGTTTTTACAACAACCGGCGCTGAGTAATGTTGGAAATGGTTTCGACGAATTCTTTCAAACCTCCCCCTATCAGGCAATTTCTAACATCTTTCCTTCCGTGCATATTACGGGCAGCGGGAGTTGTTTTTGGGGACTGGAGAAAAAAGAGTTTCGAAACTGCGAAACCATCGAAACACGATTTTTGTAGACTAATCCTGAAAGGCCACTTCCCCAGCCTTTACAGCGATATAATGTTTTTTGTCGACATCGTCCATCATTTGGACTTGTTCTGAGCTCTGCAGGGCATACAAACTCGTCGGGATAGCCAGTGCAATATCCCATTTCTCGACTTCTTTTTGGATCTGTAATCGTTCCACTTTCATTTCTTCGAGCGCAAATCCTTGTGTCGCGAGAGAATTGAGGAGCATCACATAAAAAAATCCCAGCACTAATGCTGTCAAAATACCCACACGCATAATCCACGAAAAACAATATCGGGACGTGATCCCGATCGAACTGGAATTGTGTTTTTCCTGAGTGCAATGATGAACGACATTCATGTGATTTTTTCGAGGATACGAAGGCGTGCGCTTCGAGCACGAGGATTTTGAGAAATTTCCTCTTCCGAAGGAACGATTGGTTTTTTGGTCAGCAATTTTGCTTTTGCGGGAGCAACAACACTGTGACGGGAAAATTCTGTTTCTTCTGTTTCAGGACGCGATTGCAAAACAAAAAACTGCTTCACAATACGATCTTCCAGCGAGTGATACGAAATAACGCCCATTCGATCTCCTGAACGCATTGTTTCGATCGCTTTTTCGAGCGTGTGCCGTAGAACATCCAATTCGTCATTCACCGCAATCCGAAAAGCCTGAAAAACCCTCATGAGTGTTTTCTTCTGATCACGAGGGTGCGCATTTTCCTCGATAACCTGACGCAGATCCGATGTCATTTCAAATGGTTTTTCTTGTCTCCGGGCAATGATTTTCTGTGCTAATTTGAGCGCGCGTGGTTCTTCGCCATAATCTCGGAGAATCTGAATCAGTTCTCTTTCCGAAGCGGTATTGAGAATATCAGCGCAAGATCGTCCCGAACTCGAATCAAAAGCCATATTGAGAGGACCTTCTTCGGAAAAAGAAAAGCCACGCTCGGGATCATCCACGTGCACTGAGCAGAGCCCTAAGTCCAAAAGAATTACCAAAGGGTGAGGGATGTCTAATTCTTGAACAATTTTTTTGATCTCAGAAAAATTAGCATGATAAAAAAAGGCTTTCTGATGCCATTTCTTGAGTCTTTTTCTGGCAAATGCGAGATGACGCTGATCCAAGTCGCAAGCAACGTAATGAGAAATGCGAGGAAATTGCTTGAGAATGGCTTCCGCATGCCCTCCCAATCCGAGTGTGCCATCAAAAATTGTTCTGGCATTTTCGAAAATCAGAAAAGCCAAGATTTCTTTTTTTAGCACTGGTTCGTGAAACAAGGTTTCTCCTACCATTTTTTGTTCTCTTTTTGTATGAATGTTCAAAAGTTGTGCACAAAGAGTGCAAAACGTTTTTTATTGTTTTTTGGCTTCAGAAAGCCAAATACAAAGAACAGAAATTATCCTAGAACAAAATTTTTATCCTGACAAGCTTTTTTCACTCTTTTAGATTGACCTAAGAGCTTTTCTGTTTTCTTTTTTTGTTCACAAAAAAGAAAGTGGATTTTTCCCATACAAACGCCTACTATCTCACCCGAAATGTTTGAACCCTATTTATACACCCTTCTGTGGGCAATGGCCCCCGTGCTAGAACTCCGTGCCGCCCTGCCTTTGGCATATTTACGCTTCGGAGTGCCTTTGGGCGAAGCGATTGTGATATCGGTCATGGGAAATTTATTTGCCGGGGCGATGGTGCTTCTTTTATTGCCGACAATCGTTCGGTTTTTTGAACGACATATCCCTGTCTTTCATACAATCATACAGTCGATTTTTAACTTCACCAGAAACCGTCACTCTCACCGGATGGAGGTCGTGGGAGAAGTCGTATTGATCTTTTTTGTCGCGGTACCTCTCCCCGGGAGCGGTGCCTGGACAGGAGCATTGGTGAGTTATCTCTTTGGCATCAGATACCGAAAAGCCGTCTTTCTCATTTTCATTGGGCTTCTCTTGAGTGCCGGAATCGTGACTCTTTTTACTCTGACGGGCAATAGTCTGTGGGAATTTTTCAACGGATCCTCTCGGGTGGTGACACCGTAAAATTCCAGATTTCAGAGGGATCTACTTCAGACAATTCTGGAAAATGGGGGAATATTTTGATCCTTCCGCGAAAAATACGCTTCAGTTTCCATACATCAAAAATCGGTTTCCCTCCCGAAAAATTGGCCGAAGTGGCGGTAATGGGATAATCGATTTTGGCGGCGACTTCCGGAATCGTGCACACACGAAAAGCGACCGAATCTGTGGGCCAGTATTCGGACTGAGGTAATTTGGACGTCGGCTTGAGGATGGCTGTTTTGGGCGATTGGGTGAAGAATTCTTCACTCACCCCTTCTGGTACTTCGGCAAATTCACGAAGCATTTCCATATCCCGCATCATGAGGGAAAAATACTTCTCTCTCCCCCGCCCTTTTAGCTCTGCCAATCGTTTGAGCGTTCGCGCGTCATCCGCTCGGACGCCGAGTCCGAAGCTGGTATCGGTGGGATAGGCCCAAATGGTTCCTTTTTCAAACATTTCAGAGAGGGCTTTTAATATTTCTGAGATTCATATTTGTTACGTGTGTATATCGTTGCGTCGTGCTGATATGAGCATGTCCCAAAAGTTCTTGCACATATCGTACATCAATTCCATCCTCCAACAAATGAGTCGCAAAACTATGACGCAGGGAATGAAATGTTGCGTTTTTTCTGATCTTTGAATTTTCAAAGGCCTTCTGGAAAATCTTTTGCGCTGATCTTTCTGTCAGCCCTCCTCCTCTCTCACTTTCAAAGATAAAATCTGATGCTTTTTTCCCGGCAATCAAAACTTTCATCTCGTCTATTAATTTTTCAGAAAAAGGTGTAATTCTGTCTTTTTGCCCTTTTGCTCCTTTGAGATGAAGAAAAAAATTATCAAAATCAATATCTCCCACTTTCAAATGAACAACTTCACTCACCCGCAAACCACTCCCATACGACAACAATATCAAAAATCTATGCTTTCTGTTTTTCATATTTGCGATCAGTTTTTGTATTTCCTGTTTGGACAAAATAACCGGTAATTTCTGGGGAGTTTTTGCAAACCGAAAATTATTTTCTATTTTTTCCTTCAAGATTTCTCGGTGGAAAAAGAGAATCGCTTGGAGATAAGAATTGAGGGAGGAAGAAGAAAATCCCTTTTTTTCTAAATCAAAAAGAAAATTTTTAATGGCTTCCACGGATTTGTAATCTGGCATCCCTTTTACATATGCAAAATATCGATGCAAGCACAAAAGGTACGATTTGACCGTCCTGGGACTATATTTTCGTATTCGAAGTTCTCGTTCCACTTGATCCAAATACTTCATATAAAAACACTACTAATTCTTCGTATAAAGTTCAAATTTATTTGATATATGTAAAGTTGGCAGATACTATAGAGTTATATGAAATACATGTTTTCCTTTTTGGCTTCGCCAAGCTCCTAAAAAGAATCCGATTTTGTTTTTCTTTTTTATGAGGGGAAATAAGGAGTTTTCTCCACTCCGTTCCGAAAACAATTTATAATAAAAATATGGAAGATTACATTTGGATATTAGGCATAATTGGAATAATAATCATATGGACTATTATTTCATGGATCCGTGAAACGATTTCCAATTCTAAAAAATATCTAGAGTTAAAACCCAAATTAGATAACTTGGAGCGTGCTATTGCTGAACATGAATCTAAGATACAAAAAGACAAAGCGGACATTGAAGCAAATTCAAAAAAAAGACTAGACGATTATTCCCAGACGGTTAAAAGCCAAAAGGACGAGTTCGATTTAAGGAAAAAATTATGGAATGAAAAAATACAAAATGATAAAGAGGAAATCGATAAAATTGCCAAACAAAAATCCATGGGATTTCCTTGGTTGGCTGAAGCATATGCAGATTATTTTGCGCTAAAAGATGGAGAACTGGAAAAATACCTAAGAGAGAAAAAACATCCAGCATACACAGCAGCGGAAAATGTGAGAATGATTAAAGGTGAAAAAAAGCAACTACTTAAAGAAAACAAAATCGTCAGATACAAAATAAACTATTTTGAAAAATTATTTCCTTGGCTCTCTGAACTAATTGCTGATGATGAAGATGAATATATCCCAGTAAAAATCGGCGATGACGAGAATGAAAACAACGAAGATAGGGTAAAGGATTTTCTAACTCCAGAAGAATACCAAAGCCTGCCAACCGTTGAGAGAAATCAAATGGCCTTAGACCGGTACTTACGAAACAGAAACAAATCAAAGTGGGCAATCGGCAGAGACTATGAAATGTATGTAGGCCATTTATACGAAAAGGCCGGCTATGATATTGAATACAAAGGTATTCTGGATGGGTTCGAAGATCTCGGCAGAGATGTTATTGCCAAAAAAAGCGGGGAAGTTTGTATTATCCAATGTAAGAATTGGGCGCAATACAAAGTTATTCATGAAAAGCATATTTTCCAGCTATTTGGGACAACAATGGAATACTGGCTAAACAACTATCAATCAGTAAGAAATGAATGGAATTTATTTGCACAAAATATAAGAAATGGCTCTCCCCAAAAAAGTTTTGAAGAATTTGCGAAATTTCTTAATGAAGAAAAACTTAAACCAATCTTTTTTACTTCCACAAGTTTATCTGACAAAGCTAAAGAAATGGCCAACGCATTGAGTGTTGAGATTAGAGAAAATGAAGCACCAGGTGAATTTCCAAGAATAAAATGCAACATCAACAGCGACGAATTTGGTCGGCAAACAAAAATCTATCATCTGCCAATGGATCAACAATACGACCGAACAATAATCGGAAATCGTTCAGGCGAATTTTATGCTTTTACAGTTAAAGAAGCAGAGGATGCAGGTTTTAGACGAGCATTCAAGCATAGATATTAGGAGTTTGGGGAGGGGCAATTCACCCCTTTTGTTCCCCTCTTGACCCTCCCCAAACGGAAAACCAAATCAGATTCTTTTTAAGAGCGATTTGCTATCGCAAATCAAAAGGAAAACATGTACATCATATAACACGGCATATCTGGTTACGGCTTTTATACAAAAGCCTCCACCCATATTTGCCTCCGCTACGCTACGGCAAACATCAGATATGCCGAAACGTTAGCTGAAATCCCCCTACTTATACACATCATGATTCCCCACTGTCAGAAGTGCGATTCGTTTCTTTGACTCGTATTCAAAAACAATCCGATATTCATAATTCACCGAAAAACTATAAAAATCCTTCAGCTTGCCATGCAATTTGTGAACTTTGAGAAAAGAATGCTTGGGATCGGTACGAAAAAGTTCTATTTTTTCTTTCATTTCTTGCCGCAAAGCTTTTGGGAATTTTTTGTACTGACGCACAAAAGTAGGCTTGTATACAATTTCAAGCATGTTTAGAGTTTACAAGCCAGTGTGTCTAAATCTCCCTTGAGCGAAGGTTCTGATTGTGCCTCAAGCACCATCTGAACTGCCTGATCTTCCAAATACTGTTGAATTGCCATACGAGCCACAGCCGCTTCATTGGAAGCTTTCCCTTGTTTAACAAGAGTTTTTATGTGCGCTCGCAAATCATCCGAAAGTGGTACGGAAAGTGTACTCATTTTATGATATTTTCATATGACAATATCATATTACTCTTGAATAAATAAAAAAGCAAATGTCTTTAAAAATATTTGACCGATTCTTAAATTTTTCTACAATCGCATCCGCTATTTTAGGGGTCCCCGAAAAATCGAAAATTTTATGGGGAGAGGAGAAGATCGCGAAATAAACGAAGTTCTGAGTTTAGCGAGGAACGAAGTAATAAAGCGATCGACGACGACCGCGCGTGTCGTATAACGGCTTATTACCCCAGCCTTCCAAGCTGGTGATACGGGTTCGATTCCCGTCACGCGCTCCAAAGAAAGATGGATGTACCTAAAGGGTATAGCCACCTTTCTTTATTGTCTGATAAGAACCCGTATTTGGGCGAAGCCAAAATGGGTTCGATACGAGGAGTAAAGCAAATGGGAGCTTGCTCACAATTTGCGTACGACGACGTCACAAAGGTCGTTTTAACGACCGAAGTATTCCCGTCACGCGCTCCAGCGCGAAAATCGCCCTGAGTCCTTGTGACTGTGGGCGGTTTTTGCATGTGTGTACGGGAAGCGAACCAGAGGGTTCGCTTTTTGACCATGAGTAAAGTTCCGAAGAAACAAAGCGAATCGGGCAAAAAGTTCTCGACTTCGGACCCCGAGCTTGTCGAGGGGGAGAATGAGAGAGTTTCCCGTCACGCGCTCTAGTAAAAATTAAAATGCTCCTTATGGTTTTTTTATAAGCAATTAAAAAACTAAGAATTTAAAATTTGATCTTCCAAAGATACAAAAAAAGTTAAAACGAAAGAAATTATAAGATCCCACCCTGTCATATCTTCTAAATATTCAATTTTTTGTTTTTCTGTCATTTTTTTAGGAAAGGTTATTTTTTTACCTCTTTTAGAAAAACCATACCTACCTAATTCGTTGGAATTTCTGAACATATCTTCTTCTAAGAATTTACAATTTTTCAAAAGAACCACATAAAAACAATCTTCGACTTCTTCATCATTAAATTTTTTCTTCCATACTGCATTTATTTTTGGAATATTTTTTAATGTTTGAATTAAATTAAAAATATCAATCAAATCATGAGTGTTTTCTGTTTTTTTTATAAAGCATTTTCGTTCAACCTGCGATAAAAGACTACATTCCCAATACACGATAGCCTTAAAAAGAAGTTCAATACCTTGAAAATAAAGAAATGCAAATATGGCATCTTCATTATTAATTTTTTCTTTTATTTTTTGTGTTGTATTCAAATAAAATGCTCGTTTGACAAAATAATGAATTTCTAATTCTTGTTCTTGTTCAAAATTTTTCATTAAGAGTCGAGAGGCCAGTAAGTAAGATTTACCTAAACTAAAACAATAATTCTGTTTTTCCCGTATATTCATCCTTTCAGATTATACATTATTATTTTGATGTGTTTCTCAAATCTTCTTTTTTCTCTACAATAATCCTCGATGACCCCACACTTCATCACCGCAAAAAATATCAAAACCCATTTTCGAATTTTTGGCGAAGGAAAGGAAAAACTCGTCTTTCTCCATGGCTGGGGTGGAAGCAGTGAGAGCTTTGAATCCCTCGCCCCTCGCATCGCCAAAAAAGCAAAAATGCAAGCTCTTGTCGTCGATCTGCCCGGATTCGGAAAATCCGATCCCCCTCCCCCCGAAGGCTGGACGACACATGAGTACCAGTCGTGGCTGAAAGATTTTCTCCGACAACAAAAAATATCCAAAGCTTCTTTCTACGGACACAGTTTTGGCTGTCGAGTGCTGGTGCGACTTTTGGTGCACAAACCCGAACTCGCGCAAAAAGTCATTCTTTCGGGAGCCGCCGGGATTCGCTGGCCACTTTCCCTGCGACAAAAAATCTCTGTTTTTCTGAGTAAAACCTTCTCCCCCGCAAAGTCACTGATTCCCGATCGCGTACAAAAATTTATTCTCTGTCGTGTTTTTGGAGCCCGCGACTGGGGAATGGTCCCTGCAGAGCTCAAAGCCACCCTAAGAAAAACACTCGACGAACCGGATTTCCGAGATGAATTGAGTCAGATCAAAACCCCTGTCTTGCTCCTCTGGGGACACAATGATCAGATCACGCCTCTGCGCTCTGCGAAAGTCTTTGCCCGCGAGCTTCCTCATGCAAAACTCAAAATACTCGACGGCGGACGACACGGCATCCACCATACCCACGGAGACAAAATCACGAAGTACGTAACTCAGTTTTTGAATGAAAAATAAAATACTTTTTTTCCTGTCATTCCCGCTTGGCGGGAATCAGATAATATATGCACAGGATTCCGGACAAGCCGGAATGACGGAAGGGAATATGTATGCTTCAATTTTCGCAATTCTTCTTCTCGCCTTAGGTATTCGCACTGCCCTCTGGCACCTGCAGTCCTGGCAAATCCGAGAGTACCGCTGGGATCGCCTGAGAGATTACTTTCGAACCCAAGATGGCAAAAAAAACATCTGGAATCTGTGGTTTTTTCGGGGGATTCTCCCCCGCCCACGACTCAGCGGAAGGATTGCCTTGGTTGGATTTTTGTTTGTGCTGTGGAGCCTCCTTTTCTTCTGCTCATTCAAAGACACCTTTCCCCTGTGGCTCAATGCTCTCCTGTGGGAGCGAACGATCTGGATCGGTATTATGGCTTCTGTCGGGCTGTCCAAAATTCCCGTTCTTTTGGTCGAAAAATGGCTCTATATCCAAGCCAAAAAAATAATCGATCAGAGCCAAAATATCATTCGAATCGGCATTACGGGAAGCTATGGAAAATCGTCTACCAAAGAGATTTTGGTGCACATACTGACCGAACATTTTGGAAAAGAAAATGTGCTCTTTAATCCTGAAAACCAAAACCATGAAATCGCTCTCGCACGACTGATTCGGAAAAACGAATCATTTTTCCAATCAGGATACGGATCCAAAAAAGCCAAAAAATTCTTTGTCGCCGAAATCGGTGCTTACCGGCGAGGAGAAATTCGAAAAGTGTGCCGGTTTATCCAACCTCATATCGGTATTCTCACAGGGATCAATGCTCAGCATCTCTCGCTTTTTGGTTCGCAGGAAAACATCCAGAAGGGAAAATTTGAACTGGCCGAAGAAACCCAAGACAAAGTTTTTTTCAATGCTGACAGCAGTCTTTTGTCCGAAATATTTGCCGATCGGGAAATAAAAGCAACGCCTATTCCCCTCTCTCTGTCCGCCGCCAAAAACATCAGCGTAAAACTGACCAAAACTGAATTCGAACTGTACGGCAAAAAAACATTTCTGCCCTGGGCGGGGAAGTTTTTTGTGGGGAATGCTTTGCTGGCGGCAGAAGTGGCACGAGAGCTCGGCATGGAAAAAGAAAAAATTCTGAAATCTCTACAAACGCTCCCGCCTCTACAGAGAGCCCTCCACACAAAAGAAATGCCTTCTGGGGCAACTATCCTTTTCGATCTGTATTCAGCGAATCCTGACGGCGTACTGCAAGCTATCGAGCATCTGGGACGAGAGGAAGGACGAAAAATATTCATCGGTCTCCCTCTTCTGGAACTCGGAAAAGATGCAGCCCGCATACACGAGCAGATTTTCGAAGCGCTGCGAGAAATAAACGCGGAAGTTTTCTGGCTCAAGGATGATTTTGCAGAAAAGGGACGACAGATCTGCGGTGAAAAATTTCACGGAACCGAATACAAAAAACTCGCCTCAATAATTCCTTCTCTCGGAAAAAATGATGCGGTACTTCTCGAATCCCGATTGCCTCAAAATATTGTAAAACTCTTCTCATGAAACGCCTGGTTTCTAATCAGATTTCTCCGAATTTTCGATTCCTGGACAGTCTGCATGCGGCCGGACAGCTCTTCCAATGGAGAGCAAAAACGGTAGATTTCGAACCTTTTTTTCAGACGCCAAATTACCGTTTGACCAATGCTGCCCGATCAGCTCTAGGAATTTTGATCGACACACTCAAGCTTCCGAAAGAAAAAAAAATCGGTATTCCGGCGTATATTTGTGCGGTTGTAGCGACACCATTTTTGGAGCGGGGCTACAGGATCCAGTGGATTGATACCGATAAAAACGGGCTCATTGATCCGTATGATTTTGAAAAAAAAGCCGATCACCTGTCTCTTGTCGTCGTTCCTCATATCTGGGGGCAATACGCTCCACGAGAAAAAATCTATACGACTGCCAAACAGAAAAATATTTTTGTTATTGAAGACTGTGCGCATCTCTGGGACACAGATCTCTCGCACTGCGATGCCAAAATATTGAGCTTTGGACGAGAAAAAGTTTTCTCGTGTGTTTCGGGTGGAGCCCTTCTCTGGCGAGAAGAGTTGGCTTTTTCTGAAAAACTCCATTCTGCCAAACTCAAACCCCCTTCCCCCTGGTGGACAATCCGTCACGCTCTCCAACCACTCTGGTTTTCTCTAGCACTCCCCTTTTGGCATGTGGGGAGTATCGGCAAGGTTTTTGTCTGGAGTCTGCGAAAACTGAATATTTTGCCAGCCGCCGTCACCCAAAAAGAAAAAAAAGGGCACGAAGATTTCCCCATTTGCAGCATGCCGCGGTCAATGCAATACATATTGGTGCACCAGCTCGATCGAGCCGCCAAGATTCAATCTCATCGACAGGAAATAGCCAGCGCTTGGAAACATGTTCTAGAGAATCTTTTTCCCAAAAGTCAGATTGTCATCCCAGAGAATGCTCTGCGAGTTATTCTCCGAATATCAGAAGCCGGGGAAGTAAAAAGAAAAGCGAAAGCCTTGGGATTTTATCTCCGAGACTGGGATGGTCATCCTATCGCTCCAGAAGGAATCGATAGAGGACGATTTGGTTACCACACCGGACAATGCCCGAATGCTGAGGACTTTAACAAGCATAGCATCACATTCCCGACGAATATTCGAACCCATTTGTCGGATGTCCGAAGATTTGAGACAATGTGGAAGATTCTCTATTCATGAAAGAAGCTTCTCTCATCACGTGGGGAACCTATGCCTGTCGTATTTCCAACCGCGTTCCTCAAAACAAACAGTACAGGCAAAAAAGTATTCGATTGAGTCAAAATGAAGAAATGAAAATAACGGAAATAATCAGAAATATTGTTTTCGAAGATGACCTCAAAGTTTTAGCCTACAATATCTGTATCGATCACGTACACATGGTGATGGTGTGTGAGGAAGATGAACTCTCGAAGATTGTGCAAAAACTGAAATCCGTCAGTGCGAGATTCTTCAATATCTGGAAAGGACGCACTCGCCCGACAGTGAATACGATACCTGCCGTGAACACTCCTTCCACATTAAACAGGGGAGCATGCTCCCCTGTTCATAATAAAAAAAGAGGGATAGCCCAAAACCATCTCTGGGCAAGAAACATTTTCTCAACAATGAATGCTTCCTCTACAGTGAATACCCTCTCCATAATGAACACTCCTTTCACATTGAACAGGGGAGCATGCTCCCCTGTTCATAATAAAAAAAGAGGGATAACCCAAAACCACCTCTGGGCAAGAAAATTCAACATCTCATACATTTACAATGACAAACAACTTTTCAATGCGGTGGAATATGTGAATAATAACAGAGAAAAACACAATCTCCCGAAGAATAAAAAATTGTCTTCTCTTATTCAAACATTCCTCTGTGAATACCATGATGCATTCTGAAAAAAATTTTTCTTTGAAGCCTATAACCGGCGAACAACTCCAGGCATTTTATGATGCTTTTCCAGGGCAGAAAACATTTCTGCAAACTCCCAAATACGGTGATTTTCGCTCAGCTTTGGGCGAAAAAAACTTTCGGTATGGAATCTATTCCCAGAATTCGGATTCAAAACAAGTAAAAATGATTGGGGTGGCACAATTTCAGCGTATCCCGGCCAAACGCGGAATACACCTGCATCTTCCTCATGGTCCATTGATCCAAAACACACAAAACAAAGCACTTGCTTTTTTTCTCTCTGAATACAAACGCCTCGGACACGAACAATCGTGTGATTTCGTACGTATTTCCTCCCTCTTTGAGAAAGAGGGAGCGAGGGAGATTTTGGATTCTTTTAAAAAAGAAGGATTTCGCGATGCTCCCGTGCATCTGGTCAATCCGGAAAAAACCTGGGTACTGGATATCACCCAAAGTGAAGAAGATATCCTCAAAAACATGCGAAAATCCACGCGCTACGAAGTCCGTCGATCCGGTCGAGGCGAGATCAAAACCCGAATGGGAAACAAAAAAGAAGATCTGGAGATTTTTTGGAAGCTGCACACCGAAACGGTCAAAAGACAGAATTTTATTCCTTTTGCGCGTCAGACAACTGAAAAAGAATTGGAAATTTTTGGAAATGATGTGCAGATTTTCAGTGCTGAAGTTGAACAAATAATGTGTTCAAGCTCGATAATCATTTTCGACTCTCATGCCGCCTATTACCACCAGGGAGCCTCTACATATTCCAAACTTCCCTGCTCTCACTCGACTCTCTGGGACGCCATTCGAGAAGCAAAACGCCGAGGATGCACAGAGTTTAATTTTTGGGGTGTCTGCGATGAAGACGAAAAAGACCACCCCTGGTACGGACTTTCACGATTTAAGCGTGGTTTTGGAGGAGAAGAACGGAATTTTTTGCACGCACAGGATTTTCCTCTTACAAAAAAATACTGGCTCAACTGGACCGTAGAAAAATACCGAAAGTGGAAACGGAATTATTAAAACTACAGGTTGAGAAATTGATCCAAGGCTCCTCCCCCCATATCACTCACCATTGAGGAAATCAGTGCCGGAAGAGACCACAGAGAGAGAAAAAACAATCCCAATATCAGCACCCATTTTACTATGCCCCAGATTCGTTTGTTTCTTTCGTTGCGAAGTATTTGCTCGTTCTGCTTTTTAATAATTTCCTGATTTGCTGCCAGAGATCCAAGCATCTGAAGTATCGTATCTTCCTTGGAAGGAGGCGGTGTATAGTGAGGATGCGAAGACGGCTGTGAAGAGTCTGCCATTGAGAAAAGTATGACAGAAGAAAAAAGTTTTCCAAATCCAAATACTTGCATTTCTGCTTTTCAAAATTACACTTTTTTCGATCCATAATTTTTCATTAAAAATTCATAATTCATTTATCATGGCAAAAGTAACCGTCCGCGACAACTCTGGAAAAGAAGTCGTCACTTTTGATGCCGAAAAAGATGAATCACTCGGCACTCAAGCTCAAGATAATGGTGCCCCGATCCCTTTTTCCTGTGGTGTAGGGGCTTGCCGAACCTGTGTAGCAAAAGTCAAAAAAGGAAAAGAGTATCTCGATGAGGAAGCCGTCGGACCGAAACATATCACCACCGAGGATGATGAAATTTTGACTTGTATCTGCGGACTACGAGAAGACGCTCCCGATGATGCCGAAATCGATATCGAAGCCGAAAATCTATAATTTGACATATTTAAGTTAGGCAGTTAAAAAGCCTTTGTACGAACAAACACAAATCTGTTGTTTGGGCGTCGTTCTTTGAAAATTGAAGATTTCTATTTATCAACAAAACGAAGGAGTTCATCATGAAAAAAAATCCAGGCCTTATCCTCTTTTTGGGATTAGTAGCCACCATCGTTGTTGTGTTTTTGGTCTCCAAATACACAATAACAGAAACCGATATTATCCTGCAAAAGGCAGGATATGATTCGAATCTTTCAAGAGAGGAAACTTATTCTGTTATAAAAAAACTCTCTCAGTTTTTTAAAGAAAACCTCTATGATCTCGAAGATATTGTCGAAGCCAGAAATACCGTAGTTCGGAAAAACCCGGAATATTTCTCCAAAAAATTCGACTATCTGACTGAGTGGAGAAGTTATGACTTCTTTGACGATACAAGAGATTTCGTACAAACAAAAGGTCCTTTTGATATTTGGAATCGAGATGTCTTGAATCCAGAGGAAGGACCAGGGATCAAACTCTTGGATAAATCAGCATACATCTTTCAGAGCAAAGAAAAAATTGCTGAAGAATTAAAAAAACTCATTCATCTTTTCAAGAAAGACGAAAGCGATAAAAACAAAATTCTTGCCGTCCGAGATATAATCCTTCAGCAAAATGCTCAATATTTTTCAGATACTACCGCAAAATGGTTCTATATCGACGTAGGAAAAGTCGACATCAGAGGTCCCAAAATCAGTGGTGTTAATATTACCGACTTCTAAATCTTCAATTTTCTGAATATAAGTCCCCCCTGCCAAGGCGGGGGGGGCTTTTTCGAAAAACTTTGACAAATATCCCCTTCTTCATACAATTCTCCCGCTTTTCAATTCGCAATTGAAAATTGATCATTAATCATTAAATCATGGCTCGAGCTACCAAAAAACGCGCTTTCTTTGCTCTCTACTGCACTGCCTGTCAAGAAAAAGACGGAAAAAGGAGAGAGAATTATAAAATTCTGATCAATACCCAAAATCAGAATCCGAAAGAATTTCAACTTCGAAAATACTGTCCCACCTGCAACAAGCACCAACCCCACAAAACAAAGCAGATCTCTCGAGCACAAAATACCTAAACAATCTATTCTTGACACAAGAGAAAAGCCGTTTGCTTCGGCTTTTTTTTTATGCCACAATAAAATGCGATGAAAAATCTTCTGCAAACGCTCTCAGAAAAACTAAACGAGATCAATAAAATTCGCGAAAGACACAAAAAAGCAAAACAAGAACAAAAAAAAGTGGCACCTCAAAAAACGAAAGAAAATGAAACCCAAAAAATAGAGGTAGACATTCCCACGAAAACAATCGTAAAAGTAATCCTCGTTCTGGCTTTGTTTTTTATCCTGGGACAACTGGTTGTTTTGCTCAAGAGTTTGCTGGTCGTCACGATTATTTGTCTTTTCCTGGCTATGGGGCTCTCCCCTATTTTGAGCTCCATTGAAAAATATAAAATTCCTCGCCCAGTGGCTATTTTAATCCTGTATGTCGGCTTTTTGGGCGTTCTAACCGTTCTTTTTATTGCTATTATCCCCATCTTATCCGAACAGCTTTTTTCCATCGCTCGGGAAATTCGAAATCTTTTCTCCGGAAATTCCCAAATTCCTGTTATCCACGATATGCTCGAAAGTCTTCATTTTGATACCAGTCAGATTCAAAAATTCATCACCGATAATCTCACGAGTATTTCTCGAAATCTACAGAGTGTCGCCGGATCAACTTTCTTTATTCTGACGGGTGTTTTTCAGGGAGTATTTAATTTTATTTTTGCGCTCGTACTGCTCTTTTTTATCCTTATGGAACGAGAAAAAATTGGTAATTTTATTCTGGCACTCATCCCTATGCGAGATCAGCAATACATCCGCGATAAAGCTGAACGTATGCAGTCCAAAATGTCCGATTGGTTTCGTGGACAAGTTATTCTGATGGTATCGGTGGGGCTTTTTATGTACGTCGGAATGAAAATCTTCGAATTTGCTTTTGATATGAAATATGCCGCTACTATTGGTCTGCTTGCTGGATTTATGGAATTATTTCCGTATATAGGCGTGATTCTGACGGGAATTTTAGCGAGTCTGATTGCGGTTAATATTTCGTGGGTTCTCTTGCTTTTTGTCATCGGCTGGATAGCTCTCACTCAATTTTTGGAAGGAAATTTCCTGGTGCCAATTGTTATGGAAAAGGCAACAGGTCTTTCTTCTGTTGTCGTGATACTGGCAATATCTATCGGTGGTGTCTTGGGAAATGAAATCGGTGGTGTGCCACTCGCTATCTTGGGAATGATTTTGTCTATTCCTCTTGCCGCGTCACTGGGCATTTTTGTAGACGAAGTCGTCAAAAAGAAATACTAAATATTTCCTCTCACACAGGCAAAAAACAGAGCTCCTTCCTCGTCCGGAAAGAAATCAACTTTTGTATCAGAAAATATTTTCTGAATTTGTTTTTGTTGAAACGGTAAAAACTCCATCCAGAGTTCGCGAAAAAGAATCTTTTTACGCTGTAATTGCTGCTGTAATCGACGTATTGCATCCAGTCCATCATGGCCAGAAAAAAGAGCACTCAGAGGCTCCTGCTGTACTTCAGGAGAAATTTCTAAGTCACGAGGGAGGTAGGGAAGGTTTGCGGTAATAATATCCCACTGACTTCCCTTTTTGATATCAGAAAGCATGTCCGATCGACAAAAAGAAACCGGCAGTTTGAGTTTTTTCTTATTCTTCTGCGCTACCGCGAAAGCCTGAGCGGAATTCTCTATTCCTGCAATACGAGCTGAAGGGAATTGCCGCGCCAAGAAAAAGGCGATATTTCCTGAACCGCTTCCCACATCCAGGCATGAGCGAACTCCATACTTTCTTTTTTGGGAGGCAATGTGATGGCAGAGTATCTCCGTTTCATCTCGAGGAATCAGAACCTTTGGTGTGAGAACCAATTCCATTCCCATCCATTCTTTTTTCCCCGTAATATAAGCCAATGGAATTCTTTTTTTTCTTTTTTGAACAAATTTTTTGTACAATAAAAAATCGACATTTTCTATTTCCTTTTCGGGATGGGCTTTGAGTAATTCACGAGAACAATGAAGAATGAATGACAATAATACTTCCGCTTCCAAGAAAGGGTTTTCTAAATGTTTCAATTCTTTCCTCCCCCACTCAAGCGCTTTTTTTCTCTGCATATCAAAAAAAGAATGCCACAACAAAAAGATTGTGCAATAGCAAAGTTAAATTTAGCTGATAAACTGTTTTCGTTTTGCTTCAGCTCGATGCTTTTCTCGAACAATTGCTGCTTCACGAACATTTTTTTTCCGTGGTTTTTGCGAAAAGTATCGCAGAGCACGAAACTTCTGCATCATTCGTCGAGACTTTATATGTGATGAGAAACGCTTGAGCAAGCGTTCTCCTGATTCGCCTTCGCGTCGTGTAACTCGTATCATTGCGGGCAAATTGTAAGAATGACAATTCTTTTGTCAAAGTTTTTCTGTCTTTTATGGTTCAAAACGAAATGAAGCCAAATCACGCGATTCGAAACCAACCGGTGCATTTCGATATCCTCCATCGCGATCTGTATTTTCACGGTTAAAGGTGCTAATCAT
Organism: Candidatus Altimarinota bacterium; assembly: GCA_021734395.1. GTDB lineage: Bacteria > Patescibacteriota > Gracilibacteria > UBA4473 > UBA4473 > JAIPGI01. Next base: position 71,756 of record JAIPJB010000004.1, read on the forward strand.
AGAACCATCAGCCGTAAAGGCAGATATGGTCCCCATCCCAATATTTGAATAGTAATTTTTCTCGGAATCTACTTTTACCAAGATACGAAAAACTCTGTCTTCACCGGGGAGAATAATAATATCGATGCCACTAATAAAAATATTTCCGGTGCGGCTTACATCCTTCTGCTGAGAAATTCCACCACCCCGCAGATGAAACTGAAACACACTTGCCGGACCAACATTACTGCGCTCAAATCGAAGTTTGAATTCTAAACTGTGTAACTGAACTCGATCTTCGAGCTTATTGGTGACACGAAGCGCTCCCAGATCAACCCAATCCGACTCAGGAGTGATAATAATCTCTTCTTCTCGTGGTACCGCCGTAATAGAGAGTTCTTCTCGTGCAATGTCATATCCCTGTTTATTGGGATTGAAATCACGTGGTTTAATAGCCACTCGACGAGCATCACGGAGATTCCCCGGTGAAAATTCATTCGTGGCCGATTCTCCCATGAGACGAGGTTTTGCTGTAACTTCAGCAATAACCCAGGCGGCATCTGCTCGAGAAACGGGAGTTGAAGGCTCAAAATAAGGAGATTTTTCACGGAGAAGTTCATTTGCCGCAAGGTGGAAAATAGGCTCGGCAAACCAAACCTGTGACGGAACATCGACATATCCTGGATTTTGTTCGCGTTCGAGTTCAAAAGCACGAGACACCATCGTGGCCCATTCGGCACGATTTACTGTCGCAGCTGGGCGAAAAGTTCCATCCGGAAATCCTTGAATCCATCCTCGCTCGACTGCTTCTGCAACCGCTCCCGAAAACCATTCTCCTCGAGGAACATCAGAAAATACCAATTCGGGATTTCGAGCGGAATTTTCAAAGTCAATATCTTTTGTTCTCAGGAGAATCACTAATGCTTCAGCTCGACTGAGAAGCTTCTCAGGACGAAACGTTCGATCACCAAACCCAGTCATAATATTTCGTTCTCTCACTGTTTCTACCGCATCCCAAGCCCATTGAGGAATTTTATTGTCATCTTCAAAACGAAATAACGCTTGTACTGAAAAAATAAATCCTGAAAAAAGGATGTTCAAAATAGCAAAATACAGTATTTTTTTCATGTTTGTGAGGTCATAAAATGGCAGATCAGAGCCTAGAGGATTTGATTTTTTTTGCAAATTCTGTTACAAGTGCCGAGTGAAAAAACAAAATATAGTTTTGATTGGTTTCCGAGGTGCCGGCAAAAGCACTTTTGGCCGTGCACTTGCTCAGGTAACACACCTTCCTTTCGCTGATATTGATGAGGAAGTAGAATTTTTGATCGGTGAGCCGATTCATTCATTCGTAGAAAAACACGGGTGGCAGGTTTTTCGAGAAGTAGAACAGCGTGTTACACACGATTTTTGCCGCAATTTTTCTGGTATTTTGGCCACGGGAGGTGGGACAATCGAAAATTCTAAAAATCTCCAAAATCTCAAAAAAACAGGCGTTTTTGTCTTTTTAAATCCCGGCTTCGAAAAAGTTCGAAAATATTTGTTGACCAGTGAAAAAGAAAAAAAACGTCCCCGTTTTAATCCAGAAGTTTCGTTGGCAGAAGAAATCGATCAGATGTGGAATCAGAGAAAATCTATTTATCAGGCAACTGCTGAATACGAAGTAAATCCTGATTTTGACGGAGAAAAAAAGACGGAAGCCAAAAAAATGGCAGCTCAACTCGAAAAAATACTACCTTCTCCTCCGCCTCAAAAAAAAGTCGCTGTCTTTTCTTCGAGTAATGGGACAAGTTTTGAGGGATTGCTGGAAGCGCAGCAACGGGGAAGAATCCCGAATGTAGAATTTCTGCTTTTCGTAACCGATCAACCAAAATCCGGAGCGCTCAAAAAAGCTCAAAAAGCAAAGATTCCTCTCATTGAAGTACGGGAAGAAAAGAAAGGTGAGTCACGAGAAGAGTATGATCGAGAATTAATGAATATTCTTCGTCAGCATAATCCAGATGCTATTTTATTAGCGGGTTGGATGCGAATATTTTCGCCACTGTACTGCGATCAATTCGGAAATATTACCTATAATGTTCACCCCTCCCTTCTTCCTCAGTTTTCAGGTCTCAAGGGAGACGAAGTACACCAAAAAGTACTCGAATACGAAGAACGATACAGTGGGTGTACTATTCATAGAGTGAGCAAAGACGTTGACGCAGGAGAAATCGTACTGCAGCGGAAAGTACCAGTCGATCCCGAAGACACAATTGATTCACTTCGACAGAAAGTACAAAAACAAGAAATACTCGGATTCTGTGAACTTCTCGAAAAGCACTAAATAAAAAAAGAATCTGCTTGGAGCAGATTCTTTTAAAATTCATAGCTGATACCTCTTGTTATGGATTTCTTTTGACAACAACGGTATTTGTTGGCAATCCATTGACAAGATACCCTGATAACCAGTCTTTCGATTGGGTTGTATGAGGTCTCCCCGAATGATCTGACCAAATGAAGTTCGCTCCATTGGAACGAACTTCCGAGAGAGTCCCGCTCATGCTACTGGAATCTCCTAAAACCTGAACGGCTACCGAATCCGCATCAACATCTCCCGGTTCATCCTCAAGCTGGAGTTTGAGCGCTAATTCTACCTGAGAATGACGATTGATAAGAAGTTCTGTACCGGTATCAAAAGTAACTGTATTCCCAGATCCCAGAGAAGGAGTAAAGCTTGTTCCACTGACCTCTTGTCCTCCGTAGATCTGTTTGATCTGAAAATCATCTGCTGATCGCCCACCAGGATAGCTCAAGCCAGAGAGCGTTATATTCAGGGTTATTCTTCCAAGCGAAACATCCTGATTGCTGGGATTTGAAATCTGAAAGCGATATACCTGATTGAGATTGTTACTGACGGCAAATCCATTTGGCTGAGATGCGGGACTGACACGCATCCCCCCGCCAGATTGAACCACAACAAAAGTATCCGTCTGAACGGAGAAATTCTTATTGCTGAGGGGAATTTCACTCCCCGAGCCGATTCCCCATACTTCTATATCTGCAGGATCCAATTGGAGACGAAATTGTGAGCTCTGGTTTCCCGTATTAATACGACTGGCAGTCTGAACATCAAAATGAATTTGCCGTTGGCTGTTTCGAGGAATAAGAAAGCGACGAGAAAATTGAAAATGCGCCCTTCCATTAGTAAAGCGAGCCGTATCCAAAACTTCTCCCGTAGAACTATTTATGGCTTCAATTTTATTGATAAAAGAATCGACGCCACCATTACTCAGCGTATCTTCGAGAGTTATCTCACGGATATACATATCATCATAATGAGCGGAAAAATTCAAAGCCAATACCGTTGCCTCTTCAGAAGCAGAGAGCGTTTTTCCAAAGATCTGATGAGGAGTTCCTGAAAATTGCGGTGTTCCTGTTGTTTGTGGTGCAGGATCAAACGAGATGTAATCTGAAATCGGGGACCCTGTAAGAATGGTTCTCACTGATTGCTGAGACGACTCTGTAACCGCAGTTGTACGAAACAATCGCAGTCGCAAAGAGCCAGGGACATGCGGCGTAAAGGAAGGATCATCTACTTTGAGCGCCACATTGAATGATAAACTATCTCCTTGTGCCAAACGAGCCTTTTGGAATCGGAGTGTAACTTCTCCATTCTGTTCAAATTCAAATTCTTGTCCTTCCACGCCCTCCAAAACAAGGGAAAAGTTTGTGGGATCGGAAGCAATACCTGAATTGGAAAACATCTGAAATGTCAGGGTATCGAGTAAAACCGGCTCCACAAAATCCGTTCCCACTCCGCGACTATTATTGCTCACGCCAATCTGAAAAACGCGAATCGGCTGAGAAGTAATCGAAGAGACGTCTTGATTCGGTCGAATAGAATTGACATGAACTGTGAGCTGATGATCTGTTTGTCCGGTCAGAGAAGTATTTTGACGTGAACGATAGATCGTCGTATTCCTCACAGGAGGAAAATAAGATGTCGTCGGATCAGAAGGAGTTTCTGGCTCCCACGAATCTCGGGTAATCACTCGGCGTTGCCGATTTCGATAGTATCCGGGTCCCCAATTAAAACTTCTTCGAAGGGAAGGACGATACTGGTTGGAAGAGGAGGAATATCGCTGAACCAAATTTTGCCAGTATTCCGATGTATACGGATTATAGGTTATTGCTTGAGCCTCAAAGCACATCCCTGTGGCGAACAATAAAAAACCGAAAACGATAAATTTTTTAAACATATGTTTCATACGATATAGTACGCGCATTGTAGAAAAATATTTCAAAAAGGAAAGCCACTCATGTGGCTTCCCTTACATCCTCTGCAAAAGAAGCATTCTTTTTATTTCTTAGAGGTCTCGGACGGGAGTATACAAGCGAAAAGTATCAAATATATGTTTGCTAATGCCTATATATTGAGAAGCATTTCTGAGCGATACTTGTGTTTCGATAACATACACTCCTCCTTGCAAATCAGCCACAAAATAACGGGAAATGTATTTTTCTTCATCTCCCACTCTCCCAGCAAACGATTCTGTAAATGTACGTGTTTGTACTTCTGGCGCATTGAGTACCGTATCAGAATATTGTGCCTGACGAGAAATAGAGCTGATATTGAATATTTTTTCTGCTGGATTCTTATAATTCCTGTCTTTTGACAAAGAGATCGCACAGGTCGTAAAACTCACTGTTTCACAAGGATCTTCGAGTCGAACAATGGAAATTGTATAATCAGAAAAGGGAGATCGGAAAAAATGAGGATTCGAAGAGAGTGGCCTCCATCCCTTTGGAACCTGAACCGAAAAAACTTGGTTTTCATAGGTATAAAATTCTTCTACAGCATTCCGAATAGTCTGGAAGCTGATAGGATCCCTCCGACGAAGACTTTCACTCCAAGCAAGTGCTATACGGTCGGTTGTTGGCCGAAGCGGAAGTTGATCTTTTCGAACTTCTTCCAGAGTTTTTGCTGTACCGGGGACATAAACACTGCGTGTATTTTGTTGAGGATAACGCAGATTCCGAATTGGATTTGACCCTCTGCGATTTGGAGTTGTTTCCCGCTGAAGTAGTCGGCGTGTGCTTCCTCGAGTTGCCGAAAAAGGACGGAAAGGATGAGGAGAAACATACCGCGGTGTTTTCTCCCGTGCTGTACGATAGAGATAATTATGATACGCTTCGCGCGAAGCATCAGCGAAAGGAATAAGAGCTCCTGCGAGAAGGGAAAGGCCGAGAACCGAGCTGAAAAATTTTTTCATGGAAGGGAAATAACAAGAATATTAGAGCTGAAAACGGAAACTTTGGAAAACTTTTTTCATAACCTGAGCGGCTATTTCTGCATCATGTTCTTTTGCAACCGCTTCTATGCGGATCACAGATCCATCAGAAGGATCTAATGCACTAAAAATAAAATAGATATTTTGACTGCCAAATGCCGTAGCGTGAAAGCTTTCTGTAAATGTTGGATAGAGAAGCATTTGTCGTCCTACCGTTTGATCCCAATCCTCACTTCGATTGAGCTGAGACACCTGTACGAGATTTTGACTGTCTTTGAATCCTTTGCCCAAGTTGATAGCACACAACTCGAAGCTCGGCTGTACACAGCTATATTTTTCGGGAGTCGGTGAAATACGGAATGTCAACGAATTATAGGTGCTCTTATAATCACCATCAATTCCTTGTGTAAATCCCGCAGGAATTTCCAAAGTGTATTTCGGACCGATGTATTGTGTTTCAGGACGCAATGAAATATGTGCAGGAATAAAATTCACATCGTCTACAACGACAGGTTCTCGATAAATCTGTAGTGTCGGAATAGAGTCAGCAAAAGCAGTTTTACTTCTGTAATCATCATTTCGAACCACAATGCGCTGGGTAGCGAATCGGTTTTCGTTTCGAGGATAGAGATCTGGATGAAGCGCTCGATAGATTTCCATCCTCTTGTCATCATTCATGACTGATTCACGATATTGAGCATAATACCAGACATCATGACGACGAGAAGGGTGAGAAAAATCGAGATATTCATTCGCCAATCGACTTCGTGTAGGACGACGATATCGAAAAGGACCAATGCGATTAGAGAAAGGTCGAACTCTTCCCTGGTCACAGCATCCATTGCGGAAATATCGCTCTTTGGGATCCACATAGTTTTGTGGACAAGTCCCACAAGTGGACGACTGCACCCTATAAGGATATCGCCAATATCGTGACGAAACACCAGCATGAGAAGAGGCAATAAAAGCTCCTCCTATACAGAGCAAGCCGAGACCGAGAAAAAGATATTTTTTCATGGGGAAGAAATAGAGCGAAAAAAGAAGACTCCCGAGTAAACTCGGCAGTTTTTCTTTTTATTTTTCTTTTCGAATGAATTTTTAAATGAAAAGCTTTCTTTTGTCAAATATTTTTTTATTGTTTTTCTGGTTCTTCAAAGAAAAGCGAAGAAAAAGTATTATTTGCTTGTCTGATATCATTCAAAAAAGCATCTTTCTTTTCGGGAGATTCTATTTCTATACGCCATACAAAATAATTTTGTATGGGTTCTATAAACGTAAACAGAGCAATTCTTTTTCCGGTTTCTCGTAATAAAACAAAACGAGCAATATCGTTTTTATAATTTTGAGTGCGAGAATCATCCGCATCGTCCAACTGAAGAAGCATATTATTTTCCTTCAATAATTGGAGAGAAGGATGATCTGTCTTAAATTCTTTCAAAAAAGCATCGGAATTTTTCTCTAAGCAACGACGCTTGAGACGAGGTGTTTGATCCTGACAGGTTTCGTTGCTGGGAAGGATTCGAATTACACTTCCATCATCCCCCTGGAAAACTATTTCTCCCTGATTCCAATCAGCCGTATCAGACTGTAGAAGAAAAGAAGAAGGAAGTTCTATCTTAAAAGGAACTTTTTGAGCATGGAACACTTTTGTTTGTGAATCATCCAGTCGGATAGGATTTTTTGACTGAACATACGTCCCTCGATCAGATCGCTTTTCTGGTACCTGTATTTGTGAAAAACGATTTATTTTTGACTGAAGTTGGGCATTATTTTGTCCTTCGTTCTCGACCAGAGAAGTAAGTACTCTCTGTAATATCCTATTATCTTTGAGAATTTTTTTGTCTGAAGTGGGATCCAGAATGGTCATTTCCCAAACAAAATCTCGTATAGGATCGAAAAATGTCAGATGTGCTGCCTGATATTTTGGAGAGGACATCTGAACCCAGCGACTAATATTTCCTTTTTGTCTTCGGTTTACGTTCGCAGTAGAAAAAAGATCTACCTCTTTGTTTTCGGTAAGACGGATAGTGACAAATTGATCTTTCAGACGAGAAATAAATTCATTCGATTCTTTCTCCAGACAATGGCGAACAAATGTGATCCCTCCGTCACAGCGTTTGTCGGTGGCGTGTATTTGAATCTGCACACCATCTTCATCTTCAAAATAAAACTTCCCTTCATTCCAGTAGAGTGTGTCCTGGGTCACTTCAAATTCTTGAGGGAGGATGATAGAAAAAGCAATGTCACGAGCACTAAATACTTCAAAATCCTCCTCTGTGCGATTGGAAACATCCTCTACTGTCGGAACACTACTGCGACTATAAGGACGAAGTCGCTGAGAAAAAGTTCGACGACGAGACATTCTGTTTTCCAAAAAAGACTCGCTCTGTTCTTCGTCTACTGTTTGGCTCGTGCGCAAAAATTCACTGCGCAATCGTGGACGATAACGAGAGTAATTGGGAAGCTTCGAAGAACGAACTTGGCGGGTAAAACTGTCTATCTTTTCTGCATACCGACTCCCTGAACCACGAAATCGTGAAGTAATATTTGCTGCCTCTGCAAAACCAAAGAAGAGGAAGCTTAAAACAAAAACGTTTATAAAGAATTTTTTCATAAGAAAAATGCGAAAAATCACTTTTAGACTAGCTGTTCAACCATAAAAAGTCAAACCCTACGCTCCTTTCAAAACGTACTGTCGATAGAGTTGTTCGAGTTTTTCAGTCGCCATAGAAATCAATTCTTCGAGAATCTTTTGAATATAGCGAATCTGTCGTACTACTTTTTCCAACGCGGCCGCTGAAAAATGTCGAGCTGATTCTATTTTTCGTGCTTTCTTGAGAAGTGCTTTCTCTTCTTTTTCTAGGGAATGTTGGATTTCATGGCGCTGAATGGAAACGGGCGGAAGTGTGAATTTTTGAGGGTCACGATGAAAGAGGAGATCAGCAATACGCTGTGAAATACTGCGCGAACTCTTTTTTTGTGATGTTGGCAATGAGGTCGAATATGCCCCTTCATTCCTTCCTACCACTTCTGATACCTTTTCGGCACCAGAAAGAGCTTCTTGCAATGCTTCATTATTGCCGGACTCAGCAGCAATTTCTGTATTGATTCGTTTCTCAAATGTATTCTCATTCATGGTAGTAAAATTGTATGTTCTTTGGGGAACTTGTCAAGTTCTTCTTATTATACCATTTTTATACTTTTACAGCAAGAGAATACCTGTTATTTTTTGCCTGAAAAGCCTGCCACGTAGTATATACTACAACCATGAATTCCCCTATACTCCCCTCTCGTCCTTCTGATTCCCACAAAGGGCAAAATGGTCGTGTTCTGATTCTTGGCGGTAATGAATTTTTTCACGGAGCGCCAATCTTAGCGGCATTGGGGGCAGAGAAATCAGGTATTGACTTGCTTTTTCTGTGTCTTCCCGCAAAACACGCTCCCCTCGCCCGCCAAAAAAGTTTGAATTTTATTGTGCATGAATTTCAAAAATCTCACCTGAGCTCCCCTGATATACCCCATATTCTTTCTCTCGCACAACACTGTGATACCGTGTTGATCGGGAATGGACTGGGAACCGCATCCGAATCACAAACAGCACTTCTGGAGTTACTCGGGCAATTCACTATTCCGGTTATTTTGGATGCCGAAGCTTTAATTCCTCAGATATTAACCGTTCCTCACAAAAACTCCTGGACTCTCACTCCGCACGAAAAAGAATTCGAACGCGTTTTTGGTATCCGAGCAAACGAAACCACACTGAAAGAATTCGCTCAAAAACAGAACGTCACAATTCTTAAAAAAGGGAAAGTAGATGTGATGACCAATGAAACGGGAACTATTCTGCGCAATGCGACTGGGAATGAACACATGACCGTCGGCGGAAGCGGTGATGCCCTGGCTGGTATTATTGCTGGACTCCAAGCACAAAAAATTCTGCCTCTGCAATCATGTCAGCTGGCAACCTTTTTATGGGGAGAGTGCGGAGATCGTCTTTTTAGTATGCAAGAAACCTTTACAGCTGAAGACATGCTCCATTTCTTCCCAAAAATGCTGAAATCATTTCCCGAAAAGTGAGCGATGAGCTGACACATCGTGTACGCGTAAAAATGCCACACCAGATTGAATTGCAACTCGAGCCGCCTCCAGATTACGAGAAATTTCAAAACGCTGTTCTCCCAAAAATCGTTTGCGTGAATGTCCGATCACTATTGATTCATCTGGTAATAATTGAGGGAACGTGAGCAATTCCCAATTTAACTTTGGCGTTTTCCCAAAACCAATACCAGGATCCAGAAGAATGCTTTTCGGATGAACTCCTGCCCGTACCAATTCTTCTTTTCGCGCGAGTAAATCATCGCGTACTTTTTCTTGTGAATTCAGAAATGAATGTTTATGAACTTCTTCGGTATTCTTCCCTGGAAAATGATTGACGATTATTTTTTTGAATTCTGGAGCAAGCTCTCTCATTTGAGGATCCTGAAATCCCGAAACATCATTGAGTATCTGCCCGCCCAAATGGAGAAATTTTTCTGCGGTCTGTGGGTGCAGTGTATCAAGAGAAATTATTTCTGAATATTTTGGAAGCAATGCCTCCAAAACGGGCTTCACTCTTTTCCATTCTTCTTGGGGAGAAATATTCGGTGCATCCGGTCGCGTGCTCTGACCTCCGATATCCACCCAGTCAGCACCTTCTTCAAAGAGTTTTTCCGCATGAGCAATAGCTTTTTGACAATCAAAAAAACTCCCTCCGTCTGAGAAAGAATCCGGTGTCACATTTAATATTCCGATGATCCCGCAATGTCCTTTCATCGGTGTAAAAATACATCCAAGATATGAAGATGTCGAGATCGATCTCCATTTTCAATGGAAAAAATTATAAAAATTACAAAATTAAAAATTGTATTGATCATTGATCCTTGTTCATTGATAATTGATTTTGTGAAAGCGCCAATTATTGTACTCGAGGGGCTCGATGCCTGCGGAAAATCTACCCAGACAAAACTTCTTCAGGAAAATCTCAAAAAGAAGGGGCTGCGCGTGGGATACGTTCGTTTTCCAGGATATGAAAAGTCCCCTGCTGGTCGACGGATTGCGGCCTATCTGCGAGGAGAATTCGGAAAAATGGAAGAAATTGATCCGCGGCTTGTCGCCAATCTTTACGCGGCGGATAGACTCTATCAAATCGACGAAATAGAAGAACTGAGAGAAAAAAACGACGTGGTTCTTTTTGATCGGGGAGTTACATCCAATCTCATCTATACCCCCGCGAGAGGAAAAGGAAAATCGGAAATCCAGGAGTTAGAAAAATTTATCGAAAAACTCGAATATGAGGTATTTGGGTTTCCACGGGAAAGTTTGGTGATTTTTCTGGATGCCACAGCTGAAACCAGACAGCAACTACATGCAGCCAAAAAACGACTGGCCGATCTGCACGAAGCCGACGATGAGTATCTGGAAAAAGTTCACAAAGTCGCTCTCACGCGATGCGAAAAAGATTTTCGATGGGTTCGATTGCCGGTGGATAGAGCGGGACAACTGAGAAGAAGAGAAGAAATCGCCCAAGAAATCTTGACGCTGGTATTGGAAAAATTACAGAAAACAAAATGACCGCACAAATAATCTCCGGCCGCGATATCGCTCAAAAAATCATACAAAAAGAACTCATTCCGCGAGTGAGGATGTTGAACAAAAAAAGTGTTCAACCAAAACTCGTGGTCATCTTTCTAGGAGAAAATTCAGCTTCTGCCAGCTACATCCGACAAAAAGAGAAGTTTGCCGCTCAGGCTGGCGTTGCTTCGGAGGTGCTCAAATTTCCAGAATCTATCAGCGAAGAAGAACTTCTGGTCGAAATCAAAAAAATTAATGCTGATGATTCAATCCACGGGGTCATCGTTCAGCTTCCCCTCCCCGATCATATCAATGTAGACAAGGTTATTTCCACCATTGATCCTACCAAAGACGTAGACGGGTTCAGCGATGAAAATAATAGCGACCTGGATATTCGAAAATCACTTCTTCCCCCCTGTACTCCAAAAGGAATTATAACCATGCTCGAAAAATCCGGTGTGAACGTCGCCGAGAAACGAGTCGTTGTCATGGGACGATCTCGGATTGTTGGTCGTCCAGTCGCCGAAATGATGCTCTTCCGAGGCGCTATGGTCAAAGTCCTTCATTCTAAAACCCCTCCCCAAGAAGCCGCTCAAGCGCTCAAAGAAGCAGAAGTGCTGGTCGTGGCGGTTGGGAAACCTGAATTAGTACGAGGAGAACAGTTATCCAGGGGCGTGATTGTCATTGATGTCGGTATCCATCGACGGGAAGACGGATCTCTGTGCGGGGATGTGCATTTTGAAAGCACCAAAAAAGTCGCATCACTCATTAGTCCTGTGCCAGGAGGTGTGGGACCAATGACTGTGGTAAGCTTAATAGAAAACACCATAACCGCAGCAGAACAAACCGCCAATTAGGTTTTTTTATGCTTGATGGTGCCGATGACCGACTACTTCGGCATGCTCAAGCCTTTCTTTGTCCAGCTCCTGCCCACAGTTTTTACAGTATTTCGCATCGTGGTCGTGATACGGATAATGACAGATATCACAATGGTGCAATCTTTTTCCAAAAAAATGGTCGATAAAAATCTTCGTAATGGTGGCAGTCATGATCGCAATAGTCGCCAATCCACAAAGAACAACCAGTGAAGCAACAATTTTCCCACCTATGGTAATCGGTACAATGTCTCCATATCCCAATGTCGACATAGTCACCACTGCCCACCACAGGGCATTCGGGATATTATCAAAAAACGGATTAATTCCGTGTTCCAGATAGTACATACTACAGGCGCTAAAGACCAGCACCAGTAAAAACGTCATCCCGAAAATACGAATTTCATCTCGGTAATACCGAAACGAACGGAAAAACGACATCATTACATCCGAGTACCGGATAACCTTGAGCACCTGAAGAATGCGAAGAACACGGAATCCTCGTAAAAAAGCCAGATTTAAAAATCGCCCAAAAAACGGCAGAATCACAAAAAGATCAATCAACCCCAAAGGAGAAAGAATAAAGCGCAATCGATCACGAGCCACTAATACTCGAAGTACATATTCCAGAGTAAAAACCCCAACCACAAAAGCTTCAATATCCCGAAAAAGCCATCCCCATTGATTGTTGAGAGATGTCGTCTCTAACACAAAGGCTACCGTAGAAAGGGTGATAAGACTGATCAAAAAATAAGCAAAGATCTTCCCTCCTTTTGTTTCGTGATGCTCGAGCCAATCCCGCAGAACATCTTCTACTTTCAGTAAAACCTTTTCTATACGCTTTTTCATCTCCTTATTATACCAAATTTTGAACACTATTGCAACAAAACCCCCTTGCGAGGAAGAAAGAAATCAGTACGTTGTTCCGGCAATAGAAAATACAAAATGCTGAATATCAAAAATTTGCACGCCCGACTCGAACAAAAAGAAATCCTGCGAGGAATTAATCTGCAGGTCAATCCAGAAGAAATTCATGCGATTTTGGGACCCAATGGGTCTGGAAAATCAACACTCGGGAGAGTCTTGGTGGGTGATGAAAAATACGAAAAAACAGAGGGAAAAATGACTCTAGAGGGGAGAAATTTTGACGAAATGGATTCTGCAGAACGCGCACAAGCCGGGTTTTTTCTGAGTTTCCAATCACCTCCTGAAATCGATGGTGTCTCCGCAAAAGAATTGCTCTTAGCAGCAAAAAAAGCACTCGATAAAGATTTTCGTTCGTCTTTTCGTCTGAAAAAAGAACTCTCAGAAAATCTCAAAAAACTCCATCTTTCCGATGAATTTATGACGCGAGATGTACATAAAGGCGCATCAGGAGGCGAACGACGAAAAATGGAAATGGCATCACTCCTGACTATCGATCCAAAAATTGCTTTTCTGGATGAAATCGATTCGGGTATTGATGTGGACGCAATGAAAGCTATAGCCACAGCTATTCAAGAATTCATGAAACGAAAAGGAAAGGCATTGATCTTGGTCTCCCATACCGAAAAGCTTCTCCAAATGATCCAACCAACCCATTTTCATGTTCTGTGTGCAGGAACAATTGTCCAGTCAGGAGGACAAGAAATAATGGAGCGTGTCCATCAATGTGGATTTTGTGATTTTATTCAAGAAAAGAAAAAAAATAGCCAATTGAAAGTTGTTTCGTAAGAAACCCAAAAAAATGTCTTCTACCGTACAATTTCAAGAAATTTCTCGGGCGGATCTGGACACGCCCAATACGCAGAAATATGCGGAGAAATTTCGCAAAGGTCTAACTGAGGAAGTCGTTCGAGAGATTTCAGCCGATAAAAAAGAGCCTCAATGGATGCTCGAAATACGCCTCAAAGCGTTAAAAATTTTTCACAAGAAAAAAATACCGACCTGGGGTCCGGATCTGAGGAAACTAGACTTCACAGATATTCGATATTTTTCTACGGCATCCGAAAACCCCAATGCGAAAACTTGGGAGGAAGTCGATCCTGAAATTAAACGAACCTTTGAGCGACTGAAAATTCCAGAAGCCGAACGTGCTGTCTTGGCTGGAGTCGGAGCCCAGTACGAATCAGAAAATGTATACCACAATATAAAAAAAGAATGGGAAGAAAAAGGTGTCATTTTTGAAGATTTTGATGTGGCGGTACAAAAATATCCGGATCTGGTACGAAAATACTTTTCTCGCAGTGTGCCGCTGAATGATCATAAATTTGCTGCTCTTCATTATGCAGTGACCTCGGGAGGAACCTTCCTGTACGTACCCAAGGGCGTAAAAATAACTCAGCCCTTGCAGGCCTACTTTCGCATGAATTCCATGAATCAGGGACAATTTGAGCACACGCTCATTGTGGTCGAAGAAGGAGCTGATGTTCACTACATTGAAGGCTGTTCCGCCCCTAAATATGGGTCTCAAGCCCTGCACGCGGGATGCGTCGAAGTCTTTGTCGAAAAAGGCGCAAAAGCGCGATATTCATCCGTCGAAAACTGGAGCAAAGACACCTATAATTTGAATACGAAACGTGCCCTCGTGCACGAAAACGCTCGCATGGAATGGATCGGGGGAAATTTGGGCTCGGGAGTGACAATGCTTTATCCCTGTTCTATTTTAATCGGTGACAATGCGCAGGCCGATCATTTGGGAGTTGCTTTTGCGAATACTGATCAAAATCAAGACACCGGAGCCAAAATCATCATCAACGGAAAAAATTGCAGAGCGAAAATTGTGTCTAAAAGTCTTGCCAAAGGCGGCGGAATTACGACTTATCGCGGACTAATCGATATCAAGCCTCATGCAGAAAACGCAACGGTAAATGTGGAGTGTGATGCTCTCATGCTGGATGATAAATCCGTATCGGATACCATTCCTCACATCACGTGTGACAATCCGACGGCTTCCATGACCCATGAAGCGAGTGCCGGAAAAATATCCGAAGAAGTCTTGCTCTACTTTCAGTCACGAGGCATCGATGAAGAAACCGCAAAAGGCATGATCGTCAATGGTTTTTTGGACGAGATTGTAAAAACACTGCCTCTCGAATATGCGGTCGAGCTCAATCGTCTCATAGAACTCGAGATGGAAGGTAGTGTCGGATAAAACTTTTTCTATCCTTCTGACTTTATTTCAGAGCCTCCTTGAACTCATATGAAAACATATTACGTTTACATTCTCAGCAACAAATACAACAATGTCCTCTACATTGGAGTCACAAATGATCTGCCACGAAGAATAAGCCAACACAAACAAAAACAAATAAAAGGATTCACGCAAAAATATAACTGCACAAAACTGGTGTATTACGAAGCAACCAATAATATTTCCGCCGCACTTACTTACGAAAAACAACTCAAAAACTGGCACAGAAAGTGGAAAGAAAATCTGATTAATGAGTTCAACCCAAAATGGGAAGATATTGCTCTAAAGGAAGAATTACTCGGAGATGCTGAAACTAGTTCAGCATGACAATTATTTTTTATTTATGTCTTTCTTTTTTATGATGCCTTTTCCTTTCTGTCATTCTGAATTCATTTCAGAATCTCCTGGCATCAGGATAAAAACAAATCATCATTCATGAAATTAAAAAATCCACAAGGTACCAAAAAAATCATCGTTGGAAACAACGAAAAACAGGAAATTTTCCTGGAAGATTTTGAACCCGGCAAAAGAAGTTTTGAATTGATTATCGAGCTCAAAGGAAAAAATGCCGAATGCCATGTCCAAGGACGAGCTCAAGCAACCAAAAAAGATGAAAAAACTTGGATCGTTCGCCAAATGTATCAAGGGGAAAATCAAACCGGCCTGATAGAACTCCGAGGCACAGCGGAAGATGAAAGTTTTCTGCAATTTGATGGTATGGCGATTCTTGAGCAATCTTCTAAAGATGCTGATGCACAGATCAATGAAAAGATCATTCTTTTTGACAAAGGCCGGGGAAAACTACTCCCCGTACTGACCGTAAAAACCGACAAAGTAAAGTCTGCCTCACACGGAGCCTCTATTGCTCCGGTAAACGAAGAACAAATCCTCTATCTCCAATCTCGAGGAATCCCTCAGAAAAAGGCAGAAAAAATACTCAAAGAAGGATTTTTACAGGGAATCTAATTTCCCTTTTTCGAAGTGAGAACATTCTTCATGCTCTCTTTCACTTTTTGCATGAATTGATTGAGTTGTCCTTGTTTCTTCAGCTCTTTAAATTCCTCCAAAGAGAGAATTTTTGTTATCTTATTTAATTCTTCAGGAGATTGCGCATGGATATCGGAAAAATAATCTATATTTTTTAGTTGATTCGGAAAAAGCTTTATTTTCTTCTTTTTTACTTGAATAACAAGAACTTCTTTTTTGGATTTATTTTTCATTTCTATATCCTTTTTCCCAAACTCAACATGGCCTGGTCCTCGATATACTATTATGGGACCTTTCCCAAAAGAATCAGAAACATGCTCTACTTTCTGGTCAGAGTCACTCAATACAGGGGTTGAAGATTCGAAATAAGAATCAATGGTTGTTATATTCTGAATATTCTCTCCTTTTTGATCCACTTCACTCATAAAGGCATTAATAGCCGATACGTCTCTGTGTACATCAACTGTTATTTGTTCTTTTGGAGAAATAATAAAATCTTTTCCTCCTATTCTTACCTTTATCGATAACTTCTGATAATTATTCGTGATTTTTACTTCTCTTAAGCGTTCAAAAATAATCTCTGCTTTTCCTTTTTGAATAGTTACTACAGAAAAATATTCCTTTGGTCTCGCTTCTCCTTCCTTCTCTGCCTCTTCTGTATTTTCATCTTTTTCTTTCTTTTCTTTCGGTTCTACCTCTCTTTTTTCTATAGAAAATTTTTGAGGAGAATTTTCCAAATCTTTTTCTTCTTCTCGCAATATTTGCTCTTCTTCTGAACTCTCAAAATTTTCCGTTTCGTTTTCTTTATTCATACTTATTTTTTAGGCGAAAGCAAAATACGCAAGATATATCCTTTGTCAACAGAATATTTGACTTTTTTGGTTTTTATTTATAAAATAGAGATTGTAACGAAACTAGATAATTATTTCATTATAAATAATGCGTCTTGGTTTTCGTTCCGCCAGGGCTCATTGAAAAAACGGAGGTATACTATGCCACAAGATTCAAATTTATGGCTCACTCTTTTCTCAGGAGCTTTTGGTGTCATGTTCCTATTTATTGCTTTTCGTCTCTACAAAGGGAAGCAAAAATTATTAGAAGCTGGTCCCATGATGGAAAAAATAAAATATATGAAGCCCATGGAGGCTCGTGTTTTCCGTTGCCAAATGTTTTTCGGAACTTTTTCTGCTTTATTTCTGGCTATTACCCTAATAGCAATAACAATTGTAAATGTAAGCAAATGGTTCTGATTTCTGCCCTGGTTAAAAAGCATCTGCTCTTTGCAGATGCTTTTTTTCTTTCTATTAAAGATTGATCATTGAAGATTCAAAATTGATTTATGCCTGCTTCATAGAAAGCTGTGTCCGGCCCATTTTGTCGGTGCCAAGTACTTTGACTTTCACGGTGTCTCCCTCATTGGCTACATCGGATGGATGCTTTACGTGACCTTGAGCCATTTCTGAGACGTGTACCAGGGCTTCTTTCCCAGGTAAGTATTCGACGAAGACTCCGAAGTCTTGAACTGACTTCACCACGCCTTCAAAAACGTCTCCTACTTTCGGTTCATAGACCATAGCTTCGATAGCCGCACGAGCTTTTTTGGCATTTTCTTGATTCGTAGAGGTGATCATGATCAATCCATCATCTTCGATATCAATCGTCACATCATAATCTGCACACAATCCCTGAATTGTTTCACCTCCTTTTCCGATCACCACGCGAATAAATTCTGGGTTGATCTGGAAAGAATCAATTCGTGGTGCATACTGACTCATTTCTTTTCGTGGCTCGGGCAGTACTTCTTTCATCTTCGAAAGAATGTGTGCGCGAGCTATTTTTGCTTTTTGAAGTGCCTCCTCTAGCAAAGAAAGTTTTAATCCTTTCACCTTGATATCCAGCTGTAAAGCAGTAATTCCTTCTTCGTCACCGGTGACTTTGAAGTCCATATCTCCGTCAAAATCCTCGAATGACATAATATCGGTCAGAATTTTGTAATCTTTTGCTTCGTTCATGAGCAATCCCATCGCTACACCCGCAATCGGTCGCTTAATAGGTACTCCTGCGTCCATCAGCGTGAGCGTCGACCCACAGACCGAAGCCATAGAAGAAGATCCATTACAGGTCAAAATCTCTGAAACAACTCGAACTGTATATGGGAAATTATCATTGATTCGATCAGGCATCACATAGCGCAGGGCACGTTCTGCTAAAGCACCATGCCCAATTTCACGTCGACTGGTCGAACGCATAGGCTTGATATCCCCAACCGAAAAGGGAGGGAAATTATAATGATGAATGTAGTATTTTTTGTATTCAGGCTGCTCTGGATCATCGAAAATCTGATGATCTCCTGGGCCGGCAATAGTCGTCATGGACAAAGCTTGAGTTTCTCCTCGCTGAAAAAGTGCAGATCCGTGTACACGTGGAAAAAGTCCAACATCGCAGGTCACCGGACGAATCTCATCAGCATCTCGATCATCAATTCGTTTTCCAGTCTCAAAAACTCTTTTGCGCATGACAGAGGCAAATCGTTTTTCAAAAAAGTACATCAAATCGCCTTTGGTTACCTCTTCGTTTTCGATTTTTTCTGCAGCAGCATCGAGTAATTTTTCTTCCGCCACATGCATCGTTGCTTTAATATCTTTTTTCTCTTTTCCTTTAATAGATTCAAAATCAGCATCAGTTAAAACCTCATCAACCAGTTTTTTTGCTTCCTGGCTCGGTTCTTTTAGTGCGGGTTCTTTGATTGTTACCCCACCAACTTTTTTGACCAATTCTTTTTGTGCCTGACAGATTTTTTTAATTTCTGCGTGTCCAAATTCAAAAGCGGCTAACATTTTTTCGTCAGAAATCAATTGTGCTCCTGCTTCGACCATGAGAATTGCAT
The DNA here is from genome assembly GCA_021734395.1 of Candidatus Altimarinota bacterium. GTDB lineage: Bacteria > Patescibacteriota > Gracilibacteria > UBA4473 > UBA4473 > JAIPGI01. The sequence goes on from JAIPJB010000004.1 coordinate 90,536, forward strand.
CTTCGGTTCCAGCCAAAATCAGATCTAATTTTCCATTTTCAGTCTCATCAAATGTAGGATCCAAAAAGAAACTTCCGTCTTCTTTCATCCCGACACGAACTGCACCAATCGGTGCTTCAATAGGCAAACCGCCCAGCTGCACCGCCATAGATGCCGCGTTAATAGCCGTTGTTGTCACTGTATGCACTTCATCCGCTTGCAACAAGGTTCCCACAATCTGCACATCATTGCGCATGTTTTTTGGAAAGAGAGGTCTCAGCGGACGATCAATCATTCGTGCCGTAAGAATTGCTGAATCCGGTGGTCTTGCTTCACGTTTATTAAAACGAGATCCTTTCATTTTTCCCGCCGCATAAAATTTTGGCTCAAAATCTACCATCATGGGAAAGAAGTCTGTGCCTTCTCTGGCATCATCGGTCATAGAAGCCGTAGCCAAAATAGAAATATCACCATAGGTAGCAAGTGCCGCACCATTGGCTTGATAAGCAAATCGACCAGTCTCAAATGACAGATCTTTATCCCCTATACGTACCGATACCGATTGAACATTGTTCATATGAACTGAAGAAAAGATAGAGAGAGTGCTCCTTTCTCCGGCTCAGTCTTGAGGGCAAAATTCAGGAATTTTTCTTCTTCCAAATATCAGAAAGAAAAACGCCCCGTTTTACTCCCAAATTACTTTCGGAGACCAAGAGCTTTCGTAACCTGCGTATATTTCTGTGCGTCATGCAACTGCAAATATTTGAGCATACGACGCCGCTTGCTGACCATTCCCAGAAGTCCGCGACGGGAATGCGTATCTCCAGGATGATCACGCAAATGGTCGGACAAACGACTGATTTTTTGTGTGAGAATCGCCACCTGTACGGGAGCAGATCCTGTATCTTTTCCGTGTTCTTGGTGTGATTTCATCAGAGATTTTTTCTCTTCTTTACTCACAGGAGCTGTCGTTTTGGCAGCTGTCTTGGCCGATGCTTTTTTCTTTGCGGGCATGAACAAAAATTTACGCGGGCGAATTGTAGAAGTTCGCTGAGAATCGTCAAGTTTATTCGCAAAAAAGATTTAGTCTTCCATATTTTCTTCCAAAATCTCTAAAATCATATCTGACCTCACCACATAGGAAAGCTCTTCCGATTTATCACCTCCTACAAGAATGCCAAAGATCTTTCCTTCTGCATCAAAAACAGGCGATCCAGAATTCCCCAAATTCGAAACACCGGAAATCGTGATAACATCTTTGTCTATCTGATCTTCCGTAATATTGGAAACCGAATGAACTTTCTGTTCTGTCAATCGAGAACCATCCATCCAAAAAATTTCACTTCCTACTGCTGGCGGACTGGTACTCCATTGAGGATAAATACCACGCCAAGTCGGCAGACGAAAATACAACAGATCATTATCAAAATCACGAGCAACAATCTCTAATGGAACTGACTGCCATTGTAAAATTTTGTGATGTTCCAAAAGGTGATCGGCTGTCACAAAAACTTGATCTTGGATTGGAACCCCCATTCCAACAATATCTCCCGTACTATTCGAGAGCAAAATATGAAAAGGAACATTGGTGGATGTACGAATCTCGACCTCAGGAACTTCTGTACAAGATAAAACAAACAAGGAAAAAAGGAGAATCACTATTTTTTTCATTCCTCTGTATGGTACAAAATTTCTTTGACTTTTTCTATACGAAACGCTAAAAATCCACCCGTTCTTCTCGTTCTTCTTTTTTCTTTCGAGATTCTCAAAATGTGTAATTATTTGGGACTTGCCGAAAGATTATAATCTTGAGCTTGCCGAAGGATGAAGAAGTGATCGACGACGAGCGATTAGCTCAGCTGGCTAGAGCGCCTGCTTGACTCGCAGGAGGTCAGAGGTTCAAATCCTCTATCGCTCACCATTTGTCTTGGTGAAGTCATAGGAAAACCAAGCCGATCGAAAAGATCACATTGACAGGTTGCTTGACTTTTTTTCCCCCGTCTCTAAAGTCTTTCGCGAAATTATCTATCGATTCTCATGCCCATTATTAAATCCGCTATCAAACGTGTTCGTCAGGAAAAAACCCGACGTATCCGAAATAATATTACGAAAAAAACCTATAAGTCACTAATAAAAGAATTCGAAAATTTGGTGTCTGAAAAAAAACTCGATGATGCCGCAAAACTGTATCCCCAACTCCAAAAAGCGCTCGATTTGGCAGTAAAGAAAAACATTCTTCACGCCAATAATGTCGGACGAAAAAAATCGCGTCTGGCGAAAATGCTTGAAGGGAAGGCAACTCCTCAAGTCAAAGCAACTGAGAAAAAAGCAAAATCTGGAGCAAAGAAAAAAAACTCAACGGCAAAAAAGAAAACTTCTGCGAAGAAAACAACGAAAAAATCCAGCACAGCAAAAAAGACAACCAAGAAATAACTTTGTTGTTATTGCGAGTAATTAAGGAGAGCGTGGCAATCTACTTCCTCTTTTTGAGATTACTTCGGTCATTTCGTCCTCTGGTAATGACAATTCTGTTTTTACTTTCTTAATTCGTGCCAGAAAAAAAGAATTACTCCAGCCGTTATCCAAATATCGGCAAAATTAAAAATGGGAAAATTCCAAAAACGCAAGAAATCTGTAACCGAACCAAAGAGTATGCGATCAATAAAATTTCCAGCCGCACCAGAAAAAAGGAATAAAAATGCCACACTTTCTGTTTTCATTAATTCTTTGCGAACCAATACCCACCCTAAAAATACTAAAAATACTGCGGTAAGAATCAGAAGAAGAAGTGGAGGAAATGGCAGAGAAAAAGCAATCCCGACATTTTCTGAGGCGTGTAATTCAAAAAAGGGCAAGACTTCTTTAGGCGGGGTAAAAAAAAGGCGTGCAGTAATTTTGGTCAGCTGATCAATCCCAAAGAGAATCACAAATGCGAAGAGAAGTTTTTTCATGTGCGGGTGCATTCTCGCAAAATCTCGGCCTTCTGCAAAGTTTCCTGCCATTCCGCGACTGCATCTGATTCGTACGTGATTCCGGCTCCCACCGGAAATCTCCATTTTCCATCTTGTGCAAATAATGTCCGGATCAGAATGTTAAATATTGATTCCTCAGGGGAAAATCGAACCCCAAATGTGCCCGTATAAAAGTCACGATCAAAATTTTCGAGTTCCAATATTTTCTCAACTACTCGTTTTTTTGGTGCGCCGGAAATCGATCCTGCCGGCAATAACATTTCGAATTGTTCCCACGAAATATTATTTTGGGGCAAGCGGGCATATATTTCTGAGTGCGCATCCCAGTGGCTTTTTCGGTCAACCAAAACTCTTTCATTTTCCACCCATACTTTCTTGGCAATCTGCCCCAAATCATTGCGGAGTAAATCCGTCACCATAGCGAGTTCTGAAATCTCTTTTTCATTCTGTTCCAAATATTCCCGATCACCGGTTCCTTTGATCGGAAAAGTAGAGAGAATATTTCCTTTTTGGGTCAGAAATACCTCTGGAGACATTGAACACATTTTTTGTTCAACAGTCCAAACAACACCTCCACAATGATTTTTTTTCAACTCTAAAAAGGAATGATAGAGCGATAAAAGAAGTTTCTCATCTGAAAGCTCTTCCGAAAGCTCATGGGCTAGATTTAAAACCCAGATGTCTCCTTGCTCAGAAGCGCTTTGCACGGACTTGATCTGAGAACAAAAAGACTTTTCTGTCTCATTGGAGCAAGCAGTCAAATCTAAGGGCCATGAAAAATCATAATTCTGCAAAACTTGTGGAAAGTTTTTTTCCAAAAGTTTTCCACATTCCTCATCCGAATACCATTCCGGAAAATGCCAGAAACTCTTTTTATCACCCAAAAAAGAAGTCAGCGAAAAAAAAGGAAACGGTCCCGTGGAAAAGTCCGCTGATATTTTTTTTCCGATACCAAATACCCATCGTTCTTTTTCTCCTTCACGAAACGAAAAAAAGATTCCTTCTTGGCCTTCCAAAAGAGCCGAAGCAAAACATGCAAACCCTTGCGATATATTCATTTTCGTTTCAACCACTCTTCACGGTGAGACAGCGCATCAGCAGCCGCATTAATCTGAGCTTGTTTTTTTGAATTTCCACTTCCCTCTCCGACTTTCTGATCGCCCAAGTAAGCCGCCAAAACAAAACTTTTTTCATGATCCAATCCGGATTCGGAAATCAATTCATAATGAGGGGTCACTCCCAATTCACCCTGCGTGAGTTCCTGAAATTCTGATTTGGCATCAATATGCTGACGCGACTGAATAATAGAATCTAAATCCGCCAAAATCCATTCATGAATAAACTGCTGGGTTTTTTCTAATCCTCGATCCAAATAAATCGCACCAATAAAAGCTTCGAGCAAATTTGCCAAAAGATAATCTTTTTCGCGACCACCTGATCGTTCCTCGCCCTTAGAGAGCAGTAAATACGAACCTAAATGCAATTTCCGCGCAATAGTTGCCAAGTGCTCTCCTTTCACCAGTGCTGACCGAAGACTCGTGAGTTCGCCTTCTGGAGAATCAAATGTTTCGAATAAAAATTCGGTTGCAATCAATTCTAAAACCGCATCACCCAAAAATTCCAAACGTTCATTATGAACTTTTAACTGTGAAAATTCATTGACCGCTGAACGATGTGTAAAAGCTTCCAGCAAAAGTTTTTCATTCCCAATTTCAAAGCCAATTAGCTTATGCAGCGAGCTAAAATCAACAGATTCCATGTGGTGGTATTATTCCCTATCTTCCCGTTCTTTACCAATATTTTTTCGAAAAGAATCGAGCACTCCATTCACAAAACTTGCCGATCGTTCTTCCCCGAATTCTTTGGCAATTTCAATATATTCATTAATAACAACAATCGGTGGCGTATCAAAATATTTGAGCTCTGCAATTCCCAACATCAAAATAACACGATTGATAGGAGCAATTTTTTCAAAAGTAAACTCGGGAGCGAATGCCCGAACAATAACTTTTATTTTCCCCTGATTTTCGAGAACTGATTGCATCAGGCTTTCGGCAAAATCATCTTTTGCTTTTTCCTCCATTTCTATAACGGAAGAAAGCGAATCTTCAAGAGATACATTTCCCTGACGAGAAAGATACAAAAAAAGAGCTTTCACTGCCACTATTCTACTCTCATGCCGTTCTTTTTTGCTCTGGGCCATGTAATTGGGAATTTAGAAAACGAACACAAAAGCTTTAGGCTTCAATTTCTTTTACAGGACCGGAGCCTTTTTTCTTCGGCTCAAAAATTTGCTTTCCGCGATATTCTCCACTCGGAGAAGCAAAATGACGGAGCTTTGTTTCCCCTTTCTCATTCTGCTCCAATGCCATCATATTTTTCAGGTTCTTACGTTGGTTACGTACCCAAGAAGCATGACGAGAACCTGTAGAACTCGGAGCTTGTTTTTTGGAAGGGGTTGGTTTTTTAGCCATGAGGAGAGAGGGTTATTTCTTTGAACCGGAAAGATGCAGTGTCAATAAATAAACAAATCCGATGAAAAGCGGCGGGAGGATAAGGAAAGAAAAGAATCCGTCAAGAAAAATCAACCATGTTGGTTCATACATCTGCGGACTATTGCTCAAATAATCAGCAATATTGTCCTGAGAAAACTCCCAACCAAAGTTTAAAACAAAGTCAGGCAGAAAAAAAACAATGCGTACAATATTGAGCAGAAAAAAGAATGTTATAAAGCTCAGAAAAACACGCCACCATCTCCCGCGTACAAGGGTGAGGGATTCTTCCCATATTTTTTTAGGATCCGTATCCTTCGCTATCAAAAGAGGTGGCGCTAAAAAAACTTCAATAAATCGCCAAATCCCTACGAATATTCCAAAAACAATACCCGTAGAAAATATGATGCGTGATTCCCAAAAAGAAGTTGCCAAATAGGTAGCAAAAAGGACAAAAGCTATGGGCCATAAAATATGCCAGATCATACGAAGTCCTATTCCGATATAACGCCAAAAAAATGACCAAGCATCAACAAAATAAAGGGAAAACGGATTTCTTTTTTTCTTCTGAAGATGATTTTTTATCACCAGCCAGTTTGCTACTTTCCCATTAATGGAAAACACTAAAACAAACAATCCCCACACAAGTGCAAAGAGAATCAATAAAATTCCATTTGAAATAGCCCCACCAAATTGAACATTCACGAAAAAATTCTGTAATTGTTCTCGAAATCCAATATATGCAATTGCGAAAAGCAAAGCGCTACTCACAATAATCAAGAGCATTGTGAGAACATTCACTGCCCCTATCCTCCACCAAAGAGCGGGGAAAAAACGAAATGCTTGGTGTACAAATTCTTTCCACTCTGAGAATGCCAATGTCTTTTTCTTCATACCGGATTACTTTTTATTTTTCTGTTGAACACGTTCCATTTTTTGCTTGAATTTTTCTACTCGTCCAGATGTATCGATCAGTTTCTGTTTTCCGGTAAAGAATGGATGAGAAGCCGAGGAAATATCCAATCGAATTACAAAGTGATCGACTCCATCAACTTTTTCTACTTCTTCGGATTTCATCGTCGAATAAAAAACAAAGTCTTTTCCAGCGCCTTCATCGCGGAAAATAACAGGATGCATATCGGGATGGATTTCTTTCTTCATGAGTATTCCAAAAAATCGGGCCGATTGTAGAGTTTGAAGAGTGAAAGTCAAACTTTTTCCTTCTCTCAAAATTTTTGTCTTTTTAGAAGAAAAAACTGGTCTTCAAGAAGTCAACAACATCAAAGAGTGATGTTTTCAGGAAACCTCCAATCTCCAACAAAGACGTCTTCAGAAGTGAAGCAAATTCAATCAACGAACTCTGCAAGTATTCCAACACCCCGCGCCGCCGTCCCATAAACTCACTCCGCTTTACATTCGATAAATCCTTCGTCCGATCTATCCTCGATTCCGTTCTCTCCCTTACTAAACTCGGTCGCCGCGCTACCCCCTGCGTTTTCTTCTCCGCTATCGCTTCCTTCTGCATCCGCATCCTTAGTACTTGCTCAGCACTACTCTCCCTCCTCCGATGTCCATACCGTGTCCTTGCCGGTGTCGGCGTTCGCCTTACTCCCTTTACTACCCCCTCTACCGCCTTCCTCCGCTCTTCCAAACTCCTCTGTGCTGTCGTATGCATCCCTCCGTCCCTATAACTCATCACCAATCCTATATCATCTTCCTTCTTTGACGATCCCGTATACGCCACTCGATCTTGTTCCGTATTCTTCTGCGCTTCTACAGACATCCTCCCTGGCTGATACTTCAAAAATTTCTCGTTCCCCCAACTCGTGACCATATATTCCGTTGTCCCTTCTCTCCCCTCATTCTCTGCTTCCGCTTGTGCCAATGACCTCTCATACGCCGCATCAAATGTCCGCTTATCCGTCCCATACGATGACTGTCCTACATCTTCTCGTTTCATACCAGGTCGGAAAAACATCGTCTTCCCACTCCCCGCACTCTCCTGTAATCCCATGAAATCCGTCAAGTGATACGTCACCACTTTTGTCTTTTTTATCCCTTCATCCGATATCCAACACGAACTCGGAAACGTCGGCTTCTCCAGTGTCCCATAACTCCCCACACATCTTGGTATCTCTTTCCATCCTGCCGTCCCGTTCTTTCTCATCAGTACTTTCTCGTACAAATCTTCAAATACAAGATTTACCGTCTTATCAAATACATACGAATCTGTCCTGCTCCCTACTGAAATTGCTTTCTTCATCGTATATCCCCCAGGTACCGACCCGCTTGGTATATCCCTTTCCTCTATCCTCTTGGGTGGCTCTATCTGGAATGTCGATTTTGATTCTGCAAATACCACCGTGTCATTCGATATCTCCAGCTTTGTCGTCGGTTCGTCCGCATTCCGGATCACCAAATTCGCCTGGTTTGTTGATATCTTTGTCGCTTTCTTTACCGATATCCCTGCTGTGTTCTTTACATCCACTCCGCTCAATTCTCCTGCACTATACGACTTCAGATCAACATCTGTATTATCTATATTGACTCTCGACTCTGTCTCTGTCTCCTCCGCTGACGATGACCCGGCTGATAAATCTACTACCTTGTCCCCGTCCAACACAATCTGTGGCACATCCGGTAAACTCGACACCCCTACTGATGATGTCGCTGCTTCTATATTTGCTGGTGCTGGGACCAGTATATTTATCTCTTCTTTATATGTTTGACCATCCTGGTTCTCAACTTCAATACAAATATCATAGGAATTGCGGGTATAAAAATCTGTTGTTTCATTGATCTTTAAGGTCGTTCCCTGCAGTGTAAACCGAGTATTATCGGTCGAATCACAATTTTCTCCAGAAGAAAGAGAAAATGTCAGCGTATCACCCGTATCGGCATACAGAGCAGAAAGCATCCCTACCGTCGTACCGGCAGGACTATTGGAGGGAACTGATTGAGAACTGAGAGCAATATCAGTAAGAGGGCTGAGATAGGTATAAATAGTACCATTAACATGAGAAGCTATTATTTTTTTCCCATCGTCAGAAGCCGTAACACTCCACCATCCATCAGCGCCGGCACTCATTTGTGCTGTCCAGGTTTCACCGCCATCGGTAGATGTATAGAGATAATTCCCTAAATCAATTGCTGCAGCCACAATATTCATTCCATCCGAGGAAACAGCGGTACGAAGCCATTTTCGTGCTCCCGCTTTCGATCTAATTTTCCAGGTTGCTCCTCCATCATGAGATGTATAAATATATCCTCCTCCATTATCACGAGCCGCCGCTATTATTGTGTTTCCATCCGGAGAGACTGTAACTGATCCCCACCAATGACGTCCTAATTCTTCCTGCACTGTCCAGGTCGCTCCTCCATCGGTAGAAATATGAACTCTATCAGGAGCAACATTTCCAAAATCAGTTTCTGCCGCGACGATTATCATCCCATCTGCTGATGATGCAATCGTATACCAATAGTGTGTTCCGGAAGAAGTTCTTTCTGTCCAGGTCGCTCCTCCGTCAGTAGAAGTATACAAATAACCCGGATTAGGGTAGGTTCCATAATTTGCGGCTACTAATTTCGTCCCATCTGAAGACGAAGCAATATCAAACCATCTCCGTTCTCCCGCAGAAGTTCTTTCTGTCCAGGTCTCTCCTCCGTCGGCAGATGTATAAATATAGCCATTCACAACATTCGCCACCAATTTCATTCCATCATCCGAAGAAGCTATCCCATCCCAATTTCTGGCGCCCGAAGAAGTCCTTTCCGTCCAAGTAGTACCGCTATCAGCAGAAGTGTAGATCGATCCTCCACCATCAATACCGGCAACCTTGGTAGCATCCGAGGATGAAGTCAAATCCCCCCACCACTCTACTTCCATATTGGCCGATTCGACAAAAGGTAAAATTTTGAATGTTCTATCGGCGCTATATGTCGTCCCTTCTGAATTGGTCGCAAAGGTGCGATAATGGTATGTCGTATTGGGGATAAGAGAGGTAATCTCCGCCGAAAAGGACCCGAAGCCAAATGAACCTGTTTGAGTAATAGTGGTTCCATAACTGTCGGTCAGTCCATATTGAAACCCTCTGACCGTATGATCTGTATTCACATATCCATTGAGTGTCGCTGTCGTTGTATCAGCAAAGGTTGCCGTTTCAAAAGAAACAGGAGCCTGCACTGGACCATAGGTATAAATATAATCACCATAAACGCCAGCCATTATTTTTGTTCCATCGGAAGAGGAAGCAAGAGCATACCAATTCCGTGACCCAGAACCAGTTTGTGCAGTCCACGTTTCTCCGCTATCAGCAGAAGTATAAATATAGCTCCCATTCGTTGATGCTGCGGCTAATTTCGTTCCATCTGCCGAAGATGTAACGGAATACCAGCGCCCTGTCCCCATATCTGTTCGCTCTGTCCATGTCACACCACCATCGGAAGAGGTATAAATATACCCTTCGTATACTCCTGCTACAAGATTCATTCCATCAGCAGATCCAGCAATCGAATACCAACTTCGTGATCCAGAACCAGTCTGAGCGGTCCACGTCACACCACTATCAGTGGATGTATAAATATATCCATTTCGAGCAGCTGCTGCTAATTTGGTTCCATCAGAAGAAGAAGTAATACCATACCACTGTCTTCTATATCCTGGACTCGTTTGCTCTGTCCAAGTCTCTCCTCCATCAGAAGAAGTATAGATATAACCATCCCTATAAGCCCCTGCTACAATTTTTGTTCCATCAGAAGACGAAGCTACGGCCAACCAGTTCCGTGATCCTGGATCGGTTCGCTCTGTCCATGTCACTCCGCCGTCAGCAGACGTATAAATATAGCCCCCCCAAGTCACTGCCACAAGTTTTGTTCCATCAAAAGATGAAGCAATTCGATACCAGTTCTGTAATCCTGAATTCGTTTGAGCCGTCCACGTAGCTCCACTGTCAGCGGAAGTATAAATATAACTACTAATGCCACCCGCGGCTAATTTTGTTCCATCCGAAGAAGAAGCAATAGCGTACCAAGAACGAGGACCTGCATCAATCAGAGCAGTCCATCCATTCGCCGCCTCCACTTTTTGCGGAAATAGCAAAAAAATAAAAACAAAAAAGCAAATAAGGAAAACTGAAAGACTCCAAATATGCTTTTTCATCCTGCATATTATAAATGAAAAATACCTAAAAAAGAAAAGGAAAAGCCGCGACCCCTCACGGCTTTCCCATCTTAACCCACAAATTCCCACTATGCATCAATCTAACGTCGGCTTTTGATCCCAAAGATCATCAAGCCCAAGCCCAACGCGGCCAGTCCGACAAAAATACCCGGACCAGTACTGGGCAAAAGCGGTGCGGAGGAATAGGTTCCTCCCCCTTCTTCTGAATTATTTGTTTCTGGCGATCCTTCTTCGGATTGGTCTGCGGAGTCACCGGTTGTCGTTTCAGCAGCAAATGTATTGGCCTGAGTATCACCGAAGTAATTTCGAATCTGCAATAAATAGTTCAGAAAACTGTCTTTTCCTATTTCTTGAGGTTCTTCTTCTTCCACGGGTTGTCCTTCTCCAGCTGTGCGCAAAAGCGCTGCATTTTGGCGTTCTATTTGGATTTTTTTATCTCCTTCAAGTCCACTGGCATCCAAATGTCGATCGATCTGTCCTCGAGCATTTGTAAAACGAAAATATCCTTGTCGAACACTTGCCGGTTCTTTTTCTGGAGCTTCCGTCGAGTCCTGATTTTCTTCTTCTCCGCCTGAAGAATCCGAATCTTCAGGAATATTGACTGTTTTGATACAGCCATTCCCTATTTCATTTAATTTGTATCCACGATTACACTCAATAGCACAGGTCGGAGGACCACTGATAAATCCATTCTGAATCTTTGTGTCCGAAGAACGACTTCGAGGACATTGTGTAAAAAATTCCTGAGCCAATAAAACCTCATTGAATTCCGACCACACATCAACACAAAGACCATCCGTCACAATACAAAAATTTTCTTCTTCAATAACCCACTCCGATTCTTCTCCTGGAGCTACAGTCTCTCGAAACGCATACCACAATTTTTTTCCATCTGGTATTTCAACCGGCAGAGCAAAAAGTGCTGGAGTAGAGAAAGAAAATTTTTCATTCGACAGACCGAGTTTAAATGTCGCAACTGGATAGATCGTGCTGAATTCATGATTCCCTTCGACAGAAAAAACAACATCTCCCAGAGAAGGCGTTTGTCCGTAGAGAGGCGATTCTAAAAAGCCCTCCCAGGCTGTTCTTGTTTCTCCGTCATCCTGCCATTCTCTTTCTGAAGTGATAGTGGTTCCCCCAAAAACAGTAATCCGAGGATATCCTCCTCCACTCTGATGAACAACCGTCAGTGTTCCCGTTCCTAAAAAATCGACGCTGCTTTGAAGCGTTGTATCACCATAATCCTCTGGAAGGTTTACTCCATCAATAAGAACTTCCGTAAAGAAAAGGAGATCTTCATCTGTCTCTCCAAAAATAACATCGGCAGCAAAAGCCGTTGTGGAAAGAATCGCCAAAAGAAAAACGAAAACGCGCCAATCAAATCGAATCATTTTATATACAAGAATAAAAAAGTTATTCACTCCATATTAAAGTAAAAATATTGTACATGGGCAATTTTTTTGTTCAATTTCGTGTAGCGAAGAATTAGTCTTTATGTTCTTTTAATACTTTAAAATTTGCCCATTCCTTTTCTCTTCCTTTAGAATAGAAACATGAAAAATTTAATTGTGTGCTGCGTTCTTTTTCTTGTGGGCGGTCTTTCTGTTCAAGCACAATCCCCTATTTTACCCCCAGAATCAGAACAAAAAACACTCTATGATTTTTCACAAGATCCGAATTGCCAGGAAAACAAAAACACCGAAACGCCAAAAATATCTCGTATCCACGAAGTGATTATCCCTACTGCGTTTCAGTCAGAAATGGATCGGTTTTATCAGACTCTCAATAATATTGCTCGCGATCATCAATCGCATCCTGATTTTTTAGCCGAAAAAGGAATTTTGGAACTCCGTCGACACACCGAATACCTCCGCGAAATATGTTTCCAAGCATTTCAACAGTGTCTGTCCGAAGATAATTTCTCCTTTGCACGTGTGTACGAGCAAGGCATAAATTGGTGTAATAAAAAAATAAACGAACTCCACGAAATAGCACAAGCACAAATCACAGCCGCAACAATACAAAATCAGGCCCGGAAAGAGCTTTCGCTCCAAAAACAAAAGTGGGGAGGGATTGATACTCGCATGCGTGTGTATTTCCACCACTGGATGACCCAATTTGTAAACGATTTCCGGACATTTGTAGAAAAAGTATTCAATTTTATCCGTACACCGGCAAGCTGATTTTTTGTGAAAAATTCCATTGACACATCTCAGGAAAAACTCTAGATTTTCGCTCGCGTTGCCCCACAAAAACCCCTTCGAAATGAAAGACTTGCTCCATGATTTAGGTTCAAATGTTGCGATTTTAGGAAGCCAATGGGGCGATGAAGGGAAAGGAAAGCTGGTAGATGCTCTCAGCCCTCATTTTGATATTGTCTGTCGAAGTGCGGGAGGGGCCAATGCCGGACATACGATTGTTGTGGATGGGAAACAAGTCATTTTCCATCTGATTCCTTCGAGTATGCTGCATCCTCAGGTGATTGGTGTTATTGGGAATGGGACTGTTGTCAGTATAAAAGACCTCTCAGAGGAAATTGAAAGCTTGGAAAAAGGCGGCTTAGAAGTGACTTCTCGAATAAAGCTTTCACTCCGAGCACACATTATTTTTGACTACCACAAAACAATCGATCAAGAATTAGAAAATCGGAAAGGCACACAAAAAATCGGAACAACCTGTCGTGGTATTGGACCAGCTTATACGGATAAAATTTCGCGAATGGGAATCCGATGCGAAGATCTTTTGGATACAGATCTCCTTCGAGAAAAAATCGAATATAACTGTACTTGGCATAATAAAAATCTAGGACTCAAACTTGATCCAGCTCAAGAATATGAATCGATTATGACGGTGCGAGAAAAAGTAAAACCACTGCTTGCCGATACACGAAAATTTCTCCACGATGAAATGAAGGCCGGAAAAAGGATTTTATTTGAAGGGGCTCAGGGATTTTTTCTTGATATCGACCACGGAACCTATCCTTTTGTCACTTCCAGCTCTACTGGGATTGGCGGTGTCAGCACAGGACTCGGTATCCCTCCGCAAAATATCACGGGCGTTATCGGCATCGCAAAAGCCTACACTACTCGTGTAGGATCAGGACCTTTCCCTTCCGAGTTGGACAATGAATTAGGTGGTCAAATTCGCGAGCAAGGAGCAGAATTTGGAGCAACCACCGGACGTCCTCGACGATGCGGATGGTTTGACGCCGTTGTCGTTCGAAACGCTATAGAAAGTAATGGTATCAATGCTATTAATCTGACCAAACTCGATGTTCTTTCTGGGCTCCCAGAAATAAAGGTCGTGACACAGTATCTTTTGGATGATAAGGAACTCTTTACTGTGCCTACCACTCGTAAAGCCAACCAAAAGCTAGAACTCAAATACGAAACTTTCCCTGGATGGGAACAGTCTTTGAGTGGAATGAGAAAATTTGAAGATATGCCGCCTCAAGCCCAAGCATATGTCCTCGGACTTGAGAAATTGATACACACTCCAATTCGTGCTATTGGTATTGGTCAAGAACGGAGTGATCTTATTTTTCGTTAAATGGAATGGATAAAAATCAAGTGTGGAATGCTGTTTTAACCCGAATGAATGAGAAAATCTCACGTATGGAATTCCATACCTGGTTTAAAAAAGTACGCATTACTGAAATATCAGGAGGCGCTGTTTTGATCAGCTGTCCTACGGAAATGAATAAAAATTGGCTCGAAAACAAATACCACAGCATGATTTTGTCGAGCTTGAGAGCTGTTCTTCCAGAAATAGAAAAATTATATTTTGACGTCAATCTTTCTCTGGCTGATTCAGCTCCTTCCAATCCAGAGTTTTTTGAAAAACAAAAAAGCAGAAAACTTCCTCGAAAACCAGAGGTTCGCTTCTCCAAGGGACTTGAGTCGCGTATTGTCAATCCTAAATTCACGCTTTCCAATTTTATCGTCGGAGATGAAAATCGATTTGCTCATGCTGCCTGCACAGCGGTAGCCGAATCAAAGCCAAGGGAAACAAAAAAGTACAATCCTCTTTTTGTCTATGGAGGTGTAGGATTAGGGAAAACGCATCTTTTGCAGGCGACGGCCAATGAGATTCAACGTCGCAATCCAGATGCGGTTGTCATCTATACGACGGCTGAGCGATTCACCAACGAAATTATCAAATCTATTCGCGAAAAAAATACCGAGCGATTTCGAAAAAAATACCGTCAGGCAGACGCGCTTATTGTTGATGATGTTCAATTTTTCGAAGGAAAAGAACAGACTCAGGTAGAGCTTTTTAACACTTTTAATGATCTACGCGATATGAATCATCAGATTATTTTTTCTGCTGATCGTCCTCCTTCACAACTCACACAGATTATGGATCGATTACGTTCGAGAATGGAATGGGGTCTCAGTGTCGATGTTCAGATGCCTGGATATGAAACACGTCTTGTCATTGTGCAGAATAAAGCAAAAGAACTAGGCATTGTTCTTCCTCAAGATGTGCAAGAATTTATCGCGGCCAATGTCCGACGAAGTCTGCGAGAGATGGAAAACATACTGAATAAAATATCCGGAGAAATAGAGTTCTCCAACGGTTCTCCTACGGTACAAACCGTGGGGAAAATATTCCGCCAGCTCAATCCAGATGATAATATTCTCAGTTCCGGCGATGCCAAAAAAGGACTCGTCAAAACACCCGACGAAATCGTCACTGTCATCAGCGAATACTTTCAAGTGCCAGCCACAGATCTTTTGGGAAATTCACGAAAAAAAGAAATCGTTTTCCCTCGTCAAATGTGTTGGTTGCTCTGTAAAGATATTTTAAAAATGAGCTATGAAGCGATTGGACATGATTTCGGTGGAAAAAATCACACGACGGTCATGCACGGAATTAAAAAGATTTCTCATTCTTCGCGCAAAGATTCGGCTATAGCACGCCATATTCATGCCCTCAAGAAGGATTTGGGAGTAAGGTAAAACTCTTTTACCCTTTCTTTTCCTTTTTCTTTGGCTGAAGTAATTGTACATCCCGTACTAAATCCTCGTACCACGTCACGGGGAGTGTTGAAAGTGAGAGCTTTAGGGCATTCGCCGTAATGGTCCATTTTTGCTTGGAATTTTGCACCAGACCAAAAACCTGATCCGGTGAAAACTCCTGTCCCATACGCAGAACAATTTCATACGCTTTATGCGAAGATTGATAGACTTTTACGCCGGATAAATTAGCTTCTCGTAAATGCATTTTTAGAGCGAGTACTCTGCAAAGATTTTCGACTTCCCGAGGTAAGGAACCATAATCTTCACGAAGCTCATATCGTAATTCATCCAACTGTTGAATATTTTCGGCCGAAGCCAATTCTTTGTATACCTGAATTTTTTCGTCTGACCGAGGGATAAAACTTGAAGGAATATAGGCCGACAGTGGAATCTCTACCGTAATATTTTCTTCTTCGGTAATATCGGTCGCTACCTCACCTGATTTCATTTCTTCAATCGTTTTGTGCAACAATCGCATAAAGTGCGAAACTCCCACTGTTTTAATAGCGCCAGACTGAGAAACTCCCAGTATTTCCCCTGCTCCACGAATCTCCAAATCCCGCATCGCAATCTGAAATCCTGATCCGAGTTCCGATGCTTCTACGATAGCACGCAATCTCTTCTTGGCTTCGAGCTCTAGTTTTTGTCCGTGATAGAGAAAATACGCATACGCCTGAATCCTTCGACGCCCGACTCGACCGCGCAGTTGGTAGAGCTGTGACAAACCAAATTTTTCAGCACGATTGACGATCAGAGTATTGGCATTCGGAAGATCGATTCCGTTTTCGATAATAGTCGACGCAATTAAAATATCGGCTTCACCTTTTTTGAACCGACGAATCCGCTCTTCTAATTCTGTAGAAGAAAGCTGCCCATGGGCAACAATAAACCGTGCCTCGGGAATGAGAGAGCGAAGCTGTTCGGCTTGTGCTTCAATGGTCTGAACACGATTGTGCAAAAAATACACCTGCCCTTTGCGTTTGAGTTCAAAGAGAATCCGTTCACGAATCAGGTTCAGATTATATTTTCGAACTTCTGTCACCACCGGCAATCGTCCGGGGGGAGGAGTGGTAATGGTCGAAATATCTTTTAATTTATTCAGACTCATATTGAGCGTCCGAGGGATGGGTGTTGCGGTCATGGTGAGAATATCCATTGAAGCACGAAGTTTTTTTAATTTTTCCTTTTGTTTTACACCAAAACGCTGCTCTTCATCAATGACCAAAAGACCTAAATTCTTGAATTCAATATCATCGGAAAGAAGTCGATGCGTCCCAATAACAATGTCTACCAGTCCGAGTTTGATATCCTTCAGGATTTTTTTCTGCTCGACCGAAGACTGAAATCGAGATAAAAGTGCAACTTTTATTCCATAATTTTTGCCTTCGATTCGTTTCTGAAATGTCTGATAGTGTTGTTCAGCAAGAATCGTAATCGGTGCTAAAATCGCCGCCTGCAAACCCGATCGAAAACATTTAAAAGCCGCTCTCATAGCAATTTCTGTTTTCCCAAATCCCACATCTCCGCACACAAGCCGATCCATAGGCTGAGAGGATTCCATATCTCGACGAACATCATCCCATGCCCGCTCTTGACCGGGGGTTAGTTCGTACGGAAACGCCTCACAAAAATCCTTGATCATTTCATCGTCTTCGGCAAACTTTTTCCCCCGAGACATTTCTCTTGAGGCATATAATTTAAGTAAATCTTTCGCGATACGTTCGGCTTCCGCTTTCAATTTTTTTTGTGTGTGTGCCCAATCAGAAGAACCTAAACGCATCAAGCGCGGATCTTCATCTCCAATAAACTTGGTTACTTTTTCTGCGGATTCTACCGGTACAAATAATTTATCATTTTCTGCGTAGCAAATTTTCAGATACTCACGCGTTCCAAATTCTTTCCCCAGGTCTCGCCGCACAATACCGTCAAATTGTCCCAGTCCATGATCTACGTGAATTGCATAATCTCCAGGCTTGAGACTCGTCATCAAATCTAAGTTGACGCCCGAAATAGCTTTTCGCTGACGAGAACTCCGATGAAACTGAAATATTTCTCGATCCGTCAAAAAGGCTATCTTCCGATCATTATTCTGAAAAGAGTGCGGCAAAAAAGCATCGGAAGACAATGCGATGATTTTAACGGTAGAAGGAAGTTTCTCTCCGAGATCTTTCGTAAACATTACTTCGTTTTCTCTAAAAACCTTCTCTATTTCTTCATATTTTTTGGTCATAATAATGACCTCAAATTCACGACGAAGGCGTTCTTTGATATCAACGACAAAATCCTGAATCGTGTAAAACGGCAGAACCGAGAAAAAATTGAGATGAAAAAATGTCTCTTTTTCTTGGGGAAATGTCGTAAAAGTAATCGTATAAAAATCTCCTTTTGGGCATATATCATTGTCCAGGTCGTCAGAAATAAAAAGAGTCTCTTTGGCTTGTTCAATGAGATCGACAAACTGACCTTCCGGTTGATGCTCAAATTCCACAGGAAATATCTCAAGAGAATCCACTTTTTTTATTGAACACATTTTTTGTTCAACCTGCGGAAAAGATTCTATATATTCTATATTGGTTCCGTTCAGAAGAATCCGATAACAACAAGCATGATTTTCTGGATAGACAAAAAATGTTTCTCCTCTCCGAACAAATTCTCCTGATTGCAATATCTGGTCTTCAGCAGAGCGATATCCCTTCGATTGTAAAAATTCAAAGAGCTCATAGATCTGAATTTTTTCTCCCGTTCGGAGAATCTTTTTCTCAGCATCAATATCTTCTTGTGAAGGAAAGTGTTGTTTTTGTACGGCTTCTAAATCCTCAAAGAGAAACAGGGAATTCTCGCTGTTTTCCAAAAGATCGCGAAGTTGATAAAACTGTCCCAAAGACATTTTTTCGGGAACCAAATGCACATGTCCTTGAAAAAAAAGTTCCGCCGAAGAAAATATCTGATCGGCCTTCTCATCAGTAGAAGCCCAAAAGATATTCTTGAAAGGTGTTTTTTCTAATATCTGCGCAATCACGAATGATTTCGCAGCTGTATTCCCCAGATTCACAAGCGTGAGCTTTTTCTCTTTTTCGAGAAGAGCAATCTGCTCTGATAAATCCAGGTCAAAAGGAAGTCGGGTCGGTTGGCAAAAGGCCGTCATACAAAAAAAGTCAGTGTATCAAAGGAAATCCTTTGATTGTCTTCTGCCTAAAACAGAAAAAATCCCACTCAAGAAAAGGGGGTATCTTGAGCAGGAATTTTTACATTTTAAGCGGCATAATCAAGTGAATAAACTCTTTTCCTTTCGGCGGACTAAATACCGCTGGGTTCATTTTCCCTTCTAACTTCATAAGAACTTTTTCGTCATTTCCCAGCGCTCCAAGCAAATCCAATACATAATCCGAATTGAGAGCAATAATGTTTGTCGTTCCATCAAGTTTCACGGGAATCGTTGTTTTCTCTTCCCCGATCTCGGTGGCATCGGTAGAAACGGTAAGTGTCCCATCATTGAGAAATTCAAGTTTCATGTGCTGGTTATTTTCTTTCGCAAAAATAGAAACTCGTCGCACTGCAAGTTCAAACGCTTCGCGAGAGATTTCAGCAGTCGTCACGCTCTTTTTCGGAATAATCTGTTGATAATCCGGGAACTGTCCTTCGATCAAACGGGAGGTTAATTCTGTCCCATTCACAGCAAACATAACCTGATTATCACCAATCGTGACACTCATTTTCTCGTCTCCTGCCGCTAATCGATCGGCTTCAAAAACCGCTCTAACCGGAATAACACAAGAAGTTTCATCGGTTTCTTTTTCGAGATGCAAAACCCTTTCGCTCAAGCGATACGAATCGGTTGCGGCCATACGCAGTTCTTTCTTTTCGGTCTTAAAGTAAACCCCTGCCAAAATCGGGCGAGAAGAATTTTCCTGAGCCGCAAAAGCCACTTGGTGAACAGCTGAGCGAAAATGTTTATTATCGAGCTCCAATTTTGTTCCACTTTCCACTCGCGCAATAGAAGGAAATTCGTCCGCGGCAATTCCCTTGATTTTCGTTTTCGATGATTTGGATTTTATTTCGAGTGTTGTGCCAGCAGAAACCGCCAACTCAATATCTTCATTTTTTTCCAGCAGAGATGTGTACGAGGTTAAAATTTTAGCCGGTACGGTAATCGCCCCTTCATTTTTGACATCAGCATCACAAGAAGTGGAAATCGAAATTTCTAAATTTGTAGCAGCAAAATAAACCTTTTTCCCCTGGCTTCGAATCAGAATATTGCCGAGTACTGGCAGCGTATTCTGACCTGAAACAGCACGGGATACAACCTTCAGACTTTCAAGTAATGATTCTTGCGATATGACAACTTTCATCTCGGATAAATTGTACACGAAAGCCGCGAATGTCAAAAGATTTTTGACGGTTTTTTTGGGACTGATATACTCTAACTCCATAAAATATGAACGATATTTTTCTTCTCCTTCTCTTACTTCTTCTTTCCGGGTTTTTCTCAGGAGCTGAAATCGCCCTTTTTTCTTTGGGATCCGAAAAAATTCATGCTCTCAAACGAAATGCCAAAAATCGAAAACAGAAACGTCGAATTCTGCGATTAGAACTCCTCAAGTCCTCACCCAATAAGTTGCTCGTCACTATTCTTATCGGAAATAATGTCGTCAATATTGCCGCCTCGGCTATGGCAACGCTTCTCGCGGTGGAATTCACACAGCAATTCGGCTGGGAACAAAATACGAGCAGTGTTGTTGGAATTGTAACGGGAGTGATGACGTTCCTCATTTTGGTCTTCGGAGAAATTACTCCCAAATCACTCGCTCATCGACATGCACTCAAGTTTTCTCTTTTTTCGGTTCCTATTTTAAACGTACTCCAATTCCTTTTATATCCAATCATTGTGCCTTTAGCAGTACTCATAAAAAAAGTTTCTGGAAACAGACAAATAGCCCAAGGAATGTCTGAAGACGAACTCAGGGCAGCGATAGAGATTTCTGAGCGAGAAGGAAAAATCGAAAGCGGCGAAAAAGAACTCTTTGAAAAAGTACTGGAATTCGACCAGCATCCAGTTGAATCTATTATGACCCCCCGATCCAAAATATTCGCCCTTCCCGATGATGCCTCTCTCCCCCAAGCACGAAAAATCATGAGTGGAGGACGCTTTTCACGAACGCCTATCTACCACGAAACACTCGATCAAATAACCGGTATTTTAACCGTTCACACACTCCTGGAGCAGGTAGGAAAACGAGGCGCTTCCAAAAAGAAAGTCGCCAATATTCCGCTCCTCAATCCACTGAAAATTCCACCAACTATGAAGATTGACACTCTTTTGCAGGAGTTTCAGCAACAAAAAATGCATATGGGATTGGTATATGATGAACACGGAGGATTAATAGGACTCATTACCATGGAAGACATTCTAGAAGAAATCTTTGGAGAAATTCAGGACGAGCAAGACGAGCAAGAATTTTCGATTCAACGAGCCGGAAAACACAGCCTGATCTGTGATTCCAATACCGAACTCGAACACATCGAAAGTTTTATTCGAGGCAAAATGGAACTCGATATTGAGCGATTTCCCTGGAATGTTGCGGAAGAAAACAACACCCTCAATTATTTTTTATTGGAAAAACTCGAGCGATTCCCTCAGCCCAATGAAAAACTAGAAATTCAAATAGAAAACGTTCTGTTTGTCTTTACCGTCCAGCGCGTCAATGGTGAAAAAATCGAATCTGCCCGAGTGGATATCAAAATTTAATCTTTCTTGGGAACAGTGAAAATCTGCTTTTGGTATTGCTGAAGTATTTTTTCGAGCATCACTTGATCAAAAGATTCTTCTTTGTGATCAACCAAAAACTTTTTCAGCATTTCAGAAAATTCCAGTGAGACAAATTCCACAAAAGTATCATTGTGCTGTAATTCATACAGATGTGTCGTGGACGATATATGATCGGCAGCCAAGATGTAGGTCCACCACAGAGAAATTTTCTTTTCCAGTTCTGAATCTAATTTTGCTTCTGAAAAATCAGCTCGCTCCTGAATATATTGGCTAAACTCGGTATGACAGATTTTTTCAGCCTCATTATTGACCAAGGAAATCATGGCCAAAATCGTGAGACTCGGGATCTCATTATCGATAAGAAAGACCACTAATTTTAAAGTGTGCTTGTGAAGCTTGGGAATAATTTTGGCTAATTTGAGATCGAAATTCTTCGCATTTTTTTCGTCTTTTATAACCGCGGCTAACTTTGCCTGAGCGGCTGCTACCCGTTCTCGAAATTTTTCATCGGATTCGGAAACCGACTCCGCATCACTGCCGAGCATTAAATCATCGAGTTTTTCGGGAGCTCCTTCTGCCATAAAAAAAAATTCTGCCCCAGTATGACGCAATCACTTTTGTTTGGAAAGAAAAAATTACGCCGACTGAATATTCACAAATCGTTTCTCGTATCGACGTCCATCAAAACGACGAACCGCTTTTTCTGTGAATTTCACTGTCCCTGCTTTTATTGCGAAAAGTGTAAAATCACGTCCCATTCCTACGTTTTCTCCGGCACAGTATTTAGTTCCTTTCTGACGTATAAGAACTTCCCCAGCTTGCACCACCTGCTCACCAAAACGTTTTACACCACGGCGCTTCGCATTGGAATCGCGACCATTTCTGGAGGAGCCACCGGCTTTTTTATGTGCCATTTGGGATTATTACGGGCGAATTGTACGGAGAGCCGAAAAAGTGTCAAATTATTTTTCTGCCCCAAAAACAAAAATATTTACTTCCCCACTCTCTTGACTTTTCTTTAATTTTTAGTAAACGCTGACCGCTTGTCTCGTCTTTGATATGAAACTCTTTTCATAAAAAAGATGGAAAGCGCTCTTTGACAGGTCAGGCAAAATTTGTGCGAAGAATTGTGGGATGAAGGGGTCAGAGCTCTTCGCACAAAATAATAATCTATCACAAAAACCAGGAGGCACCATTGCTACAGTCTATTCACACAGAAATAGGAAACATTCCTCTCTGGAGTGTTTTTCCCTTTATTGGGATTTTGTTATCTATTGCCATCTTCCCTCTCATCAATGAAAAATGGTGGCACCATAATTTCCCAAAAGTTTCTGCTTTTTGGGGATTTTTGGGACTTATGATTCTTTTTTTTACCGCCGATACAGCTCATTTGGTAAGTGAGCTCGGGCATGTAGGGCTCGAATTTTTTAGCTTTATTAGTCTTATCGGTTCGTTATACGTGATTGCTCTGGGAATCTACATCCAGGGCAATCTCAGAGCTCACCCGGTAGTCAATGCATCCATAATGCTGATCGGGGTGGTGATCGCAAACCTTATGGCTACCACAGGAGCTGC
The DNA here is from genome assembly GCA_021734395.1 of Candidatus Altimarinota bacterium. Lineage (GTDB taxonomy): Bacteria > Patescibacteriota > Gracilibacteria > UBA4473 > UBA4473 > JAIPGI01. Next base: position 113,521 of record JAIPJB010000004.1, read on the forward strand.
AATGGTATTGATTCCTTTTTTGATCAATACCAACAAAGAAAGAGTAAATATAAAGCATACGGTTATCTTTTTTATTTTTACCGTTGCCAATATCGGAGGATGCTTAACGCCTATTGGCGATCCCCCCTTATTTTTAGGATTTCTGAAAGGTGTTCCTTTTTTCTGGACACTCAGTTTAATTCCAAACTGGGCTTTTACGGCAGGAATTGTAATATTTGTATACCTCATTGTTGATACATTGCTCTATAATTCCGAGCCAAAAAAAGCAATCGAAAGAGATGAAGCCCATACAAAACTGGTAAAAATTCATGGTGGAAAAAACTTTCTTCTTGTTTTAGCTGTTGTGGCTTCAGTTCTCTGGCTTCCTTTGGGAATAAGAGAACTGGTAATGATTGCGGCGGCAGGAGTTTCGCTCTGGATAACCCCCAATAAGAAAATTATAGGGAAAATAAATACCAGAGAAAAAAACGAATTCTCTTGGTTCCCAGTCAAGGAGGTTTCTATACTTTTTGCAGGAATTTTTACAACCATGATTCCTGCTCTGTCCATTCTGAAATCATCAGGAGGAAGCTTGGGAATAGATACTCCTGTTGAATTTTTCTTTGCCACAGGAGCTTTATCTGCATTTTTAGATAATGCTCCTACCTATTTAGTATTTTTCACTACAGGACAAGGTATGGACTGGCCATTAGGTGCCAAGTTGGTAGCAGGCGTTCCAGACTATATTCTTACCGGAATTTCTACCGGTGCTGTATTTTTTGGAGCACTCACCTATATAGGCAATGCTCCAAACTTTATGGTGAAATCCTACGCTGAAAGCCGTGGGATAAAAATGCCTTCTTTTTTTGGTTACATGGTATGGAGTGTGCTCATATTAGGAATAATATTCCTCGCCCATTCCTACTTCTTTTTATAATAATAGCCTGACCTATTCTGAACCCGCATTGAAACATAATGCGGGTTCTTTTCCTTTTTATTGTTGAACATATTTTTTGTTCAATAATTGAAGATTGTTAATTGATACGCTCGATCTTTGCTCCCAATTTCTGCAGATTCTCTTCGAAGTGTTCATATCCCCGATCAATATACTGAATATTGGTCACTTTGGTTGTTCCCCGAGCAACAAGTCCAGCTAAGACCATCGCTGCTCCGGCTCTCAAATCCCAGCTCTGAACCTCCGTTCCTTTGAGCTTCACAGGCCCCTGTACTTTGGCCTGATGAGCATTGAGGAATTCTACATCCGCTCCCATTTTTTCCAGTTCGTGCAAATAGGTCAGACGGTTTTCAAAGAGCGTTTCAAAAATCAATGATTCCCCTTCACACTGAGTCAGTAAAACTCCAAATGGAGATTGTAAATCCGTAGAGAATCCTGGATAGATTGCTGTCTGAAGTTTGGGAATAGCGTGAAGTTTTTTGTTCGAGAAAACATGAAGCGCCTTTTCTTTCATTTCAAATTCAGCACCAATGCGTTTCAGGGCTCCATAAAAAGAAAAGAGTTCCGTATGATCGACATTACGAATCAAGAGCTCTCCTTTGGTGAGCAATCCTGCAATCGCGTATGTCCCAACCAGTAAACCATCCGGAGGAATTTCAAATGATCCACCGCGGAGTTTTTTTGTGCCAATAATTTTCAAATGATGAGTCCCAATACCTTCAATCTGTGCTCCCATCAAAACCAACATTCGCAACGTCGCCTGCACATGTGGCTCAGCCGCGCAAAAATACATCTCGGATGTTTCGGGTTTCCCGGCCAGAAACATGGCCAGATTTTCAGTTCCCGTCACAGACGCTTCAGAGAGCAATAGCCTCGTATGGGCTAATTTGGATTCAGAAAATGTCAGCGATAATTTCTTTTCCTGACGAGAAATCTCTGCCCCCAGTGTCTGAAATCCATCTGTGTGGATAAAATTCGGGCGTGCGCCCAAAATACATCCTCCCGGTTGCACGATTTCTGCTTCACCAAATCGAGACAAAAGCGGTCCCAGAACCAAAATAGAAGCACGAAGCTTACAAACTTTCTGACATTTTTTGAGTGCCTGAAGATCGACGTCTCTGGCCTGAACAGAAACGGTTTTCTCTGCTAAATCTCGCTCTACTTGCACCCCCATTTCCTCAAAAATAGTCAGGAGTGTCGCGATGTCTTCAATGTCAGGAACGTTATGAAACGTACATTTTTCAGAGGTCAAAAGTGCCGCGCACAACATCGGTAATGCGGCATTCTTTGCTCCAGAAATAGAAATTTCACCGTGTAACTGAGAACCACCTTCTACTAGAAAATAACTCATTTTTTTGAGGTTATTGTGTCAAAATACATTTTTTCTGCAAATTCATCCGTCATCCCAGCAATGTAATCGCAGACTCTGCGGTGTAGATTTTCCTCTTGCATAAAACGATCCGGGAGCTGGTCAGGATGAGAGAGAAAGTAATCGAAAAGTTCGACAATAATTTTTTGCCCTTTTTCGGCTGACGTACGAACCACCGGAGAAAGGTAATAACGATCCCAGAGGAACTGCTTTAATGATCGGAATTTTTTAAAGAAATCTTTTTCAAAAGCCACAATCCGATGTGAACAATTCTGCACATCTTGGAGTGTCTGAATATGAAACCGCTGAATATTCTCTTGTGTGTCCTGTACAATCTGAAGCAATAAATGACGGATGATTCGACGAATAAGTGCCGATCTGTCTTTCCTTTCTTTGGGTTCCAAAGTCGTTATCGCTTCATGAACTAAATCCAGCGAAGAAAGATCTTCCAGAGAGAAAAAGTCTCCCCTCAGTCCATCTTCTAAGTCCGCCGACAAATAGGCTATTTCGTCTGAAACATCGACTAATTGGGCTTCCATATGAGGCCAATGAATAATCCTTCCTTCTTCTGGTCGGTCAAAAAAAGTCTCGTGTTTCTGAATCCCTTCCCGAACTTCATAGGTGAGATTAAGTCCCGGAAAATCCTGGTATCGCGATTCAAAGACTTCCACAATGCGTAAACTTTGAGCATTGTGTTCGAAACGGGAACCATGCTCTTTCATTTTTGAGTCCAAAGTCTCCTCTCCCGAGTGCCCAAAAGGCGGATGTCCCAGATCATGAGCCAGTGCAATCGCTTCGGCCAAATCTTCATTCAGCTGCAAATTTCGAGCTAGGTCCCGAGCAATCTGTACCACCTCCAATGTATGACTGAGTCGATTTCGAAAATGATCGCCCTTGGATGGAGGAACTACCTGCATTTTTCCTTTCAAACGACGAAAAGCTTTGGTGTGGATAATCCGATCCCGATCTCTCTGAAAAGGAAGTCTTTCTGGATCTGGTATTTCCGGATATTCTCTTCCCCGAGAATCAGCGTTTCTCTGAGCATACGAAGCTAACCCCTGATCAAATCTTTCCGCAAAAGCCGTACCGTCCAATGTTTTTTTGCTCATGAGACAAAAGGATTGTAAAATTCGCAGTGATGATTGCAAAAGAAAAAGATTCTTCTCCATTCGGATTTGATATGCAAGACCAACACACGAAGATTCGAGAGTGGGATCAGGATCTCTTGCGTCAAACAAAATCTTTGTGGGGTATTCAGAGTGTAGAAACATCCATTCAATTTTCAGAAACTCATGAATAATTACCTCCACCAAGACCCCTACCCTAGCCATTGGGGCGGACCCCCCTGGTATGAGATATGGATCGAAAAATTTCTGAATTTTTTTCCTCAATCCTGGCAAGAAAATTTTGTACAATTTTTCCTTTGGCTTCGAGATTTTTGGATGGAATATTCAGCCTGGATACTTCTGGTACTCGTGATTTTGGCTGTGATGAAACTCTCCTACAACGCTCTCAGACGACGAGAAAAAAACATTCAGAAGCTCTGGCGATTTGTGCTCTTTTTTCTGTCAAAGCGACAGATGATGATTCCCCTCATCTATACGCTTGCCCAGCGGGATAATATTCTCACTCCCGCACAACTTCAGGAATTGCTTTCCATTCGAAATACATGCCGAACGTTTTCTCTTCGCCACAATCCAGAAGAACGAATCAAGCACGAAAAAAAAGTCTCTCGAATTTTATTCGAATATTTTTCGATTCTCGAAAGAAAAGGAAAAATTCAACAAAATAATACTCTCCAACGAATCATGAAGGATTTAGAGTTTATTGATGAAAAACTCGTGCAGGTTCAAAAAGCATATAACACGGAAGCTCGAAATTGGAATGTGACATATGATATTTTTCCGCTGCGAATTTTGGGAAGTTTATTTCGATTTCATCGGTTTCAGCCTTTTGTAGAAGAAAACAAATGATCTGGGATTTTAATCCGATAGCATTTTCCGTGTTCGGTCTTGATGTCCGATGGTATAGCTTAAGTTATATCGCGGGATTTTTTTTAGCGCTTTGGTGGGGATATCGATTGCAACAAAAAGCACTTTCTGCTCCTCTTTCCCGAGAACAATTTGAAACTCTTATTTTCGGGACTTTCTTCTCGGGGGTTATTGGAGGGCGTCTCGGGCATTTTTTGTTTTATTCTCCTGAAATATTTGTGCAAAATTTCAGTGAAATCTTCAAAGTATGGCATGGAGGGATGTCTATTCATGGAGGTCTTTTAGGGGCGCTCTTCTTTCTCTGGTGGTGGTCGAGAGAAAAAAATATTTCTCTCTTACGTATAACTGATATCTTGGTCATTCCCCTCTCGGTAACACTTATTTTCGGACGTATTGGAAATTTTTTGAATGGAGAACTCGTCGGTCGTCCAACAGATCAGATTTGGGGGGTTATTTTCCCTCATATCGACAACCAACTTCGTCACCCAAGTCAATTATACGAAGCCGCAAAAAATGTCATTCTGAGCATCCTCCTGATCTTTTTTTTCGTGCAAAAAAAATGGCAACAGAAAGGATTTCTAACGGTATCTTTTTTGGTCGGATACGGCATTCTCCGATTTATTGTCGAATTTTTCAAAAAACCAGAAGGAATGATTTTATGGCTTACTACGGGGCAAGTGCTCTGTTTAGGAATGATCGGAATCGGATTTTTACTCGCAAAAAAAATGAATTTTTGGCACAATGTCCCATGATATTTCTATGATAAAAAAAACATTCGTTTTCTTGTGTGCTCTTTTCCTTCTGGGGTGTGGGAATAATGAAGAAGGTCAATTTGATAATATTGCTCAACGACTAGAAACCGAACGAGGCAAACTCGATGGGCTTTTCCCGGAAACCAGGAAAGTGTATCTCACTGAATTTTTTGATTTTGGATGTAGCCATTGCGCTCAAGCACATAATGTTTTGAAAAAGCTTGAACGGGAATTCAACGGCCAACTTATTGTTGAGAAAAAACATTATTCTATTTATCCAGAATATAAAATTGTGGCAGAAGCTTCCGAGTGTTCGCGAAACCAAGGAAAATTTGAAGATTTTCACAATCTCTATTTTGATGAATATTTCGGAGAAACCGATCCCGAAATACTGCAGGAAATGATCCTGCAGCTGAATCTCAATCTCAATGACTTTATTATTTGTCTGGAATCTGGAGCGACAAAGGACAAAATAGAAATGGAAAGCCGTCAGGCAAAAAAATATGGAGCGAAGGGAACCCCTTTCTTTGTCATTAATGAAGACACAACAATCCCTGGGCTTCTCCCAGAAGGAACATTCCGAAATCTTATAGAAAATCTTCTTGAACCTGAATCAAACGAAGAAAATCCTGACAGTGAAAAATGAAAATCACTGAGTGGAAGAAAAAAGTAGAAAAAAAACTGCAGTGTGAAAATCAGTCTTTTTTGCGTGTCAAAGTATCCCCCGGAATGGCTAAAAATGAAATAGCCGAAATCCTCGAAGACAGCGAGAATACTGTAAAAATTCGCATTGCCGCACCACCGGAAAAAGGAAAAGCCAATAGCGAACTCTGCAAATTTTTAGCGGATTATTTTGACTGCCGATGTCAGATTCTTTCCGGACAAACTCATTCGCTCAAACTCATACAATTAGATCGAAACTAAATCTTTTTGAGAACTTCTTCGATGGCTTCTTGTCCAATGCCGGCAGACCGGTACAGTTCTTCCGGCTTTCCGGAAAGCTGATATTCCCGTACCCCCAAGGCCTGGTAAAAGTCCAGAGAAATATTTCTTTCAGCGACGAACCGAGCGACGCCAGAAGCAATGCCGCTATAAGGATTGTGATCCTGAACAATCAATACTTTTTTTGTTTTGCGCAGAGAGTCCTCCAGTGTGGTATCGAATTGTTTATTTGAACTCGCAATGATAATTTCCGCATCAATACCCGTTTCTTCCCGCGCTTTCAAAGCTTGGATTACCATTGGACCACTCGCGACAATCGTCACCTTCTTTCCTGTCCGTAAAAGATCACACTTTCCGTATTCATACTGATACTCTTTATCGTATAAAATTGATCCGTCTTCCTTCGTCAAAACAGGAATTTTGTGGCGCCCCATACGGACATAAAAATTTCCGTAATGAGTCGCTGCATAACGAATGATTCGATCACAATGATTGGGGTCGGCTGGTTCGATAGCATGTGTGTGAAATAATCCTTCCATTGATCCCATATCATCGATAACCTGATGGGTTGGACCATCTTCTCCGACTGACAACCCACAGTGTGTAGAAACCATCTTTACGTTGGTTCTATTGATATCATTAACCCGAGCTTGGTCTTTGGCCCGAGAAGTCATAAATGCGCCGAAAGTTGAGCAAAAAGGAACAAAACTCGACAAGGACAATCCTCCATTGGCCGAAACCATATTCTGTTCCGCAATACCAAATTCAAGAAACTGGTCGGGAAGTTTTTTTTCTACAAAATCTGTTTTCACAGAGCCAGAGAGATCTGCGGTAGAAGCCAAAACATTCTTATTTCGCTGTGCCAGATCCAATAAAGCTTTCCCATACGCGGAACGACAATCTGTCATTTCGTCAGGTGAATATTCATATGGCTCACCACATTCAAGAGAAATTGGACTCAGATCATCCGGAAATTCTGTCCTTGGAGGCCGAAAGTTTCGATCCTGTCGGAATGTCGCCAGCATTCCCTGTTCCTCCAAATCCAACGGCATTTTTTCGAGCATCTGATCGATTACGTCTGGTTTGGGAACTTTTCCATGCCAAGTGGCTTTAAATTGCCGACCATCTTCTTCAAGTTCAGGAATCCCCTTCCCCATAATGGTTTCTGCAACGACAACCGTGGGACGATCTGATTTGTCGGCTTCGCCAATTGCATGCCAGATTGCTTCATCATCGTGTCCATCAATTCGCAAAACATTCCATTTTGCAGCTGAAAAAAGAGCCGCAATATCTATCGGCAGAATATTCTGCAGTGAATCCGAGAGTTGAACTCGATTCGCATCCACAAAAACCACGAAATTATTCAGTTTGTATTTCGCTGCAAAAAGCATCATTTCGTGAACTTGTCCCTCCTGTAATTCCCCGTCTCCTACTAAAACAAATACTTTTTTATTGGTCTTTTTTTTCTTTTCCGCTACAGCCATACCAGAAGCGACCGAAACACCGATACCCAAAGGCCCTGTCCCATAATAAATACCCGGAATATGACGAGTAACGTGTCCTTCGAATACCGAACCGATTTGGCGAAATCCTTGAATCACATCTTCGGGATCCACGACACCCATTTCAGCTAAAATCGAATACACCCCCGGAGAAATATGCCCGTTGGACACCACTATTTTTTCTTCTGTTTGAGACAAACGGAAGGCATACAAAACCGAAAGAATATTGAGACTCGAAAGAGATCCTCCTGGGTGCCCAGACTGAGATGTGCGCAACATCTGGAGAATAGTTCTCTTGCAGCTTTTTCGAAAAGTATCGAGAAATTTGAGCCGCTGGGGTCCGAGCTTTTGATCCGAAGAAGGGAAAGAAAAATCCATGCCAATATTTTATTTGAGGGAATTCTAAAGGGCTCTCTTGAAAAACTCAAGACGAGAATAAAAACAGAAAAACTTGTTTTAAAGGGTTCTTGACAAAAAACAAAATCAAGATTAAAAATGTTTTACTAAAAAGTATCATGCAAGAAACAATCGAAAAAAACTCGCCTCTGTCTTCTTCACTCCAAAGAGAATGTGATCAGATAATCCCTCTGATCCAAAACATGAGAAATCACACCGTTGGTTCAGCGGAAAAGTATAATGAATACGAACAACAAGTGAAAAATCAGGACACGAAAATACTCGCAATACTCAAGCAAGAACTCGAAGACAAAACCGAAACGGAAGTTATCGAAATATTCCAAGCGTTTGCGTCCTACTGTAAAGAAATTTCTTATACTCCTCGTATATTCCAAGAATCTCTGGATGTTCTCAATACCGAAAAATCAATAATAAAAATCTTAGCAATATTATTCGGAGCAGAAAAAAAAACGAATCGAAAACGAACAAAACGAAGTCCATGAACTAGTAGAAAAAAGTCTTGGAAAACAACAACAATAATCTATTTCTCTCGCAGTAGTATTCGCAAATACGGCCACAGATTTTCTGCGATAATACGATAGCCTTTTTCATTGGGATGCATGTTATCAGCCAGATTGTATTCCGACCGCATCATCACTCCTGACAAAAGTGATGGCATCAAGACGGCATCAAATTCACGGGCGAGGTTTTCGTACATAGTTTCGAAAGCAGAAATATAGGAGAACCCTCTTGTGGGGGGAGGCAAAATCCCCACCAAAAGAATTTTGGCATCGTATTCTTGTATGATACGGAGAATTTTTCTCAGATATTCCTGCGTTTCTTGCACGGGAAATCGCTGCAAAGCATCATTGGCGCCCAAAGCAACGATCACAATTTCCGGATGAGTTTCGGTAAATATGTCTTCGAGCCTGGCCAACCCGTCCCGAGTCGTATCTCCACTCACTCCGTGATTGAGAATAGTGTAGTGATCGTATCCTTCCTGCTCCAGTCGAAATTTCAACAGAGAAGGATAACTGTGTGATTCGGAAACTCCTGTCCCCTCAGTCAGACTGTCACCCAGTGCCACAATGATACCAGAATGAATAATCTGATTGGGTTCTGCATCTGGTACTCCCGAAGAAAAGAAGAAAAAATATCCACCGACAAGAAACAAAAGAAGCAAGACAAGGTATTTTTTCATATCATTCTGCAAAAAAAATATTTTTTATTTATCTGGCGGGATACTCATGTGTCGAAACAAAAAATCTGCTACCCGACGAAATGTGCCAGCAGCGGTTTCTGATCCCCACTGAGACACCTTCGGATAATCAAACTTTACCAGAATCACAAACTGAGGTTCTTTGAGGGGCCCGAATCCCGCAAAACTCGTGATGGTAGTTCCCGCTCCTTCCAAAACCTGATTTCCCCGATAAGTCTGTGTCGTTCCGGTTTTCCCCATGACATTATACCCCCACACACGACCTCCGCGAGCAATTCCATTATTGACGGCATTGAGCAACATCGCCTTAATCGTATGATAGGTTTCATCCGAAATAACTTTGCGTATTTTTTCAGAATGGTATTTCTTGACCGTTCCATCAGGATAACGCACTTCTTCCACGAGTAATGGTTTCATGAGATATCCTCCATTCGCCAAAACAGAAAATGCCATTCCCATCTGTAGTGGCGTGCTGGTCAATCCCTGTCCGAATCCTCGCGTAATCAATTCTGATTCTGACCAGTCTTTCCAAAATTCCAGTTGTCCATCTGCTTCTCCATTCAATTCAATGTCTGTGTACTGACCAAATCCAAATGCCCGTAAATATTCATAGAGCAGTTTGTATCCCATTTTTCGGGTAATAAAAGCAATCCCTGTGTTCAGTGATCGGTTGAGCACTTCTATCATGGTCGTGGTTCCGGCATAGGTTTCATCCGCATTTCGGATTTTAAACTCTCCTACTTCGATTGGTCCTGTATCCTCATATGTTGTTTGTGGGGTTACCTCATCCGCATTGAGCGCAGCCGCCATAGTGATCGGTTTCATAACTGATCCTGGCTCATAGGTATCCGAAACAATCTTATTCCGAAACACCTGTGGCCCCCATCTATTAAAATAACGATAATATCGACCTCCATCGACAATCGTTGGAATACGCTGATTAAATTCTTCACTCTCGCGATCTTCGGCTTCCTGATCAGGAGTAATCTCATAGCGAGTAAAAACTTTTCCGAATTCATTGGGGTCAAAATCCGGCGCATGAGCCATAGCCAAAATACGTCCTGTGGAAGGCTCAATCACAATAATCTGTCCAAAATCAGCTTCAAACTGTTTGAGATCCTCTTGGAGTATTTTTTCGACTTGTCCTTGGATTACCCGATCAATCGAAAGTACAATATCCGCTCCATCTCGAGCGCGTAAAATCTGAGATCCTTCGCCCAAAATACGTTGCCCACGGGTATTAATCGCTCCAAAAATCACCCCTTCTTCTCCTGCTAATTCGTGATCAAAACGCCCTTCAATTCCGTATTGCCCATGCCCAGATGAATCCACAAAGCCCAAAACCTGTGCCGCTAAATTTCTTTCTGGATAATATCTCCAGTGTTCATCACGCAATTGAATTCCTCTCAGAACATCCTGATAACGGGGATTTGATTTGAGTTCCAGAATCTTTTCGGAAACTTCGGGAACAATTTTATTGCTTATTTCGACATATCGTTTGGGACGACGTTCAAGCATTGCTTCCAACTTATCCACTTCTATATTGAGTAACGGCGACAATTTCTCAGCCGTTGGAGTGAGCGATTCTATCTGAGTCGGATCCGCGACGATCATCGCTCCTTCCACACGAACTCCAGAGATATCAAGTTCCTCAATCATCAAGGCCCGACTTTCAGCAACATCTGTTTCGAGAATTACTCGCCGACGCTCTATCTGACTGAAAATGTCCCTAAGTTCCTTCTCGTAGGCTTTGATGGCCGCCTGCTCTGAGGCTGATAATTTTTTTGGATCAGTTTCGACAATACACCCTTCTATTTTTTCACAGTGTGCATGAATCAAAAGAGGTGCTAAAAGCTCTGCCGCCAAATCAGGATTTCCTTTTTGCTGCTGAGAAAAATCCAAGCGAGGATTGTATTCTGGATATGCCAAAATAATCGGATCCACAAAAAGGAGCTTGAGCGTATTGTTGGTCGCAAGAGGCGTGAGCTCATCAGTGAGACGATTTTTTCGTACTAAAATCTTTCCTCTTTGAGCGGGGAGAATAGATCGTTTTTCATGTTGGGCACGAGCTTCTTGTGCGAATTCTTCGGCACTCAATACCTGCAGATCAAAAAGGCGAATCAAAAAAACACCAAAAGCCAATACAAAGAAAATCTGCAGAAACCGAATCCGACTCGAGAAATCCAAGCTCATCAGGCGCCGAAATTGTAAGGCAAAGCCGAAAAATGTCGAGATTTATTCTGGTTTTTCCTTGGCGACTTCTTCAGGAACTTTCCCTGATTTTTTATACACATCCAGCCATTTTTTTCGAGAGTCTGGATTTTTTATTTTTATTCGAGAACGGCGAATACTGCTGCTGAAATCCGGAACACGATTGGGGGCATACACTTTGCTTTCCCATTCCCGACGCTCCTGTGCCTGATCTTTTGCGTTTTGAAATACCTCGGCGTCACCTCCATATTGCCGCTGTGAATGGCGCAGCGAATAACGACTCTTTTTGTTTGTTCTTTCAGCGGATTTGAGCATCCCCACATCTTCTTTTCGTTTTAATTTTGAAACCCTCTTTGCTACTGAATGCAGGGGAGAAGGTTCATCTATTTTTTCCTGAGCGACCTGATTAAAATCCTTATCTCGTTCCCACGGGGGGAGTGAGTCTTTGTATTCGCGGCGAGATATCAGAAGCTCAAAATTTGTATCGCGCATCGACCGAGCCGACAAACTAGAACGTTCTTGATTTATCTGATGACGTCGTTCGTAAGCATAATCAAGCAGTTCTTCCGAAGATAAATCTCCGGTCTTATATCCGCCAAAAACTTTGTAGCCATTATGATTTTCACGGAGAAGAATTTTTTCCATCGATTCTCCATAGACTTCTTGAGGATCATAAATGCCGGTCTCTTCAGAACTGTCTTCCTCTTCATTTTCATCTTCAGAAAGACTCTCTGAATCCGATTGGCTGTCTTCTTCCTCATTTTGATCGACCACGATAAAGGAAGACGGACCGGGAACTGCCGCCGACACTGTGCCCCTATTTCCCAGAAACAACAGGCAGAGAAATATCGGAAGGAAAAATGCAATATGTTTTTTGAAATATTGTGTCATCTCATCATTATAACACAAAAAATAAAAAATAGCAAGGTGTTTCCAGACAGAAAACACTAGACAAAGGGCTTCTTTTTTCGTGATAATGAAGTTCGAAATGCCCTCCCCAAAATACGATTTTTCTTCCGCCCTTCTCGAAATCCAAGAGCGCATTCAGGAGTATTACCCTGACTTTGGCACCGCCCAAAAAAAGCTCCTGGAAGAAGCCTTTGAATTTGGGCTTAAATCTCATCACGAGCAATGGCGTGAATCAGGACATCCGTATTTCAGTCACGAAGTAGAAGCCACCAAAATACTCCTGTCCATCAAGCCTGATATGGAAACTATTCTTGCTTGTTTACTGCATGACGTCATTGAAGACACTCCCATCACAGCAGAAGAAGTCGAGCAAAAATTTGGGAAAAAAATACGATTTTTATGTGAAGGTGTTGCGAAAGTCTCTCGTGTACAACTCAAAGAGCACGAACGTCCCAGTCGTGCGGAAAGCATCCAGAAACTTTTTATCGCTGTAGCACAGGATATTCGAGTTATTTTTGTGAAACTGGCTGATCGCATTCACAATCTCAAAACACTCGAGCACGTCCCCGCTGAAAAACGCGAACGCATTGCTCAGGAATCATTGCAAATTTATGCACCAGTAGCTGATAAACTGGGACTTTTTGAATTCAAAACACAGATCGAAGATCTCTGCTTTCAGCACTTGCATCCCACTTTTTTTCGACAGCTTCATCGAGAAATAGAAGACGTCAAGAAACAAAAAAGAGGGTTTCTAGAACGATCCAGAAAAGAAATCCTCACAGCATTCAAAAAAGAACAGCTTCAAATACTAGAGATCAGTGGGCGACAAAAAAGTATTTCGTCGGTCTACAGCAAGATGAAACGCAAGAGCTTTTCCTCTGTGACTGAGCTGTATGATCTTTTTGGATTTCGGATTATTGTCCGCACAAAAGAAGACTGCTATCGAGCACTAGGAATCCTCCATACGTACTGGAAACCGATGCCCAATCGGTTTAAAGATTACATTTCTGTTCCTAAGCCCAACGGATATCAGAGTCTTCACACGACGCTCCTAGGACTATCTGGCAGCAAGTTTCCAACCGAAATCCAGATTCGGACACTGCAGATGCATCAGGACGCAGAATTCGGACCGGCCTCACACTGGGCCTATAAAAAAACACGACATTCACACTTTGACAAAGACTATCTGCGCAGAATGAGCTGGTTTCCTCAGAATATCCCGCAGGAAATTCAAACATCGCCAGAAAAATTTTTCGAAGAAATTTCTCAGAATATTCTCGCCGATCGGATTTTCGTCTTTACGCCCAAAGGAGACATAGAAACGCTCCCTGAAGGATCCACGCCAGTGGATTTTGCCTACACGATTCATTCCGATGTCGGCAATACCTGTGTCGGAGCCAAAGTCAACGGTATGATCAAGCCATTGGACTTCAAACTGAAAAACGGAGACATTGTAGAAATCCTGACCCGAGAAGGACGGACTCCAAATTCTGCTTGGCTGGACTTTGTACAATCTTCCCATGCACGAACCCATATTCGATCTTTTCTGAATAAGCAAGATGAGACCCGAACACCGTCAAAATCTTCACAAAAAGAACTCCTCTCAGAAAAAAAACCAGCCCCCGTAAAAACGCCGCGAAAATTTGTGGAAAAAGAACGTCATATCGGCGAACTGAATATCGTGATTGGCGGAGAACGAGAAATGCCTTTTCGTTTGGCATCATGCTGCAAACCAAAACTGGGACAAAATATTGTGGCTTTCAAATCCCGAAGCCCCCACTTTACGATTCATCGAGCAAACTGCCGTCAGGTCGATCGATTGGATCCGGAAAGAATATTGGAAGCGTATTTCTTGGTCGAACAATTCTTTGAGATCAAAGCCTACGACCGCATTGGTCTGACCCGCGACTACGCGACGATTATTGCCAATCACGGACTCAATATCGGAGAACTTTCATCCTACTATTCCTACGATCAGGAAGGGCATCGCATTGTCACTTGGAAATTTACACTGGAATCGGTCTCTACCGAAGAAATCCGCAATCTTCTCCGAGATCTGGAAAAGATTAATAAGGTCATATATGCCAAGCAATTGACCGGTCCAAAGAGTTGACAAGGAGCGGGTTTTGGGCCATAATGGGAGTCCGTTCTTTGACATGGAAACCTCTGCACAATGAAAGATTAAAAATTAAAGATTGAAGATTGAAGATTAAAAATTTCATAGGGGGGTGATTGGTTTCGACAGAGAGACCAGAAATGTATTTTCTGCGAGCACGGCGCGTACAGCCGCCGGGACATCCGTTGTACACCTATAAATGCTAACAATTTTGTTACAAAAGCAGTCCGCCAGGCAAAAAGTCTTTTGGCTTCGGTCAATATGACTCCTGCCTATGCGGTTGCATAATAAACCTTACTTGAGTACTTACTCGTAAGTGGAAGCTCTTTGATGGTTCTGGAATAGCTTCCTTATATATATGAACCTTTATCCCCTGCTTTTTGCCGCAGCGAGGGAGACATAACTGGCAACCCTCTTCTGCATTTCGTTCGCTTCCAAAGCAGAAGATTCTACAAGCGAACTAGGTTCCGTAGACGAAGGTATGTTTCCTCTCTGGACGCGAGTTCAATTCTCGCCACCTCCACCATTTTGAGAAAAATAAAAAAACGATGTGCCCTTCTGGGTACAGCGGTTTTTTATCATTCTGCGGAGCAGAAGAGCGAGAATTGGACGAGTAGAGTTCCTTTTTCACCGAATTTCACTCTTGTGAAATGAGGATTGAAAAAGTTTTCGAGACCGCAGTCCCGTCCTGTCGGGACGAGGACATGAAAATATTCTCGCCACCTCCACCAAACCAAAATCATTACGATAAGTATTTGAGATAGTTTCAAAAGGAACTGACTTTTCAAGAGTTCCAACACTTTTTCGAATTGGATATTTTTTAAGAATTCTTTGAATAATCGAAATATTACGTGTGTGTTTTTCAAATTCTGAAATTTACCGTGAGTAACTTGGAAGTCGAACTTGCTCACGAAGTTTCGGGATCTAGTTTTTGACTAGCTAGCCTCAAGAAAATACCTGTCAAGTATAGATATGCTTCAATTTCAGCAGGATCTAATTCGTGCCGTCCTTCGTCCGCATGACGTTTTGCTGTATTCGCATAATGATAAAAATTGTTCAAAAAGGAAGTCCATTGTTCCGAAAGGGATAGTTTTTCTCGAAAAGGTTTGATGTTTTTATCGAGAGTTGATTTATTATTTAAGGCAATTCGAGAAATCCCTTCGACAGCATTGTAACAATTTCCGATTACCTCTCCGTAATTTTTCTTTTTATAAGCAGAAAGAGCGTTTGACATATCTTTCTTTTCATTCGGAAAGTTTGAGAGCCACTCGTAAGGTTGTCCTACGAGAGCTTCGTCAAGTTCTTCCACACCAGAGGGTAAAACATTCCATCGGTCCATCTGATCCCAATATCCACCAAAGAATTTGAGAGGGCGGCATTTACGCTCGCGTCAACAATTTTGATTTTTTGGGAGGTTTTAGATTTGAAGTACGCGTGTATCAAAACAATGATTTTTAATGTAGTTTCAAAATCATCTCCGGAAAGATGTCGCAACGGTGGAATTTTATCATTATAAAAAGGGTCAAATTGCCTTCTTGGATCTCTAACATTGTAGCCTAAAATAACATCTCTCGTGTTTTTCCCAAGCCAGTAACATAACGAATCGAAAAGATCAGTATATCCTTCTCGATCCCCCCGATCAATTTGTGAAAATAGAGATCCGTTTATTCTATTCACAAATCGGGATTTTTCGTCATTAATATTTTCATCGATTCTCCAAAGCTGATTGAATTTTTTCAAACCCATCACGCTCCTTATAGCAGGAATTTTCGATTTGAAAATAAAACATTACAAAACATAAAAATTTTAGTATAAGAAGAGGTATGTCAGAAGACAACGATCCATCACCTCCACGAATATCAAAACTATTTATTCGAAACTTTCGATCTTTTGGTCCAGAAGGTGTTGAAATAAACTTCGACACCAATATGACAGCCCTTGTGGGACATAACAATGTCGGAAAAAGCAATATACTTGCGGCTCTTGATATAATTTTGGGTAGTTCTTGGTGGGGAGAGAACACATTTTCTCTTGAGGATTTTTATCAAAAAAATCCTGCAAAAGACATTCTCATCCAAGCTTTCTTTGATTCTAAAATTGAGCATGAAATTCCGATTCTTGGGGATTTGAAATATCCGGTCAAAGTGTTTGGATTCCAAATCGAATACAAACAATACAAAAACAATAGTCATGGACACACGGCTGGAGAATTACATCTTGAATATGCTTGTATCAATTCAAAAGGGAATCCCGTAAAATATCCTTCCTCTCCTCCCAAAAAGGGAAAACAACTCGTTCTCGACAGAACTCTAACGATATCCAAAAAAATGAGAGAACGAGTTAATGGTATTTATATTCCTATAAATCGAGATGTTCTTTCTCAATCTCCCTCAAACCCTAAAACTTTGTTAGGAGCTCTGGTCAAAAATGCTCGTGAAGAATTTCTAAATGACGACACCCAAACTCTTTTGTCGGAAGAAGAAAAAAAGGTCTTAAAAGTACAAAGCGACACACTAGGAAGGAAAGAAATTTTTGAAAAATTTATAGAGAGGGCTAATGAAGTAATAAAAAGTGGAGAACTCATAACCATAACAAAGAAAATCCACACCATTCTTTTGGAGCATCTTGGAGAAAGGGAATCTCAAGGAGTTGAATTAGACTTTGGAGTTCAAGAAATATCAGATCAGTATAAATATCTAAAATTATCTCTCACTAAAGATGAACTTGCACTACCAATAAATCGTCTTGGAAGTGGTTTCCAAAGTCTGATTGTTATAGCGATTTTTCGAACCTACTTAGAATTACAAGGCAAAGATGCTATTTTTTTAATAGAGGAACCCGAAATGTTTCTTCATCCCCATGCTAAAAAAAATTTCTATGAGATATTAAAAGCAATGGCAGATAAAGGAGCTCAGGTTATTTATACCACACATGCTACTGAATTTGTTCGGCTTCGGGACTACGAGAATGTCAAAAGAGTTATTATAGACAAAAAAAAGACAAAAATATTTCCAGAAAATGAAACTATCGAATTGGATTTCAGTGAAGACAAACTCTTGAAGTTCAGCCTATCGGTAAATAACGAACGAGCAGA
The DNA here is from genome assembly GCA_021734395.1 of Candidatus Altimarinota bacterium. Classification (GTDB taxonomy): domain Bacteria; phylum Patescibacteriota; class Gracilibacteria; order UBA4473; family UBA4473; genus JAIPGI01. Next base: position 130,956 of record JAIPJB010000004.1, read on the forward strand.
GCTATTTTTCGCAGAAAAAGTCTTACTTGTTGAGGGAAATACGGAAAAACTCGTATTCGAGTATATTTTACGAAATTTATACGAATTCGAACCCAATAAATACAATGTTTCGATAGTTGAAACATCAGGAAAGGGAGACATGCCAAAATATGTGAAACTTCTCAAGAGTTTTCAAATTCCTTTTGTATGTGTGTATGATTCTGATCTTCTTGATCAAGAACCAGATGATTCAGAAGCAAAGAAAAAATTTAATAAACAAAACAAAGATGCAGAGGGAAAAAATAAGATACTAGAAGAATGTGCAAATGAAGAAGAACGACATATTTTCTCCCCTTACTTTGAGTTGGAAGTCGGGATGGAGAAACGCAGAGACAAAAAGCAAGAAAGTAAGCCAATAAAAGGTCTGGAATTCTTTTCCGAGATAAAAAATAAAGAAGAACTGGAAAAAAAATTTCCCACGGTAGTTTTGCCATTAAAACAACTTCTAGGAGAGAATTTTTGGCAGAAAAAAGATATTCCGAAAACTCTACTCGAGCAAAAAGAGGAAGAATCCTCTCCTTCAGAGAATCCGCCGGAAGATGATTCCCCTCTAACTCTATTTTAGAGTTCTACCATTTATTGGTGTACTTTTAGTGCTCGTTAAAAAGGGATTTAGAGCATTTCAAATAAATGCCCTGCTTTTCGATAATTCAGTATTTCTCCCCATTCCAAGATAGTATCGCACAAGTAGTCTTCGACCATTACCGAGAACGTGAAGCACAAGAATAAATTTCATTTTGAGAAAAAGAAACACCCGAGAAGCAACGCTTCCCGGGTATTTTGAGTGATATGAATAAGGATGCTTATTCCGAATCAGAAATCTTTTTCATCAGATCCTGAACCAACGGAACGACAATGTGCGTCTGTTGTTGAAGATGCTGTCGTTCTTCTCCATCAGTATCGGTGTCTTTCTCAATGGGGAAGAAAAGGGCGGGTACGTAGTACTCAGCCGCAAGATTTCCTTTTGAAAATTTCTGAATGTGAGTGAGCTGCAGTTCTGGTTTTCCCAGTTTTCGAGTGATGGTCTTGTCCGGATTGACGTAGGAAAACCCCTGATTTCCTCCCTGTCGAGCAAAGGTCAAAATATCCTCTGAATTACTAACAGGATACTGACTGCTCTGCAGCTGAAGCGGCGTCATATGAAGATTGGTAACTTCTTTCATGCGTTGATGCACACTCACGCGAGCCCCCTGTATATTTCCCCACTGATCTACAATTTTTTGTCCGTCAATCAAGTACGGATACACGACCGTCATTTCATCGGGATAGTATTCTGGTCTGGGACCTTGGTAGTGTGGCTGTTCCCAGTATTTCTCGATTTCCGGATCTCCCAGAAAAGAAGTATCAATGTTGTATTTTTTGAGGAAAGCATTCGCAATGCGAATCAATTCGCTGTCGGAAAGCATATCTTTTTCGGTCAGAGGCTTTGGCTGACAATTTTCTTCTGATCCACCAGAACAATTTTCGTAGTACGGCCGCCATTTTTCGTAGTTGGTATGAATCGAAATATTTGGATAATCGTAATTCATCAAAATCATGTATCCCTTCTCTTTGTCTTCAGCAAGAGTGATACTATTGATACTCAGTTCTCCAAACTGACTCATGTCCACCAGCCCAAAATTGGGAATCATCTCTGGACGAAGTTCAAGACGAGCCCCTTGGGTACGAGATTTTTTCTTGTACACAGAAATTTTTTCCTTCAGCTGTGGCAGATCACCATCAAATTCGTATTCGTAATTAATACGCTCTCCATAGGGTCCCGGATGTGGAGGCATGATATTGTATGCGGCTCCACCTCCGCCTCCCCCACCACGACCCATGACCGCTCCTTCCGCCATATCACGAGCGCCCAAAGGAAGATCAATGTCTGCCAGATCAAAAGCTTGATCTTCTGTTTCTTCGATCGCCAGCGATCCGTCTACCACAGGAGACACCGCTTCGTCTTGTGCCATCATTTTTTGGGAAGAGGACTCTGTCAGTTCCGGTGAATCTACCGGAATTGAAGAAGGTTCGGTCAAAACAAGCGGAATCAGCCAAACCGCGAATCCAATAGTAACGCCCCCCAGTACAAACGGCTTCCAAAACTGATCCATAAAAGATCCCCAGCCTTCGCGTCCACCAGAAGTCTCCATTTCCTGACAGCGACGAAGGATTTCCGAGCGTAATTGCTGTTTGAAATCCTCATTGATCTGAGAATCAGGACGCGAGGAAAGAAAATCCTCGATAAACGTCTGGAGATGAGTTTCTTGCTTTCGTAATTCGGGATGAGCTTCGAGAAGCTCCTGAAGAAGTTTTTGTGATTGTTTTTTCATGAGAAAAAAGTTTAGAAAAGAAACGGAAAGAAAAGAAAGAGGAACAGTTCTTTTTTGAGTTTTTTCACTCCCCGACAAGCGGCCATTTTGACACTGGATTCAGTTTTCCCGAGTGCTTGGGCAATTTCCGCATAGGACATATCCTGCCAAAACCGCATCGTAAGAATTTCCCGTTGATCCGCACTCAAGACCGATAAATGATGCTGAATTTTTTTGTAGGCAATTTTCGCATCGACTTTCTCCAGTACGTCTTCGCCCGAATCAATATCCCAGATATCGTCAATGTCATCGGTATGACGGGAGGTGCGGAAGTAATCAATGACTGTATTTCGCGCGATCTGAAAAAGCCAGGTCGAGAAGCTCGCTTTTTGAGCATTATAGGTCTCTATTTTTTCGAGCGCTTTGAGAAAGGTCTCGCTGGTCAGATCTTCGGCTGTCTCTCGATGGAGCGTTTTGTGAAAGAGAAATCCGTATATTTTTTGCGCGTACATATCATACAAAGGCGCAAAAGATTCACGGTTTCCGTGCTGACAGTCCAGAATCAAAGAAGACTCGTTGTGCATGGGGAAAAAAGAAATTCCTCGCTATTGTATACGAAGTTTCTCCAGAAAAGTAACAGGATTTATCACGGAAAAATAATATTTTTTTCTCCCTGCTCGATTCCTTGTTCTACCAAATGCAAATATTTTCGAGGTTCGGGAATGTCCCGAATAGTCACTTTTTCCTGAATAATTGGAGCCAAAATACGAAGCGAACCAAACCCGAAAATCAACCCCAAAAGTCCTCGATCCATTTTGACAGCCTCGATATTTTCAAAAACATATACTTTTCGGTGCGTCGAAAGAATACCCGTCTCTAATGTCACCTGCTTGGGCGTAAAAATGTATTTTTCGGTAAACCACTCCAGGACAATCCAACTCAAAACCGCTAAGTCTACCAACTGAATTAATGCGTAAAGTCCCCCGCGCGTCAAAAAGAAAAATATATTTGCTTCTCCCTCAAAAGGCACGAATAAGAAATTGCGCGCCAAAAGAATAAAAATAATAAAGACTATTTTTACAAATAGCACCCGCCCCAACAAGATCCAAATAGATCGACGTATTGTTTCTTTTTGGGGTATCTCTTTTTTCAGCACATTCGGTTCAATATCTGATTTTTTCTTTTGTTGTGCTGTTTTTTTTCCTTGATTTTGTGATGTATTTTCAGATGCCATGGAACAGTCACCATAACGCTTCTCCTTCTTTTTGTCAAAAACGAAAATTGCATCTTCGAAAGCTCCATTCTCCTAATATCACGGCGCACGCTGGAGTCCCTCGCGCCTTCTTTCTAAAAAATCTCCTGGAGGCACGTGAGAAGGATGCTCAAACCTTTTTCCTGAATGACGCGGAGAAAACCGAAAAGGCGGTTTCTCATCTCGTCTCCATCGTCCTCCCTTCCAGAGACCAATGTGATCGGCTTTAAAACGAAATCCTTCTTGTTTTTTTCCGATCATCTTTACCACTCTTCCCTCTTCCAAAATATTCGGGAAAAGAAATTCGCTTTCGGAATAGTCCACGCGCCATTCTCGTTGACGCAGATCGTCCAAGAGAAAGATTTCTTCGTCCTGAATCCGGGTAATGGTTCCGGCCAAAAACTTTTTTTCATCTCCTCGCCAGAGACGATCTCGGCGTTCGCGGAAACTTTCATACATTCCGACGTGGTGAGAAAAGAGTTCGTCTGCTCTTTCTCCAATTCGAGATTGTTCGAGAAAAAATCCTGCCACAATCTGAGGCACAAAGACAATCAAAGTCCAGATCAGAAGTGATACTTTATAGGCTTTCTTTGTCTGACGGGATAAATGCAAAGCGAGAATCCCAAATCCTATCAGAAGCAACAACCACAGAAGCGGCAGTCCGAACCACAAAATTCGCAAAAACATTTGGGGCGAATGCCAAAGAAATTCAAACGATTCGCTGTAATTGAGAAAATGAAAAATAATCGCGGATGCCAGAGCGCCCAGAACGAAAAAGAATATTCCTCCCCCCATCAGCAAAGTCGTTCGCATTACAAAGTACCATCGACTATGGGGCACGATATGTTCGCGTTTTATTTTTTGGAGCACCGAAGACGTAAGTTTGTTCTTCATGAAAAAGAAATATTATGACGGGAAGCAAGCTCTCGAAATTGTTCTTTAGCGCGATTAATAAGTGTAGCAACTGTTCCATCGGGCTTTTGAAGAATATCCGAAATCTCTTCGTAGCTTTTTTCTTCTAAAAATTTGAGGACCAATACTTCCCGATATTTTGATTTCATCAGATCGAGAATCTGATGGATTTTTTGAGCGGAAAATTCCTGATCCAAATCTTGGATAAAATCAACTTTACTGGGCAAAAATAATTCTTCATCCAGATTCATTTTTTGGTCTTCTCCACGAGCACGAAATTTACGAAAGAGCGAAATCGTTTCATTATGAGTGATTCGATAGATCCAAGAGGAAAATTTCACACTCGCATCGAAATTATTGATATTTTTCCAGACTTTCAAAAATACATCCTGCAAAATTTCTTCCGCCGTCTGGGGACAAAAATGGGAAATACGAAGAATGTATCGCATTAATTTCTGCTCGTACCGACGCATCAATTCTTCAAAGAACGCAACATCCTCCAGAGATTTTTGGGCAAGGTCTTCATCGGAAAGATGATCAAAATGGTGCATTAATTGTTTTTTACAAGAATCCCCATTGAGAATCAAAGTCAAAAGTGTGTGTATTCATATTTCAGAAAATAATACGTCTGAAAAAATTTTTTCTTTCAAAACTCTCTCCTCCGACGAATCGAAGGAGAGAGAAAACCCTTCTCTTCCATGAGAAATTATTACTCTTGATTATTGATTCAGGGCCGGTACGGCAACATCCTGAAATCGTCCACCGCGACCGAATCCTCGTCCTCGAGGAGCAAATTCGCGATTTTTTCCTTCTGAATTCTGCATCTGTTGTCCTTTTCGGCTCAATCCTCTGTAACCCATTTTTCCTCCTTTTCCCCAACCACGTCCTTCTTTTTCTCCGGAATGACGGGATTGGATGCGCTCAATTACTTCTGGATCATCAGAAGTGATGGTAATACGAACCCCATTCGAGAGCTGTTCAATTGTTTTCTGAACATCTTCACGAGCGGGCATTTTATCTTGATCACCATCATGGCGAGATAAAATGTGCTCTACGGCTTCCGCATTATCGGAAGTAATGGTCATGATGATTCCATTGTCGATATTTTCGACTGTACGAGAAATGGTTTCGCGCATTGTTTTCATCTGCTCATGCTGAGCTTTCATTGCTTCACGCTTGGCTTCCATCGCTGTCTGAAAGGATTGAAAATCATTGTTCAGGAATAATGATTTCATCTCTGTGAATTTTTCTTCGGTCAGTCCTTTTCCGTGACCAAAGCCCCAGAAAGCCTGTGCTGAAGAAAGAAATAATGTGGCCGACAAGGCCAAAGTACCGAATACGAGTGTTTTTGTTTTCATGCAAAAATAAGAAATAAAGAAATAAAAACGAAGCTTCATTGGGTAATACGAAAAGAGAAATTTTTTCTTTCAAAATTTCTTGACTTGGTCATTTTAGCAGTCTACAATAAGGAGTGCCAAATATTTCCTAACCCCTTTTCTCATGAAGGATACACGCAATCGGCATCGGCAAAATAACTGGCTGACTCCGTTCGAAGGAACAGGCGGCTTGGGCAATTTCTTCGATGATTTCTGGAACTTTCCTTCCGTTTTTGATCAACCTCGGTGGGGCTTGCAGATGCAAGAAGGCAATTTTTTGCCCTCCATTGACGTCAGCGAAAACGAAAAGGAATTTGAGATTACGGCTGATCTTCCCGGATTTGATCCCAAAAATATCAATGTTGATATCGAAGACGATGGTCTCGCAATCAGCGGAAAACACGAATCAGAAAACAAAGAGGAAGATAAAAATTATCTCCGCTGTGAACGACAATCTGGATCTTTTTATCGCAAGATCGGTCTTCCTTCTTCGGCAGAATTGCTCAAAACCAAATGCACCTCCAAAAATGGAGTCCTGCATATTACCGTTCCCAAGAAAGAAGAAAATAAAAAATCAAAATCCGTAAAAATCGAAGTCGAAGATTAACACCCTACCAATAGAAAAAACCCGGGTTCTGGATTAGAATCCGGGTTTTTATTATTGAACAAGAAAAGTGTTCATATCTACATGACGGACAAAAACATCCCCGATACATACATCAAGTATAAACCGACAATCAGAGATAAGACACCTGAAAATGTACACATGGATTGAGTGCACATGTTTTTTTTCATACCGACAATCCACTGAGGGAAGAGCAAAAATAAGGCCCCTTTCACCAAAGTAGCCCATCCCAAGATAGTGACCAATACCGGCCAACCACCAATCCAAATATTATGATGGAGAACAATCAACATCCCAACACTCACCATGATAAAAGCAGCAAAGTACAGCAGTCCTGTGTCGGCCAGAAATGCTTCCATTGCCTTGAGATAATATTTGAGATTAAAAAGTAATCCCAAGCCCACGAGAACAAACAAAACGCCAAATATTTTGGCAAGAAGGAAAGAAGTTTCCATGAGAAAAAAGGGTAAGAAAATAAACCATCCCTCAGTGTAGCAGAGAACAAAAAAATCACAAAATGACCAAAAAATTGACAAAAAAAAACTTGTCTTTAGGATTCGAAGTGATGCATCTCTTTGCGATGGTATCTCAACTGCGCCGACGCCGGTAAAGCCGGGTTAAGTTTGATATACCAAATGCAATTTTGACCCGTACGGACTTCTCTGTACGGGGGTTTTTATAACACACAAAATATTTCTTCACTCTTTTTTACTATGAAAACCGCAACTCAATATCAAAAAGTCGCTTCCCATGAAGCGCATAAAGGCGAATTCAAAAAATGTCTGCTGCTGTATTCAGGCGGACTGGACACCAGTATTATCCTGAAATGGATTCAGGATCAGTATGAATGCGAAGTCATAACACTGACAGTCAATATCGGACAAACGGCTGATGATCTGGAATCTATCCAGAAAAAAGCACTTTCTCTCGGTGCTAAAAAAGCACTCGTCTATGACGCCAAAGATGAATTTGCCGATATATTTCTCAGTGAAGCCATCATGGCAAATGCTGACTATCAGGGGGGATATGCCCTCAGCTGTCCCCTGGGAAGGATCATGATCGCGAAAGTTGCTGTCAAAATGGCGCATAAATATAACTGTCCAGTCATCGCACATGGAGCCACCGGAAAAGGCAATGACCAAGTGCGATTTGAAAGTTTTATTACCACTCTTGATCCGAAACTCAAAACCATTGCCCCAGTCAGAGAATGGGCCATGGGACGAGACGAACAGATTGCTTATGCTGAGAAATACCATATTCCCATCAAGCAAAATCACCAACTTCCCTATTCTTATGATGAAAATATGTGGGGCAACACCGGAGAAGGAGGCGAAATCGAAAATCCGGAAAATATCCCACTCGAAGAAAAAATACTCCAGTGGTGTACTCTTCCGGAAAAAGCAAATTACAGCAATGAAATCGTCGAAATTGAATTCGAAAAGGGAAAACCCATCGCACTCAATGGAAAAAAGAAAAAACTCAGTCAGATCATCATGGAGCTCAATGAAGTCGGCGGAAAGCATGGAGTCGGAGTCGTACAACTCATTGAAGACAGAATGGTCGGACTCAAAGTCCGAGGTGTATACGAAAATCCAGCCGCGAGCATTCTCATTGCCGCGCATAAAAAACTCGAAATGCTTGTCTCTACTCGGGAGGAAAATGAGCTCAAGTCATTTCTCGATCAGAAATGGGCGTACCTCACCTATGCCGCCAAATGGTACGATCCGGTGATGTATCACATCCACGCTTTTACCAATAGCCAAAACAAAAAAGTGACCGGAACCGTAAAAGTTAAGTTGTATAAAGGCAATATCACAATCGTGGCATTACAATCACCCTACTCTCTCTTTGATCAGAATCTCGCGACATTCAATAAAAACGCGGCATTTAATCAGAACGCCTCCGCGGGATTCATCGAGATCTACAATCTCGCGCAGAAAACGGCGTTTAATCTCCACGACTGGGAAAACGAACTCTACAAAAATTAAAGCAATGATATGCGAACCCGGGTTCTAGAATCTGAGAGCCCGGGTTCAAAAAATCACCCCATCTCCTCATTATACCATAAAAACACAAGAAATACAAGTCTATGAGCGGCTTTTTAGGGGTTTACTGCGCCATTTTCAGCACTTTTCGCCCATTGACCGTCGCCATGCCGACCAACTTGTCCACGTCATAAAACCGTGTGGTTTCAAGTAAAAACACAAGTTCGGTAAAGATGTCTCCATCGATAAATGGGCAGAAGTAGTCGTACACATTATCCACTCCCAGACACACATTTACGCCCGCTTCAATAAGGTGCGGTACTGGCGTAATGGAGTTATGAATGGGGCCGGTTTTGTGGCGGGGCTGTTGATTGTCGATCATTGCCCGAGGACAGACAATGACATTCATATCCGCCTGAACGAGCATCTGCGCAACATCGCGAATGTACTCATCCGGCTGTGAAGCCAGCGAGCAGGCATGAACCGCATTCACTTTCCCCTGCATACCATATTTAATGACCGCCTTGGCGAGAAGTTCTGTGTCACGCTCATCGGGATCATTGTTCTGATCGATATGTACATCGACGGTTTTATTGTGTCGTTTCGCGACGTCAAAAATATATTCCAAATGCTTTTCTTGGTGCGGTCGGTCACGAGAGGGCAATCCGCCCAGTCCATCGACTTTTTTGGCGGCTTCTTCGATCCATTTTTGCGCTTTGGGATCGAGCGCTCCTTCCAGAACCTGGGAGAAAATCTGTACATCGATCTGGTCTTTATATTTCTCTTTTACTTCCAACGCCGCATCGATGCACTTCATCCCGACAGTATTGTCCACATCAATATTGGTGCGGGTCATATCACATCCCTGCCGAATCATATTTTCGACGCTGAGCGAAATACGCTTCACGAGATTTTCGTGTGTATAGCCTTCTTTCACCTGCTTCCACAGATCCCATTTGACCTCCATATGCTCGTTGCACATTTCGAGTGTTTCGGGCGTAATCACGTATGCTTTATCAAAATGCGCGTGGCACGAAAGCAGCCCGCCTTTTTCTTTTATTTTTTCGCGCAAAAGTCCGAGCATGTTCCAGGGGTCTGGCATAGATTTTGTGGGTTAATTTCTGTCAGGAATTGTATAAAAATCTGAAGAGAAAAACAAATTCCTCCCCCCAAGTCCCCCCTCATTGAGGGGGGAAGTCCTCCGGCCCTAGGCGGAGGACAGGGGGAGCATTTTTCTTCCATAAACTTATTCACCCCTCCACTTTCCGGCTCTTCATAAAGAAATATCCTCCTCCCAAAATCAATCCCGCGCCGAGTAACTTCTGCCAGCCCATCGGATCATTGAAAAAGAGAAAGGTTCCCACTAAAACACCCACCGGCTGAAGCAGGAGAAAAATATGAATTTTGGCGATTCCTAAATATCGATGAGCATGAAAGAAAAAATATCGCGCGACAAAAATTCCGACCAAATAAATGACTGCCAAAAGAGCTAAAACATCCCAAGATGGAATTGTAAATTTCCCTGCCGCCAGAACGAAAATATTGATCAGGATAGCTCCTACTAGACCCCGCCAATAAATAAAATACAAAACATCGGCCGTCGCTCCATATTGCTTGAAGATGAAACTATGGAACGCATAAAAAAAGGAAGAAATCGTAAGCCCCAAAACCGCAATCGGAGGAACCTCTCCTCTGAGATTGGCGATCAGAAAAATGCCCCCCAACATAATCACTCCCGAAAGAGCTTCGCCCTTTGTAAATCGTTCTTTCAGAAACATAACCCCGAGCATCGTAGCAAAAATCGGCTGCAGATTTTCCAAAAGTACCGACGGACCCGACCCGGCTTTTTCTATTCCCCAAACCAATAATCCTCCTGCCAAAACAGTAAAAAAAGCCGTCTCGAAAATAAGTGATTTTTGCGTTTTCCATTCGTGAATCAACTTCTGACGAAACTGAGCACGAGACAGAAAAAAAGGTGTTGCCACAATCATTGCTGAACCCCACCCCCAACTCATCGCCTGCAATACGGAGATATCCCCATAGCGGAGTACAAAATCTATCCCCAGGTAAAAAATCGTCAAGACCGCAACATTTCCGAAGAGCAATTTATATCCGGTTGCTTTGGTGTCCATATTTTCTGTTTATGAATTCGTAAGCTCGCATCAATTTGTTTTCTTCTTTCTCATTTTTTGTATCTCTTTTGCCATTTTCTTCAACCCTAAATTTCCGGTTCCTCCTTGATGGGTCGACATTTTGAGCCAACGCTTAATATCTTTGGGGGTCACTTTGATATCAGCAATATGAGACCCCACTTCCCGATATGCATCCCGAAAGGTCATTCCCTCTCGCACCTTTTCAAAGGCTTTGTGTGCCGCAAAAAGCCCTGGGGCCGAAAGCATCGAATCCATCATAACTTCCTCTCGGGGAGCAATATTAGCCACAATCGCACGGGCGGCATTCAATGACATCTCCGTGTAGCGAAGTCCCAAAAACAATGGTCGCTTGATTTCCTGTCCGTCCCGATGATAACCGAGAATTTTGTGCATGATGTTCATTGCCATCTCCTGTCGACAAGCAAAAACCGTCGGCGTTCGTCCGCGAATCAGTTCGGCCACATCTAAGTTTTTTTTCTGCGGCATGATAGAAGATCCCGTAGAAATAGAATCTGCCATATCAAAAAACTGAAATTCCTGCGTTGTGAAAAAGAGCATGTCCGAGGCAAATTTATTGAGGGTGAGCATAATATTGCAGCAGGATTCGAGCACCAATCCTTCGATCTTTCCACGTGAATTCTGACAATAAATCGGATTCGCTTGGGTTCGAGAAAAGCCGAGTTCTTTACTCAGCCAGTCCCGATCAAAATCAAATGGCGACCCGTATCCAGCACCAGATCCGAGCGGATTTTGATCGACAATTTCTTCGGTAATGACCGTGAGCAATCGCGCATCATCCAGCAAACTTTCCGCAAAAGCACTCGCCCACGTCCCCACGCTGGTCGGCATGGCTTTTTGCATGTGCGTATAGCCGGGCATCGCCACCATTTCGTGCTCAATCGCAAAATCAACAAAATCCTGCGCTGTGTCGAGGATTTTTTCTCGTAGGGAGACCGCTTTATTTTTGAGAAAATAACGCATCATCACGAGCACCTGATCATTGCGGCTGCGACCGGTATGAATTTTTTTTCCGGTATCACCGAGTTTTTCAATGAGATATTCTTCTATCTTCGTATGAGAATCTTCGTCTTCCACTTTGAGCACAAATTCTCCTTTTTCCCAGAGATCGAGAATCTCATCGAGCCCTTTTTCCAAGTCCTGTAATTCTTTTTTCGTGATCAGTTTGTGTTTTTCCAATAAGCGTGCATAACAACGAGAGCACCAAACATCGTCCGGTACCATCTGCTGATCGTAGAGAATATCTTCACCAGCATTGTATTCCTCGACAATGCGATTGAGTTCAACGGTTTTATCCTTGAACCAGATTTTCTTTTTAATGGGCTTCCGGGGTTTTGAAGGAGACATGAAAAGTGGGTTAGTATCTTATATATTGTACCCCCAAAAAACCCCGCCCGACAAATTTCTCTCTTTTGTTTTCGATTTGCCTTTTGAAGGGAAATATTTACAATCGGCGGGTAAATTGTGGATGTCGGAAGGTATTTTGTGTGGTCCGGCGGTGCGTACTCCACCCCCCAGGATAGCCCATAAAGTCTCTCAGGCAAGAAAAACATTTTACAAAAGTATTTCTTTATTTTCTTCCCAATGGACAAGAAAAAACTCTATGTAGGAGGGCTATCCTACGATGTCCGAGACGATGGGCTGAAAGCCGTCTTTGAAGAAGCAGGAAACGTCGTTTCCGCACAAGTGATCATGGACAAAATGTCCGGTCGCTCCAAAGGCTTTGGTTTCGTAGAAATGGAAACCGAAGAAGAGGCACAGAAGGCCATCGAAATGTTTGACGGAAAGGAGATCGAAGGACGAGCAGTTAGTGTAAACATTGCTCGACCAAAAACCGATCGTCCTCGCCGAGACAACTTTTCTCGCTACTAAGAATCATTTTGATTTCAAAAAAACAGGTTGAGTACGCCTGTTTTTTTATTGATTTATCATTGAACAAATTTTTTGTTCAATAATAGGGCTGCAGAGGTATTACCCATCGAAAGAAAAAACAAATGAGAAAAAATCTTCCCGTTAAGTTGAGAATTTCTTAATTCTCATCCCGTACACAAATGCGAAAATCTCCCAAAAGCCACGAACATGAAGAAACCCCGTATGAGTGAAAGGAGAAGTATACAAAATCATCCGACCTTTGCGAATATATGAAGTATGCAACGACGATGGAGCGCGTGACGGGAAACTCTCTCATTCTCCTCTGCCGTACAGAGGGGTCTGAAGTCGAGAACTTTTTGATCCGTTTGCTTTATTTCTCTGAAACTTCGCTCATGGTCAAAAAGCGAACCTCGGGTTTGCTTCCCGTAATACAAAAGCTGTCCAAAACCACAAGGGCTTAGGACGATTTTCGCGATGGAGCGCGTGACGGGAATCGAACCCGTATCTCAGCCTTGGCAAGGCCGTGTAATAGCCATTATACGACACGCGCGACAAGAACTTTTGATGTGCGCTAAAGATCTAGCTTTTTTCTTCTTCCCCCTCATCTGAAGCATTTTCTTCTTCCGAATCTTCAGTCTCATCACTTTCTTTGAGTGACATACCGGGATCCTGATGCATGATTTCCCCTTCATCAGTCACCTGTTGTACATCTGAAGATTCATCAATTAATTCATGATCTTTTTCTTCAGTTCCGGCTTCATCGTCATCCGTATCGACTTCTCCTCCTTCCAATACTTGCCCGTCTTTTAATAATTCAACCTTCAGACACAGGGCCTGCAATTCCTTAATCAAAACGTTGAAAGATTCAGGAATCGAAACCAATTCGATCGGATCACCATGAACAATCGCTTCGTACGCTTTGGCTCGACCATGAACATCATCAGATTTAATGGTTAGCATTTCCTGCAGAGTATGAGCTGCACCATAGGCTTCCAATGCCCACACCTCCATTTCTCCGAATCGCTGTCCTCCATTTTGGGCTTTTCCTCCGAATGGCTGCTGTGTAACCAATGAGTACGGTCCGACAGAACGAGCGTGCATTTTGTCTTCAACCAAGTGTATAAGCTTCAGCATATAGACTACACCGACAACTGTTTTGTGGTCGAAAGCTTCTCCACTACGTCCATCGTACAGCTGGAATTTCCCATCCTCAGGAAAATCATTTTCCTTCAGAAATGCTTGGATTTGGTCAACATTGATACCACTCAAAACCGGCGTAGCAATTTTTATGCCCATTTTGGATGCAGCAATTCCCAAATGTGTTTCGAGAATCTGCCCGATATTCATACGAGAAGAAACACCAAGCGGGTTCAGAATAATGTCGACAGGCGTGCCATCCTCCATGTGCGGCATATCTTCGGACGGAACGATACGAGAAATAACTCCTTTATTTCCGTGACGTCCGGCCATTTTGTCTCCTGCCTCCAAATGTCGAAGCTGTGCTACTTTTACCTGGATACGTTTGATAACACCGGTCGGCAAATCATCACCCTCTGAACGATTGAGGACTGACACTTCAATCACTTTTCCTCCTGATCCTCGAGGCAAGCGCAGAGAAGAATCTTTCACGTCGTGAGCTTTTTCTCCAAAAATAGCCCTGAGCAATCGGTCTTCAGCCGTTAATTCTGTTTCTCCTTTGGGAGTTACTTTTCCGGCGAGAATATCACCGGCCAAAACAGTCGCTCCGATGCGCACTAAACCATTTTCATCTAAATCTTTCAGTTTAGAAGCAGCAACATTTGGAATATCGGCGGTTAATTCTTCCGGTCCCAGCTTCGTGTCTCGAACATCCATTTCGTATTTTTCGATGTGAATCGAATCGAAGAGCCCTTCCTTCACGACACGATCAGAAACAATGACCGCATCTTCATAATTGAAACCACTCCAAGACATGTAGGCCACCAGCAAATTTTGCCCGAGAGCCAACTCCCCATTTTGCACAGAAGCTCCATCGATAAGGACTTCTCCTTTCTTCACTTTGTCTCCTGCTTCTACTTGAGGTTTCTGGGTAATACACGTGGACTGATTGGTTCGACGAAAATGAACTACCGGAAATGTAATCTTTTTTCCTGATTTTCCGACAAAAACCACTTCGTTTGCGTCAACATATTTAATTTCTCCCGATTCAGGCGCCCTCACACACTGGTCCTGAGATGTAATTTTTTCCATACCAGTTCCGATCACTGGAGAATCTGGATTGATCAAAGGAACAGCCTGCCTCTGCATGTTTGATCCCATCAAAGCACGCGTATTATCATCGTGCTCCAAAAAGGAAATCAAAGCCGTCGACAGAGAAACAATTTGTTTGGGGGAAACGTCGATGTGAGTGATATTGGATTCATGATACGATCCCGGTTCATAATTTTTACGAGCCGAAACAAGATCCTTTGCAAATTCCCCTTTTTCATTGAGAAGGGTATTGGCTTGAGCGATGCTCATGTCTTTTTCTGCCTCAGCATCATAGTATTCTACTTCATCGGTAACATAAGCCCGAACTGGAATTTCTTTGAGAGATTTTATTTTTTTGAGCTCAGCAGCCAATTTTTTATCCGCAACGGTTTCTTTTTTGGCCACAATTTTTTTCCCGTCCTTTATGACTTGATTAATGGTTCTGCCTACGACAGACTCTCCATCATTTTTCGCTGTGTGAGAAACTTTCCGATAGGGAGTTTCGATAAATCCATATTCATTGACGCTCGCATAGGAAGCCAAGTGTAATACCAATCCGATATTCGGTCCTTCGGGTGTTGTCACGGGACAGATGCGTCCATAATGTGACGGATGCACATCGCGAACTTCAAACGAAGCACGTTCACGGGAAAGTCCTCCTGGTCCCATAGCTGAAATTCTTCGTTTGTGTTCGAGCTCTGCCAAAGGATTGGTCTGATCCATGAATTGAGACAGCTGTGAAGACGCAAAAAATTCATGCATGGAAGCCGTAATCGGACGGCAGTTGACGATCTGGGTTGGCGTGACTGACTCCAAATCAACAATTGACATACGATCCCGAACAATACGCTCAGTGCGCAAAAGTCCAACGCGAAATTTATTTTGTACGAGTTCTCCAACCGCTCGAATACGACGATTGGAAAGATGGTCAATATCATCAGCTCCAATCCCTTTTCCGGCATTCAGAACAATTAATTCTTTGACCATAGCGATAAAATCTTCGATGCGAAAAATACGGCCTTTCTCTTTGCTGACGGGTTTAAGTCCGAAACGCTTATCAATTTTATACCGAGCAATTGGCCCCAGATCATACTTTCGGTAATTGTGGAACATTTCTTCGATAAAATTTCTGGCATTTTCCGGTGTCGCTAAATCTCCTGGACGGATACGTTTGTACACTCCCTGCCAAGCTTCTTTTTCTTCGGATGATTCGTCTTTATCCAGTGTTTTGAGGATTGGATTTTCATCCAAATCTTTCGTTTCTTTTGCGAAGAGATCAATGATTTCTTTGTCAGTAGAGTATCCGAATGCCCGCAAAAACATGGTCACGGGAATTTTTCGTTTTCGGTCAACTTTTACCCAGACCAAACCACGCTTATCGGTTTCCAACTCTAGCCATGCTCCTCGCTTAGGAATCATTTTGGCGCTGTATGTCCCAGGAAGAGAATTATTTGTCGCGAAAAAAATACCCGGGCTACGAACAATCTGCGATACGATGATTCGTTCGATCCCATTGACTAGGAATGTCCCGTCGGAAGTAATACGAGGAATCTGACCAAAATAAACATCCTGTTCTTTGATTTCCCCACTTTCTAAGTTGGTCAATGCCACATGGGCACGAATGATTGATTCGTAGGAGAGCCCTTTTTCTCGGCAAGTTTCAATACCGTATTTGGGTTCTTCGATCTCGTAACTCTGGATTTCTAAACGCAATTTTTTTCCGGTCGCATCTTCGATCGGATTAATTTCGTCCAGTAATTCCTTGATTCCTTTTTCCAAAAACCAATTATACGACTGAGTTTGAACCGCAATAAGGTCAGGAAAAGGGAAATCTTTTTCGACATCAGAAAAAAAATACCGACCTTCTTCTTCTTTGGTGGGGGTCAGTTTCGCAGGAAATTGAAGCGTCTTTTTCGCCATGGGGAAGAGAAATAAGAAAAATCTATCTCTTGAAGCTGCAGGAGGCAGAGTGAAATTCGCGCGGATTGTAAGGCGCTGAAAGCAAAAGTCAAACTTTTTTGACGGAAAAATTTTGTCGACTACAATCGTCCCGCTCTTATGCAAAAAATATATTGGAGAGATGCCGGAGCGGTCGAACGGGCACGCTTGGAAAGCGTGTGAGCTCTTATGGGTTCCGAGGGTTCGAATCCCTCTCTCTCCGCCATGAAATGAGCTAATGGCACCTGATTCCTTCTCCCTATGGGAGTGGGAATGGTGAGTTTTAGCGTATTTAGAGCTCAAGGATCCCTTGGAATGGCAAAAGGGTAGGAGTTCTTTATCCATATGTAGAGCGTGCGGTAAGGGCAGTTTTGAAAACTTAATATTTACCACTAAAATTTATTAATTCTTTTCTCCTAGAGATTTAATTGTGGGAATACAAATAAGTTTGAATATTAACCACCAAAAATAAACAATAGTATCTGTATAGAGTTCATTTTGTGTCATGAGTCCATGTGCAATAAGATTTCTCAAATTGAAACCATTCCCATTGTTATCTTTTGAAATTAATACTTTTAATTCATAGAAAGTATCTTTTCCAAATATTTCTATCAATACATCTTCACAATCAGTAAAAAAGTAAGAGGTTCCTCTTTCATCTTGAGTGAAATCATTTTTAATATTTGATGTTAGAATGCCTCTTTTCTCAAGTAAAAAACGCATAGAGTCTTCAAATTCAATTAATAGTATTTTACCTGCCAAGTCCCATTTTTCCTGAAAACCAAATAATAACCCTTGAAGAACTAATTGCTCATGTCCTGGGCGAATCAGTGGGTTATTTATAACAAATTTTTGTAAGTCTTTCATCGACATGTCATGTTCAAGCATAATTTGTTCTAAAGCTGGTAGAATTGATCCTCTTACAGCTAAGTTCCAATTAATTCCTAGGTGCTCTACTAAATCTGGGAAAAGTCGATTCTCTCTTTTTTCTTCCGCACTCTCCAACTTAGGTTGTGTATGTGCTACAGTCTTTCCATCTTTATTGACTGTGCTTTTTCCAAAAAGAGAAGAATGAATAAATTGTTTTGATTGTTCTTCGACTGTATTAAAAGCTTCCTCAATATTGGTTTGCTGAACAACAAAACAAAAGTGCAATAAAGCATCTTCTTTTTCTTTGTTTTTGACATGATTAATCGCCGCTTGAATAGATTGAGAAATATCAATTGCTGGACCATGAAATGTCTGCATCTCACTTGGAATTTTCTTTTGGATATCCAAAAGTTGTTTATGTAATTCTTCTGCTTTTGATTTATTTCCAATTCTCCGAAAAATCTCAATAGCTTTTGTTAAACAATGAGCTTTTCCCATAGCGGAATCTTCAAAGTCTACAGATTTTACATGGTTTTCTGCAATAGTCGTTCTACTATTAGTGGCATTACCTTGATCTTTGTTTTTCTCATAGAACTTTGCTAGCAACTCCAAATAATCATTCTGTCTATAAATATCATTTTTCTCGAAAAACTCGGAACATTCTTTGGTAATTTTGATGCAAAAATCCACATTTTTATATGAAATTTCTAATAGAAGATCTAAAAGCTTCATTGGAAAGTAAGCTTCCTTTTCTAAATCAAATTTGTTCAAAATCTCTAAAATATATTTTAAAACTGACTCATAATCTTCTTTTCCGCCTTTCCCCAAAGAAAGAGACAAACGAAAGGCTCTTTCAATGCGATCAATTGAGTATGTCCAAGATTTCTCTCGAACTATCTTTGCTGATTCTATATAGAAGTTTACCGCATCATGAGCATATTTAACATTTCTTTTTTTTAACCAAAGAGTATCTGCAATTCTTGCTTTTAATTCTTGATCTTGAACTTCTGTATAGCACTTTTCGAGCTTCTCAATTTCTTCCTCGGTCAAATCATCAGGAATTGCTGATCTTCTTCCGCGGAAAATCATCTGAGGATCAAAAGGTTTCCAAGTATCTTCTGGTGTCATGTGATAAGATGTTATATTTCGAAGTAATTTGAGATCCTCAGAATTTTCCAGGTCTTTGTATTTATTCCCTAAGTATGAAAAATAATTAGAGCATAGTTTTTCAGCTTTATATTCTTCCTGAATATCTTTTATTAAATTTGAAATTGTTAGATTTTTTTTGCTCATAATTATTGGGGATTATTTTCCAAGATTCTCTATAAAGGATTGAAAGCTGAAGAATGTAGGAAATTCCTCGTTGACTTCTAAATCCTTACTTTTTCCACTTACAAAAAATGAAAAATTAAAATGATAATGACCTTTGTTTTCGATATTTTCTTCCCAATCTTCAATATATTGCCCCAACTGATTTATTGACTTTTTTCGATCAGCAACCTGCCAAAACAATTCAAAATCATCTATGTTTAGAATTACGGGCTTATATATTTTTAGATTTTCAAGATTGCCCGCTTTAATCTCCTGATTCAGGCAAGAATCAAATCGATTAAGGAGATCAAAGTCTCCTAGATAATTTTCTGTAACTAAAACTGGAATGTTTTTTTTACCATTTTTTTTGTAATTTTCTACGTACGAATTTAATTTGAAAAATTTACCACTCTCTTTCTTGCCTCTCGATTTTTCATCCTTAATTCCTTTATTGAAAAGTAACCTGTGTAAATCATCTTTTAAGAATTCTGTGCCGTCATTATACAGAGAGGAAAACCTATAATATTCAGTTGTGAACTCGATGATAATCACATACTCATCCGTTTCTAAAACAGCATCTGGACTTCCATTTTCTTCTGGTTTTTGAACGTTTTCATTTCCAAAAATTTTTCTTAATAATTCAATAAAATAGCTCTCTAAGAGATATCCATATTGCTCTCTAATTGATTGCAAATTAGTAGTTATAAGAGCATTCAAATGCCATAAGAACCCAGCACACAATCCATCAAATAAAAACTTAAAGTCGATAATACAAAAATTATTATCATCTATTTTGAAAACAGGATAATCAAAGAAGGTCTGGAAATTTTTATAGAATCCCTCTATCCCATCCCGCCGACCTTCTTTTATTTTTTCTTTAAATCCAGCTAAATCAACAGATAAATGGTTTATAAGCTTTAATAAATCATGATCGTCTCCAAAATTTTGTTTTCTGATGTAAAAGGTGTCGATGTTTTTAAAATCAAACCCTAATTTTTGAAGTTGCTCGTCAGCGTATTTCTCTTTTAGAAGAGGCATCTTAAGATACCAGTAGTAAAGAGTGGCTATAGCATGGAAATATTCTTGTAACGACAAACCAGTTTTCTCTTCAAGTAGCTGTAATCCCGATTTAATGTGCTTTTTTTTGTCATCTTCTGTTTTCTCAAGCAATTCATTGTAAATATACCAGTATCTCTGAAGTCTTAATTCGTAAATGTTTGCAGCAGTTTTTGGGATATAGTAGTAAGGATAAGTTTTTATAAAATGATCTTTTTCCAAAGATGAATCTGGAATAAGCTGACTGGCAAGTAATAAGCTTTTGCAATATTCACGAGCATTCTCGAAACTTTTTTGTCCTGTTATTTTTTCTTTTCCCTCATTTTTTTTGATTAATTCTGCAATTAAAAAAAGCAGATTGTCTCTATGGAAAATGATGCCACTGTTTGGAGGATTTTTTACAAGATTTATTTTGCCGATTTCATCTAATCCAATTTCCTCTGATTTCTCAGCATGATTTGTTTGTACTATAGCATTAAGAAACGAGCTGTATGAAATACTTTCATAATTATCAAACTCTTTGATGATATCTTCAATCAATGATTTAATATTAGAATCATCTTCTAAGTAAGAGAGAGGAAGAACGATCCCATTTTTTAATACTTCTGAAAATAAATTCTTATACGATAGATATGTTTTAACTTTTGTTTGAGTCATATCACGAAATACACTTCTTAAAATTTTCTGCCCGTTCCCACATATCTTTTTTTTCAGCTTCAACCTGCTTTTTTATTTCTTCTTCCATGTTTTTTTGAGAAGCCTCAAGTTGTTTTTCTCGTTCAATAATTTTGGCTTCTTTTTCTTTAATCAGAGCTTCCATTTCGCTTCGCATTTGCTGTTTTATTTTCCCAGTAAGTGCCTCTGTGAGCGGAATTTCTGTTCCACAACTTGGACAGGTGATGAGTGTTGTATCAGTCATGATTTTTTTAAAAAAGGGAATTTTGGCTATCTTTTGGTGGATAAAAAACACCAATAATTATATATGGATTTTTAGCTTTTCTTCGATGATGTTCTAATGTAGAACCGACAAAAAAAGAAACTTCTCTTTTTGTAAGCATCCAATCTTTATATTTTTCAATTACTTTTGTTTTCAATAAATCCAAATCATCAAGATAATTTCTGGCTAATTCGACGATCTCCCAATCTTCAATTTTCATTCTGTGTCCACTACATTCTGCACAACACTTAAACTTGTAAAAAAACTTAAAAGGGATTTTATCTAATGGTTTCATTTTCATATCCTCAAAAAGAGTTTCTTGTTCAAAAAGTTGTTGCCATTCGGGTTTCCATTTTGGGTCATCATCTTCAGTTTCTATGTCCAAAATTTCATGCGGTTTAATCATAAAAAGAGAATCAGCGGAATATTGGTCATTGGCATCTGCTTTTTTGCGAAATTCAGATATTTTTTCACAAAGTGTTTTTTGCGAAACATAAGGAGTTAAGAAATCTTTTCGATCTCTCCATTTATCATTTTTTGTTAAACTTCCTGTAATTTCAATTTTATCTAAATCAATAGGACGGAATGTTTCGTATCGTTGATCTTTATCATGTTTTATCGCATCTAATTCAATCCAATCGTATTTCTCAAATTTCGTGTTAGTATTTAAATACCGATACGGCATTGGAACTAACCGAATCCATTCACCTTCTTCAGTAATTCCAGCCGTACAAACTAACTCTCGGTATCCTTTACTGGGATATGGAGGCGATTTAACGGTAATCAAAACTTTTTTATGCTGTGGGGATATGGATGAGATCATATTTTTTTTCGCAGTAATCAAATAAATGGTTGGCTACTATTGTTCGATGACAACAACACGTGTCTTTTTCAAAACACATTAAAGCCAATCTTTTATTTTGATCGAGTAATTTTTTTAAATAACTTAATTCATTCTTCACTTTTGGCATGTGTTGTTTTTCAAAATCAGAAAATAACAAGTCATAATCGGCTTGAGTATTTAGTTCTTGACGTAATTTGCCTGGAATTCCCAAATTCTTGACTGAAACATACTCGACCCGTCGATCCTGACAGAGTTTTTTTAAAGTGCTTTCCGTGAAACCATATTTCATACTTCGTGGATTATGGCGAACATCTACTAACGTGGTTATGTTGTTTTGGATCAAATTATTAAAAAACTGATCAACAGAGACACCTTCATAACCGACTGTAAAAATACCAGCCGTTTGTTTTGCTGAATCTAAACGCGGATCAAACTTTTTATATAACTTATTTTTTTTCTGATTATTGATGGCAAAATATGGATATTCCTCATAAAGGGCATCGAGTAATTTATCAAAATCTTTGTTATTTACTCGGTTAGCAATGTTTGAAAGTTTGTACAAATTTCCACTCCCAACATCATCTAGTATTCTTTTTCTTTGTTCTTGACCTAATTTTGCTTCAATACTTCGCCCTTTGATTTCAATAAAAGTTTTGTTGGCAAGGGCTTTGCAGTCCAAGTCAACCACGAGTGAATAGGGACCATAGTGATAGGGGTGAAAATCATAAAAACTATTTTCAGACTCTTTGGAAAGATAAAAGAGTCCTTTCATTAATTGTATTTTTTCACACTTCCCGCCACTGGCGAGCAAATACCCGAGAAGAAATTTTTGTCGAGTAAACATGTTTTTATTTTAGATGTTCAAATTTTTTGTGCAAGTTTGAGGGCTTCAGAAATTAATTTTTGTTTTGACAACCTCAATAGTCTTTTTATTTTTAACTTGTCTTTTGAGAGCTATCTTTGGATTTTAAAAACTGCAAAAATCTAGGATTAACTTTGAGTTGTTGTTTTCTGTTTTTATCAATGTACAAATCAATTCCTGAAATATTTTTGAATAAAATGAGAGCATATCGTATTACTTTTTTCGCATTTCCTTTGTCCTGTGTACTTTTTACATCCCATGAATGAGTATAGTTATTTCTAATATTTCTTATCTCCTCAAGCATCTTTTGATCATCGTCCTGAATTGCATTTGTCAAACGAAGAAGTTTTATTCTTCTTTCTTGATCTATTCTTCCAAATAGTACTTTTTGTTCTTCATCATTTAGTACTTTTCCTGCAACAGAAAATTCACTCATATTCCAAACAACCAATGTCATCATTTCTGCGGCTAATCCTGCCATTGCTATACACGAAACATATTCACCAAGAGTGAAATATTTTTTCCCCAGTATAATTGGCTGAATAATTCGACTCGTTAGTTGTGCATAATCTTGACTGGGCGTGATGCTCGTATGAGTATCTTTGTCGGTAATTTCACAATATCTTTTAATCTCACTTACTTTAATTTTGTAAAAAGTTTTACTGAGGAACTCTTCCAAGGGTTTTATCCTAAAATTAACGAGATGATCTTCTATAGTTTTCCGTGCAGGTTTGGTAAGGAGCCATTTCTCTTCCTCTTCGGTAAAACTAGGACCAAAGCGATTAAAATTTAACAGAATTGTATTATCTTTTTGTGTCATTTTTAACTTTTCAAAACCACCTCCCGCTCTTCCTCCGTCAATTCATACAAATCAAACACCATCTCATCAATCCTTGCCTCGATCTCTTTTTGGCGGACTGGTGTTTTTTTGGGGTCGTAGTCGGGATCGGAGGTGATGGCGAGGATTTGATCGACGAGTTCAATGAAAGGTTTTTGTGCTTCGGAGGAGATTTTTTTAATGGGAATAAAATCTAATTGAGATTTCCTAACATAAGGAAATAGTTTGTCAGTTAGGACAAAAGTTTTTTTGAAAAAGAAGAAAATTAGCTTTGAATTCAGGAGTGCGACGATATATCTGTTTTCGAAATCAGGGTCAATTGAATTGGCACAATATAGTGTATTTAACACAACAGCACCGCTTCTATCAAATGTCGCAACCAGCTGATTTCCAACTCTTCTAATTAGAATTTTAGCGTTTTTATAAAGCTCTAATAGTTTAAATTTTTTTACATCCCTTTCGTCAAAGTCAATATAGCAACCTTGGTGATTTACCAAGTATGTTCCTACATCCTGTCCTCTAAGGAGTTTGAAATCATTCACTACTTTTGACACTGATTCGTCTTTTTTCCCGCATTCCACTCCTCTGGTAATACTTAGTATTCCGCCTAGTAGTCTGATATTTTGTTTAAGTTTTTCAAAAATTCCCTGATCATCTTTAGAGATTTCCGTATTAATCATAGAGAAAGGAAGCTCTAAAAAAGTCGATAAATCAATCTTATTTTTGGTGAAAAACATTTTGTGATCAAACTCCTTAATGACAACATCTTCGTGCTTATTTTTCTTGGAATTAAAGAATATACAGGACTCAACACTGGCTGACTCAAATATTCCAGATCCAATTACTATTTCATACAAACCATTCCCAATCATTATTTCACGTATAACCTGATAATTTTCATTATTAATAAATGGTTTCGGAATGATATATGTTATACCATTATTCGTAATGCTTAAGCCTAATTCCATAAAAATTGAGAACAAGTCAAATTGACCTATTGCCGACCTAAATGATTTTTTTAAAGATTCTTTTTCTTCGTCAGAAATGCCGTTTTTGGTATTCACATAAGGCGGATTCCCAATCACCACATCAAAACCACCTTTTTGTTGAAATACATCACTAAACTCCAGCTTCCAAATAAAGAATGGACGAATATTTTTCCGACGAAGTTCTCTGATTTTCCCCAGCTTATCTTCACGACCTTGTTCTTCCAGAGTTGCCTCAATTAGCTCCCATTTTAGAATATCAATTTTGTTTTTCAGTTCTTGTTTCTTGCTTCTTTGTGATTCGTGAATAAACGATTCAGTTAAATGTTGAAGTTCTTCAATCTTTCGGTCTGTTGTTGTCCCAAAGTTTAAACCCAATTGTACGGTTTTTTTAGAATCATTTTTTTCAAGCAAACTCTCATCAAACAATTTAATTCCTTCATACTCAGAAATAAGACTATTTCCCTGCATGATTTTATGCTCAAGGTTTGGGAGAGGATGTGGGTCTTTTTCTTCTACCACGAGAGCCAGCCACATTCGAAGTTTGGCAATCTCTACCGCACCAGAGTCAATATCCACTCCGTAAATGGAATTGGAAATTGTATGAAGTTTGAGATCATAAGGAGACAATGCGCTTCTGGTATGAATCCCGAGAGCTTGTCTCGCTCGTACGACTTCATTGAGCATTCCCAGAGGAAAAGCTCCCGATCCTACCGCAGGGTCGCAGACCTTGATGTTTTCCAGATACTGATCGAGTTCTTTTGCCTTTTCTCGAATCGTTTTTGGAAGCATGAATTTATAAGTATCCGTTTCTCGTCCTTTTTCGAGTACGGTTTTGTCGTTTTGGATAATAAGATCTCCTTTTTGTATAAATAACTCGATATCTTCTCGTGGGATGTTTTCTTTTGCCTCAGAGTGTAAGTAATTGATCAAACTCTCTTGGCACATGTAGTGAACGATTTCTCGTGGCGTATAAAATGCTCCTTTGCTTTTTCGGTCTTTAATTTCGAGGAGATTTTCAAAAACCTTCCCGAGCATTTCAGGGTCAACCGCCACTTCTTTTTCTAGCGGTTCGTTTTCATTTACCGTGAAATTGTATCGATCAAAGACATCCAAAATTCCATCACCGATATCTCCTTCTTTGGTCTTATTGGTATTGGAGAACAGATCATCAGGTAAATTGATATACGTTGTTTCCCACGCATATCCATTCATTGGTTCAAAAAGCCCTCCATTCAGAAATGGCATACGACAATTATTGAGTCTTGGATAAATAGATTCTTTTCCTCTATCCTGTGCTAACGCTTCATAAAATAGTGGCTCAAGTACATCATCAAAAAAGTTTTTCCCATATTTCTCACGACGATTAAACAATTCCCTTAAAAAATTCTTTATTCCTTTCCCCCATACTTCTCCTGCCTTTACGCCAAACCATCCTTTTTTTTGTAAGAAATAAAGGAATGCCATTTGCCCCAGTGTTTTTTTTGCAAAATCGACCGTCGAGATTTCTTTCGATTCGAAATCTCGTTTAAGTTGAGTATCTTTTTCGAGAAGATCATCAAGAGCCTCTTTCATTCTCAGAAAAAGTTCGCAATATTTTCCAAAGAACTCATTGGTAACTTTTTCAATATTGAATGCCTCTTCAAGTTCCGCAAGAGTAGGTTCTTGATTGTTTTGTAATAGAGAAATGAAGCGACTTTTTGCAGTATGATTAGACTCGTTTATACCAACTAAGAAAGACCATCTTTTGGCTGGTGTAATATCCTCTGTACTTTTCAATTTCCCCTTCCTTTCTTCAAGTGTGTATTCTAATTTAACGAGTGATAATCGCCAATCATCTTCTTCCGGAGCGACAAAAGCTACCAATGCAGCATTAGTTCCATTGGTGTTTGGGGCACCTTTTTGATAGTGTTTCAGATAATCTGCTACAAAATTTCGTTGAGCTGTTCTGGCTCGATCAAGGGATGTATTTTTTTTGAGTAACACTTGTAATATATCAATCGTCTTCCCTTCGGCATCTGTTCTATGTCCCACGACTTTATACTTGAGTATAAACGGACGAAATGCTTCTCGAACATATTGTTCTTCAAAGTTTCGAGCTAAAGGTGTATAGCTTTTAAAAAGATTGGCAACAAATGCATGAAACTTTTGTTCCTCGAATTTTGATTCAAAGGTAGATTGGATGATTTGTTGAGCATCTTGTTTTTTCATTGGGCAAAGTATTCAGAAAGAATTATTTCTTGTGGAGCATTATGGTCTCGTTTTTTGTTACTATTTTGAGAAATCAAAAAATCTTCTGGAAGCATGGTTTTGAGAAGATACAAAACCTTGAGTGGATTAATAATGATTTCAGGGTGAGTCGATATTTCCGCATGAATTTTTTTTGTAAGATCTTTAGGGATACTTCCGTTATCAAGGTTTTCAATTACTTGATCAATGTATCGGTCATCGTCTTCAGTAAATCCTTGGAATCGCTTGATTTCACGAGATTTTAAAATCTTTGATAACCGTGCTGAATTGTCCCGACTCCCTCTTTTTTCTGAAAATTCTTCTTCTTCAGAATGTATTGATTTCTCAAGCATCTCAGCATTTTTTTCAAGAAGGATATAAAAGGATTTATCAAGCTTTATTTGTTTTTCTTCAGGATGACTCTTGAGCATTTGTACCGATTGCAAAAAATCAAGTTCCTCTGGGATGTGTGTTCCCGAATCGACAAGAAAGAATTTCTCCAATTTTCCCTTTCTGAAATAAGTAAGTAATTTGTTCTGAGACTCATTATATTTTCTTCCTGTACGAGCTTTTTTAGGAAGTTTCTTTATTTTTTCAAATAACGGTGAATTGTCATCTCGAATCTTTCGAATTTCTTGTAAATATTTAAGTTCGCTCTCACCTTCACTCTCACCTTCAATCACTTCTTTAGATATGAGTATATTAAAAAGACTATGAGCTTCTACTTCTTCTTGCTCGGTGAGAAGCTGAGCATCTGATCCCAACAATGAAATAAATGATGCGATTTTTGCTTCTGCACATTCTCGAAGTTTAATCTCATCATTTCCCTGATCACTCGGGAAAAAGGTGTAGGTATAGATTTTTTTGTGTTCGGTGTTTACACGATTTATACGCCCGACTCGTTGCATGATTCGAGTAGGATTCCATGGAATATCATAATTGATAACCACATTGGCTTGGTGTAGGTTTGATCCTTCTGATAAAACATCTGTCGTAATCAAAATCTTATAATCATCTTTTTTGTTTTTCGCATTCCCGTCAAAGTTTGCAATTACGATATCTCGATCAGATGCTGAGCTCGATCCAGAAAAAAGAAGCACTTGGTTGGGAAAGACTTCTTCAAGTTCTTGGGCAAGGTATTGAGCGGTTTCTTTGGATTCTGTAAAGATAATAGATTTCCCATTCTTTACCGTTTCTTTTTTGGCTAATTTTTCTTTAAAAGTTAGGACTTTAGGATCTCGATCAATATCCTCCCACATTTTTGAAATCTCTTTAAGAATCTGATAATCCGACTTGAGGTATTCGATATATTCTTCTTGAAAATCATTAGTTGAATATTTTTCTGCTCGACCAGCTTCAAGAAGCGTTTCTACTCCTTGTAGATCATTTTGATCTAAAAGATCAAAAATTTTATTGATATCTTTACTACTTACATACACATTCCCGTTTTCCCATTCATCAATAACTCTTTTGTAAGAGAGACTAAAACGGTTAAGTGATTGACGGAATGCATAGAAGCTACTTTCAAGTCGTTTCACAAGAAGCATTTTCATAAACTTCATCATATTCTTTTGGGCGAGAGATTCCGCATGCCGAAGTTCTTTTTTGAGGTATAAGAGGGGCGTATAACGAGCATATTTGAATTCTTTTGAAATTCGTTCAAGAGTCTTAAAAAAGACTAAATCTTCTCGAGTATTAAATTCGTAAAAAATAGGATCTGGTTTTGCAATTTCTGGAAATTCCATCCCTTGTTTTTTAAGATCTTCTCCATAATTTCCCTGAATTTCTTTTCGTGTCCTCCGAACCATGAGATATTTGAGTACTTTTTCTCGTATGAGTTTGGAATTTTCCTTGGAAATATTCAGATATTCCGCTTTATCTTTTTGACGATCGAGTCCTTGCAAATTTCGTTCGAGTTTTTTAAAAAATGCTTCGAGATTCGACAAGTTTGGAATCGTGCTATTTCTGAGCGGCTGAAAGAGCTTAATCTGAGCCAAAAGATCACTTGGAGAATTATTGTAGGGGGTTGCTGTCACGAGGATGACTTTTTTCCCTCGGCAAATTTGAGCCAATCTCGTATAGGTTTCATTGCCTTCGTTCCGAAACCGGTGAGCCTCATCAATCAAAATAATATCAAAATCTTTGTGCTCATTGCGTTCGATAATTTTTTCAAGTACTCCAATCGATCGACATTTGTAATCTCTTGCACGAAATCCAAAATTTCGAAAAGAATTTTCCCAACTTCCTTCATTATGTTCATCAATTAGATGTGGAGGAGCAAGAACAAGCACTTTCCCTTTGAGCTCCTGACAAAGCATCGTCCCCATAAAGGTTTTCCCCAATCCCACGACATCAGACAAAAATACGCCATCATATTCTTCAATTATCTTTTTAGCGTTGATAACTGCGTGATCTTGATAGAGGAGTTCTTTAAAGTTTTCTGGTCGGTAGCTGTGATCAAGACGATCTTCTTGATTAATTTCTTGCCGAAAGTATTCATACAGAAATTTGAGATATAACTCATAAGGTGTAATGTCTTCTCTTAACCAACTATCTTTTTGAAGTGTTTCTATATACTGATCACTGACATCTACCGCATCACACCAAAGTTCTTCAAATTTGTTTTTTGCGAAATCATAGTCAGAAGGGTTTTTAAGTTCGACATTGAACTCTAAATTATCCACAAGACCTCGTTGTGTGAGATTACTTGATCCAGTAATTACTCGTCCGATATCTCGATCATCTTCATTAAAACTCATAATATACACCTTAGAATGTATTTTTTCTGTGGGATACGCCTTTATTTCTAGCTTCCCATTTTTTAGCCATTCAAGAAATTTTAAAACACCTTCTTCTACTTGGTATTTATTCTCACTTTTTTCTAGTTCGTCTTTTATCTCTTCTCCGAGTTCCTCTCGTATTTGTTTATGAGATTTTGCTCGCTCAAGCATTTCATAAGCCTGTTTGTTGGTACTGATTCCGATAAGAATTTTTATTTTTTCTGTTTTTTCTAACGATGGATACAGTGCGTAAAATCCACTTGCATAAAAATATCCAACAAGAACATCAAAAAAACGAGTATCCTTTATGAGGGTTGAAAATCTGTCTTTAAGACTCTGTCCATTTTCATTTGTGATAAAAGTAAGATCATTATGCATTTTTATTTTGGATTAATTGATCAATAGTAACACCAAGACCATTTGAGATCTTGGTGATAGTATCGAGAGTTGGATTATTAATTGCTCCACTCTCAATTTTTGCCAAAGTGGCATACGGAATATCCGCTTTGCGGGCTAAGCCTTCTTGTGTTAGCTCTCGCTTTTTTCGCCAGTTCTTAATCTTTTGACCGATAATGATTTCTGTCATTTTTTTCTTCCTTACAGTACCTGTATTATAGGAAGATTACTAAAATTCGCAAATGACCTTCAGGTCAAAATAATTGCCCCATTTTTCAGTAGCAATCTCTCCTTAAAACTCCTCAAAATATCAGACTTTTCCTTTTTTGTTCCCTCCTTGAGTATGGAAATCAAATGCTCTTGAAGTGTTACTGGATTTTCCTTGTGATGCCGATTGATCATCCGTAAATCCTCTTCAATCCTTCTGTTGAGCCGTAAGTGTTCATCTTTTACATCAACGATGATCTTCGTTACTTCTTCAAAGAGTGCTTCTTCTCGGATGTATTTACACTGGCAGGTTTTTGTTCCTCCATATTTGTTGCATTTGTAGTAGGTGTATTCCGTTCCATGGCGATTGGTGTGGGTGGTACCACTCACTCCCGATCCACATTGAGCACATTTGAGAATGTGGTTGAAGAAAAAATCTTTTCGTCCCCATTTTCCTTTCTCACACGTCTTTAGGTTTGCTTGGGCTTGGTTAAATAGCTCTTTTGTGATGATTGGCTTCTGCGTTCCTTGGTACAGAGCCCCTCCGTAGCTGAATTCCCCATAATAGAAGGGCTCTTTGAGGATTTTGTAAGTTCTGCTCAAGCCTACAACTTTCCCCGTACAGCTTCGGAATCCTTCATCTTCCAGATATTCTTTTATCTGTCTGCCACTGAGATTGTTGTAGGCAAGGTATTCAAAAGCTTTTTTGATAAAAGGAGCTCGTTCTTCATCGATTACAATGGTGCTGGGTTCTCCATATTTCATGCTTCTGACGAGTTTGTATCCGATCGGAGCTCTTCCGGGGCGAACGCCCATCTCACATTTTGTTCTCAGTCCTCGTTGTACATTCTTTGATCGATTATCATTCTCCAATTTTGCCTGAGAACACAGGATCATGAGCAGAAATTTTTCATCGGGGGTGTTGGTAAATGTCTGCCCGCTTGTCTGAATATTTACCAATACCTTCTGATCCATGAGATCTACTAATTTCCCCAAATCTCCTGCATTTCTGCTCAAACGATCAGGAGCCCATGTCAATATGGCATTGAATCTTCCATCACTCAATCCTTTCATTAAATTTGTAAAACCTTCTCGGTGACCAGAATCTTTGGCAGACTTGCTTTCCTGTATTTTTTCTACAATTTTGAGTCCCTTTTTCTCAGCCAGTCGCTCCATCTCGGTGATCTGTGATCCAATTGAAAGAGCTTGTTTCTCATCGGATTCCGATGATTTTCTCGCATAAAGACAATACCTGAGCGGTAT
This sequence comes from Candidatus Altimarinota bacterium, assembly GCA_021734395.1. Lineage (GTDB taxonomy): Bacteria > Patescibacteriota > Gracilibacteria > UBA4473 > UBA4473 > JAIPGI01. Next base: position 162,225 of record JAIPJB010000004.1, read on the forward strand.
TTCAGCCGATGCCGATTTTGTTTTTTCCATCACGACAAGGGATGCCGTGGGGAATATTTAAGTCTAGGAGAAAACCTAGATATTTACGTATTTTATCGGGTTTTGAGCTC
>JAIPJB010000006.1 GCA_021734395.1 Candidatus Altimarinota bacterium
AATCCAAATGAGAATCGAGCACGTCTTGCACGATGACATTGGGGAGCGTTATCGATCCGGTATTGGAAATGGTAAGTTCGTAGGTAATCGTGTCACCGACAGAGACAGTCGAACTGGGGATAGGATCAGAATCTTTGGTGATCTCTAGGGATGCATCAGAAGGGACCAATCCCGAACAATCTGTACGACATGCTCCAGGGACAGTATTTGAATTATCTTCTCCGTCATCGCACTGCTCATTTTGTCCGTTCCCATTTGGATTTTGGATGATGTCGTCTCCACAAAAAGTGAGCTAACAAGAATTATTACACTGATCGGTAAGACTTGTATTTCCGTCGTCACACGCCTCTTGTCCACTCCAGACAAAGCCGTCACCACAGGAAGCGACTGTACAGCTATTGAGACAGCCATCAGTATTGAGATTATTTCCATCGTCGCAGGTTTCGTTGTAATCAGTATCGGTCACATTATCTCCACAAATAGGGAGTGTGCAGTCGGTCCGACAGACATTGGGAGTTGTGTCAGAATTAGCCGCTCCATCATCACACTCTTCGTTGATACCATTATCATTCGGAACCTGTATGGTTCCATCACCACAAAATGTGGGAATACTGACAACCTCGAAATTCACAATATGATCTTGCACGTAGGCATATGATCCTGCCACTCCTCCAATATTCATTGTGGCGTTGGTAGCCGATCCTCCTCCGATTTTTTGGATTGTGAGATTGGGATCGGAGAAAGAAATATTGACCCACGCGTAGCGAGGATTGGGGCGATTATTGGGAATATTACTGGCGGACAAGCTCGCATTAATTTGTCCACCACTCGAGCCAAGGCTAGACCAATCCAGCACTACTTGTGTTCCAGTAGCCGTATATCCAGCATCCTGTTGAGCATTGTTGTGGAGATATATATGGAGATTAAAAGTATCTCCTTCTTGGAGATTACTCAGCGAAAAACTATAGGGCTGAGCCAGATCGGGATTTCCTCCTCCCATAGCACAGTGTTGCACAGTATTGTAGCAAGTCCCTTTCGCGATCGCCATAAATTCGCGTTCGTCTTTGTAGGCGCTCCAATTAGTTGCTGTGGGGAACCCCTGCAATCCTCGTCTTCGATTGGCAAGCTCTCCATCGTCGGTAAAGCGATTGAATTCATTCCAGGAAAGTCCATTCGGATAATCATCACTGGTAATCCCTCCTGGATCAGGGGAAAATCCGGCCTGCCCCACAAAAGGCAGAAGAAAAAGAACCAGAAGCCAAGAATGAAAAAGTTTTTTCATAGACATCAATAAATAAACGTACGCTCCTCAGGAGGAGAAACGCTGTCAGCATTTTCAGGGACAGAAAGAACATTCCCTTGCTCATCTTTGAGAGGTTCGCGAGGAGTAAAATTTTCCGTTTCTGCTTTTATTTTTTGAGGAGAGAGAATGAGAGTATTCCCTGGAGGTTGTTGTTTTTGTATTGTTTGCCCCATAAAAAGCAAAACGAGCAGGCAAAGCACCAAAAGAAAAGTGACAAGAAAGGAGGCAATAATTTTTTGAGACATAAAAGGCGCAAAAATCTTCCCTGATTGTATCTTTCTTTTGGGTCATTTCCAAATTTTTTGTAGGAAAGGGGAAAAGTGATTAGCAGTCGGTTGACTTTGTTGCTAAACTTCTTAGTATCAAAAGGATGAGCGAAGATTATTATACTCTTTTGGGAGTTTCCAAGGGGGCAACAAAAGACGAAATAAAAAAAGCCTACCGTCAAAAGGCGAAAGAACACCACCCGGATAAAGGAGGCGACGAAAAAAAGTTTAAAAAAATACAGGAGGCCTACGATGTTTTGTCCAGTGACCAAAAACGCGCTGAGTATGATCAATTCGGAGCGGCTGGTCGGGGGGGACAAGGATTTGGAGGAGGAGGTCGAACTTCCGGATTTTCGGCGAGCGATTTTCAAGATTTTGGAGGATTTGAAGATATTTTTTCGAGTTTCTTTGGAGGTGGATTTCAAGGAGGGGGAAGAACAAAAAGAAGTCATTCAAATCGTGGTTCTGATCTGGAAGTAGAAGTAGAATTAAATTTTGAGGAGGCAATAAAAGGAACAGAAAAAACTTTTTCTTCTCGGCAGTATATTGTGTGTGAAAAATGTGAAGGAAAAGGAGGACAAGGCGCAAAAACATGCTCAACGTGTCGGGGGAGTGGATCGGTCAGCCGTCAGTTTCAGACTCCATTTGGAGCTGTGGCTCAGAGAACGGCATGTCCGAATTGCCAAGGGCAGGGAATCACATTTGAAAAAACTTGTTCGGCTTGCGGAGGAGAAGGACGAAAAGAAGGGAAAACAAAAATTTCATTTTCTACTCCTGCGGGAGTGGAGGACGGAGCAACACTTAAATTTTCGGAAAAAGGAGAAGCCGGTATTCGCGGAGGACAAAGCGGAGATCTCTATGTGCATGTCCGAGTTCGTCCTTCCGAAGAATTTCAGCGGCAGGGACTTGATCTGATGTCCCCTCTTAAAATATCAGTCTTTGATGCTCTTTTGGGAGGAAAGTTTGAAGTTCAAACTTTCTGGGGGAAAGGAACCGTTACGGTTCCTGAAAATACCCGCGATGGACAACTTCTGCGTATTCGAGGAAAAGGAGTCCGTCAGGATGGAAAAGTCGGAGATCACATTGTTCGCATCCGCTATGAAATGCCACGAAAAATGTCGAGAAAAATGAAAGAAATGCTGGAGCAATTAAAAAAAGAATGACGAGTTTCCAAGTCTATGAGTTTACGAGTGGAAGTGTTGAACGATTTCGAAATGAGAAATCGTTTCTAACAATTCAATCCTTTTTCGCGTAGCTCTTCCCGTTTTTCACGAGCTTTCTGTTTGTTGCGTCGTTTCGCCATACTAGATTTTTTTCGGCGCTCATTAATGAGATGGCCTCCATGTTGTCGTGCGCTGCTCCGATTGGTCATGAGAAAAAGTATCAAGTAATTAGGTATGGAAAACGGGCGAAGTGTAATAGCAAAGTAAAAACTGTCAAGAAAAACATTGAACAAAAAATGTGTTCAGTATTTTTTTGTGAGAACAAATATCTTAATAGATTTTTTCGGTTTTCACTCCTTCAAAAAAGTAATCAATAATTTCCTCGTAATTTTTTCCTTGCTTTGCGAGTTCTCGCGCAGAATTTCCCGAGAGTCCGACGCCGTGCCCGCGTTGCTCAAGTCCTTCATCAAATGGCAGTGGTCGAACTTTTGCCCACGGATATGCCTTGTGCCATTTGTCGGAACTATGTCCTTCACTTTGGGTAAAGTACGGACCGATGACCGGTTGTCCGGCATAGGTGAGAACCCGACCTTCTGTCTCGGCGACCAAGTCTTTTTGACTGGAATGATATCGTTCCCAATCGTATCCCAGATAAAATTGTGAAGTGGCTGGATCATCTTCCAGATCATACAGAGAGGTTCCAAATTTTCGTTTTGCTCCGGAATATACATACGCATAACTTCGCGCGAGGACATGAATCGCATGTCGTTTTTCATCGGGCTCAGTACCCGGCTCTTCCGCCAGTCCCCAGAGATATTCCTCAATCGGCAGTTCATTCACGATCAGGAGCTTCTCGCTCGTTTCTGGATAAAAATGAAGTTCTCTTCGAAACTGATTATAAGGGAGCTTTCCCAGATTTCGAGAATAGTTTTTTATCTGCAAGATTCCGTCAGTTCGAAGTGTTACGTGATTGGCGATCCAGCTCTCTTCTCCACTGTAGATACGAACAAAGCGCTGTTTTTTCTTTATATCCGCATCCGGAACAATTTTTACGGATGTGGAAGGATGAATGGACGCAATTTGCTTGCTGTCCTCTAGAAGAATTATCTTTTGAGTCGAGTCGACCTGAGCATAGTTTTGATCAAAAAATTTCAGTTTTACTTTTACTTTTGGCTGATCGTTTTTTGCGGCACTTCGGTGAAACATTGTTGCCGATAATTTCTTCAAAAAATCAGGTTTTTCTTCTTCTTTTTTAGAAGTGGATGGGATGGGATTTGCTGAACGAATAATTTTATCTCCTGAAACTTGGATAGGCAGCTCAAAATAAGGGAATTCTTGATCGCGAAAAATTTTATCCTTTATGAATTCAGGATACATGTGCAGGGTGTAGATCCCATTCGGAACATTATCGACAATAATAGTTCCCCGAAAAAATCCATCTCTCCCTGGCTGAATAGAATCTACTGCTCGGAAAGGGGTAGCACTCATTCCTTCGGGAAGATTTTGTATCAAAAATTTTGAAATCTTTGCCGGCCACATATCTTGGGTTCCATTTTCGAATTTTACTTCGAGTGTTTTGCGATCTCCACGCTGAATAATTTCTTTGGTGATGAGTTTTGCCGGACTGATGAGGGGAGCCTTTTCAGGGCGTTGAAATCGTTCCGGTTTTTTGAAAAACTGAGGAGCATCTTCACTCTGCTGCAAGAAATCCCGCGCCATAGGTTTTTGTGATTTTTCCTGTCGGTAGAGGACATCCTTCAAAAAAGCGACCTCTCTCCGGAGACGAGGCAGGAGTTCAGCGAGATTTTTTCCCGGACAGGATGTGGCATGTCCTTGTCGAGCGACATCTTTATGTCCCGCAATATTATAGGAGTTGGTTCCCAGAAAAAAACTGCGTTCCTTGGGATCAAGATTAAATCTGTTGGCATGCTCGGCGAGTAATACCTTCAAAACATCCAGTTGACGCTCGGTAGGCTGCTCGTATTCAAAGTTTCCCATCAAGGAAACTCCGACTGTTCCAATATTATGAAAGGCAACGTGAGCTCCGACTGCTCGAGGGCCTCCGGCTCGACCTTCATAAATATTTCCTTGTTTATCGATCACATAGTTATACCCAATATCTCCCCATCCTCGAGTCAATGTATGAAAAGCATAAATAGCTCGCATGATTTCCATTGGGTCACGTCCATTTTCGACATACTCTCCAGTATGGTGGATAACAAATTTTTTGATTATTGGACTTTCGGCAATAGGCCAGCGCAGATCTCGTCCCTGCTGATCTTTCGCTCGGATTACTTTTGGACGATATTGGGGCTCGACGAGATCTTCTTCGGTTTCAAACCATTGTTGAAGAAGTCCTCTGCGGGTGGGCTTCCATACTCGCAGATCTTCGTTGGCTCCCCATTGATGTCGTGATATATACTGTGGCTTGGATACATAGGGAGCAAGTCCCGTTTCCGGGTCATCAAAGGTATCGTCATCCAGAGGCGAGAAATTGTCATCCGATGAGCGAGTTTCGGAATGATCGCTCGTGCCTGCAGTAGCCACAAATCTTTCCCCCGAAATACGAGTATTGTAAAAATGAGCCACGACCGACACTGGCTCGTTAGATTTTATACGGAGAGTGTCATTTTCCGGATTGGTAAGCAGGAGTTCCAATAAGGTTTGGTTTTCTTGTTCATTGGGTTCTTCGGCAATCGGCCAAGGACGGAAGTTCTCTCCGTCGTGGTACCACATTGGAGGAAGAGCAGAGCCATCCGGAGAAAAAAGAGTGACAGCATTCCATTCCATTTCTGCGGATAACTCAAATTCTCCTGCAGGAATGTCCAATTCTGCTTCAAAGAAAGTCATGCCTGGATTTGCACTTATAAGGCTGGCAATACTGAGAAGAAGATTTTCGAGCATGAAGTGTGTATTGGTATTCTGTCGTATTGTACGGACGGAAAAACCTATGGTCAACTTTTTTGTTCATGAATAAAAAAAGTATTACCTTGTTTCCCTTTTCCACATTTTTTGAACAAAAAAGCTCTTTTCCTAAAAAAAGATGCTCCTGAAGGAGCATCTTTTAAAAATAAATTTGAGCGTACAAACTCTGATTAATGACTCAGTACATGACGCACGGCCGCATCGATTTGAGGATCAATCTCTTGTTCTTTTTGCTCTGGCGTAGGATCAGCTACTTCGATGTCAGGGATGACTCCGTGTTTTTCTCCGGCCTGAATCCATCGATTTTCCGGCGTCAGCCATTTTGCGACTGTCAGCTTCAGAATCCCCCCATTTCCATAATTCACGATCTCTTGAACGGTTCCTTTTCCCAGCGATTGAGTTCCGATGACGACTGCTCGATTGTGATCTTGGGCTGCGGCCGCAAAAATTTCAGAAGCGGAAGCGGTTCCTTTGTTTTGAAGGATGACGATGTTTTCTTGATGAAAGAGTTCTCCTTGGCGAGAAGAAACATATTTTTGATTTCGATCCTTGTAGTTGACCGAAAAAATATGATCGCCCTTGTCCAATAAAAATTCTCCCATTTCTACTGCCGCGCTCAGAAATCCACCCGGATTATTTCTCAGATCCAGAATAATACCGCGGGGACGACGAGGAAGTACTTCTTGAGTAAGAATTCTCGCAAAGTCGGTTTTGGTATCCTGTGTGAATTTGTGAATCCCAATAATAGGAATTGACTTCTCCCACTCCAGCGTAATAGAAGGAATTGTGATCTTTCCTCGAGTGACGGTAATGTGCTGTACTTCTTCATCACGTAATATTTGGAGTTCTACCGGTGTTCCTTCCCGTCCTTTGATGAGGGTAATGATTTCATTTACTGAGAGATTCGCCACAGATTCGTCATTCACATGTGTGACTACATCACCAGCTAAAACACCTGCTTTTTCGGCAGGAGATCCTTTGATGGGAGCCGTAATAGTAAATTTTCCATTGATCATTTCTACATACGCTCCAATGCCTTCAAATTCCCCATCGAGACCGGCTCGAAACTCCTGACTTTTAGCGGGTTCAATATAACTGGAGTATTTATCATCCATTTTCTCCACCATGGCGGTAATAGCGGCTTCGATCATAGCTTCTTTTTTCTCATTTGTGAGCTCATCCGAAAAACGGTATTTTTGTTCGATCTGCTGAAAAACACTTTCGAATACTTTTCCATTCGGAATATGCAGTCCTTCTCCTGAGCGTCTCACTTCTGTTAGTTCTCCCGTAGAAATAGGTTGAATTCGAATGAGAGGTTTATTTTTTTCCTCTGAAGAAGGAGTTGTTTGTTCTTCAATAGTTCGTTGTCGTTCTCGCAGATTGGCCAAGCTTGGACGTGCGGTACGAGGATTAATCGTTGATTTTTTTTCTCCGTGATCATGAAACCGGTACAGCCAAGTAAGAAGATCTTTTCGTTTGAGGAGAGCCTTGGGATTGAGGGGGTTAATGTCCTCATTCTCTAATATTTTTGAAGCATACGCGGCTTCTACAAAACGCAAATAATCTGGTGCTCGTGGCGGTACGCCACTAACTCGTCGCAAAAAAGCCTTCGAATTGGCTCGGGGCTCACGAATTCCTTTTGTTTCTACCAGTATCTCAATCGCTTCTATACGAGATAAAAATCGTTCTTTATCAAAAGATTCTTCGGCATTAATAAAACCTCGACGAATACCTTCTCTTAAGAATTGTGCGAGAGGATCATCTTCACTGATATTGGGAGGAAGAGGAGTGCCGAATGTGGCAGATTCCGGATCAAATCCAGTATCACGCAGGACGACCTCCCAAAACATCTGAGCCGGAACATAGTCCTCTGGACGGAAAAAGGTTCCGTCTTCTAGTATCCCGCGTTCAATCGCGCTCTGTACCGCAGGATATATTTTACTATGATTGGCGACATCCCGAAAGGCAGATACATGAGGAATAAGGAGACTGATGAATCCGAGGACAGAAAGAAATCGTTTCATGAAATTTATAGAAAAATGAACACGCAAACTGTAGAGGGATGACTGGAAAATGTAAAAACATTTCCGATATCAAATTTTTCTCATCTTCCACAATTATCCTTTCTCTAGCTCACATTTTTTCGTTGTAGTACGACCCAAATACTCTTGAGAAAAATAATCAAGTCCAGCCACAGACTCCAGTTTTTGAGATAAAAAAGTTCGTAGTTCATTTCCTCCTCGAAGCTCAATTTTGAACGACCATTAATTTGTGCAAAACCTGTCAGACCGGGTTTAATCCAAAAAACACGATGATCATCTTTTCCGTATTTTTTGACCTCTTCGGGGAGATGAGGCCGAGGACCAATAAGGCTCATTTCTCCTCGCAAGACATTAAAGAGTTGTGGTAGTTCGTCTAAAGACCATTTTCGCAGGATTCTTCCGAGTTTTGTTACTCGTGGATCATCGTCCAACTTAAAAAGAACACCTCCCTTTCGCTGGTTTTTTTTCAATAATTTTTTCTTTTTTTGATCTGCATCGGGAATCATGGTTCGAAACTTAAAACACGGAAATTCTTTTCCATTTCGCCCGATACGCGGGGAAACGTACAAAATAGGGGCCTTTTTGTTTTCTCGTTTTACTCTCCAAGCAATAATTGCCAAAAGGGGGCTGAGGAGAAGAACTCCTGCCAGAGCAACAATGTAATCAATAAAAGATTTTATGACATATCCCCAGCGTCCCAGACGAGTACTTTGTAGTGAGATGAGGGGGAGATTTCCAAGTGTCGAAATAGTTACTGCTGCTAAATCCAGACCCAGTTCGTCCGGCAAAAATCGGAATTTTACATGATTGATATGAGCGAGTCGTACCAGCTTCGAAGTGATTTTTTCACTGGCATTTTCGCTGGCGACAATAACTTCATCGGGCTGATATTTTTTAAGAACACTTTCAAATTCCCGAAAATTACCAATGATTTGAAGTCCCTGAAATGTTTTCTGGGATATTTTTACTTCGCTCAAAGCCCCTACAAGCTCGTATTTGGGACTTTTCCTCAAAAAATCAAGAGCTTGTTGGGCAATCTTTCCCGTTCCCAAAAGGAGAATTTTAATTCGGCCGTATCCCCATTCATGGATTTTTTCTCGGGTTTTGCGCAGTCCAACCCGTCCTGTCAAAACCAGCAGAAGTCCTGTCACCCATGAAACACCAAAAATAAAGCGCGAAAAGAAAAGAAAACGAGAGAAGAAAAAGACAATCAAAATGAGTGCCATGCCGGCAGAAAAGCTCCAGAAAACATGGAGGATTTCATCCCATATTTTTTCATCTGCGTAAAATTTATATCGACCATTAAAGGCCATTACCAGAAGTAGAACGAAAGTTATTTTTAACGAAAAAATAGAAAATGATTCGAGGGGGAAAAGCGTTGTTGGAGGCGCAAGCTCAAAAAATTCAAACCAGCGCATACGCAAAAAATATGCCAGCATCAGCCCCAGGAAAATCATGATGCCGTCACTGAGTATCCGCCCGAAAGTAAAGAGAAATTCAGAACGCTTCATTTTCGTGTCCGATTGTAAACAAAAAATAGTTCTTGTCATCTTGAATCGAACTCTCTTTTTTTGTATAAAAGGGTTGTTCAATAGAAAAAAATCGTGTAGAATAGGAAGAAAAATGAGCTCCGAAGGAATGGCATCAGAAAATATTTTTCCGCAAGAAGAAGGGAAAGTGGAACCTTGGTTGGAGGAGTTTCTTCATAAAAATGGGTATGGACACATGTCTCCCAAAGCCGCAAAAGCTTGTCGAAGCCAAATGCTTCAGATGGCAACTTATCAGGAATTGGGTTGTAGTAAAAAGGATCTTGCAAATGCCGCAGAAGTTTTTGGGGGAATACTTCGAAAAATTGTTGATGCTCATCAAGATGAAAAAATAACTCCCCAACAAGCAGCTATGATTTTTAATAGTCTTCTCAAAGGACACGCACAAGAAACTCTGTATGCCGCACTCAATGGCAGTGGGGAGAAACTCAAAAAAATATTTGGATTAGAATTGAAGGCATATGAGGAAATGCTTGCACGAGCAGGGGTTCCTCCTCAAAACTGGCCTCTGGTAATTGAAAAATTAATGCCTGAAATGACAGAAAATGTAGAAAAAATAATTCAGGATCTTTTAAATGAAGAATGTACGGTAGATGATATTCTTTGGTGTGCGAGCTCGGATAGAAAAAAAGATGTTGTAGAAACGGCAAAAGAGATGGCTGAAAAAGTATTCCCAATAATCAATCAGAAGAAAACCACTTAATATCTTCGTATTATTTTTTGAGCATAAAAAGCTCCAGCCTGTCTCCTTCCTGAAAGGTGAGTTCTTTGTGATCGACTTTCATACCACACTCGGTGCCTTCATTGACTTCATTCACTTCTTTCTGCCCGAGTTGAACAGAATTGATTTTTGCTTCTCCGATAATTTTTTCTTCTTTTTCACCGGTTTCTTCATTTTTTTCTTCTCGAACCAAGCGGAATCGAGAAAGTTTGCGTACTTTTCCACTGACCACATCTCCCCCGATGACAGCCATTTTTTTATTGGTTGCAAAAACTTTTTTGATCTTGAAAGTTCCTAAACTTGTTTCGGTTTCACTCTCTTCTAGTTTTCCGAGAAGCAGGTCATTTATTTTTTCTGTCAGATGGTAGATGACGTCAAACGAGAACAAGAGTACATCTTCTTTTTCTGCGAGTTTTTCGATTCGACCGGAAGCTTCCGCATTAAATCCTACAACGAGAGCATCGCCGGCACTCGCAAGCATGATGTCGGATTCGGTGATTTCACCGACTCCCGAATGAACGACTTTACAAAAACTTTCTTCGGTTTTAACTTTTTCGATTTCGTTGATTACCGCCTCTAATGATCCTTTACTTCCAGCCTTGACGATGACTTTGAGCTGATGCATTTTTCCTTCCGCCAATTTGGCTTTCATACTGGCCAGAGAAAATTTCTTGCGTTTACTCAGTTCGTCTTCATGAGAAATAGTCGCGACTTCTTCCGCTTTTCGGCGGGCGGCTTTTTCATTTTCCATGATCTGCAGAATGTCCCCGACCTGAGGCAATTTTTCTAAGCCTGTGACTTGTACGGGAGTAGAGGGGAGGGCAGATTTGATATTTTTTCCGCTAAAATCAGTCATGGTGCGTATTTTTCCATGCTGATCATAAATGACAAAAGCATCGCTTTTTTTCAGTGTTCCAGTGTTTACCAGGACTGTTGCAGTCACTCCAATTCCTTGCTGGAGTGAAGATTCAATGACTGTACAGATGGCATTTCGATTAGGATTGGCTTTCAGCTCTTGCATTTCGGCTACGAGCTGAATTGTTTCCAAAAGCTTCTCTATGCCTTTTCCGGTTTTGGCAGAAACTTCTATGCATGGAGTATCTCCGCCCCAATCTTCAGGATTGAGATCGTTTTCAGCCAGCTGTCCTTTGACCTGATCGGGATTGGCTCCTTCTAAATCCATTTTGTTGATTGCCACAATAATCGGAATATTTGCCTCTCGGGCATGATTGATTGCTTCTAGAGATTGAGGCTTGAGTCCCTCGGTAGCGGCAACGACAAGAACCGCTACATCAGTTGCTCGTGCACCACGAGCTCGCATAACAGTGAAAGCTTCGTGCCCAGGAGTATCGAGAAAAGTTATTTTTGATGGAGTGTCGGATTTTTTATCAGAAGAAGGAATATCGATTTGATAGGCTCCAATTTTTTGCGTAATTCCTCCGGCTTCTCCTTCGGCCACTTTTGTTTTTCGAATGTAATCAAGGATTGATGTTTTTCCGTGATCGACATGTCCCATAATCGAAATAATGGGAGGACGTGATTCCAAAAGCTCTTCATCCTCTTCGTCCAAAAGTTGTGAGAGGTCTGCTCGAAAAAGATCTTCTCCGGATAATTCCACCGCTTCTTTTTTTACTTTTACTCCGAGCTCATCCGCGATAACAGCCGCTGTTTCATAGTCAATTTCCTGTGTCAGATTAGCAATGATTCCATTTTGCTTGAGTTTGACCAGAACAATAGGAATGGGCTTGCTGATTTTGAGTGCGAACTCTCGGACAGTCAGGGTGTCAGGCAAAACAATAGATCCATCGTCTGCTTTTTGGATTATGACTTCTGGTTCTTTATCCGGCTCGTCTTTTTTTTTGCGATGCTTAGCTTTTTTTTGTCCGGCGGTTCGTTCCTGTTGTTTTTCGATGATTTCTCGTTCGAGTTCTTCTTCGATTTCGTGTTCGACCTGTCGAATTTCATCGCCCTGTTCTATTTTTCGTATTTGAGCGGCAATTTCATCAGAAACCATCTCATCCTCACCGATTTCAAAATTCAAATCCATTGCATGAAGCTGTACCGCTTCGGGTGCAATATCAAGTTGTTTGGCAAGTTCTGCGACAGAAATGGGCATTTGCCGCGCCACTCTAACGCTGAGGCTGCTTTTTGTCCAGTCATTTTCTAGACCTCAAAAGAAAAGGCTTTTGTTCCTCTTTTTTTCTCGTACAATGCGCACCGATATGACATTCAAAAGACCAGAACTTTTGGCTCCTGCTGGATCATTTGAAGCTTTGCATTCGGCGATTAATTCTGGGGCGGATGCGGTATATTTTGGTGTAACACACCTCAATATGCGATATGGTTGCACGAAGGAATTCACTTTGGAAAATATTTCAGAGATTGTGGATATTTGTCACACAGCAAAAATCAGAGCGTACCTCGTTATCAATGTTATTGTGTATGACACCGAACAAAAACTTATGCGTGAAATTGTTGACGCAGCAAAAAAAAATAAGGTTGATGCGATTATTGCCGCAGACGTTTCGGTACTTCAATACTGTAAAGACATCGGGCAAGAAGTACATGCCTCGACACAGCTTTCGATTTCCAATGTCGAAGCGGTCAAATTCTATGCTCGGTTTTGTGATCGGGTAGTTTTGGCACGAGAGTTGGATTTGGGGCAGATCAAAAAAATCAGCGAGCAAATTCGAACACAAAAGATTTTGGGGCCGAAAGGAAATTTGATCGAGCTGGAAGGATTTTGTCATGGAGCCATGTGTATTTCCGTCAGCGGGCGCTGTTTTCTGTCTGCTTTTGAACATGGTTTATCGGCCAACCGGGGTCTATGTCGACAGGTATGCCGTCGGCCGTATCGAGTAATCGATGAAGAGACGGGTGACGAACTATCCGTCGAATCTCAATATGTCATGAGTCCGGAAGATTTGTGCACGATTGATTTTTTGGATCGGGTGGTAGATGCCGGCATTCAGGTCTTCAAAATCGAAGGGCGAGGTCGCTCGCCGGAATATGTATCGGTCGTGACTTCGGCCTACCGAAAAGCACTCGATGCAATTGAAAACAACACGTATTCAGATGACTTAATCCGAGAATTATTTACGGATCTAGAAACGGTTTACAACCGAGGATTGAACAAAGGGTTTTTGTATGGTCGTCCAGTTGGCGCTTGGAGTCGATCCTACGGCAGCAAAGCCACTACTCGAAAACTTTTTTCTGGAAAAATCACGCATTATTTTCCTCGGGCTTCTGTGGCTGAGGTTTTGATTCAGTCTGAAGATATTTCCGTTGGAGATACCGTTTACATATTGGGCAATACGACAGGGACGCTTCGATGTACGATTACAGAGCTTCGTGATGAATCAGAAAAAAAAGTTTCCCAGCTTACAAAAGGACAAAAAGGAACATTCTCTGTGCCCCAAAAAGTGCGCACAGGAGACGAACTCTACATCAGAGAATCTCTTTCGAGTGATTCAGAAAAAAATAAATCAAACCCGAGGTTAAAAAACAGAATTCAGGAGTAAAGCATTGTTTTTTTGCGAAATCGTTTATAATGAAAAATGATGAAATCTTCTGACAGTATTATTCCCGGTATTCAGAGATACTTTTTGGTAGGGATGTGCTTGTTATTACTGGTGATTCTTTTTCTTTTTGCGACTCCTTTTTTGAGCACTCTTTTTATTGCGGCTGTCATTGCGACGGCGGTGTATCCATTTCATAGATGGATCGACAAAAACATTCAGATATCGGAAACCCTCTCGGCTTTTTTCACGTTGGTTTTGGTGACGACATTAGTTTTGGGTCCATTGGTTTTGATCTTTTTTGCGATTGTGGGACAGGCAGGAGATGCCTATACCACTATTGATACACAGATTGTACAATTAATGCAGACGGAATATCCGCTCTCTTCACTGGAATCGCAATATCCATGGATTGCTGCTATGGCTCAGAACCTCTGGGATTACACGCCTATTTCTTCACAGGAAATCCTTTCAGTTGCGGGGAGTTTTATCGGTGAAATCAGTAAATTTTTGCTCAAAAATGCCACGAATATACTTCGCCAGTTAACAGTGTTCATCATCCATGCTGTGATATTTTTTCTGGCACTTTTTTACTTTATTCGTGACGGAGGAAAATTTGTTTCCTATGTTCGCTCTATCCTACCGCTCGAAAAAGAACACCGAGAAGAACTCTTTCACAAGATGTATCGATTGACCCACTCGATTATTTACGGGATATTCGGTGCGGCAGTAGCTCAGGGGCTCCTTCTTTGGGTGGCGTTGACGATTGTCGGCATCAACAATGCTCTTTTTTGGAGTGCAATTGGGACTATTTTAGCCATTCTTCCGTATATTGGTATTTCACTCGTATGGATTCCCGTGGCGATCTATCTTTTTTTCAACGTACACATTGCTCTTGCTGTTTTCTTTACCGCTTGGTGTGTGGGAGTTGTGTCGATTGCGGATAATATTGTTAAACCATACGTTATCGGCGTGAAATCTTTCATGCATCCTCTTGCGGTACTGGTCATGATTTTGGGAGGATTTTTTGCGTTTGGAATTCAGGGACTTATTCTTGGTCCTTTCGTGCTGATGCTCGCGCTCGCATTTTTGGAAATTTTTCGAAAAGAATACAAAAAAATACTACAGCACAAAGGGTGATGTTTTTCTCAGTATTTTCAACAAGCCTGACTATCAGAAGACAATCGTGAATATTCTTTCTCTTAGAATTCGAATTCGAATTTGAACTCTGAGATTTTTTGGTTCGAACTTCCTAAAGCTTGATTTATAATCGTTTTTATGGTATAATGAGGAGAAGAATATACCTATGAAATTTCTTTTTCACACGCCTTCGGAACCCATGAGCGTTGTTGCTCTTCGCTCAGCAGAGACACCCTCTCAACAATCAGAAAAGCAAGAAAAACCAAAAGAAAAGCTCCAGAAATATATGGACGAATACGACAGAATAGCCGGGGAGTTTTTTGATCACGGCCTTTCGGTGCCTCATTTTGAGATTTCCGCGATCTATGAAAATAAAAATGGTTCGCTCAGCAAAGAGCCCTCAAAAGAAAAACAAGAGCCTCTCTATAAAGATATAGTGATAGAGTATTCTCGATCAGAAAAATCAGTTGTTTTCTCCTGGTGGAAAAAAAATACTCAGGGGAAATATGAGTTTCACTTACAGGGATATAATCGCGGAGGAGAAAAAGGAATCCTTGATTTAAAAGCCTATGAAAAAAAATATCGCGACAACAAAGGAAACCTAAAAGGGGATGTATATACCGCTCGCGATCAGCTCGAATATCTCCAAACGCGCCAAGATAATTTAGAATATTCCAAACGAAAAAAAAATATTTGGGGCGAAACAAAGACTGCCTCCGAATCAGAAATTCGGAGACTCAGAAATATACTTCAAGGAGAGAAAGGAAGAATGACGGGGTTTTTCTTGGAAAAAGTTTCCCGGACATCTCAATTGGAAGAACTCAAATATTTTTTGAAGCCTCTCGAAGAAAAATTAGAACAGCGAAAAAGACAGGAAATTGTTCGATAAATATGAGAATCGAAAACTCATACCAACTGAGCGAGGAGGCTTAGTTTCTAAAAACTGGTCGGGGTGATCCCGCCTTGGTGGGACGGCCTCATGGAGGGCGATTGTATTCTTCACAATCTTCCTTTTGTTTGCAAAATCTCCTCAGTTGTGGCTCTGTCATCATATAAATCACGAATGATCCATAAGGCGTATTGAAGGGCATTTTTTACTTCTTCGTCTGTAACCTCTCTCCAATCCCGATGGACAACTTCATCTCCTAAAACCTTTATGTCATTCTTTGCTCGCTCTCCTCTTGCGGATGTAAGTACGCCATCTTTTGTTGCTTCTTTTATCTTTGTTGTAAGCCACATATTA
Organism: Candidatus Altimarinota bacterium; assembly: GCA_021734395.1. GTDB lineage: Bacteria > Patescibacteriota > Gracilibacteria > UBA4473 > UBA4473 > JAIPGI01. The sequence goes on from JAIPJB010000006.1 coordinate 15,869, forward strand.
TCAAAGCCGTTAGCATTCTCCTCCTTATATCCATTAGCTTTGAGTATCTTTTCAAGAGTTGATCTTATCATTGCTGAAGCAGCTCTATTGCATCTATTCCCGAAACAAATCTCAGCTTCTTTGTATTCTTTCTTTATTTCTTCTGGAAGAGTGCCTGGAAGTAATTCATGGGTTATTGCTGATGGGTAAAACTCTTTTAATTTTTTTGAATTCTTAGTAGAAATATAACTTGCTGACATACCGCCTCTTCCACACCCTCCACATTTATAAGCGTGATAAATAACTCTATTGTATGGGTAACCATTCTCATCTTTTCCTGCGCTTAGAATCTCTTCTGCAGAAAAATTTACAGAAAAAGATGAATAATGGTTCCCTCCCTGATCAGGATTGCGAGAATGAAAAGTGCATATTGATTTGCACTCTGGACAATAAGCTCTCATTTCTGAGTTTTCACGAAGTTCTGGTCTTTGCATTTTTAAAAAATTACTTCTTCTGACTTACTTTTTATTCTTTTCCTTAGAAATTACAAATTTTCCAAGACCGTCAAAAAACAAATACACCAAGCAGTCGGTAATGTCCTGTATAGCATTGGGTGGATTTTTTCGAGAGTAAATACATTTGAATTCATAGATGTCCCCACGACTGCTAACAAAAACTTCTTTGTTTTTGTATCTGGTCGGGCGGCCTCATGAAAATGGTCGGGGTGACTGGACTTGAACCAGCGGCCTCACGACCCCCAGCCGTGAACTCTACCAACTGAGCTACACCCCGTTGTGCGAAAAATATTCAAAAGCAGAAGAAAGAGCAAATTATTTCTGTGGTTTTTGGTTGAAGATTCAGGGGCGATCCGCCTCAGGCAGGACGGCCTCATGGAGGGGGCGACTGTATTCTTTGCTTCGCTCAGTATTTTTGTACCCCATCACTTTGTTCTGGGACAAAAATGCGAACCAGCTGGTTCGCGTCACTCATCCTGAGCAAGTCAAAAAACTGTGGAATAAATCCCACATTTTTTTAACTGGTCGGGGCGATCCGCCTCAGGCAGGACGACCTCATGGAGGGGGCGACTGTATTCTTCGCTTCGCTCAGGATTTTTGTACCCCATCACTTCATTCTGGGACAAAAATGCGAACCAGCTGGTTCGCGTCACTCATCCTGAGCAAGTCAAAAAACTGTGGAATAAATCCCACATTTTTTTAACTGGTCGGGGCGACTGGACTCGAACCAGCGACCTCATGGTCCCAAACCACGCACTCTAGCCAACTGAGCTACGCCCCGTTCTGAGAAAGAAGTTCTTTTAATTCGCTTCTTCCTTTGCCTGATTTAAAGAACTTTTCTCTTTTTAATGCTTCTTTCTTTGTGGTGTATTCTTCTTGGTATATGACTCTCCAGGGTCCTTTTTCTCTTGTCCACCGGCTCTTTCCTTGATTATGTTGTTCCAATCTTCGAGTGATATTTTCTGTGATGCCTTTGTAAAGGATTCCTTGAGGATTTGAAAGAATATACACCGTATAAGTTTTTGGCATTAAAACTGTTTCCCTAGCGATCTCATCCGCCTCAGGCGGACGCACCCATGTCCACTGAGCTACGCCCCGGAAAACGGGCAAATAGTATGTTGGGGGAGGAAAAAGTCAACTTGATTTTTTGTGGACATCGGGCACAATTCTCGCCGATGAAAACAAAAAAGAAATCATCTTCTTCACTGCGGAAGAAGTTTTCCTTGCAGCCCGCTTTTTGGGTAGGAGTCGGATTTTTTCTGATCGGATTAGCGGGTCTTTTTTCGGTGGCTGGAGAATTACGAGCTGGCGAATTGGATCAGATGGTGTCTTCCGATGCGACTCTTTTTGTCGAATTTTCTCTGGATCAGGATTCCCTGACCCAACTCCAGCATGTTTTTCCCGAAGTTCAGGTAAATACTTTATTGGATCTTTTCATTGGTGATCGCTTTGGTATTACGTTTGCACAGGATATTGCTCCTTGGATTGGACATCAGGGAGGGATAGCTCTTTTTTCTTCCGGAGAAGGAGTGGTCTCGGCTCGGTACCAAAATCGGAAAAAACTGGATGTCTTTTTACAGAAATTCAAACTTCCTTCAGAAGCTTTTCAAAAAATAGAAGTAAAAGATGCTGAGATCCTTACGCCGGCGTTTTCTTCGGGCTTGGGAATTGGTATTCGCGGGAAATATGTATTTTTTGCTTCTTCGGTCGATACTTTGAAAGCAATGTTTCAATCTCCGAGTACTCTGTCGGATCTTCCTGAATACAGGGATATCCGGCGAGATATGCCACGAGGGACACATGTTTTTCTGTTTTCGCAAAATGAGCCACTAACGGATATTTTCTTTTCTTCGGCCGAAAATAAAGCTTCAAAACCATTGTGGGCAGCATTAAGTCAGAGCTTGCCTTTTGGGGGAGTAGGCTTGGAACTCGAAGAAAAAACAATTTCCATGCATACAAAAATGCTGACCGAAGAAGGAGTTTTTGCTCAGAAAAAAACCAATCGCTCAGAAAATCAGACGATGCCGGAGCTCGCTCAGTTTGCTCCTCAGAACACGCTTTTCTTTATGAACGGAGCGGATCTGTATGCGAAATATCAGCACACCAAAGAATTTTTAGCCGAATTTCACCCGCAGTTTTCGGTTTTATTTGACGGTGTTTTGCGGGCAACATCACGACAGCTTTTTGGGGATCGATTTGATTTTGAACGGGATTTCCTTTCTCGTATGCACGGGCAATATGCCTTTATCCTCAACTTCAAAGAATCAGAAACTCCGTTTTTGGATTTCACATTGGTCACTGGCTTTGGGGGACCGGATGCTGAAAAAAATCTTTCTCAACTGCACGATATTATCCATTTTGCCCAGACACGCTTTGCAGTTCAGGAGGAAGAGGTGGAACTTCCTGATGGGAGCACTCGTCAAGAGCTGGTCGCTGTAGATGCAAAAGAAATTCCTATTCAAAAACAAGAATTCGAGGAGAAAATATACTTTACGGCAGAAAATGTAGCGCAGGACAAAAACTTTTCGTATGCCTTTCTTGATGGCTATTTAGTTTTCTCAACGACCCAATCGGGTATAAAATCAGTATTTACCGCTCACGGTAATCCGACAGCAAATCTGACTCAGAATACAGACTTCAGAGAGAGCGTTCTCTTTAGATATTCTCCTTCAGAGAGTTATGGATTTCTGAATCTGGCAAAGTTGGGCGAATCGGTCGAACTTTTGACGCCACAGAATACACTCGAAGAAAGCGAGCCTTCTGCATGGCAGATTTTGTTGCGATCGGGGATACGGAACATGACTTTTGCCAGAAAAGTATTTCCAGGAGAAATTTTTTGGACGGGAACATTGTTTTTGCAATAAAAGTTTTCTTGGATTGCAATTCAAATCTCCCTCCGTCTCCCTTTTTTTCAAAGAGGGAGAGTGGGAATTATCGAATATCATACTCCTTTTTCTTTCCGCCTGAGAGATTCTCACAATGACGCTTTTTTATGTACTCACAGAGGGTTTAACCCTTGGCATGTTTTGGGTTTGAATCCCAAAGAAAAAAAGCTTCGGAAAAATTTTTGCGGTAGAAGATGGAAGGTGTACAATTAAAGAAGCAAATCCGCACTTGGATGAAAACAAAAAAAACACAATCCAATCCCGTTTCTTTTGATCTGACGTTATTTACAAAACTGCTCTTAATTGTCTTTTTCTTTGCGGTTTCTCTTTTTGTATTGAGTCTTCTCAAAAATGAATTTGAACGATCATTCCCTCGGGAAACGGATAATCCGTTTGGGAAGGAAACAGTTTTCTTGGGAACTTTTAGTCACCCCAATCCTCCTTTTTCTTTTAAATATCCAGCTCAGTTTGAAGTAGAAATCATTCCTGACGGGGAGAAGAGCAAAGCGGTTTTATTTGTGAATCCTCGGACCGGTGATGCATTTCAGATCTATCTGACTCCTTTCAAAGACCAGATTGTTCTGACACCAGAAAAAATACGACAGGATATTCCTGATATTGTCCTGGATCATTTTCAGGAGATTCGCGTTTCGGGAGTCCTGACGCTTTTCTTTGCAAGTCAAGACGAAGTTTTTGGAGACACATATGAAGTCTGGTTTGTGCACCATGGAACTCTTTTTCAGATTACATCACCCGCACAAAATGTTGATATCCTCAAAAAGATTCTCGTGACATTCCGATTTCAAAAATGAGGAAAAAGGGAGCGGGATTTTTTATCCTATCCTTTCTTGCGAGAAAGGGGACAAAATACATTTTTCTTTTGTTTCTTCTTTTCGGATTTCTTTTTTCTTCCGTGCAGGCGGCGACTCTTATGCGCCCGCCGAATCATTTTGGACTGGTGGGACACTGGCCTTTGATGAAGAGCGGCATACAAGGGGGCACCGAGCTTGTGAGTAATGGAACATTTAGTTCAGATACCGGTTGGACAAAACAAACCTGCTGGAGTATTTCTGGTGGAGTAGGGACGTGTGATGGAAGCAATGGTTCGACCTCATTGTTTTATACAGGAGGAATGTTGCAGGATGGAAAAACATATATTTTGAATTTTACGATTACGAATATTTCAGGAACACTGAGCGTATTTCCTTCTGGGGGACCATCAGAATGGACAGGAGTGTACACTTCGCCGGGAACCTATCAACAGCTTCTACAAAAGACTCATCCATCCGTAACGGAATGGTATTTTCAGGCAACAGCCGGAACAACGGTAAGTATTGATAATGTTTCAGTTCGCGAATACAAAGCTCGTGCGACCGATCAGACTTCCAATGCGAATCATGGGATTATCCAGGGAACCATCGATGCCCGCAATCACGGGTATGAATTTGATGGGGTAGATGACTATATTGATGTTGGAGATTTACCGAATAGTTCTATTTCTAGTCCAACAGGAAGTATGACCTGGTCTGCTTGGGTAAAGACCGATGGGACAGATCATTATGCATATATTTTATCTTCGGGAGGACAAACTTCCAGTCGGGGATTACATTTGGATTTAGATCCGACAGAAAAACCTCGTTGTACTTATCACTCAAGTTCTGGAGGAATCAATATTGTGGGTACAACAGCGGTAACAATAGGAGAATGGACTCATTTGTCGTGTGTCTATGATTCCACAAGTCAACAGCTGAAACTCTATATAAATGAAACGCTCAATCAGACGGGGAATTTTTCCTCTTCTTCTTATAGTGATAGTAATACAAACCTTACTTTTGGAACCCCGAATAATAATGAAGGCAACGCTCAGTATGCATGGGAAGGGAATATTGCCGATGTTCGTATCTATGATCGAGCACTAACTGCTTCAGAGATTTCTGATCTGACTGATGGCAAAGATGCTGGTATTCCGATCGGTCACTGGCCACTGGATCGTCATACACGGGACGTATCGGGAAATGGAAATCATGGGACACTGTCGTATCTGGGGCCATACACGACAGGGCCTAATGATGAAGAAAATGGAGCAGTAATGTTGGATGGAATCAAAAGCAGAGTAGAAGTTTCCTCGATCAGCCAAATTAGTAGTCCTTTTACACTGTCGACAAAAATAAAATTTGATAATTTTTCCGGATGGAAAACTATGATCGGAGCGGATACTGATGCGGACATAAACCGAGGAGCTTTTTATTTTCAGAAAGAAGGCGCTGGTGATATTACAGGAGAAAAATTTGTTTTTTGTTTGGTACAACCAAATGGCTGGTGTGCTGGAGCTCCTGATGAATCAACGAGCCATCAGGGCGCTACTTCAACGACAGAAGTACTGCTTGATACTTGGTATCAAGTTACGGCTACTTATGATGGCAGTAATGTAAAATTGTATGTGAATGGAAATTTAGAAGACACAAAGGTCTATAGTGGAAGTGTTCTGAATATCAATTCTCCGATTTTGTTTGGAGCTTCGTATTATGCCGATAATATGGGAGATTTTATTGATGGAAGTATGGCAGATGTGTACATCTACGATGTTGCCTTGTCTGATTCGCAGGTAGCTGATCTCTACAACGGACAAAGTGTCGGATCTCCAGTAGGATACTGGCCTTTAAACGGAAGTGCGAATGATAGTTCTGGAAATGGGAATCATGGAGAATTAAAGAATCCTGTCTATGATGGAGCTCTTCCCATTGGCGACGCATCATATTTTGATGGTGCGAGCTCTATCGATGTTGACAGTAGCAATGTAAAGCCAACCGGATCACAGACTTTCTCTGTCTGGTACAAAGCCGATACTCATTTTCCCGCCAATTGGATGCAGATATGGGGAGGGACATCTTTTTCCGGAGCGGCAAACGTGGGACATGCTTTTGGTGTTACCCGACAAGACTTAAATGGAGCGATTATTTCTGATCTGCATAATACGGCATCTACTGGAGAAAAACGGAGTATGGGATGGATTAATTATCCCGGAGAAGGATGGCATCTGGTGACCAGTGTCTATGACCGAGATGCCCCTCGACACATTGTGTATGTGGATGGAGAAAAAGTAATTGATAAGCATCCTGGAAATGCGAGTGACTGGGATCCGAGTTATCTAGATGTCGGATGGGGGAGTGTGCCTCTGAGACTCGGCTCCAATAATGCTGGTACGGGATGGTACTATTCGGGATATCTGCGAGATTTCCGGGTTTACGAGAGAGCGCTGAGTGCTTCGGAGGCTTCGCGACTGTATACCCTACAATCATCAGGGACGACAGAGTCCAAGATAACCTCTCCTTCGAAATCTGATCTAGCTGCCGATCTAAAACTCAGTGCGGCGAGTGCCGATCCACATGAAAATCTTATTGTCAATGGGGGTGGGCCGGGAGCGAGCGACTGGTCGGATAGCGATAGTGACGGGAAGGCAGATGGGCTCATTGATTACAGTTCCACTCTTACTTATTCGATTGGTTCAGGAAATGGTTTTGAGGGAAACTACCAAAGAATAGAAGATGTTGTTGGGGGGCGATTTCAATTTCCTAATTTATCAGGCGTATCGCCAGGAGATCGAATGCATGTAACCCTAAAGGCGAAAGGAACAAATGGAAATCAACTTCAAGTGTATGATGCAGATGTCGGAAACTATGTTTCTATGGGGGTATTATCTGATTCAGAGGTGAAAACATTTGAATACACCTATACTGTTTATAGTGGCTCAGATCTTATTTTTAATAATCCTGGTTGGACTGAAATTGATGAACTTCAGGTCAAAAGAGCGAATAGGATTGCAGACTCTAGCGGAAACACCCGCCATGCTTCCATTAGTGGGAATCCTGTCTACACTACTGGGCCTCATGGGGAGAGTAGTGGAGCGATGACCTTTGATGGAAATGACTCGGTGAGTATAGCTAATGCTGACTGGAATAACTTTACCAATACGGATAATTTTACACTCAGTATCTGGGTCAAAAAAGGTGCTGACCCAGCCGATGGGAATGTAATGGGGATTTTGGGCAAGAGTTCGACTTATGGCATTGATTATTATTTCCCTGGCGATCAGATTCGTGCTGGAATTCGAAATACACCTGATGGTCAATACCAAATAACCTATAATACTTCTGATGATATGCAGAATTGGACGCATATCGTCATGGTGTATAAGAGTGAAAAATCAAGCGGGCTACGGCTCTATGTTAATGGGGATCTCAAATCGGAACAGACAACAGTAGGACTGAGTGATTTTAGCTCAGCCAATAACCTTTTCCTAGGCAGTAATAGTGCGGCACTTGGAGGAACTCCAAGAGATTTCATTGGAGATCTCGCCGATGCACGCATTTATAGTCGCGCGCTCTCAGGCGCAGAGATTTCAGCCCTCTACCGCCACTCTAAACCCGCTCGAATTAATACTTCTCAGAATGATAAAGTGACGTCAGGACTGGTCGGACTCTGGTCATTTAATGGCTCAGATGTGAATGAATCTACTGC
>JAIPJB010000005.1 GCA_021734395.1 Candidatus Altimarinota bacterium
GCTCTAATCAACGATTGTTTTGCGGTGAGGAACGAACCGGAAAACAAGTTGTCCCGCACTTGATGCGGGATCCATTTATCTATGATAAAAAATGAAAAAAATACTTGTAACCGGAGGTGCGGGCTTTATCGGCTCTAATTTCTGCAATCTCAATAAAGACGAGTATGACATTGTAGCATTGGATAATTTGTTTTTAGGGGATGCAGAAAATTTGGAATCTGGTGTTGGATTTGTCCAAGGGGATGCGTGTAATATTGAAGACTTAGCGCAGTGTGGATCAAAATTTGATTTTGTAGTTCATTTCGCAGGAACATCATCAGCACCAATGTTTGCTGATGACGGATTTGTAGAGGGATATGTAAATTCCATACAAAGTTTTTGCCAGAGCTTGGAGTTTGCCCGAAAAGTCGGAGCCAAAAAATTTCTCTACGCGTCTACTTCTTCTTTGTATGGGAATAATCCTATGCCACTTGTCGAGACACAATCAGTTACTCCGCCCAATCACTATGCGGTGACGAAGTTCTGTTATGAGCACTGTGCGCGAATTTATCACCAAGTATACCCTGAAATAGAGATTATCGGTTTTCGTTTTATGTCGGTCTATGGTCCCCATGAAGAATCAAAAGGACGATATGCGAATATGATTTCTCAATTCATTTGGGATATTGCTCGTGATCTACCACCGGTCATTTATGGAGACGGAGAGCAGTTTCGAGATTTTACCAATGTGGTGGATGTGGTGCAGGGGATAAAATTAGCCTTGGAAGCAGATGAGAAGCTTGGAAACAAAGTGTATAATATCGGGACAGGAGAATGCTGTTCGTTTAATGATATTCTGAAGGAAATAAATGCTGCTTTGGGAAAAAATATTGAGCCAATCTATATTTCCAATCCGGTAAAAGAAGGGTACGTTCGCGGTCAACATGCGGATATTTCCAAAATATCAAATGAATTGGGATACAAGCCAACGGTTGACTTACAGACAGGAATTAGTCATCAGGTGCGGCATTTGGATGTATCCAAAATAAAGGAGACCAGTTCTGATCTGATAAGAGATCAGTATGCGAGTTAACGAGTTCACAAGCCCCCCCAAGTCAACGAGTTTAGCAAAAACCCCCTGAGAAGGAGAATAAATGCCAGGCAGGATGTTTGCCTGGCGGGACCGACGGGACTCGAACCCGCGACCTCCGCCGTGACAGGGCGGCGCTCTAAACCAACTGAGCTACGATCCCGAAAGAACGAACGGATTGTAGACAGAATGAAAAACTCGTCAATAAAAATTACTTCCTTTCGTTCTCTTGAGAAATATATTTTTGTTATTCCACTTCAATACTGATTCCTCCGAAAGGGAAAAATCCCACTTTTTTTTCGGTATTGGCATCGATCCATTCGGGGATATGGAGAACCCATCGGGAATTATTCCCAGATTTTGCGGTCTGAGACATGTCTACCTTGAGTGTTATTTTTTTAATACTGGAACCGATAGCCAATCGGGTTTGTTTGAGGGGGATATGAATGAGTTCTTTGTAGGGATGGATACGGTCGGAAATTCTGCGTCCGGCCTCTTCCAGCCACAGATCATTAAAGTCGGAATAAATACCATTCCCTACGCGTCGAAATTGAAGTCCGGCTAGTTCTACAATTCCATTTTTACTCTGAAGTTTTAGCTGATGGGCGATAACATCTCGTTGATTTTTGGAAACCGTTTTTTTCTTGGGAAGAGATTCATCTTTGTATATGTAGAGAGTGCCAGCATCCTGCTCAGCGGGAAGGGTCTGAATGGTTTCTGGTGATTGATATGTAAAAGATTCAGGAGCAGAATTAGAATTTTCTGTTTGATTTGGTTCTGGTACATCATCAGCCTGAACAATATCAAAACTGGTCAGGTGCCCTGTTTTTTTCATGATCCGAAATAGTTGTTCGGCTATTTCAGATCGCGTCGGATTATGATTTGGCTTCAGGTCAGTATATTCAGCGCCATGGGGGAGCAACTCTTTTTGTAAAAGTGTGCGAAAATATTTTTTGTACCAAGGTTCATCTTCTGCTTCAGGAGCGACTTCCAATCCAAAGGCATTTGCCATAATTTTCGCTGCTTCTGCACGATTAATTTTACTCCCGGGTTGGAAAGTACCATCGGGATATCCCTCCAACCAGCCATATTCATGAGCGGTTTCCACATAATCGAAAAACCAGTCAGAGCGTTCCACATCAGGAAAGCTAGATTCCAGCGGTAGATATTTTTCGACTCCCGTGGCCTGCACCAATACTTTGCAAAACTCAGCTCGATTCATGGGGCGGTCAGGCGCAAAAGTACCGTCAGAGTTTCCTGACATTACTTCTTTTTCGCTCAGTGTCGCAATAGAAGAATGTGCCCAGTCAGGAATTGCTGTGCGATCAGAAAATCCTTCGAGAGCCGCAGAGGCAATATTAAGATTGAGAAATAGAGCGATAGCCGCTATAAAAAAAACTCGCATCTTCTGAGATTGTAGGAGATTGCTTGAAAAGTTCAAATTTTACCGAGACGATGTTTTGCTGGGAATTATGTTTTCTACGGCACCCCATTCAGCATCGCCTTCTTCAGGAATAATAACCGTTACTTCGTCGCCTACTTTTGCTTTGTAGAATGTGACCGAAGCATAAAGAACATTATAGGTTTTTTCTTCGCACAAAACTTTATACTGATTGCCTTCCAAGATTAGCCGACCCGTACAAAGCTTTCTGGGAGTCATATCGATTTGTTTGTACACAAAAGCTCCGTTGGGTTTAATCGTCAGCTTCAGACTATCCCCTTCAACGAGTTTTGATTTTGACGCATAGTTTGTTGGAACAGGATAGACGGTTCCGTCTTTTGCTGTCATATTTTGTCCGTCAAAAATTCCTTCCACAACGCGCTCTTCTTCCCCGATCATTTCATCGGATAGTTCTTTTGCTTTTTCTTTTATGGGGCTCATTTCTACATTGTTTTTTTCAGCCAAAAGTTCAGACCATTTGGCTACTGCCTCTAGGGATGACTGGGCGGAATGAATCGCCTGATTGAGTTTGCGGATGATTTCGGAATCTTTCATGTGTGTCTGTGTGTTCTCCTCATTATACCACAATAAAAAGGGAATTTCAAGCATTTGGAGTGATTTTTTTTGCTTTTTGGGGCTGAGAATCTACAATTCCACTGATTTCTATATAAGGTGTTATGACAAAAACTACGATGGATCAGATTGTTTCTTTTTGTAAGAGAAGGGGATTTGCGTATCCGGGAAGTGCGATTTATGGCGGTTTTGCCAATTCGTACACCTACGGTCCGTATGGGACAGAACTGAAAAAAAACATTAAAGATTTGTGGTGGGATACTTTTGTTCGCCAGAGGGAGGATATGGTAGGCATTGACGGTGATATTTTGCTGCATCCTCGCACGTGGAAAGCGAGCGGTCATCTGGATTCTTTCAACGATCAGTTGGTAGACTGTAAAAACTGTAAAGCCCGATTGCGGGCCGATCATTTGGTGGAGGGGCAATTGGATATCGAATGCGAAGGTTTGGCAGATGAAGATGTCACCAAATTGATCGAAGAAAATGATATCAAGTGTCCCAAATGCGGAAAAAAAGATTTCACGCCGGTAAGAAAATTTAATCTGATGTTTGAGACTCAGATGGCAAAAACCCATTCGGCAAGCTCAGGGCAAGCCGCAGATGGTGTGGCGTATCTTCGCCCTGAGACAGCGCAGGCTATTTTTTTGGAATTCAAAAATATTGTGGACACGATGCGGGTCAAGCTCCCTTTTGGTATTGGACAGATTGGAAAAGCATTTCGCAATGAAATCACCCCCGGAAACTTTATTTTTCGCCGTTTGGAATTTGAACAAATGGAGATCGAATATTTTATCGAAGAAAAAGACTGGAAATCTCAATTTGATGCCTGGCAGAAAGCGATGCAGCAGTGGTGTAAATCCATTGGATTGGATTCTGACAAGTTGCATGATTATGAACATCCCGAAGAAAAACTCTCTCACTATTCCAAGAGGACGGTGGATATCGAATACGATTTTCCGTTCGGTCGGAGTGAGCTGTATGGATTAGCCTATCGGACTGATTTTGACCTCTCTCAGCACGAGCAGTTTTCCAAACAAACTCTCCGAATTCACGACGAGCAGAAAGGCGAAAAAATACTCCCGCATGTGATCGAACCGACCTTTGGTGTGGATCGAACGATTCTGGCATTGTTGTGCGATGGATATACGGAAGAAAAATTAGACGATGGATCTGAGCGAGTTGTGATGAAGCTGTCGCCCCTTATCGCTCCTGTGAAAGTCGCGGTGCTGCCACTCCTCAAAAAAGACGGACTGCCAGAAAAGGCGAGAGAAGTTTTCACGCTTTTACAGCATTTTGGAAATATCGAATATGATGAAGGTGGCTCGATCGGAAAACGCTACCGTCGGCAAGATGAGATCGGCACACCGGTCTGTGTGACGGTCGATCATGACAGCTTAGAAGATGAAAGTGTAACGATTCGTGATCGGGACAACATGCAGCAGGAGCGGGTAAAGATTTCAGAGTTGGCGAAGAAATTGGGGAAGAAGTATTTCAGTCAATAAAAAATTCATCATTCTTCCATTGTTCAGGATTTATTCGGATGTATTCTTGTATATTTTTCAATGATAATTCATTTCGGATGATATGATCGTAATATGATCTCTGCCAACGAAAAATTTTTTCTGGAAAGCAATGATTTATTTTTCGTGTGACACTGGATTTAAATTGTTGAATGATTTTGGGAATGAGCATTTTTGACCGGTCGCTTGGAGTAGGGGACGCAGATCTGCGTCCCCTACAAATATCTGATAAACCTGACTTTTTTATTTTTAAAACTCCATGAATATGATTTGGCATTATGATAAAAGCATCAATTCCGATATTCGGAAAATGTTTTGGAATATCTTTCCAGTATTTTTGAGCAATATATCCGAGGGGATTAAGAACTATCTTTTTGTTTTGGATGTTTCCAAAAAAAGGATTTCTGTTTTTGGTGCAAATAGTAAGGAAGTAAAAAGCTTCAGACGAGTAGTGAAAATTAGAAAAACGCAGTTTTTTTCTTTCTTTTGATCGTCTGAATTTGTTCTGTGCCATTTCCTGTAATGATACGAATTCTTTGAGGATAAAAACAAATATTTATTTATCATTTTTCTTTTTTCGTTACAATTACAATAAGCAAGAATAAAAAATTATGAGAATTCTTACCGGTATGCAGTCTAGCGGGATTCCCCACATCGGGAATTATTTTGGGATGATGCGGCAGACGATCGAGCTGCAGGATTATCCGGACAATGAATGTTTTTATTTTATTGCTGATCTGCACGCTTTTACAACTCAGCGTAATCCAGAAGAGTTTCGTGCCCATCAGGAGCGGTGTGTGATAGACTGGTTGGCTTTGGGGATTGATCCCAAAAAATCACTCTTTTATCGCCAGTCGGATATCAGGGCTCATACGGAATTAACTTGGCTTTTGCTCTGTCAGGCGAATATGGGATTATTGCAACGAGCACATTCCTACAAGGACAAGCTCGCTCGAAAAATAGAAGCCAATGCGGGACTGTTTACCTATCCGGTACTCATGGCAGCGGATATTCTGCTCTATGATGCCGAGGTTATCCCGGTCGGGAAAGATCAAAAACAGCACGTCGAAATGGCACGTGATATCGCTCAGAAATTCAACCATCAATTTGGCGAAGTATTCACACTGCCCAAACCTCGAATACTCAAAGATGTCCAAACGATTCCGGGACTAGACGGACAGAAAATGTCCAAAAGTTACGGCAACACGATTGATATTTTCGAGGATGAAACAGTTTTGCGTAAAAAAGTGATGTCGATCCAAACGGCTTCAGTTCCTCTGGGGGAACCATTGGATCCGTCTGGATGCACTGTTTTTGCATTTCATAAACTATTTGGCAATCCAAACCTAAAAAAGTTGGAACAGCAATACAAAAATGGAGAAATTGGGTATGGAGACAGTAAGAAACAACTTTTTGAGCTGATCTGGGAATATTTTCGTGAAGCCAGAGAAAGACGGGAAAAACTTTTATTGAACAAAAAATGTGTTCAAGAGATATTAGAGCAGGGGGCTCAAAAAGCCAATACTATCGCCGAGAAAAAATTGTCAGAAGTTCGAAAAAAAATGGGGCTCGATGGGAAACATTTGGCATAGGAAAAGGAGAGATCTCTTAATGAAGACCTCTCCGGTTTATTCTTTCCGGACAACGATGTAGAGGTTGTCCATGAGAAATTTTTTTGGATAGGGGATCAAAAAAAGAGATTTGTCTCCTACCAAAAGAAATATATTCCTTCCTTCCCGACGATATCCTAGATGATATCCGTAATAATCTAGGATCAGATTCATCGGAAAGTTTCCTCCGACCTGAATTTTTTTTGCTTGCGTGCGAAATCCGATCTCATAATCCACATCGAGTGAATCATCAGATTTTGCGGCAAACTGTACGGTAAAGGGCAAGAGAGTGTCTCCTGCGACCGTGATTTTTTGGGTCACAAAGGGATACTCAAAAACCGCTACAGGAGAGGGAGGAAAAAAAGAATCGTCCTGCAAAAAAAGAATGCAGAACAGAACAATGAAAACTATTTTTTTCATACATCCTCCTTTTGATTTATTGGAAAAAAGAAAGAACAAACTGTGTTGACTTATATCACATTTTTGTTCTTTTGCAAGAAAGATATCGTATTCCAAAAGACAGAGAAGAGACTTGAAAAAAGCTGTTTTTTGTGCTATACTGGAGGGATTTATTTTTCTCTATGAACGAACACAACGAATTTGATTTTGGTCTCAAGCCCAAGCGTCCGCTCTGGAAAGATGTTCTTCTTTTTGTTATGACGGTTGGTTCTGTCTGGGGAATGACGCATGTCGCTCTGAACTATCAGGCATTTGCCCAGATCACAAAATTTCGAATGGAAAAGCTCCAAGCTTCTGTTTTGGATCTGATTCAAAATACTGAAAAATCAGAGCAGGCTCAGACTTTGGTGCTGGAAAAAATAAACCCAACCCCCAAAAGAATCTTTCGTCGTCAGAATCTCAAACCCCGAAATCAAGCTCAGAAAATGTTTTCGGCGATGGATGTGTATCCTTCTGATAATCGTCTCTATATTCCGAGTATTGATAAAAATGTTCCGCTCGTCCAGGTGCCGACTCATCGAAACTGGCAGCAACTCGAAAAAAATATCCAGAATGGATTGCGGGATGGAGTTGTCGTGCATCCGGTCTCTCGCGCGCCAGGGAATTTTGGGAACTTTTTTGTGACCGGTCATTCCTCTTATTACACTTGGGATTCTGGACGATTTAAAGATGTCTTTGCTCTATTGCATGAAGTGGAACCGGGAGAAAAGGTAGAAGTATATTGGGAAGGTCGAAGATATATATACCAATTGCAGGAGAAAAAAGTCGTTTTGCCGAGTCAAACGGATGTTTTACAACAGCCCAATAACAAATCGATTTTGACTCTGATGACCTGTACACCAGTCGGAACCAATAAAAAACGACTCATTTTGGTGGGAGAATTGGTCGAAGAAGGAGTAGAAAAAACCGTTGCTTCTCCGGATTCAGATTCAGATTCAGATTCAGAAGATTCGGTCAGACCGAGGGTGTCACTGTCTTCGTAATCCACTCCTGAAAATCTTTATTGGCATCAAAAGGAATTTTCAGTATTGCGGGGAGATCATACGAGTGCAATGAATGCACTTCCCGTTTAATAGCCTCAAAATGTTGTGTGTGTGTTTTTCCAAGCAGGATGTATTCGAGTTGGTGTTGGGTTTCTCCTTTCCAGAAAAAGAGACTTTTTGATGGAAGAATGTTGCCGCAAGCAATGAGTTTTTTCTGGAGCAATGCGGTCGCTATTTTTTCCGCCTCTTCTTCACTGCCACATGGAATGTATATCAAAATCAGTGTGCCCATTTTCTCAGAGTATAAAAATCATAGAGAACGTACACAAAGAGGATGATAACAATAGGAACGAGTGCCAGCGTGAGATAATTTTCTCCGATCCATACAGACCACCAAAAGAGACAGTACACGATAACTCGGGGACGAAAAACATATTTATTCGGTATATTGAGTGTATTTTTGAGAACACTGAAGAGAATCAGTACTGGATATAACACTAAGTACAGACTTCCCCAGAAAATATCTATCAAACCGTTTACGAGCAATCCGATAGTGGTCGCCGATACACTCACCTGATCGGTGAAAGTATCGGTTAATGCTCCGCGATGATCGTTTTTTCCGGTATATCGAGCCAATGAGCCATCAATACCATCCAAAACAAAAGAAGCCAGAAGAAGCCACCCCGCGACGACGAGGTCGTATTTCATATAAACTGCTGCTCCCACTCCCAAAAAAGCACTGACATAGCTTATGGCGTTGGCGCTGATTCCCAGCCAAACAAAAAATCTCAAAAAAGGATAGAAAAGTATTTTTTTCTTTCGTTCAAAAAAGTTTTTTATTTTTCGTTCGGCCGGAGACCAGCAATCAAAATATTTCTCCTTCACACGTCGAGAGATTTTGCGGGTTATTTGCCGAGCTTTTTCTCGCTTTTTCATGATACTGATGGCGGAGAGGGTGGGATTCGAACCCACGGTCCCGCAGAACGGGACAACGGTTTTCAAGACCGCCGCATTCGACCACTCTGCCACCTCTCCGCAACAACGCCGGGATTGTAAGAAAAAGAGACAAAAAGGCAAAGCATTTCACAGAAAAAGATTGCTTTTCGAGGAAAAATTTCTACAATCGTCCCGTTCTTTCATGGGCGCTTAGCTCAGCTGGCTAGAGCATCTCGTTTACACCGAGGAGGTCGCGGGTTCGAGTCCCTCAGCGCCCACCATCTTATTTTCCTACGACCCCGGAGGAGTGCCGGAGCGGTCGAACGGGGTGCTCTCGAAAAGCACTGTCCCGCTCAGCGGGACCGGAGGTTCGAATCCTCTCTCCTCCGCCAGAAAGTCTGGGCATCCCTTGTGGATGGAAGGATTTTTTGAGTATTTGATTGCTCAAATAAACCGTAGGGAACAACGATCGTTGTTCCCTACAAATAAATTATCTTTTTGGATAAATTCGAAAATCTCTCCTCCGTCAGTTTCAACTTACTTTGAGTTTTTCTCAGAGTAGTTTTATGATTTTTGTATGAAACAAACCTTTCTTCTGCTTCATGGTTGGGGTGGGAATGGTTCAGATCATTGGCAGAATTTTCTGTCATCATTTCTAAAACAAAAAGGAAAACGAATCGTGTCTCCTCACTTTCAAAATCCTGATACTCCGGATTTATCACAATGGCTTCTGCAATTAAAATCATTTCTTGAGAACTTATCACCTTCTAATGTGATTATTGTCGCGCATAGCTTAGGTGCTGCGCTGTGGATTCATTTTGTGTCTCAACATCCAAGCTTTCAATCATCAAAAGCATTTTTAGTAGCTCCCACTCCAGATGATTGTGGGATTTCTGAAATTCGTTCTTTTTTTCCTCTTCCTTCGGTGGAGTTAAATTCTTCTTCTGTGGTAGTGGCATCCACAAATGATCCGTATATTTCTTCTGAAAAATGCAAACTATTGGCTCAAAGTATAGGTGCACAATTTCAGACACTTTCTAATGCCGGTCATATTTCGCCTGATTCAGGGTTTGGCCGATGGAAATGGATCGAGCAGAAGTGTTTAGAAGCTTAGTCTTTCTCTTTTTCGCTCTTTTTTTGCAATTGAGCTTTGAGCATTTCTTTTTCTTGTTTCTTCATCTGGAGGAGTTCTTCGGGATCAGTCGTGATGATTTTGTGCTCGCCATAACTGGCAATCACCTGAATAGCCACGTGTTGATTTCCGGCAAAAAATAGTCCTTGTCCGATACCAGAATTAATCAAAAGATATTTTTCTCCTTCGGTGAGATTAAAAACTTTCTTGAGTTTTTCCATGGCTACGGGCGCCTGACGCATCAGTATTTGCATCGAAGAGTTTGTAATAATGGGTTTTCCCCAGCGACTCTCTAAGAAGTCCTCTACATCTTGCGTGATGGTCGTAATTCCCAAGTAGTATTTTCGGGCGCGTTTCGTGAGATTATGCAGAAATCGTCCAGAATCTTCGTATTGCACCATATGCCAGGCCTCATCAATGACGAGTAGGCGTCGCTTGAGTTCGGATCGGATACGATTCCAGATAAAGTTCAAAAGAATGTACATGGCGACGGGTCGAAGCTGTTCTTCCAGATCGCGAATACAAAAGACAATGAGTCCTGTTCCCAGATCAACATTGGTTTGATCCGAAAAAAGTCCGGAAAAAGTTCCTTTGGTATATTTCTCTAATCTTGTGGCGAGACCTTTTCCGCCTTCCATGGATTTGAGAACATTTTCCAAATCTCCCATTGTGGGCATTTCGTACTCGTGTGGATTTTCAGTTTTGGATGTAATTCCTTTCAGTTCATATGTCTGGAGTATGGCTTTATCCATCAGAGCTTCTTCCTCGGGATTCAATTTTCCCAGCATGACATTCATGAGCCCCGAGAGATTAATCGCGCTTTCACGCAATAATTCCCCAGCTTGGGTATCATCTTTATCAACCGGCAGGGGCAGATCAAATGGATTGATACGTTGATCGGATGTCAGTGATACACGGATATAGCTTCCGCCTACTGTTCGCGACAGAGATTCGTATTCATTTTCCGGATCAATGACCACGACATCGGTTCCCATCATGAGCGAACGTAACAGTTCGAGTTTCACGGCGTATGATTTACCGGCACCCGATTTCGCGAAGACCACTTGATTGGCATTTTCGAGCTTAAATCGATCGAAAATAATTAATGAATTGTTATGCCGATTGAGCCCGTAGAGGATTCCTTCATTTGATGTGAGATCATTGGAGACAAACGGAAATGTGGTCGAAAGAGGACCAGTATTCATATTTCGGAATTCCTCAATCATGTCCGTTGCTTGGGGGAGCGTCGTTTCAAACCCTCGTTCGACACGGAAGTCAGCACTTCGAGTCATAATCAACTGCCCGCCCAAAATGGTTTCGAGTTGTTTCGAGGTTTTTTCGAGTTTTTCTTGGTCTTCGGCATAGACGGTAAAGTACACGCCGACCTGGAAAAATTTTTCGGTTCCGCGCTGAATATCTACACGCAAAGATTCTGCATCTTCTAAGGCTGTGTCGAGTGCCACATCATTGACCACTCCTCGTTTTTGATTCATGCGTTTGCTCGAGAGCATTTCAGCAACCTTTTTGCGCAGGATTTTCATCATGCGTGAGGGATCAGTAGGGTAGACAAAGACGGAGATATCAAGCGTTGCATCAAAATTAATCAATTGGTTCATCCATCCACTTTCCAAAAAACGAGGATAATTGAATACAAAAAAACTTTTTACATGCATTCCGTTCAATTTCATGTCATAGGTTGATGTCTCCACAGATGAGGGAGCGATCAAATCTTTCACCGAAACGATTCCATTTTGATAGAGTTTTTCAGCATCTATAATGCGTTTTCGCATCTGAGAAGTGAGCTTTTTCTTGTCGTGCTGAGGATCAAAATTTTCAAAAAATTCATCCAGATCTCCGATTTGTTCTTCGAGTTTTTTGTCTTGTTCTGCTTCGTTTTTTTTGTCTTTTCCCAAAACATTCTCCCACTTTTTTTTCAGTGATTCGGCAACGCCAAATTCTGTCGATCCCTTTTTCTCGACATTGGTAATCGTTATTTTCCCGACCTGAGAGTTTTGACTCTGAGATGTATTTTGCTGTTTGGCTTTTGTTTGTTCGACCATAAGAGAAGGTTTTATTCTGATTATTATACCAGAAAAAAGCCTTTTATTCAATACTTTTTGTGGGTTTTTGAAGAGGAGTCGCTTGACATTTTTTTAAAAACTTTGTATATAAAAAGCGCACATCTTTTTCACAGTAAATCGTTTCGCAAAAATTTGAGACTTAGAGGTGTGATATGCGCTTTTTACCGCACATGTGCTAATATTTTAGCACAGGGAGGTTTGATCTGGGCTTACAGATCATCTCGCCTGCCATCCGAAGATCAATTTTTAGGAGCGTATCTTCTCGCTCACAGATTGTGTTTTTGTGTTCAAAGATTATCTGGAGTAAGGGTATGAGAGAGAAACTGTCTTTCTCTCGAAATCCGAGAAAAGCTACTGTCGGATGGGAGAGGAAGGCAGGGAGGAGGGGGGAATACAATATTCTATTCTCTCCTGCTCCCGACCTTCCGGTTATATCGTGCGGATTAAAAGAACAAATCATTATACCATAAAAAAATAATAAAATCAAACACTTTGGGATGATGGAAAAGTTCAGTACAATAGAAAAAAAACATGACAGGACTTTCTTCTTCCGTCGCCCGTAGTCGTTTGCAGCAATATGGGAAAAATGCGCTCAGAGTAAAAAAAACACATCCTTGGTGGAAAATACTTTTTGGGCAATTTACCGATGTTTTGGTTCTTCTCTTGGTTGCTGCTTCTCTTATTTCTTTTGTACTGGGGGAGAAAACAGATGGAACGGTTATTCTCTTTATTGTTGTACTCAACGCGGGAATAGGTTTTTTTCAAGAATTTCGAACTGAGCGCACCATCGAGGCTCTCAAAAAAATGATCCACCCTCAGATTCGAGTATTTCGTGATGGGAAAGAAACCTTGCTCTCGACAGAACTTTTGGTGCCGGGCGACATTGTTCTTTTAGCCGAAGGGGATAAGATTCCTGCTGACGGAATTTTACGGGAAGTTCATCAATGTAAAGTCGAGGAGTCGGCTTTGACGGGAGAATCTGTCCCTGTGGAAAAAAAAGAATCCGAAGAGGTTTTTATGGGGACGTCAGTCGTTCATGGTTCAGCGGTTTTTGAAGTAGTACAGACAGGTATGAAAACCCGATTTGGGAAGATTGCTGAGCTCACGACTTCTACCATTCAGGTTCGATCACCACTCCAAAAAGAACTCGCCCACATGGGTGTGTTTGTGACACAGCTGACAGCGGTAATCTGTGTGGTGCTCTTTTTTATGAGTTTGTGGCGAGAATCCACGCTTTTGGACAGCTTGCTTTTTGCAGTTTCAGTGGCTATTGCGGCAGTTCCTGAAGGGCTTCCGACCACCATTACCATTGCTTTGGCATTAGGGGCGACGGTTCTGGCTCGGAAAAAAGCGATCATGAAACGACTTTCGTCAGTAGAAACATTGGGCGCGGTGACAACGATTTGTTCGGATAAAACTGGCACTCTTACTCGCAATGAAATGACGGCTCGTGAAATATATTTAGCGGATCGATCTATTTTTCATGTGTCGGGGGGAGGCTATGATCCCCACGGAAAAATCGATTATATTGGAGGAAGTATCAATTCTTCTTTTCGAGAAAATTTACTGGATCAATTACTTGAGGTATGCCTTCAGTGTAACGAGGCCAAACTCGAGAAAAAAAATCACCGCTATCATGTTTTGGGCGATCCGACCGAAGGGGCGCTTTTAACATTAGTCGGGAAGGACAGTCTTTCTCGATTATCGCGAGCAGGGAAAGGGATCCATGATATTTTTCCTTTTGACTCTGAAAGAAAGATGATGTCGGTCATTGCGGAGAACAAATATCAAATACCAAATATCAAAGGACAAAAAACAAAAAATAAAAAGCAGTTATTAATTTTGGTCAAAGGATCTCCAGATCAGGTTCTCGCGCACTGTACTCATTGGTCGGATGGAAAAAAGATACATGTTTTGACCGATGCCAAGCGCAAAAAGATACACTCTCATTACGAGCGCATGGCGGGGAACGCTCTGCGAGTTTTGGCTTTTGCATCGAGGGAGGCGAAAGTCAGTGAGAAAATTTCTTCCGAAAAGGAAGCCGAAAAAAACCTCACATTTCTGGGATTGGTAGGGATGATTGATCCTCCCAGAGAAGAAGTGCGTTCGGCGGTTGAGAAATGTCGCACTGCTGGCATCAGAACGGTTATTATTACCGGTGATTTCGGCGTGACGGCTGAGGCTATTGCTCGAGAGCTAGGAATTGTTCGTGGAAATAAAGTCAGGGTCCTCACGGGTGATCAGATACAAAAACTCAGTGATAAAAAATTATCAGCTCTCCTGCGAGAGAAAGAAAAGGCTCTTATTTTTGCGCGCAGTATGCCGGAACAGAAAATGCGTGTCGTAAAACTCCTCCAGTCTCATGGAGAAATAGTGGCGATGACCGGCGATGGGGTCAACGATGCTCCCGCGCTCAAAGCGGCTGATATCGGTGTTGCAATGGGTATTGCGGGGACGGATGTTTCCAAAGAAGCCGCCACAATGATTTTAACCGATGATTCTTTTGCTTCGATTGTCACGGCTGTGGAAGAGGGGAGACGGATTTATGAAAATCTAAAGAAATTTGTCTGGTTTATTTTTTCCTGCAATATCGGTGAACTTTTTGTTATTTTTTCGGCGATCGTCTTTCAGTTTCCACTTCCCTTGACGGCGATTCTTATTCTCTGTGTGGATCTGGGGACCGATATTCTGCCGGCGATTGCATTGGGCGTGGATAGCGGAGAAGAAGATCTGATGCACAAAAAACCACGCGATCCGAAACAACGAGTTATGAACAAAAAATTTGTTCAATATTTTTTGCTGGTTGGTGTGACGATTGGGATTTCAGTGACGGGGGCATTTCTCTGGTCGCTCTGGAGTGATGGCTGGTGGTGGGGAGATGGATTTGATCAAAATGTAGAACACGCCCGCAGCGTTGCCTTCACGGCATTGGTTTTTGTGCAGTTAGTCAATGCCTTTTCCGCTCGCAGCGAAAAAAAATCTCTCTTTCGAGGAAAGATGGATAATCATTTTCTTATCCTTGCCGTACTGTCGTCGATTTTAATGGTCTTCCTCATGCTCTATGTCCCTTTCCTCAATCGCACACTCGGAACCTCTCCTCTCGGAGGAATGGATTGGATAGCTGTAGCAATAGCAGCGCTTTTGCCGTTACTCGTAATCGAGATTCGAAAAAAAATAATCAATTAGCGAGCTTTCATTGACTTCATCAGCCCAACTTGAGCCTTCACTTCTTCTTCCGAGAGTATCGTTTCTTGAGCACCGGCTTTTACGGCGCTGAGCTGTTTTTTTACTTTATTTGTTATTTTTCGCCGTTCTTCCTTTGTTCTTTTTGACTCTGGCTTTCCTGCGATGAGAGTATATTCTTCACTACTGAGTTCTTCGTCTAAGGGGAGGATTTTTGCTGTTTCTGACATCTTAAAAAGGGTTAATAATTTTTTCTATTGTATCTCTTTGTTTTTTCTGTCAAGAATTTGTTAGAAGTTTATCAATATCGGCAACGGTTTGGAGAGTAATTTCCTTGAGATCGTCCAAGTTTTTTCCGGTTTTTTCTCGGATGATATTTTCTAACATTGCTCTATCCAGAGGATCATTTCCAATAATTTCTTGGATGGAAGCCTCGTCGGTTATGATTTTATCATCTGACTTCAGAGCAGCAATTGCTGCGATAATATCTTTTCCTGAGTTCAGGTTTGTTGTATCCATTGTGATAACACTATCGCGTTCTTTGTATACGGCGGAACCTGGAAATTTTTCGGAAGAAGTCATGTTTTTTTTTGTCAAATCATTCCAATATTTCTAGTGCATTTCGGAGAAGCGCTCGATTGAATGCATATTTCATTCGTATCGGTCCCAAGATTCCCATATGCCCATGTACGCCTCGAGCAGAAAAACGTGTCACCAGCATCGTACAGCTGGAAATTTCTTCGAGCATATTTTCATGACCGATGAATATTTTAACGCTATCCTCTTCTTCTACTTCTAGTGAACGCAGGAGTGATTGAAGTTTTTCCTGGCCTTCAAGAACCTCAATAATTTGGGCGACTTTTTCAGGTGTTTTTAAAAATTCAGGGCTGCGCAGAACATTAGAGAGTCCTAAATAGGCTGTTTTATCATTTTCAATATTCGCAAATGCTACATTGCCTGAAAGAGAGGCTACAATTCTCAGAGCATCAAAGAGAGATTCTTTGGTCCTTTCCAATCGATATTCTGTCAGTCGTTTTTGAAACAATGAGGTCACCATTTCTTCCTCGCTTTTGTCTTGTAGCAATTCATCAACAAAAAATCGATATCCTTTTTCGGTGGGGATTTTTCCAGCAGAAACATGAGGTGATTCAATCAATCCGATTTCTTCCAAGATTGCGAATTCATTTCGAATCGTAGCCGATGACACATCAAAATCCTTATGCCCCATAAGGAGTCGTTTGGAAGCTACAGGAGTTGCAGTTTCTACAAAATCCTCGATCAATGCCGCTAAAATCTGAAGTGTTCGGTCTTTCATCCAACTCCTTTTGTACCAAAAATTCGCACCTCCTGCAAGTGAGTGCCAAAATTCTTTCCTGCTTTTTCTTTTCCGGTTAGAATCATTTTTGGAAATGCAATTTTGTGATGTTTGGATTCGGGGGGTAAAAGGTATTTTTTCGTGGCACTTTGAAAAAGACCAGAAGATCTCTATTGGTTCTCGAGTTGTTGTTCGATTTCGGGGAAAAAAAAGAGTCGGAATCGTTGTGTCTGTTACTGAAAAAATACCAGATTTTCAAACTCAGCCTGTTCAGGAAATATGGGAAGAGCATTTTATTGATGAGCGATATATCCGATTGGCTCGAAATATCGCGGAGGAGAATTTTACCTCTTTTGAAAAAGTACTCGGGCTGATGATACCGGATAAATTTTTCTTTGCTCGTCATCCGGAAAAACGAGATATTTTTTATTTATTACAAAGTTTGAACTCTTCAGAGTTCGAGCTTAAAGGCGAGAAACAAAGACTGGCTGTTCAGATTCTTCGTGAAGAAGGGGGGAAGGCGGAAGAAGCAGTTCTTCGAAAAAAGGTTTCCCGTGCAACCATCCAAAGCCTTATCAAAAAAGGATGGATTCAGGAAGAGAGTGGGAAGATAAAAAATATTTTTTCCCGTGTGCCTCGAGGAAAACCTTCTTTTCAGCTGAACTCCGCCCAAGAAAATGCAGTGGAGCAAATCCAATCTACTGACAAGCCAACTTTGTTGTTTGGTGTGACGGGGAGTGGGAAGACTGAAGTCTATAAAAAATTGGCATCTAAAATGCTAGAACAAGACCAGAGCGCGCAGGTTTTATTTTTACTTCCTGAGATTGCGCTCACGCCACAACTTATCGATGAATTTCATTCGATTTTTGCCGATAAAATTGCTGTGTGGCATTCACAACTTTCAGAGGGGGAAAAGATTCAGGAGTGGGCGAGAATTCAGAGCGGAGAAGCGAGAATACTCATTGGTGCTCGTTCTGCGGTTTTGATCCCTCTGCGAAATCCAAAACTCATTATCTTGGACGAAGAGCATGAATGGACATTCAAAAATGAGTTTGCGCCGCGATTTTGGACACACGATGTCGTTCTCAAGATTGAACAAATTTTTTGTTCAAAATTGGTTTTTGGTACCGCTACTCCTCGTGTAGAAAGTTTTATCCAAGTAGAATCTGGTCATTGGCAGAGAGTGAACCTGTCTGATCGAGTGCACCAAGTACAACTTCCGGAAATACAAATGGTTGATCTTCGAAATGAAGCCAAAAAAGGGAATTTTGGACCACTTTCGGAAATCTTAATCGAAGAATTGCATTCAATCTTTTCACAAAAAAAACAGGCGATGCTTTTTCTCAATAAACGTGGATTTTCAGGGGCTACACTGTGTCGGGTTTGTGGTCATCGATTTGAATGTCCTCATTGTTCTCATTGTATGAAGATGCATCAGCGAGCCGGAAATCAAAAGTTTCTCTGTCATGTATGCGGACATATGGAAAGATTTCCCCTCTCTTGTCCGGAATGCGGGTCGGATCATTTTGTTTTTCGCGGATGGGGAACGCAGATGGTAGAAGAAATTCTCCGAGAAAAATTTCCCGACATTCGTCTTTTTCGGGCTGATTCTGATTCGGTATCGGGAAAGAATGATTTTGAGAAGTTGATGGATCGTTTTCATGAGGGAGAAGCAGATGTGCTTTTGGGAACGCAGATGATTGCGAAAGGATTGGACTTTGAGAATGTACAGCTCGTGGGTGTTATTCTGGCGGATGTAGGACTCAATCTTCCTGATTTTCGATCGGAAGAACGGGTTTTTCAGATTTTGACCCAGGTGGCCGGTCGAGCAGGGCGTCGTAAAAAAAGAGGGCGCATTGTTATTCAGACATTCCGACCAGAGGAAAAAGTGTTTGATTTTGTACGTTCCCATGATAGCCAGGGGTTTTTGGAATGGCAGCAGGAAATTCGACGGAAAATATCTCTGCCTCCTTTTTCGGCACTAGGGAAACTCACTATTTCCCACACCCAAAAGGAAACCGCTTTTGAAGAAGCAAAAAAAATATATCACTCTCTTCACCAAAAATTGCAACAAACAGAAAAATATTCTTCCTGGCATTGTCATTTTGCGCCGGCTTTTTTTCCTCGAACGCACGGGAAATACCATTTTCATGTTTTTCTGAAGACGCCCGATACGGGATCACTCGTGCAATTCCTTCGTGATCATTCTTCTCTTGTGGGAGCAGCCACCATTGATATTAATCCTTCCAGCCTTCTTTAGAAATCGAGAAAATCATCCACTGTGGCATATTCGGATGCTTTTTGTTCTGATGGTTGTTTCTTGGCAATAGAAAACTCAACCAGGCATTTTTGTTGGAAGAGTTCTCGCAAGGAATTTTGTATTGGGATCCGCACATTTTCTTTTTGAAGTTTTTCTAAATGAAAATGACTGTCAGTCTGAAAAAGAATTTTGTCTTCTTGAAGCAGGGGCTTTGTCGTCAGAAATGATTTTTTTGCAAAGCTGGGGATACCTGCTTTTTGAGCGATATCGATCATTTTTTCTAGAACAACCTGTTCGGAGAAATCAAAGACCTTTGCTTCAGATTTTGTTTCGGCAACAGAAACAATTTCATCTTCTCCCTCCAAAAGCTCATCAGAAGAAGGTTGTTTTATCTTTTGTTGCGTTCTTTTTTCATTTCTTTCTTCTGATTCAAACAGAAACTCAGAATCATTTTTTTCTGATTTGGAGGAGGGTTCTGTATTTTGCACGGGTTCGGTTTTTTGGGGGATGGATTGAGGGGGGGCACTGAATGCCTTTTTTATTTCTGCTCCTTGACACAGCCGAAGTGCGGCGATTTCGAGAGGAAGTTCTATGATTGGTGATGTTTTGAGCTGAGAAAGTGCCTTTTCTATATTTTCTATTGCCGGAATAATATCCGCAATGATTTCGGGACGGGTAAGATTTTGGTGGAGATTGTTTCGGAGAAATCCCAGAAAATCATGACCAAATGTTCGGAAATCACGACCTGATTGTCCGATCTCTTGAAGAAGAGAGAGAGCCGTTTCGGAATTTTTTTCTTGAAGAGCATTCCAAAAATTTTCGAGTGTTTCAAGCGAAGAAATTCCCAAAGAATTCCGTACATTTTCAGCGGTAATTTTTCCTTCTGTTTCAGAGGCAATTTGTTCCAGCAAAGAAATCGCGTCTCGTAATCCTCCTTCTGCTTTTCGGGCAATAAGCTGCAGAGCTTCTGATTCCGCACGAAATTTTTCTTCGTCGCATATGGCTTGAAGTCGTTCACTCAGTTGATCCAGAGAAAAACGATGAAAAATAAATGTCTGACACCGAGAAACAATCGTTTCGGGGAGTTTGTGCATTTCTGTCGTTGCCAGGATAAAAAAGGCGTGTTCGGGGGGTTCTTCAAGTGTTTTGAGAAGGGCATTAAAAGCTTCTTTGGTGAGCATGTGGACTTCATCGATAATATATACTTTTCGCAGAGCACGATTAGGAGAAAATTTTATTTTTTCCCGAAGTTCGCGAATTTCATCAATGCCTCGATTGGAAGCAGCATCAATTTCTATGACATCTATGAGATTTCCTTTGGAAATATCCTGACAGAAAGAACATTTTCCACAGGGATTCCCATCCACAGCTTCAGAACAGTTGAGCCCTTTGGCCAGAATTCGTGCGGTCGATGTTTTTCCTGTTCCGCGACTCCCTGAAAACAGATATGCATGAGAAGGATTGCTGTTTTTGAGTGCATTGCGCAGTGTTTGAGTGACCGATTTTTGACCGACCACATCGGTGAATGTTTGAGGACGGTATTTTAAAAAGAGAGCCGACATGGGATAATTTTCAATGATAAAATATCAGAGGGTTTTGTTTTTGTGTGGGACGGTTGAGAGTTTAGGGGTTTCAACGGATTTGTAAAATATTTTGAACGATCTCTTTTGAGGCATTATGAATATTTTTTTCTTTTAATTTTTTTTGCATTGTTTCGTCATGAAATGCTTCTTGAATGGCTTTGGGCAGAAGTGATTTTGTCTGAGAATTTTGCTCCAAAATATGGCAGAGATTCCTATCGGAAAAATATTTCGCATTGTGGTACTGATGATTGCGCGCTACCGAAGGCAGGGGGATGATAATACTCGGACGCTGAGCGGCAATAATTTCGAAAAGCGAATTGGCTCCTCCCCGAGCGATAATGAGATCTGAAACAAGGATGAGTTGAGCAATGTCATTGGCTGAAACGAACTCTTTTTGGTGAAAATAGCGGTGATGAAAATCGATTTGCTTCTTGTGTCCCGCAATCAGTGTGATTTCATATGTTTGAAGGAGAGAGGGGAGATTCTCTCGAAGAACATCATTTAAAAACTGAGCTCCCTGTGATCCCCCGAAGACCAGTATTTTTTTTCTGCTCTGGGATTGCCTTGTCGCTCCCTTCGTCGAGAGGGGAGTGGGAAAATTTTCGACTTTGGGCTTTTGATGTTCTATTTGAGGAGAGTAAAAAAGTGGCAGAGGATGTTCGCCGAAATTTGAAAAAGATAAGTCAGCCCATCGTTTCGCGAGTTTTGTCAGCATGCCAGCAGAAATATCTGATTCGTGAGCGATGATTTTTCCAGGAAGTCGCATGAGTAATTTTGCTGCTACCAAAAAGGGGAATCCCACAAACCCTCCTTTAAAAAAAATGATATCGGGATTTATTTTTCGCAGCCATCTTCGAGCTTTCCAGCAAGCGGCAACAATCCGAAATATATCGACAAAATTATGCAGCGAAAAATAACGTCGTATTTTTCCGGTTTGAAAAAAATGCGTGTTGATATCTGAAAAATTTTCCTGAACGATTTTTTTATCGAGTTTTTGATCGGCTACCACTAATTCGACATCGATATTTTGCTTTTTAAATTCGTCAGCAAGGTTGCGAAGCGGAAAAATATGTCCCCCCGTCCCCCCACCGATAAGAAGTACTTTTTTTGTCATGACAAATTAATGATAGTAGTGGCGTTTTTTTTGCTGGTGGGATTGACCGGATATCTGGAGCAAAATGCCGACCGAAGCAAGGATTAAAAGCATTGAACTTCCTCCATAAGAAATAAGAGGAAGTGTAATTCCTGTATTAGGAAGAAGTGCTAAATTAACCGCAATATTAATGAATGCCTGACCGACAATCCAGGTGGTAATACCAACGGCCAAGAGCTTCGAAAAATGATCCTGTGCGTTTTTGGCAATCTGATAACCACGATAGCCAATATAAAAATAAGCACCGATCAAAATAAGAATTCTGAGAAAGCCCATTTCTTCAGCGATGGCTGCAAAAATCGTGTCGGATTGAACTTCTGGAAGATAGTCGAATTTCTGAATAGAATTTTGAAATCCTCGTCCAAAAATTCCTCCCGAGCCGATGGCGATCAAAGCTTGCTTGACTTGAAACCCTGTGTTGAGGGGATCCAGACTAGGATCAAGGAATACTTTGACCCGATGTAAGATGTAGGGAGTCGTAAGGGTAATGATGCCAAATCCTGCAAAAAATATTCCCATTCCACCAAAAAAGTGTTTGAGATTGGCTCCTGCCGAGAAATAAACAGCGGCAGAAATCAGAATTAAAACCAACAGAGAACCAAAATCCGGCTGAGCGACGATCAGAATAGCCGGAATAGACATCACAACCACAAAGGGAACAAACCCTCCTTCTAGTGTGGAAGGATTCGATTTTCCGCTAGCAAAAAGTGCCGAAAGAAAAATAATGACAGTGAGCTTTATCAGTTCTACCGGTTGGAAAGAAAAAGGACCAATTGGCAGCCATGATCGAGCTGCCGTTCCGTAACTTTCCCCGATAGTAAGCGTCAAAATCAAAAGGATCAGCGAGATAAGAAAAAGAAGAACAGAGAGTTTTTTGAGTTTTTCAATAGGAAATTTAAAGGCGACAAGAAAGATGGGAATACCAATGAGAACATGCCAGAAGTGTCGCCAGAAATAAAAGTCGTTTTGTCCTGTAACTTCAAAACTTCCCGCAATAGATATGGAGCTCATCATAATGAGCCCGAAAATGGTGAGTCCTGCAACAGTAAAGAAAAGTCCTTTATCAATGTTTTGCATATGGAGGAATTATAGGTTTTGAAAATGGTTTGGAAAGTGTTGACAATTTATTTTTTATTTATATATTCATACTTGCTATAATTTATTTTTCCATGAGTGAAACTAAAAAATTGAATATTCCAAATGTAGAAGAATACCTTTCCTCTGACAATATTGATGATGTTCGGAAGGGGCTCCTTTCTGCTGCAGATATGGGATCGACAGAATATTTGCCAGCGATAGAAAGAATACTCAAAAATGAGAATTTATCTGCCGTTCACAAAGAGGCAGAAGAAGTCAAAACCTATCTGGAACAAGTAAAAAACAATGTGGAGAATGTTATAAACAGTAGTACAGCTGTTTAATTGCTCCGAATCTGAACCATATGCGCTATTCTTTGTTGAATAAGCGGAGCTGTACCGATATCTTTGCGGTAAAAAAGTGGTCCGGAGAATTTTTGGATTTCAGATTCGCAATTTCTGTTTGCTTCTTCTAAGTTTGTACCGAGACCTACGACGCCGATTGCACGAGATCCTTTGAGTATCAGCTGACCAGATTCTTCTGCGACAGAAGCAAAAAATATTCGCGCGTTTGGATTCTCACTTCTCAAAGGACCAGTGACAGGTTTTTCTTTGACTGGATTTGTCGGATATCCTTCGGGACAGAGATATTTTACAACCGTTGCTTGAGGTTCAAATTCAAGAGCTCCTATCTCAGAGAGTTTTCCCTGGATCGCTTTCTGGCACACATCGACGAAATCCGTTTTGAGAATCGGTAAAATGTTGAGTGCTTCGGGATCACCAAAGCGTGCGTTGTATTCGATGAGTTTGACTCCTTTTCGCGTTACCATAAAGCCACCGTACATGACGCCAACATATTTTTCTCCCAATTCCTGCTCGAGAGCTTTCATGACTTGGACGGTAATCTGATGGGCTTGTTGTTTTTCTTTTTCACTCAGAAAAGGCAGTGAATGATGTTCATCGCTGACGCATCCCATGCCGCCAGTATTGGGACCAGTATCATTTTCAAATGCGCGTTTATGATCCTGGATAGCAGGCGTATCGAGAACGGTTTCTCCGTCCACAAGAGAGATCAGGGAAAATTCTTCGCCGACGAGTTTTTCTTCGAGGACAACCCGTCCAAATTTTCCGATTGATTGACGAGCAAAGCTTTCTGCTTGTTCGAATTCGCTGAAATGATCACCAGCAACTAGTACGCCTTTGCCACCGATGAGTCCATCGGCTTTGACGACGATTTGTCCTTTATGACTATCAAAAAATTTCTTTCGTTCTTCACTTTCTTTTGTTTCGAATACTTCGAAATCAGGTGATGCATCAATATAGTATTTTTTTAATAGATTGCGCGTAAAAGATTTTGAACTTTCTAGTTGCGCGCCAGCTTTACTGGGAGCGAAGCAGGGGATACCTATTTTTTTGAGTTCATCGGTGACACCTGTTGCCAGAGGGTTTTCTGGACCGATGACGGCAAAGTCCGGCTGTATTATTTTGGCAAAAGTCGTGACCTGCACTGGATTACAAATATCACCAATTTTTATTTCTCGAACAAGTGGTGCTATCCCGGGATTTATTGCGGTCGCAAAGTTAAAAATATCCGGTTTTTGTGCAGATCGCGCTAAAGCATCACACAAAGCGTGTTCTCGACCACCATTCCCGAGAAGCAGAATTTTCATTTATGCGCCACCACCGAGTATCTGATCATTGAGCCGCAAGATAGGCAGATAAATCGCAAGTATCATAAAGATAGCGCCGGCGGCAATCAAGGCCAAAATGATCGGCTCCATGAGTTTGGAAAGATTATCGATTTTTCGTTCGAGTTCTTCCTCATAAAAGTCAGCAATTTTGAGCATAACACCTTCTAAAGAAGCGGTTTTTTCTCCGACAGAGATCATATTGATCAGCATAGAGGGAAACAATTTTTCATGATCAGAAAGGTTTTCGGCAATAGAAATACCTTTGGAAAGATCATCGGCCGCCAAGAGTAAGCGTTCTTCATAGAGTGGATTCGAAGAAATACTGGCGGTGATTTTGAGTCCTTCAATAATGGGAACTCCTGATGAAATTAAAAATCCAAAAATACGTGTGACTCGGGAAAGAATCATTCCTTTTAAAAGTCCGGAAATAATAGGCGTATTGATGAGAATGATGCTCCATTGTCGCCTTCCCGTTCTTGATCTTTTCCATACGATAAAAAGCGTGACAGCTGCTGCTAATCCTAGTAAAAGGAAAGGCCATTGGTTGCGAACTAGGTCACTGGCGCCGATCAGGATTCTGGTTGGAAGCGGTAGATTCCCAACTTCACCAAAGAGATCGATGAGCTTGGGAACAACAAAAATCACAATCACCACTGACAACAAAATCATAACCACAAAAACAATAATAGGATAGGTCATGACAGATTTTACTTTTTTCTGAATATTATTGAGGCGATTGTATTGACTGACGAGTTCTTTCAGAACCTCATTCAGCTTTCCTGATTTTTCTCCCGCGCCGATAATCGAGCAAGTGGCTTCGTTAAAGATGTCACCAGTTCTCCTCATGGCATTGGAAAAACTTTCTCCGTCCTCAATGAGGAGTCGTATGTCGCGGATGGCATGCTGTAATTTTTCATTTTTTGTTTGTTTTTCCAGCATTCGAAGCGCTTCGGGAACCGATATACCGGCATGAATAATAGCTGCCAAAAGCTGAAAGAAGAGAAGCTTTTCTTGGAGTTTTATTGGCGATTGTTCAATAACCCATTCATTGATGTAGTTGTACCACCCAAAAAGACCTTTGAAGCTTTTTTTCTTTATTTCTTTTTCAGGAGTGGCTTGATCATCACTTTTAATATCCAGAATGATTTCATCAAAATTCTTTTCGGGTTCATTCTTTGGATTTGGAGGCGGAGAAGGAGGATTCATTTAGCTGTTTTTTACGAGTTTATAGACTTCTTCCAGAGAGGTTTCACTTTGGAGCGCTTTAATCAATCCGTCTTGTTCGAGGGTCACCATTCCCTCTTTTTGTGCGAGTTGTTGGATCTCAAAAGAAGGGGATCCGCCCAGGATTGCTTTTTTTATATTTTCACTCATAAAAAGAACTTCAAAGATTCCGAGTCGTCCTTTGTATCCCTGTCCGTCGCATTCGGAACAGCCATTCGGATTGGGCTCATAAAAAACAGGTTCATTGAGTATATCCATATCAAATCCTTCATACGGAGAAAAGACCTCAAATGCTTCTTGTATCTTTTTTTGTGCGTCATGACTCGGAGGTTGGGGTTGCTTGCAGTGAGCACATAATTTCCTGGCCAATCGCTGAGCGATAATCAGATTTATTGATGCCGTTAGCAAGAAGTCCGGCACTTTCATATTGAGGATACGGGTAATCGTTTCTACGGCAGAATTTGTATGGATAGTAGAAAGCACGAGGTGTCCAGTAAGACTGGCTTCAATAGCAATGTCGATGGTTTCTCGATCACGGATTTCTCCTACCATGATGATGTCTGGATCTTGACGAAGAGCGGTTCTCAAGCCGGTAGCGAAGCTGTACCCAATAGTAGGTCGCATTTGAGACTGGTTGAGTCCTTCCATCTGATTCTCGATAGGATCCTCAAAAGTCAGAATATTTTTTTCGGGCGAGTTCAAAAAACTCATTGCTGAGTACATGGTAGTTGTTTTTCCTGATCCGGTGGGTCCGGTGGTCAGAATAATTCCGTTTGGCGCTGTAATTGCCTTCATGAAGCGTTCATAATTGCGTCCGAGGATCCCCAAATCTTTAACGGTGGGAATTTTTTTTGATTTATCCAGAACACGCATAACAACTTTTTCTCCGTTGGGAGTAGGCAGAGTTGAAACACGAAGGTCGACTTCTGTTTCTCCGACAAAAGTAGTGATACGACCATCTTGGGGCACACGTGATTCATCGATCTTGAGGTTTGACATAATTTTTACTCGAGAAACGACACCGGGATGAAGATTGAGAGGATATTCCACCAGAATCTGGAGAATTCCATCAACTCGAAGTCGAATCTGAACGAGATTTTTTCGAGGTTCAATATGAATATCTGAAGCATTTTTTTGCAACGAAATCATCATGGTAGCCTCCAAAATAGAAGGGACATCTCCACTGATAATCGCCTGTTTTAATCCCTGAAGAGTATCTTCCATACCGTCAAGATTATTGAGAGAAGAAAATAATTTTTGCCTGAACTTCAAAAAATTCGGGAATTCCTAATTTTTTCGCATCACCCTGATGAGATGCTATCTTAAGAGCATCAATATGAGCGATAGGCAAAAGATTGTCTTCGAGATACTTATAATCGACGAGTGTTATCTGCTCTCTTTCCTTTCCGGTTTTGAATCGTTCGGACAATTTTCCGGTCTGTAAAAATCGAACAAATGTCTCAAGATTTTCTCTGTCAGAAGTGAAGGAAAGAGTGGTATCGGTTGAAGAATAATTTTTATTTTTTATCGGTGTGGTATGACCGAAACTGACTTTGGAAAGCTGAAAATAAGAGTTTCGTGTTTGAGTATCCATATTTTCCAATTGGAGTGCATAGAGTTCGAGTATTCTCGCAATTTTGGCGGCATCGATCTCTTCGGGAAAGAGTTGCTTTTCTCCTTCTAAATGAGGACCGGCGATAAGGTTAAACTCAATTTCTTTGGCTTCTTTTTCTCTTTTTTTGAGTTCATTTTCTGTCTGTAATTGCATCACGGATGTTTCGAGCATATTGATTTCACTTTTCTTTTCCTGCCATTCCATAAAGAGTGGAAATCCTGTTGTAAAAATCAAAACCATACACAGCACCAAAAGAATGATCCACGGAAGTGGATTTTTTTTCAGCTTCTCATGTGTGGATAGTTTTGATCGTTTTTTTGTTTCTGACATGGATGAGATTATTGAGGAGCAAAAGATGGAATCTTTTTCTGATATTGAGTGAAGTAATCATCATCAGGGTCTTCTTCGTCTGGAGTTTGCATTTCTAAACGCAGGGAAAAACTCATACTGTCTGTTCCTTCCTTGTTTTTTGTTTTGGCAAAGTTCCGAATGCTTCCGTTTTTAAAGAAAGGAAAAGAATTCATCATTTTTACAAATTCAGTATTTAAGAAAAAAACCTTTCCAAAAAGATTAAAGCCCTGTACGCCAAAGCTGACATATTCTCGTGTAGCCCAGAGATCCTCTACGATCAATTGGTTTCCTCCCGATGTCGCGAGTACGGCATTTTCGATAGAATTGGAATTAAAATAATTTTCCATTCGCCGAATGCTGTCTAAGATTCCGTATTGGATTTCTGATTCGACTTCATTTTGTTGATCAAACCAGAGAAGTTGTTGATTTCTAATTTCCTGAATGACATCAGTGAATTGTGAATATTGTTTGTTTTCCAATTGAAAAGCAATCCGTTTTATTTTGGAATCTAATGCGGTATTTTCTTCTGTGAGAAGATTTTTTTGTCGGTTTAGGTTGTAATGACGGAGCCCTACATTTTCCTGCAGATTAAAAAGACTGAGGTATTTATTATTAGGATCTAAATCAACGACCAGCCATACCACTCCTAGTACGGTAATGATCGCCAGTACCAGAGAAAAATATTTTAAAAACAAAACCCATCCTGGAATTCTCCGTCGTTCTTCCAAGAGACGACGTTGCTCGTCTAATGAAATGGTATTTTGTGCTATAGGAGAAGATGTATTTTGAGGTGTTGGTGGTGGTGCAGGAGGAGATGTAGGAATCGGCGTGCTCTGAGGGACTTTTGCTTCGGTTGTGTTTTGTGATTCTGGGGGCTGTTGATCTATTTTGGGCGGTGTTTTTTCTCCTGTGTTTTTAGAATCAGAAGAGGAATCCTGTTTTGATGCAGGAAAAACCAATTTTTTGATAAATTCAAAAATACTATCAAACATGTGTGTATTTATTTCACGATCAATATTCTGACAGTCAGTGTATCAAAAAGCAAACCAAAAACAAAAATTTTATTCAGACCTTTTGGAAGGAGAAAGGCAAAAGAAAGAGTTTTTGAGAATTACTTTTTTTCGTATCGGACAGCAGCCAAAAGTGCCATATTTCGAGCCTTTTTTATAGCTGAAGCAAGTTGCTTTTGATGCTTGAGGCAGACTCCCGTGTGAAATCTACTCTGAATAGATCGATAATATGTAATAAAATCAGAGAGCAATTTTGAATTTTTATAATCAATGTGCTGCACGTCATTTCGGCAGAAGGAGCAGATGAATTTTTTAGGTTTTGGAGGCATTTTTAATGATGAATGAACAATGAATAATGAAGAATGTTTTTTTTATAAATCCAAGGAGGAATCCTCAAGTATCTCATCAAGCTTTTTGTCAATGACATCTTTCTTGGGTTTTGGTTTTTCTTCTTTTGTGCTTTTTTCTTCCTTCTCTTCGACTTTTGGTGTTTTCTCGGGAGCTGGTTTTTTGGGAGCGGATTTTGCGGTTTTTGTGGCTACTTCTTTTATTTTTTGTTCCTTTTCTTCGGCTGCCCACTGAGCTTCCATCTCTTCTTGTGTTTGTGGCTTGGGAGCATTTTTCGGAACTTTCGTAATCAGGAAACGAACAATGGTATTATCCAAATTCCACTCGTGCTTTAATCCGTCAATATTTTGAGGTTCGCATTCGAATTGAGCACAAAAATAATATCCCCATTTTTGTTTGTTAATAGTGTACGCAAAGCCACGTTCTCCCCAAAAATCTTCAAAGGTGACATTTCCGCCTTCATCTTTTATTTTTTTTACAATATGCTCGGTCGCATATTTAGCGGCGGCTTTCTCATCGAGAGAATTCACAATGATGGCGAGTATTTCGTATTTTTGAGTCATGGCTTTCAGGTCAGAAATAAAGAAGGTTTCTGGCTTTCCTGTCAAAGCAGGAGAGCAAAGCGCGGGTAATGTAGCGAAGCGAAAAAAAAATGCAAATGATTTTTGAGGAGTCTCTCAGTTTACGAGTTGACGAGCTGACGAACGAAAGGTTCTTCTATTTCTGGTAGACTTGTTCGCTTGTAATCTTGTAGACTTGGATTGATGGATGGATTTTGGTTGATTGATAAAGAGAAGGGATGGACGAGTTTTGATGTATGCGCAAAACTGCGAAAAATTCTCCAGATCAAAAAAGTAGGGCACACGGGAACACTTGACCCTTTTGCGACAGGATTGCTTTTGGTGGCGACGGGGAAGTGTACAAAACTGATTCCATTTCTCGAAAAAGAACGAAAGACGTATCAAACGACTCTTGTGCTGGGAAAAACGTCCGACACCCTCGATCCGGAATCAGAGATTCGAGAAGAAAAATCTCCCTCCAATTCCCTCTTTATAAAAGAGGGAGGGGGAAAAATTATTGAACAAAAAATGTGTTCAATGTTTCAGGGAAAAATTCAACAGGTTCCGCCCCAGTTTTCTGCGATAAAATTCAAAGGTCAGAAAGCGTGTGATATGGCCAGAAAAGGAAAAAAAGTTGATTTAGAGTCCCGAGAAACAGAAATTTTTTCGTATCGAATTTTGTCGTTTGAATTTCCTGAATTACAGATCGAACTGGAAGTAGCGGCGGGCTTTTACGTGCGGGCTTTTGCTCGGGATTTGGCAAAAGAACTGGGCACAGTGGGCATGTGTCAGGAATTACGTCGAACGAAAATAGGGAATTTGTCGGTCGATGATGCGCAAAAAATAGATCAGATTACCGAGCCCATTGATCCTAAATTTATTATTTCTTTGGATCATCGGGAGATCGAGACGGGAAGAGTTCAGGATTTTATCAGTGGTCGGGCTTTTCCTTGTGCGGGAGTGAACGGTGATAAAGTTTTGGTTCTTGTCGGAGGAAAGACCCTGGGAGTGGGGGAGATAGTCCATGGGAATTTGCAGCCTCGGATTGTGTTGTAGAGATGCATTGACATTTTTTCGCAATAGCTTTAATTGTGAGTTATATGGGTACAACACCAGAAAAATTTCCTCGAAATGTCTACCCGGGAAGTTTTGACCCCTTTCATTATTCTCATCAGGAAACACATCGGAGGGCGGAAGAAGTTTTAGGGGAAGATGTTTCATTGTTGGTAGTTCAGAATTATATAAAAGACATTTCTCTTTTTTCGGCTTCAGAACGCAAGGATTTGATAGCACGCTGTATTCCTGAAGAAAAGATTCATATCGTTCAGAATAACGAAGAGCTTTTGGAATATTTTTCTCGAGCACAAAAGATTGTTCGAGGGATTCGTTTTAAGCTGGATAGTTTGGAGGCACTCAAGCTTTTTTTTAAAAAACCACAGTTTACGGCGCAAATAATGTTTGAATTTTGGAAAAAGCGATGCCAGGTTTTTGTTGATGAGAATAATAAACATATTTCCTCCCGCCTATTGAAAATATTAGTTGATCAGGGAGATATAGAAACTGCCCAAAAATATACGACTTCTGAGATTGTGGAGGCTCTTCAGGGAAAGATGGAAAAAACAGAGTGAGTTTGTTTTTTGGATGCGAATTCAAAAAATTATATCATTCCCTTAAAAAAGTAAGCCAACCTGCCTGTAGATACGAACTCAAAAAAATTGCGTCATCCCCACGTAGGCGGGGATCCGAAACTTCTATTCTATAAAATGAGCATCAAACAAATGTTCGTATCGACTTATTCATTTTGAGAGTTTTGGATTCCCTTCTTCAGGGGCATGACACAAAGAGTGGATATGAGGTAATTTCGAAATTCGTATTCTTCTCCAAAATTATACCTGTATCTTCTTTCCGTATTCATCGAGAATCATGATTTCCGGTTCGAGTGTGATTCCGAATTTTTCGTGGACTTTCTGTTTCCATTTGCGGGCGAGAGCGAGAATATTTTCTTGCGTTGCTTTTCCCTCAAGGTTGACGATGAAATTCGCATGGCGTTCAGAAATTTGTGCATGACCGATCTGGTCGCCTTTGGCACCGGCTTCTTCGAGAAGCTTGCCGGCGAAGAGTTTTTCATGAGGTTCTTCGGTTTCGCTCAGGACATCTCCACGGGCCGGAGATGGATTTTTGAAAAAACTGCCGCCGGATTTTCCGGGGGGATATTTTTTCCAACGGTCGGCGAGGAGCGTTCTTGTTTTTTGGAGTGACTGATCGGGCTCGGCTTTTTGTTTTAATTGTAATGTGGCACGAAGAATGCAGTATTCGGGATGATGCTTGAAAATCGATTCCCGATAGCCAAACTCGCACTGTTCTTTGGTGAATATTTTCCGTTTTCCGTTCGAGTCCAAGAATTCTACTGTCTGCACGAAATCTCCAGTTTCCAGTCCAAATGCTCCTGCGTTGCCGCGGACAAATCCTCCGAAATTTCCCGGAATTCCACTGAGGTTACAGAGATCTTCATAGCCTTTTTTGTTCGTCTCTTCCACGAATTCTTGCCAGGGCTTGCCGGCTTCGACGGTGACAAATCTCCCTCCAGCTCCCTCTTTGCGAAAGAGGGAGGGGGCATTCCAGGTTATTTTCTTGAATTCCAGAGAAAAAACGCGTCCGCGAAATCCTGCATCACTGCAGAGCAAATTGGATCCCTTTCCGAGAATAAGAAATGGGATTTTTTTTGCTTGTGTTTCTGCCCAGACCTCAGCAAATGATTCTGCATCATCGACCTTCCAGAGCTCATCAGCCAGTCCACCAACTCCATAAAATGTGTGCTTGGATAAGGGTTCGTTTTTGAGAATTTCCATATTTTTTATTTTGTCATCCTGAATTGAGTTCAGGATCTCCTGTATTCTACTCAAAATTTTGAGATTCTGAAACAAGTTCAAGAATAATAAAGGTGATGTCTTCGTATAAATCCTTCCAATAACCACAGTCATTCCGGCTTGGCCGGAATCGCATCATAATCACATTGCTCAAAAATTTCAGCAGAAAGGTCTGCAAAAAATGGATTGTTCTTTTTGATTGCTTTTAATTTTTCTCGACGGGATAAATTCTTTAATTGTTTTTCCCGAATAATTGCCTGCAAAGCATTTTCGCAATATTCATAATGCAATAATTTCTTGAGTTGGTATTTTTTGACAAAATCACTTCCTTTTCCTTCTTTGTGTTCTTTTATCCTTCTGGGCAAACAATTGGTCATGCCCACGTACAAAGTAGGGCGATCATTGCCCATGATGTACACACCAAATATTTTGCTTTTCATTTTTACACGATATCCTTTTTCAGGATTCCGGACAAGCCAGAATGATAATAATATTCAAAGAATATAAAAAATTTGATTTTTCTTCAGAACTTCTTAGAGTGCACGCGTTCGTCAAGTTCTTCTGATTTAAGGAGATCGGGAAGCGAACACCCTTCGACCCTGCTCAGGGCAAGCTTTACTTCTTAAATTTTTCCCCTCATATGGCTACAATAAAAGACCTTTTCAAAAACCTCATTCATATCGGTCAGCGTACCGAACGCTGGAATCCGAAAATGAATGTTTTTTTGCACGGCAAAAAAAATGGCGTGCATATTCTCAATCTCGAAAAAACCCTTGAAAAACTGGAGGAAGCCAAAAAATTTCTGGCGGCCACGAAACTCAAAAACGGAAAAGTTTTATTTGTCGGAACAAAACCCCAGTCCGCTCTGGTTTTACGAGAGAAATTAGAAGGAGGGAATCAATTTTTTGTCGATGAAAAATGGGCGCCAGGACTTCTGACCAATTTCAATGAACTGCGCAAACGGGTTGATTATTATCTAAATCTCAAATCTCAGTTCGAATCGGGGGAGATCAAAAAGTACACCAAAAAAGAAATCGCTCGTTTTAAAAAAGAATTGGGAAAACTGGATATCGCGTATCATGGTGTGGCTGAAATGCGCAAAAAACCAGCTGTATTAGTGGTATTGGACGCGGTCGTGGATCGCTTAGCGATCGAAGAAGCCAATCGTGTCAAGATTCCTGTCGTAGCACTGGTGGATTCCAATGCTGATCCAGATGGAATCGCGTATCCGATTCCGGCCAATGATGATGCGGTAAAATCAATTCGCTTTTTGGTCGGGGAATTGTTAGACTCACTCAAGTAATACATTTCCTTTTTGGACCATGCCAGAAGAAGAAAATAACACCGGTGTCGGCGAAAAATTAAAAGAGGAAGCGAAAAAAGTTGTTCCTCCGAAAGACGAAAAGTCACTCGCTTCAAAAGGCGAAAAAACTCTTTCAGCGATAGGATATATCAGCTTTTTTTGTATCCTGCCTTTGGTCTTGAAACCAGATTCAGAATTTGCTCAATTTCATGGAAAACAAGGATTGGTGATTACCATTCTCTTTTTGTTATTGTCTTGGATCGGATGGTTTTCTGCTTTTATGGGGTTCGTTATTTTGATCCTCCATGTTGTGCTCGTCCTTTTGGCTATTATTAATGCTTTGCAAGGACGGAAATGGAAAATTCCATTCATCTCTCAGGCGTCAGAAAAACTGGATTTCAATGAATAGAAAAGGTCATAAGAAAACCTTTTTCTTTGAAAATCAATAGAAAATAGGGCGAATTGCTTTCTGTGCAGAGCGGTTTTTGTGGTAGAATTTCTCGCAGTAAAACCCACACAAACGACTCCAATGGTTCACACCCCTTTATTTTCCCGCTGTAGAAAGTACTTTACGTACTTTTTGTTGGTGGGATTGTTTTTTAACACCGCTTTTGCAGCAGTGTATGATGTGACGGGGATTAGCGATAAAACTGCCGGAGGGAACCTCACTCTTTCAGATTTCAATTCGATCATCAATACGATCAAGAGTTTTTTCCGTGATGATGCGACGGGGAACGTGGGGATTGGGGTGAGTAGTCCGGGGTATCCATTAGCCGTAAAAAAAGATCAGGACGCAGGAACATATGTGAGCATCGAAAATGCAAATATTGGAAGTGCTGATATATATTCTGGTATGCGCATGAAAATTGGATCAACAACTTTCCCTGCTTATTTGCGATACTCAGCGAAAGGCGGAGCAAATTTCTTGGAATTGTCCAATTATGAAAGTCAAGGTCCCATTTACTTTTCGAGTGGATCTACTGATAGAGCTATGACGATTAGTGCCGGAGGAAGCGTGGG
The DNA here is from genome assembly GCA_021734395.1 of Candidatus Altimarinota bacterium. Lineage (GTDB taxonomy): Bacteria > Patescibacteriota > Gracilibacteria > UBA4473 > UBA4473 > JAIPGI01. The sequence continues at coordinate 34,364 of JAIPJB010000005.1, forward strand.
GATAGGAATAACAGGGCCTAATGCAAAATTAGATGTAGCGGGAAGAGTGATTTCTCAAGGAGATTTGAGAATTAATGGAAATGGAACTTCTAATAATTTAGGAGTTATGAGGTTTTATACAGATGCTGCAGGGACTGTGTTTGTGGATGCCAATAATGACGGAGCAGATATGGTTGTAAAAGATGATGGCAACGTCGGTATCGGGATCACTTCCCCCACTGAAGCACTCGATGTCTCCGGCAATATAAAAGCTTCCGGAACTCTTGAATGGGGTGGAGGAGCGAGTATTGCATCGAGTGATCTGATCGAGACATTTCCGTATGACGAACTTGTGGATCATTGGGACGGAACAAATAAAGCTTTTCGATATTATGTAAACGGAACATCTGGAAGTGACTCTAATACGGGGGCGAGTATGTCTACTGCTTTTCAGACGGTGGGAGCTGCTATTGCGAAATTACCAGATAACTTAAATGGCTATACAGCCTACATTATTATTCATCCAGATACCTATAATGAGAGCTATAATTTTAGTCGGTTCTCCAACGGAGAAATCGCTTTTGTACCGGCTCAGGAATTTATTGACACGGGGACAGGAGACTTCACAGCTTGGGTACGAAATGGAGAAAGCAATGTTTCCACTTCTGATGGACAGGTTATCTTTACGAGTTCTGGTACGACTATTAGTAGTTGGAACGATGGAGATTTCTTATTCTATTTTGTAAATAGAAATCACGATGTCTCGTGGGATACTCCTGGAAATTGGATTTATGCTCCTTTCAAACTCACATCTACCTGTACTGATTGTCCGATTGTTCAGACAGGGAACCTGAATAGTCCAAACTATGAAGGAAGTTTCGAGCTCGACTTAGCGAATGCTGGTATGGGGTGGTTGATCGGAAAAGGAGGGAAAATTCGATTTAATGGAGTAAAAGTAACAGGAGGAAGTGGGAACGCTTCTACGTCAACTTCTGCACATCGAGGTGTATTTTTGGGAGCAAATACTACTCCTGATACATCGATTACTATTCATAAAATTGGTATCAGTTCTAGTGGTTGGATGTCGGGTCATGCTCCAGGGGGCAATACTCGTGTGTGGCAAGTAACAGGAGTGCGTCAGCTCTTTAACTTTCGTGATCCAGTGGATGTGCAGTTGACGCTTGATTCTTCTGCTATGGATTATAATCAGGGATCTTTGCCGGATGGTGATCTGCCAACTATTCGTTTGGGGAGCAGTATAACGGGGAATTTTGCTTATCATTCTGATTATCAGCAGATGAATGATGCTTCTACTGAGATCCACGCGATTACTGATAATAAAGACAGCAGTACAAAAAAATATCTTTCTAGTACAGATTTGCTCACTTCTGGTGGCAATGTCGGTATTGGAATCACTTCCCCCACCGAAGCGCTAGACGTCGCAGGGAATATCGCCTCTACTGGTACGATCTGTGATGGCGCAGGGAATTGTCTGGATACATTAGAAGGAACAGGGCAATGGACAGCTTCAGGATCAGATATTTCCTACAGTGCGGGGAATGTCGGCATCGGCACGACGAGCCCCAGCGAAAAACTCGAAGTCAATAACACGATTGTCTTTACGTCTCAGTATGACAACGGTAACTCCGGAACATCCAAAACCATTGATTGGGGAAATGGAAATAAGCAAAAGCTCACCCTTACCGGAAATGCGACACTGACATTTACGGATCCCGGAGGAGCGGGAAATTTTACGCTGGTGCTCGCTCAGGATGCGACCGGTAGTCGGACCATCACTTGGCCGGCTTCTGTCAAATGGCCTAATGGTGGGACAGCTCCTACGCTCACGACAGCCGCCAGTGCCATCGATATTATCAGCTGTTATTTTGACGGGAGCGCGACCTATTTCTGTACTCCATCGTTTGATTTTCAGTAAAATGATATGAATGATCAAAAAAAATATTTTTTTTCGTCTTTCTGGCGATCTCGCTTCCTTGCCCTCTTGGTGGGAAGTAGTTTTCTGATTTCTCAGGTTGCTTTCGCCGCGTCCACGACGATGAGCATCGGCTCAGATCATTCGACGTATGGAGCCGGAGAAAGCGTGCTTTTGCGAGGCAACGATTCCGTCCTCGACAATGGCCCGTGGGCCTACAAACTGCCTTTTGAAGTAGACGCAGCAGCATACGATCGGACGGATTACCTGATCAGTATGCCAGTAGATTTCACTCAGCTTTTTTCTGATCTGGGAACAAGCGGTACAATGTGCGATACATGTGTGCGAGTGGTCGAGTACAATCCTACGACCGGCCAGCTGACTGGTCAAAAGCCCGTTCGATTTCTCCATCCGGGACCGAGCTATGATGCGGCAACGAATGCGCGTGGAAGGATTGATTTTGTGCTCGACGGAACCACGACCAAAAATACCACGCGGTATTTCTATCTCTTTTTCGATAAAACTGAAAACGGCACAAAGCCCTCCCAACCAGTTGCTTTTGATAATACGCAGGTTTTCTTTTATCCCGAGACGGATCTAGATCAGGACGGGGAAATGGAAATCGTGGTAACCGATCACGATTACGGTGTTGAGATTATCAAATGGAATGGGACTTCGTATGAACAGGTTTTTCGACAGGATTTTGATATGGGAACCTATCCCGCACTCGCTATTGCCGATATCGATAATAACGGCATTCCGAACCTTATCGTTTCTTATTACGCAAACGGGTATGTGTATTCTTTTGAATACAATTCTCAAACAGGGGAGTATGAGAACACTGAAGGGGGGAGTACCCATATTTTTGATTCTGGAGTGAGCCCGTACAATATTACCGTAGGAGATTTGGATCAAGACGGTACTATTGAGATTATTGATCCGGGATATTCATCTGATCGATCTCGAGTTTTTGGTTGGAATGGGGCTTCGTATGTCCAGGAAGCGAATCTGGATGTTGCCGATCCCCAGTACTGGAATTCAGGAGTGGATTATACTTCCTATCAAAGTCAGGTCGATAACCAGATGATGGGCTCTGTAGGAGATATCGATAATGATGGAGCGCCGGAATTTGTTTCTCAAAAATATGCTTCTACCGGAGACCGTAATATCTGGCAGTATGGCGGAAATGGCACGTACGAACACCAAGAATATGAGCCCAATGGGCAAAATTACTGGGGCTCGGCTCTCCTGGATGTCGATATGGACGGTCTGCCGGAATTGGTGACCAGTGACTATGGCGACCGACCGATTATCTATGAATACGATGAAGAAACCGGCGCCTGGACTGGGACGTCCGCCGGCTCAGATGTCGGGCATAACTATCAGGGGTTTGGGGGAGCGGCGGATTGGGATGGCGATGGATATATTGAATTTGTCATGGGAGAATACGAGGGAAGGGCTCATGTCTACCAGTATAACCCTACGACTGGTGCGTATGAGCGAGAATGGTACAGCCAAGATAATGGCGCTTATGGACTTATGGCTGCCTTTGGAGATGTAGATGGAGACGGGACGATAGAGGTGATTTATCCGGAGGTGGGGGATATTCATATCTACGATCCCACGAGCGGACCGACCAATGCGACCCCCGAGGCGACGATTACTCCGGGGAATAGCTATTACGGATATTATTATAGTGATAGTCTGTTGATCTCCGGAATGCCCGATCCACAGGCTTTCGGCGTTGGGGCGCCAATCATTACAAAGGGTGAAGTGGAATTGGGTATGCCGACTTCTGTCATTACCAATACAGGTGGTTCATCGCTTTCCGCTCTTTTAACTATAATGATAGAAAAAGACTCCAGTGGTTGGACGATAATAGATACCCCTGTCAATGATTCTGTGGAGATTATCGAATCAGGAGCAACATTGGATTTGCAGCCTATCTGGGATACTGCCGGAGGATGGAGCACGGGAGCCCAAAGTGACGGAACTTATCGACTGAAGGTAAAGTTGGAAGATAAAGATACTGGTGTTTTGTTGAATAATGATGATTCCAGTCCGATGACGGCTTACTACGAATTTACGATCGATACGACAGCACCGACTATCTCAGCGAATACACCATCAATCGGAGCGGTGATTGCTGATCCTTCTCTGTCTGAAGAAAATACCTATGACTATACGTGGAAAGTTGATACGGATGAGTTGGCACTCTGTCGCTTTGCTCCTATTTCTGGGGAAGCTTGGAATGATATGGTTCCTCTAGATGCAGATTATACGACAACTCATATTCATCGAGTGCAGTTGGTCGATGAAAGTTCCTATGATTTCTATATTAAATGTCTCGATCAGAGTAATAACAAAACGAATGATTTCCATCTGTCATTTACGACCGAATGGGACAACAAACCGACCTCTGGTCCCGCCAGTATTTCCAAAACCCTGTTTGACCAGATCGAAACCGTCACGCTGAGTGGCACGTGCTACGATATGGATACGACGAATGCCACAAATGACGGAATGAAAGACTGTCGATTTGAGGGGACGCAAAATGGAACTACGCACAATGGCACCGATTGGCAGAGCTGTACGGGAATCAGTTGTGCGTGTAGCTGTACGGTGACTGCTGCCGGGGTAGGGAGCGCTGGGTGTCCTGATCACGCGGAAGATGGGCATTGGAGTTATCGATTGGTCTGTCGTGACCAAGCAAATAATTCAGACGGCAGTTCTTTTTCTGATGATGCGATTCGGGCAAGTGTCAATTGGGGCACTGCCGCCCAGTCCGGAACCCTGACCATCACGGAAGGAACGAGCGCCGACCTGACGTATGGAAAGACGGTAACAGTAGATGGCGCCAATAATACAGTTCGCGGTGCTGGCTGGATGAGAAATTATACCGAGACATTGGGAGCTTCCGTTGATACATGGTCTGTGTATGAAGGGCAGAGTTGCTCGGGAAATACAGTACAAAAAGATCCTTTTGTGGCGATCATTGACAGAGATGGACGCGTTGATACCTACACTATTTATGGGAATGGGGCTTTTAGTGACAAAATTGCTCATGGAAACCTCGCCCCTGGTTCAAATGATACCTATGATGGGAAGGCAGCTGATTTTAATAATGACGGGTATTTTGATGTTTTGGTGGGAGGAGATTCTGATATTCGTCTCTATGCAGGGGATAGTGATGGGGAGTTGAATAGCCAATATATTACTTCTTCAGATGTTCTTCCTGGAGACGAAGTTCGAGGGCTCTCTGTCGCAGATTTCGATAACGATGGAGATTATGATATTCTCGGTGTTTCTGAGGGAGAAAGCGAAGTATATTTTGAAAATACCGGTAGTTGGAACTTTACCCATACCACTCTCACCCTTTCGGGACCGGCAGGAAGTTATCCAGCGGGAATGGATGCGGCCGATTTCAATCTGGACGGGAATATGGATGCTATTTTGCAACAATACGGATTGGGTGCTGTTATTTACTATGGAAATGGAGACGGGACATTCTCGAACCCGCTTCAGATCGATACGGATTCTTGGCTTTCCTATGGGATTGTAGCGGCGGATTTTACTGGCGACGGGAACCCTGACTATATAAAATCAACCGGAAGTGGTGGAGATTTTTATCTGTATACCAATGATGGAGATGGGATTTCTTTTACTCGATCGGGACCAGTCTTTGATCAGAATGATTATGGGGGTGTAGCCAATTACGATCTCGATCGAGATGGAGATCAAGATGTTTTTGTTTCTTATGAAAATGTTTGGGGGCGGACGGCATCAATTGCCTGGAATGATGGATCGGGAAATTTTACTCTTGAAACGTTCTGGGTCGATCGAATGTATGGTTTTGGTTATGACACTGTGTATGTCGCAGCAGCACCAGAATACGATCCAGATATTGATACTCATGAATATGGCTATACAAATATGGTGGGAAATTCTGTTGATTTTGATATTCATGCTCCCGCAGGAGATACCGGAAAACAAACACTCTGCTATACTTGGGCGGATGGGCTTTCTGCTTCTTCGTGTACTCCAACTTTGATTCCAGATGCAAATGGACTTTTTGAATGTGAAGTAACGATCACAAATAATACAGAATCTTCTGCTGATATAACTCTTCAAGATGCCTGTGATGTGGACTCTGTCCGCAATGGATATATTCCTCTTTCCTGTGGAGATCAATTAATGACAATTCCTACTGGAACAAGTGATTCATATATTTTTCAGTGGAAAAAGCCAAAAATGAATCCTCTTTTTTTCGGGACAGGATTTTAACAACCAAAGAATATTTTTTGCTTTCGGGTTGATTTTCTGATGTCTCTCGCTACAATCCGCCCGATTGTTCTCTTGCTGAGAAACACATATCTCCTAATTTTTATAAAAATGGCAATTACTGCACAACAAGTCAAAGAACTTCGTGATCGTACCGGTGTTGGTATGATGGCCTGCCAAAAGGCTCTTTCTGAAGCCGATGGCGATATAGATCGAGCGATTGAAATTCTTCGCGAAAAAGGGGAAGCCAAAGCCGCTTCTAAAGCCGACCGAGAAACGCATGAAGGTCAGGTGGCTATTCATAATCACGCAATAGTAAAGCTCTTGTGTGAGACTGACTTTGTCGCGCGCAATGAAAAATTTCAGGCTTTTGCTAATGAATTGGCACAAAAGGCATCCGAAGCAGGAGTTGATGCCGCAAAACAATATTTTGAATCCGTGAAGACAGATAAAATTCAGGAAATCGGAGAAAATATTTTGTTGGATTCGGTAGAGATTGTCGATCAGGATGGAGTGGTGGGATCGTATGTTCATTCTAACGGCAAACTCGGAGCGATTGTGGTTTTGTCGGGAGGCACGGAGGAAAAGGCACGTGATGTAGCCATGCATGCGGTTGCAATGAACCCTTTGGTAGCCAATCCTGAAGAAGTCCCTGCTGACGCAATTGAAAAAGAAAAATCAGTGTGTGCTGAGCAGCTCAAAAATGAAGGCAAGCCTGAGCAGATCATTGATAAAATTATTGAAGGAAAAATTAAAAAATTCTGTGCCGAGCAGGCTCTTTCTTCCCAAGCTTTTGTGAAAGATCCGTCTCAAACGGTTCAGGAATATTTGGGAGATGCAAAGATCGTGACCTTTGTGCGCTACGAAGTGTAAAAATATTCCTGTCATTGCGAGGAATGAAATGACGAAGCAATCTCCAAAGATCGCTACGCTCCGCTCGCGATGACAAGTTTTAATTTTTTACTTTGAACAAAAATCCCATCTTCCGCTTAATCAGGGAGGTGTTCAATAAAAGAGGTAGTCATCCTGGCTTGCCCAGGATCAGGGAGGTGAATATCTTCTTTCTTGAGCAAAGGGAATTATCTCACGGACTTTTTTCTTCGTGTTGGCATAGAATTTCTTAATTTGAAGGATTCCGGACAAGCCGGAATGACAAAAAATTTCGTATGGATTCTCGCCTTCGCGGGAATGACAATGGAAGAAATTTACCGATGAAACTGTCGATCGAGTTCTTCAAAACTCCAAAAAATATGATTGGGTCGACCGTGGGGACAGAGGTTGTGCCACTGGGTCGTCTGAAAATCATCCAACAATTTTTGCATTTCTTCTGGCTGTAATGAATCGCCAAACATAACCGCTCCACGACAGCTTTTGTATTCGATAACTTTTCGCATGATCTGATCGAGCGCATTTTCGCTGATCATATCTTCTCGCAAAAAATCTAAAATTTGATCGATGATCCCTCTGAGTTTTTCGTCTTTGAGAATGCTGGGGGTTTCGGAAATTTTGATGGTTGTATCAGAAGAGAACTCCATTCGAAATCCGAGTTTTTGGAGCACGGAAGCGTATTCGTGGAGGAGTTCTATTTCTTCTTCAGTATATTCGATTATTTCGGGGTGGAGGAATTTCTGAATCTGAAGTGATGATTTTTTGTACTGATTCCAAAACATTTCGAATCGTTGTCGCTCGTGCAGGGCATGCTGATCAAAAAGCCATAGACCGGATTCAGATTGTGCCAGAATATATTTTCGTTCGACTTGGGCAATGAGTTTCAGAGAATCAATATTGTCCGATTCAATAGTTTCTTGTTCATCTTTTGTTCCACGAGAAAAAAGATCTCGTTCTGTGTTTCGCCTCTGGAAAGAAGGAGGAGAAGAATAGTTTTTTTGGGAAAACGAAGGAAACGATGAAGAAAAATTATTTTTTTGTTTTGACAGACTTTGGATTCCCGCCTTCGCGGGAATGACAGAAGAAAAGTAAGAAGATACTTTTTTGAGACTGGCAGTGACAGCACTTTTGATGAGAGAAAAAATTTCCTGTGGTTCGGAAAACTTCACTTCCAGTTTTCGAGGATGAACGTTCACATCTACCAGTATTGGATCCATTTTCAAAAATAAAACAAAAACTGGGTGGAGGTGTTTTTCGATTCCCGCACTCTGCACAAAAGATTCCCGTATAGCGAAAGCCAATCTGTAATCCTGAATAAAACGTCCATTTACAAAAAGATATTGATGGGATTTGCTGCGTGCGCATTCTCCCGGAGCACAGACAAAACCGGAAAGTTCTATGGAGCCAGATTTTGCTTGTACCTTGAGGAGATTTTCAGACATTTTTCCGAGTACCTGCTGTGCTCGTTTTTTGAATGAGGAAACGGCCGGATAATCAAGGGTTGTTTTTCCGTCTTTTTGGAGTCGGAAACTTGCTTTGGGATTGGATAATGCGAAATGCATGATTTCCTGTGCAATGGCGCGATACTCAGTAGCGTCGATTTTGAGATGTGATTTTCGAGCTGGAGTTGGGAAAAAAAGATCACGAACTTTTATTAGCGTTCCCCGATTCGCGGAAAAATCAGTGACGTATATATTTTTCCCAGCTTGTAGTGCTACTTTGGTGCCGATTTTTGATTTTTGTGTTTTTGTGATGAGTTCGAAATCTGAGACAGAAGCAATAGCCGCGAGTGCTTCCCCCCGGAATCCAAAACTCTGAATCGAAAAAATATCGTCGATCGTTTCGAGTTTGGAGGTAGCGTGCCTGAGAATTGATTTCTCCGCATCTTGTCGATTCATACCTGTCCCATTATCGCGAACTTGGATCAACTCTTTGCCCCCTTTTTCAATTGTCACTTCGATTTCATCAGCTCCTGCATCCAGAGCGTTTTCGATTAATTCCTTTACGACTGAGACTGGTCTTTCTACGACTTCTCCCGCGGCGATCTGATCCGAGACCGAAGGAGGGAGGATTTTGATTGCCATGTAGGCGTAATTATTAGAGAACCAAAAGGAAATATCAAATAGAACTTTTTCTATCATCCTGAATTTATTTCAGGATCTCTTGTGTTTTATTCGGTAATAAGATGCTGAAACAAGTTCAGTATGACAATACATACATTTCAGTATAAACTCTAAAACACGATGAAGCGAAAATGCAGAATTTCTGGAAGAGAATTTGAATTACACGACCGGGATTTGAAATTTTATGAACGCATGGATGTTCCAGTACCGGATATTTGTCCGGAAGAGATTTGGCGAAGCTTGATGGCTCTTCGGAATGAGTGGAAACTTTACCGTCGAAAATGTGATGCGACTGGCGACACAATTATCAGTGCGTACCACAAAAATTCTCCCTATAAAATTTATAAAAATGAATACTGGTGGGGGGATCAATGGGATGGTCTGGATTACGGTCGAGAGTTTGATTTTTCGCGTCCTTTTTTCGAGCAATTCAAAGAGTTGCAATTAAAAGTGCCGCGGGAAGGAACATCCGTTTTTAAATGCGAAAACTGTGACTATAACTCTCATATACGCGAATCAAAAAATTGTTACCTGACTTCACTTGTTTATCGCTGTGAAGACAATCTCTATTCTTCGTGGCTTGTGAATAATAAAGACTTGGTAGATTGTCATATGATGAGTGATTGTGAATTGTGTTATGAATGTATGGATTTGGAGCACTGTTTTGGATGTGTAGGATCCCGACATTGTGCGAACTGTAATGACTGTTTTTTCTCGTATCAGCTAGTGGGATGTGACCACTGTATCGGTTGTTCCAACCTTCACCGAAAAAGTTATTACATCGCCAATAAAAAAGTTGCCAAAGAAGAATTTGAAAGAGTAAAAAAAGAAATTCTCAATGGAACTCGTGATGGCTGGGAGAAAGGAAAGCAGTATTTTCAATCGATGTGGAACAATACTGTGCACCGTTTTGTGCACACTCTCAAATGTGAAAATGTTGTGGGTGATATTATGATCAATTCGAAAAATTGTTTTTCTTGTTTTGAAGGGTGGGATTCGGAAGATTGTGCCTACTCCCTTTCTCTTGGGACAGCGAAAGATGTTTACCATTGTTACTCCTCGGGATGGCCCAATGAAGAACTGACGTATTATTCGGCTGTCACACGGGGGAGTCAGGATATCCGATTTTGTTATTATATCTGGTTTTGTAGCAACATGACATACTGCGATTCCTGTAGTTCGTGTCAGAATTGCTTTGGATGTGTGGGACTTAAACACAAACAATACTGTATTTTTAACCGTCAGTATTCCAAAGAAGAATATTTTGTTCTTCAGAAGAAAATTATTCAGCACATGAAAGATTCTGGAGAGTGGGGAACAATGCCGCCTGATCTTTCCACTTTTGCGTACAATGAGACGGCAGCGCAAGAACATTATCCTCTGACAAAACAAGAAGTAGAAAAGATGGGATATCAATGGTTAGAAGAAAACGAATCTTCTGTTCGGGGTGAGAAATACATTGTTCCTGATGATTTAGAACAGGCAGAGGACAATATTGTAGAAAAAGTTCTCATCTGCCAGGAAAGCGGAAAACCCTATAAAATCATTCCCAAAGAGTTGGATTTTTATAAAAAAATGAATGTGCCGATTCCTGTTTTTTGTCCTCAAATTCGGCATCAGTATCGATGGGAAAAAAGAAATCCGTGCCAATTATTCTCTCGGAAATGTGATCAATGCCAAAAAGAAATCCAGAGTAGTTTTGATCCAGATCGTTCGGAGAAAGTTTTTTGCGAGGAATGTTATCTGCGGGCTGTGGACTAGATATAGCCGAGTTCTCTCATATGATTGAGACGAGTGGTTATATTTTTTATATGTCCGTTTTCTTTTGAGGGATCGATAAGACTTTCTACGATTGCAGGAAGTTGTCCCCATTGCACTTCTTCGGTAATTTGACCTTTGTCAGTCTTTATTTTTATCTTGGGATTCTTCCACTGTTCCCCAGAAAAAAGAAACGCTTTGATTTCGAAATAAAGTATATTATTTGGATTTTGCTGGGGAGAGGCATTAAGGGTTGTGGTTATATTTTTTTCTGAAAAAGAAAAAATATTGTCCTTCTGATCTCCAGCGGGCTGAACAGAAGCGGTTGTTTGTAGTTCTGCTTGAAAATCCGTGATAGTACCGCCAAGACGATTCAGCATGTCTATCAGGGGAGTAAATTTTTCTTGTGCTTGGGTCAAAACTTCCTGAATATTTTCTTGATTATCCAGAGTTATTTCTATTTTTTCAGAAGTTTCTTCGAGAAGATCGCTTATATTACCATCGATATCTTGAGGAAATACTTCTTCTTCTTCCTCACCCGGATTGGATTTTAATTCAAATTCAGTATTTTCTCTGTCGGTATTTTTATCGAGATTCATACGCAATAAATTATGATTTTTTCTTTGTTACTGATTTCTTTTTGTGAGTCAATGCTTTTTGAGACTTTCCCAAATAGAGCTCTCCCACACGAGGATTTCTGAGCAAGTCTTTTCCTTTGCCTTCCAGGGCATTTTTCCCAAGTTCCAGTACATATCCGCGATCAGAAATTGTCAGGGCTTTGGCGGCATTCTGTTCGACCATGAGGATTGTCGTACCGCTTTCTCGTATTTGAAGAATTTTTTCAAAGACCTCCTGCATAACTTTGGGAGCCAGACCAATGGATGGTTCATCGAGAAGGAGTATTTCAGGAGAGAGCATCAAACTCATTCCCAGAGCTACCATTTGTCTTTCTCCACCAGACAGGATGCCAGCTTTTTTTTCACGAAATTTTTTCAAAATCGGAAAGAAAGAAAATACTTCTTCTTTTTTTTGGTTTAGTTCTTTTTTGTCTTGACGGATAAATGCCCCCATTTCGAGATTTTCTTCGACGGTCAAATCCGGAAAAATATTTTGTCCTTGGCTGACCATAGCAATACCAGAACGAATAATCTGATCGGTTTTGTGATAGGTAATATCTCGTGACCCATGAATTATTTTTCCATTTCTAATATCAGTGAGCCCAAAAATAGATTTCAAGATGGTAGACTTTCCGGCGCCATTGGGACCAATAATCGTCACGATTTCATTTTCGTGCACCGATAAATTTACATCGTGCAGGATATCGGGACCTGCATTGTATCCAGCGGTGAGCGATTGTATTTCTAAAATCATGATCCTCCTAGGTAAGCTTCTAAAACTCGGATGTCCTTTTGGATTTTTGTCGGGACATCACGACAAAGAAATTTTCCGTTTTCCATGACAATGATTTCTTCCGCCATTTCCATAAGAAACGGCATATTGTGTTCGATGATAAAAATCGTTTTTCCCTGTGCCTTGAGATTTCGAATAAGTTTTTTGACGGTATTTAGCATGGGAGGATTTACTCCTGCGGCCGGTTCATCGAAGAGAATGAGTTCTGCTCCGGTGGCAATAGTGCGCACCATTTCCAGAAGTTTTGATTGTCCATAACTCAGGTTTCCTGCTTTTTCATCCCTGTGTTTTTCGAGATGCACTTCGCTCAAGAGTTTATAAGCGGTAGCATTTTCTTCGCTCTCATCTTGTAGCAAAAAGCTTTTCCACCAGCTGTCGTACTTCCAGGAAAGTGATAAAAGAACGTTTTCTCGAACGGTGAGTTCAGGGAAAATTCTGATTTGCTGAAAGGTTCGGGCGATTCCATGTCGAATCAGAGCATAAGGGGGTTTCTTTTTGAGATTTTTCTCCTGGAAAAAAATGCTTCCTTCATTGCGCGGAAGAAAATGAGTGATAAGATTAAAAGCCGTTGTTTTTCCGGCTCCATTGGGTCCGATAAGTCCAATGATTGTATTTTTTTCTATTGCAAAACTGAAATTTTCTACGGCATGCAAACCACCAAAGCGCTTTGAAATATTACGGACGTCGAGCAGTGTTTTCATTTTTTTTCGAAAAAAGTAAAAAGTCCTTTTGGCTTCCAAAACATTGTTCCGATGAGAAGCGCTGCATACATAATATTTCGAGAAGCCCCAATAATGCTGTCAGGGAAACCGATGAATCGAGGCAATTCGCCGATAAAAATGACCAGTATCGTGCCTAAAATGGCTCCCCAGAAATTTCCGCGTCCGCCAACCACAACCATCAAAACCAGAACAATGATTTCTGGCAGTGCAAAAATAGTGGGATCCAAAAAAAGGCGGTAGTGGGTGTAGAGAGCTCCTGCAATTCCCGCAAAAGCGGCACTCAAAATCAAACTCCAAGTTTTGGCTTTAAATGTATTTTTCCCAGCAGCCTGAGCAGCGATTTCATCATCTTTTATAGCCCGAAGGAGTCGCCCAAAGGGGGAGTGAAAGAGTTTATACAGAAGAATATTTACCAGAAGAACAACTGTCACATAGAGAAGAACGAAGAGAAGAGAATCTGCTTCGATTGTTATTCCAAAAATTTCCGGTTCGTCGATTCCTCGAATTCCTAAAGGCCCATTTGTCAGACTGATCCAATTCGTAGCAATAACGCTCGCGATCATGGCGGCTCCCAAAGTAGCAATTGCCAGGTAATGTCCAGAAAGTCGCAATGTCAGGAGTCCAAATCCGGCCGCAAATATTCCCGAAAAAAGAGCCGCCGCACCGATGTTTTCCAAGAATCCCCATCCGTATTTCGTATTCAAAATAGCGGCCGTGTAGGCTCCAACGCCATAAAAAATAATGTGTCCGAGATTAAATAAACCCGTCAATCCAAAGCTCAGATTGTAACTCTGAGCCAGTAGTGCCCAAATAGCAGTAATAATCACAAGCGAAAAAAAGTATTCAATCATTTCTTGGTATTGTCATTGCGAGGACTCTGAGCGAAGTCGAAGAGGACGCGGCAATCTTTTTGTTTTTTATCAATGAATGAGATCGCCACCGTTGCCTGTGGCAGACTCGCGACGACAGAAAAGAGAAGTATTTTTTTATATTCATTGTCGGAGAGCAGTAAATCGTTTTCCAAAGAGTCCTTCAGGTTTCAGAAGCAGCATTCCGATCAAAATGATGAATGGAATGGCGGCGGTAAACCCACTCGGAATAATTCCCAGACCCACAAGAAGACTTTCGCTCAGACCGATTAAAAAGGCACCAATAATAGCCCCCCTGACCGATCCTACTGCTCCCAAGATGACGGCAGAAAATGCTTTTACCGCAATCATTACCCCCATCATGGGTTCTAGATTTTGTTCGAATCCCAGAAATATTCCCGCTACAGCAGCCAAGCCTGCTCCGACTCCGAATATCCATCGCATAGCAGTATTGACATGAATACCAAACACTTCGGCTATGTCACGATTGGAAGCGACAGCTCGGAGGGCCTTTCCGATTTTTGTTTTGTGAAGGAAGAGAATTGTCCCTCCCATCAAAATTATCGCGAGCACAACAGCCCATATTTGAGAGGGGGTGGCGAGGATTTTTCCTCCAAAAAGAGAAAGACTGTGAAATGTTTTTTTTGAAATAGTCAGAATATTCGGACCAAAAAATATGAGAATGACAGCCTGTAATCCAATAGAAAGACCAATTGAAATAACAAGGGGAACCATAGGGTCTTCATCTCGAACTGGGCGAAAGAAAAATCGTTCCAGAATTAATCCTACAAAGATGATCGATATGACAGCTGCTATTGCGGAAGGAACAATCTCCCAGCCGACGAGTTTATGCAACACCATAAAACTGTACGCTCCCAGAGCGACTATTTCTCCGTGTGCGAATTGAATGAATCCAGCAACACCGTAGATCAGTGTCAAACCCAGCGCGACAAGTGCGATCAATGCTCCTGTGACCAAACCATTCCAGATGAGTTGGGCAACCAGTTCAGACATCAGAAAGATTGTAACATAGGATGGTTACTCTTGCAGCGGGATAAAATTCTCACCATCAAAAGACAAGAGTTGATGGGAAATATTTACATCCCCATTTTCGTCGAAAGAATAGGTACCGAACAAACCAGAGAAGTTTTGAGTATTGTAGAGTGCATCTCGAATAGCTTTTGTGTCATTCGGATCATCAACTTCTTGGAGAACCTGAGCAATAATCTTCATCCCATCAATAGTGGCCGCCAAATAACTTTCATAAGGGGCTTCGTGGCCAAATTTGTCTGTGTATTCCTGGAGAGTATTTTTGAGCTCTTCGCTTTTTGGGGGGAGAAAATTCACACCTACAGTCCCAACCTCGGTAAGGAAATCACTGTATTTGCGAGCACTTTCCGCGTTACTCGAGATTTCGTTGAGGAAAATTGGTTTGCTCCAGTTTTGCTCCTGAAGTTGTTTGACGATGATTTCGAATTTTTGTGGAGAATTCGAATTAATAAAAAGGGCATCGAGGTTCTCGCCTTTTAATTTTGTAATGCGGGTTTTGAAATCTGATTCATTATCCAAAAAAGATTCTTCGATAAATTCTCCAGAAAAATGTTCTTTAAAAGTATTGCCAACTCCTACCGCATAGTCTGTTTGCTGGGTAAGGATACCCACTTTTTCAAAATTTTCATTGACATATTCAGCGAGTATTTTTCCTTGGCTGGAATCGGATGGAGCATTTCGAAATACAAAATCTCCGGCTTTGGTGATTTCAGGACTTGTGGAAATAGAAGAAAAAAGAATCACTTCTTTCTTTTCAGTAATAGGCGCGGCGCCGAGTGTTTCTCCGGAACAATTCCCCCCGAAAATAATTGAAACTTTGTCGATATTTACTAACTTTTGCGTGGCTTTTGCAGCATCACCGGGATTGCATTTCCCGTCTTCCCAAATAATTTCTAGATTTCGGCCATGAATACCGCCTTCGGCATTTATTTTTTTTGCGTATAGGTTTCCCAAATTTTTTGTTTGGGTTCCCAGCGAAGCGAGATCTCCTGTGAGAGGAGCAAGTCCTCCAATCTGAAGAGGTCCTTGGGATGAGTTTTTAGATGTTTCTTGTTGTTGACATCCAATAAGAAGGAACGCAATACCGAGACCGAGAAAGAGTTTTTTCATAGGAAGAAGAAAATCATATTTCATTCTGATAAAAAATAAAATACTGTCAACATGTTTTTGACAGATGATAAAAAAACTTGCAAATATCTTTATGAGTACCTATTTTTTGGTTGTCGAAATTGTCTCGACAACATTTTTTTTGTCAGAATGGAGAAAATACTCTTACAAATCGGTTTATTGCCCAAAGAAGCAAAAGTATATTTAGCGAGTTTGCATTTGGGGTCTCAGCCTGCGTCGGTTATTGCTCGTCGAAGCGGGATCCATCGAACAACGGTGTATGATGTTTTTAAAAGTCTTATTCGAAAGGGATTAGCGACGAAGACCGAGAAGGGGAGTGCGACATACTTTCAGGTGTTGGATCCGGAAAATCTTCTCAGCTATCTCGAGCGAGAACAAAGAGAGTATTCTAAAAAAATAGACCAACAAAAAGAAGAGATAGCTCACATTATTCCGGTACTTAAATCACTTGAGAACCCGCTCAGTTCGAAACCCAAAGTAAAATTTTTTGAAGGAGAAAAAGGAATGAGAGAGGCATATGATGACACACTCACTTCTACCGAGCCTATTCGGGCTTATGCCAACGTAGAAGAAATGCACAAAGCCATGCCCAATTTTTTTCCGGAATATTACTCTCGCCGAAGAGAGGCAGGGATATCTATTCAGGCCATATTGCCGGACAATGCTCTTTGCCGAGAGCGAGTGCAGCACAATTCAAAAGAAGCCCGGAAAGCAAAGCTCGTTTCGGCTGAGAAGTATTCCTTTTCTCCGGAACTGGATATTTATGACGATAAAGTATTAATCACTTCGTTTCGTGAAAAAATGGCTATTATGATTCAGTCCAAAGAAATCGCCGAACTGCACAAAAAAATGTATGATTTGTTGTGGGACACACTGCCTTCCTCATAAGCCTATTGCTCCAAGAGGACAAATTTTTCGCCATCAAATTTGAAGAGAGAATAAGTAATATTCACGTCTCCATTCTCATCAAAATTTAGATCTCCGAAAATACCCGGAAAATTTTTCATTGCATAAAATTCATCACGAATTTTTTTGGTATTAGTGGGATCGTCTATTTTTTGGAGTGTCTGCATTAGAATATCGAAGGAATCAATGATCCCTGCAGCATAATTGGTGTAGGGAAGTTCTTCATTATATTTTGCTGAGTATTGCTGCATAAATTTTTTGAGTTTAGGGCTGTCTGGAGCGACAAAATTAGCACCGACGGTTCCTTTTTCACTCAAGAAATCTTTAAATTTCGCAATTGTTTCGGTGCTGCCGGTAGCGATTTCGTTTTGCAGAATGGGTGTGTCCCAGCCCTGTTCTTGAAGTTGTTTGAGAATGATTTCGTATTTTGGTCCGGTTTGAGGATCCAGGAAAAGAGCTTCTACATTTTCATTTTTCAGTTTTGTAATTCGTGTTTTGAAGTCGGATTCGGTGGAAAGATATTGTTCTTCGACCAGTTCTCCCTGAAATTTTTCTGCAAAGGTTTGAGCAAGAGCTAGAGCGTAATCGGTTTGTTCGGCGAGCATCCCAATTTTCTCGAAATTTTCGTTTGCATAGTTTGCCAGCACTTCGGCTTGGGTGGTATCCGAAGGAGATGTTCGGAAAATAAAATCCCCCGCATGAGTAATTTCTGGACTTGAAGATACGCCAGTAAAGAGAATCACTTGTTTTCGCTCAGCAATAGGCGCGGCTCCCAAAGTTTCCCCCGAACAAAACCCTCCCAGAATGACGGATACACCATCAATTCCAATAAGTTTTTGGGCAGCTCTGGAACTATCAGCAGGGTTACATTTTCCGTCTTCCAGGACTATGTTTATTTCTCTTCCATTGAGTCCTCCTGATTGATTCAATTGCTCGGTTTTGAGTTGGAGAACTTTTTGCTGCATATCTCCATAGACCGCTCCATCACCAGTCATGGGTGCAATCGCACCAATCTTCAGTGGTTCATTGGAAGACGAAGAAGTTTCTTGCTGCTGGCATCCAAAAGTAAGGAGTGCCATACCGAGACCGAAGAGAATTCTTTTCATAGAGAAAAAATGAAGAATTTATTGAACAAAAAATGTGTTCAAGAAGTTATGATTCCAAAGGAACAAATTTTTTGCCATCAAAACGGAGAAGTATATAGCCAATATTTACATCTCCATTTTTATCAAAAGAGAGAGTTCCAAACATACTGGGGAAACTTTCTATCTCATACAGAGCATCTCGTAATTCTTGCGTATCATTCATGTCAGAGGCTTCACTCAGAATTTTTTTGAGGACACGAAAAGCATCGACTGTCGTAGCCGCATAGGCAGGATAAGCGGGAGCTTCACCGTATTTTTCTTTGTATTCTTGTGTAAATTCTTGAAAAACATCAGTATTCGGTGCCAAGAAATCAGAAGCAACCATTCGATCTTTCAAAAAGTCAGGATATTTTTGGATAATATCTTCATTCCCGGTTGCTATTTCCATAGTGAGAATAGGTATTTCCCAATTTTGTTCGACCATCTGTTTTATAATAACATCGAATTTTGCCGGAAATTGCGTTACGAGAAAAATACCATCAATATCACTATTTTTGAGTTTTGTAACTCGTGTTTTGAAATCAGACTCGGAAGGAACGAATACTTCTTCTGTCTTGATATCACTGGTATAATATTTTTTAAAAGCATCGATAACTCCGACAGCATAATCTGCTTGCTCATACAGAAGTCCGATCTGAGGAAAATTTTCATTGGCATATTCCGCACTGATTTTACTCTGCATTTCTGCATTGGGATCTGTGCGGAATACAAAATCTCCTGCATGAGTTATTTCTGGACTACTGGAAAAAGGAGAAATAACCAGCACTTTTTCTTTTTCTGTAATAGGTGCAATTCCAAGGGTTTCTCCTGAGCAATGGGAAAGAATAATATGTACTTTGTTTATTTTTATTAATTTTTGAGCTGCTTTTGCGGCCTCTCCGGCATTACATTTCCCGTCCTCCCAAATAATTTCTAAGTTTCGCCCCTGGACACCTCCTTCGGTATTTATTCTTTTGATTTCTTGTTGTACTACCTTTTGAAGCATTTCCCCGTATGAAGAAGCTTCTCCCGTGAGAGGTCCTATCCATCCGATTTTTATACTTTCCTCCGAAGACGAAAGTTTATTCTCGAGAGACTGTTGTTGACAACCAAAGCTCAAGAGAGAACAGAAAACACCAAACAATATTTTTTTCATGCTTTGAGCGATTTTATTTTTCGAGAAGTAAAGACGCCAAAAATAATCGAGAGCAAAAAGACGAGTCCCAGTGGTACGAATCCCCAGCCAATAATATATTCCATGGGATAACCACCATACACTTCCTGAGTTTCGGCGTACAGAGTGTAAAAGAAAAGTACGGCTAAAATTAGGGGAGTTGCATACAGAACAATATTAAAGAACTTGGGAATTTTCCATCCTTGAGCCGTATTATTGATCCATTGACGAACGGTTTCTGGACCAATGAAGTAGGCGACAACAGCTGTTTCGAGCATTCCTACCAGAAGTAAGCAGTACCCACCGATAAAGTGATCAGTAATGTCTAAATAGTACAGACCAGCTCCCATCATGTAGGGGAGAGCTCCCAGACCACCGATCAAAATAACCGTTAAAAGCACGTTAAAGTATTTAAATTTTTTAGACCAGAGATCGTGAAAAGCGCCGGCAATAACTTCCATCAAACCAAAGATGGAATCAATAGCCAGAGTGATGACTACCAAGAAAAGCAAGGCCGCAAAGAAAATTGCGCCTGCAGGCATCATAGAGACGGCGGTTGGTAAGACAGAGAAGACGAGCATAGGGCCACTCGTAGCCGCTTCGCTGATAGGGACTCCTTGCTGAGCGGCCATAAATCCAATCGTTGAGAAGACAGCCAACCCAGCCAAAAGGGAAACACCAAAATTTCCGGCAAGAATCCAGAGAGATGTTTTTGGGATTTCTGATTTTTCGGGTCGATGGCTGGCAGCAATAATAAAATACCCAACTGCCAAACTCGCAGAGAAAAAACTTTGCCCGACAGCTGCCTGCCAGAGTTTAATATTCCCTAAGGCAGACCAATCCGGAATAAAAAGTGCACGCAAGCCTTCAGCAGAGCCGGGAAGCGTGACTCCCCGAACAATCAAGATCAACAACAAAACAAAAGGTGCCGTAACAGTAATTTTTACGACGGGTCCCAAACTCAGTACGTCTTTTCTTAGTGCATAAATAGTAAAGAGATATCCCAAAATCAGTGCCCCCAAAATACTCCACTGAAATCCTCCTGGCACAGAGACGGATTCTGAAAGATGAAGAATATTGGTCATAAAATAATTTGCTGGGTCAGCCAGGAATTCTCCGTTGAAAGATGCAAAGAAATATTTTATCCCCCATGACATAATCGGTACATAGTACATCAAGATGATAAAAACAGAAAAAACCGCAATCCACTGAATCCACGAAGTTTTGGATTTGAGTTTCTCCATCGCTTCGGGCGCAGAAAATTGAAATTTTTGTCCGATAGCCGTCTCCATCATGAGGAGGGGATAGACCAGTAAAAGATTAGAAAGCAGAAGGGCGAGAATGAATGCGGCTCCGCCATGTTCATACGCCAGCATTGAAAAACGCCACAGGTTTCCGAGACCCGCAGCGCATCCTATAGCGGCAAGAATATAGACAAAATTACTGAGCCATTGAGGCCGAGAAGAAGATTGTGTCATGGAAAAGGGGATAAGAGAGGGAATCCATTTTTACATTTTCACCAAAAATGAATTTGTGTCAAAATAATGTTGGCATGAAAAAACTCTATATGGTTGCGACCCCTATTGGGAATCTGGGAGATATGACGCTTCGCGCAATAGAAATACTCAAAAGCGTTGACGTTGTCATTACAGAAGACACCCGTCATACAAAGATACTTTTAGAGAAATATAAAATAGATCGTCCAATGACTTCTTTTCATGCGAAGACATCACCCGAAAAGTTGCAACGTCTCATCAATAAAATTCAATCTGGTTCTGCCGCCGCATACGTATCGGATGCGGGAACACCATGTGTTTCAGATCCCGGATACAGACTGATTCGAGCTGCTTTGGAAGAGGGGATAGAGGTTTTGCCACTTCCTGGACCTTCTGCATTGACGGCTCTCCTTTCCGTGGCGGGAGTGCCAGCGGATTCTTTTTGTTTTCATGGATTTTTACCCCATAAGAAAGGTCGTCAGACTCTGCTCAAAAGTTTTCAAGATGAAAAAATATCGCATATTTTTTATGAGTCAGTCCATCGTTTTTCACGATTATTAACAGAATTAAGTGAGTATCTTCAAAAAGACAGGATTATTGTTATTGGTCGGGAATTGACAAAAATTCATGAAGAGGTTTTCCGGGGAACAGTTTTGGAAGCTCAGAAACATTTTACAGCCGAAAATACAAAAGGGGAGTTTGTCGTTTTAATTGCGCCGAAAAATTTTGTATAATGCTTCTGATGGATCAGAAACTTTCTCAGCATCGAAAAAAAATTGACGCTCTGGACGATGAACTTTTTGTGGTTTTACAAAAGCGATTTCATGAAGTGGCGCGTTTAGCAGAATGGAAAAAAGAGAAAGGAAAAGAATTTTTGGATGCCCAGAGGGAAGCAGAGATTCTCGATCATATTCGTCAAAAATTACCCTCAAGCAATCTGCCCCACCAACAAACGCTTGAGCTTTGGCAGAAGATTTTGGATATTTCTCATTCTATTGGAGCATGAAAAAAGTAGCGATCATCGGAACCGGAAATGTCGGAGCTCATATTGCGAGTGACGGTATTGCCAAAAATCTTCCAGTAGAATTTTTACTGGTAGACATGAATCAAGAATTTGAAACAGCACAAGTATTGGATCTGAAGGATTCATTGCTTTTTTCTCCAAAATCTCGAATTCGAGGGGTAGACTTTGGAGATAAAGTTTTGACTGAAGCCGATGTCTTTATTATTACAGCCGGAGCCAATCAAAAACCAGGTGAAACCAGAACAGAACTTCTCGAACGGAATGTGGGGATTCTCAAAAACATAGTTCACTCTTTGGGAAAAATAAAAAAAAGTGCGATTGTTATTATTGTCAGCAATCCTGTTGATATTTTGACATCTGTGGCCAGTCAGATACTCGACCTTCCCAAGGGGCATGTTTTTGGATCGGGAACGCTTTTGGACTCAGCGCGTTTGCGTTGGCGATTAGCTGAAAAATTTGATCAGAATATTTCCGATGTGACGGGATTTGTTTTGGGGGAGCACGGGGATAGTGAATTTGTCGCTTGGTCGACGGTCAAAGATTCCGAAGATATATCTTCGGAAGAGAAAAAACTTATTGCTCGGTCTGTTATGCAGGAAGCGTATGAAATTATTGAAGGGAAAGGTTCGACTTATTTTGGAATTGGAGCAGCCGTTACGGATATTTTAGATGCTATTTTATCAGATGAAAAAAAGATTTTGCCGGTGTCGGTTCCTCTCTATGGAGAATATGATTTACAAAATGTCAGTATCGGTGTTCCAGCAAAAATAGGAAAAAAAGGCATTGAATCAGTTCAGGAAATAGACTTGTCAGAAGAGGAGAAAAAACAACTCCATGACTCTGCAACAAAACTCAAAAACCTTTGTCCTTCTTTTTAGGATATTAAGTATTCCACTTATATGACACTCAGAAAAGAGAAGCCCCGTTTTGCCTATTTTGTGATACGAAATCCAGGCTCTACTCCAGTCGATTCTTGAATTTGGTTTTGGCGTATGTTTTGCTGGGGAAGAGAATCTCCTGAATGCAAATATTCAGGATCAAAAAACCGCTGAGGGTTCAGCCTTAATTGCAATCGGTCTCCATTTTGAGCATTGTGGGTAATTCGCCCTACGACCTGTATTTGCGAATTTTGAAAAAGATCAAAAGAGCTGTCAAAAATCAACTCCAGTCCTCCAGAGCCAGTCGAAAAGGTATCGGTTGAATCGACCATTTCTCCATTGATATACAAACGAAAATCGGAAAAAGTGCGCTCGAAATCTTCTCTTTCATTTTCGATTCCATTGCTATTTTTATCTTGGGCGCGTGATCCGGAGGTCACTTCTATAGCGACACCTTCCACTCGAACAGGCGTATCGTTTCGGCTATAAGATTGTAAAAACGTAATATCCTGACTTCCTGGAGAATATGAATCTCGATTTCTGGAGGAGGGGATGGATCTGGTAGCTCTTTGATAGGAAGGTGGTATATACCGAGTGTAGGTGGGATATGATCGTCTGTATTGTGATCCGTAATATCTATAAGACGGCCGAGAATTTTTTGAAAAAGAATTATTTCTATAATTTCGGATGACTGAAAGATCGCCTACGCCTAAGGGATAAGTTTCCATGCGGATTTTTTTTGAAACTTCTACCTGAAAATTATTCCCGACTTCGGTCGCAACAAAATCTTCTTCATATCGAAAGCCTAGCTGAATGGTATCGCCGGGTCTGGCATAAGCAAGCGTTGCTTTTATTTCAAAAATAACACTGTCTCCAGCTCTCAGGAGAAAACCGCCACTGACACCATTCTCTAATGTGAATGTTATATCTTTGCGATCGGCGAAACTTTGAGTGGATATTTTTTCGTTCTGGACATAAATACCGGCATTTTCCAATGCTTCATCCAAATCAGCGGTTCCATAATTGTGCAAACGGAGCGCCTGAACTTCTATCTTTTTGTTGTTTGGTGAACGATTGGTAGCACGAAATCGCCCGATCTGAGCAAATCGACCAATTTTTATTTCGGTTCCACTTCCCAAGGGAGTTAATTCTACCGAGGAAAGTTCATAACCAGAAATATTAACAGCGAAAACATGTCCGAAGAATCCGAAAACCGAGAAAATAAAAAGAATATATTTCATCATTTTTGTATTTTTTCGAGAATATGCGAGAACATCCTGGATGATTGAACCGCGAGAACATCATAGAAGGAAAGGGAATGATTTTCAATGGTTTCATTTTTATCTGATCCCAAAATAATAACTCCGATAGTTTTTCCCCGACTGATGAGAGGGAGTGCTAAAAATGCTTTTAATGGAAGCGTTGGGTGGAGAGGAGTGAAATCATGATCTTTCTTTTTTTTGAAGAGCGTCTCTTTTCTTGGAAGAGAAGAAAGAAATTGCCATTTTTTTGATGTTATTGTTTGGAGATCCTGCTCTTGTTCTCGTGTGATTCCGACAGAATGAAGGAGTTGAAATTGTGATTTTTTAGAATTATATTCGTAAAAAAGTCCATATTTTTCTCCTGAAAAACTGAGAGCGGCCATCAATAAATATTCTACGGTTTTGCCTTTTTCTTTGACCTTGTATTTGATCAAGTTTGACAGAAGTTCGACCTTTCTATTGATAACCCCGACGTGTTTATAAGAAGCGAGAAGTTTTTCGGTGTGCTGTTTCCGCCGAGTGAGGTCACGAGCAATAGCAATAATATATTCTTGATTGCCCTGTTGGATCATTTTGGCATGAACTTCAACGGGAAGAGAACCACCTTTTTTTTTCTTTTTTACGCCTTCGGTAAGAATTCCTATTTTTTTTCTGCGTCGAAGGATTTTTACATGTTTTTCCCAGGAGTCTTGCGTAGGAAAAGTTCTCTCGATGTCGAGCACTGTTTTCTTTTGAAGTTCTTCTTTTTGGTATCCTAATTTTCTGAAAACTGCTTGGTTCGCATCCAAAATTCTCCCTGTTTGGGGTTCGACAATGAAAATAAGATCATGTGTTTCATTGATCAATTTTCGAAAAAGAGAAAGAGAAATATCGCTTTCTCTTCGATTTTTATACATCGTATAGATATACCAACTTATGCCTATAACAAAAACCGGAAGAGTCGGGAATAATAGATCATCGATATAGAATTTTTTTTCGTAGGAAAATCCCAAAGATTCAAAAAACACCTTCGAAATATCCATACTGACACTGACAAAAAAGGCCAGAGCCGAAAAAAGAAGAACTACTCCAAGACCACTCCAGGCCTCTCGACCCGGTATTTTCTCGAAAGAAAAGAACTTCTTTTGAGAGGTTTTTTTCTGGAGGTTTCCCCGAACTCCCATCATATGTTTTATACCCTAAAGCAGAAAAAAAGAAACTTCTTTTTGTGTTCGAGATTACATTGTTTTTATTGCTTCCAACGTGGTAATGGGAATGCCGTGTTGTTGAGAAAGATGGAATAACTCCTCGAGAGAAGCAATTTCTCCTTCCGTATTCAGGATTTCCCCGACAATCATTGCGGGAGATTGTCCGAGAATACGGGCTAATTTTACACCGGCTTCAGTATGTCCGAAACGTCCATTATCTTCTTGTGCCAAAAGCGGAAATGTGTGACCCGGCATAACCAGATCTTTTGAGGTTGCGGATGGATTGCAGAGCGTTTGAATCGTTTTTGTTCTGTCAGAAGCCGAAACTCCAGTTGTTATTTCCTCGGTGGCATCCACAGAAACGCAAAAATTCGTATGAAACAAATTAGAATTCTCTTTTATCATCAGCGGAATATCGAATTTTTTGATAATTTCCTTTCCGCACGGGACACAAATCATTCCTTTCGCATTCTGAAATAAGAAATTTATTTTTTGAGGCGTTACCTTTTCTGCCAAGAGAAAAAAATCGCCTTCTTTTTCTCGGTGTTCATCAAATACAATAATAAAATCTCCTTGCTTGAGGGCAGCAATAATTGTTTCTGGGGAATCATATTTCATTGAGAAAACAACTGTTTCATATGAAGGGCGGTTTGAGCGTATTCAGCACCGTTTTGTGTTCGCTCTTGGGCATGCCGAAGTTCTTGGCAAGCTAAAACTCCATGCACGATAGGAATTGATTCATCCAAGCTGACACGTACCAGACCATCTCGACAGGCATCAATCACATATTCATAGTGATCGGTATCACCTTTGAGGACACATCCCAGGGCAATAATTGCATCTGGTTTTTTTTTGCGAATCATTTTTTGTGCGGCAATTGGCAATTCTACGGCTCCCGGGACACGAATAATTTCGTATGTCTCTTGAGCTTTTTTGAGTACCTCCACAGCGGAAGCCTCCAACTTATCAGTAATATCAGATCGAAAATGAGCCGTCAGAATAAGGATCATTGTTTTTCTTTTGCCAGCCTTACTTCGAAAGGGATCGTCTCAACGAGCTGATGATTCATCCATATTTCGGTATGATACAATCCTTCTTCTTCGAATTTTACATTGTTGAAATCACTCACAAAAACAACCTCTTTTGTTTTTTCATCTTTATGATTGAGGTCCGCTTCGAGCTTTGCAATTGTTTCTCCGGTTTCTTTTTTCAGAATTTGAATCTTCATTTTTGAAGGTTCATGAAGGGCACAACTCAGAGCAATAGAAAGTTTTGGGTGGAGAGAGGGGAGTTTTCGAACACCAATTATTTTAAACATTCCAATGATATTGAGTTTTCCTTCGCGAGAAAAGAAAGCCGTATCACAGAGATGGGCGAAATGAATGACAGGATCCTTTTGTTCCATTTTGAACGAAAAAAGCGCCGCTACGATAGCGACGCTTTCGAGAATTTGCAATACTTTTATTGAACAAAAAGCATGTCCTGGGCTTGACCGAGGATGTGTTCAACTATTTTCTGTCCTATGCCGCAACAGCTTCTTTTGATTCGTTCTTTTTTCCCTGTTTGTCGGGATGATATTTGTCGATAATTTTATCGTTGATACGTTTGAGTTCGGTAATAGGGAAGGGACGAAGGAGTTCCCATCCGAGAGTGAGGGATTCTTCGATATCTCGGTCGATATTGTATCCCTGCCCAACAAATTGTTTTTCAAATTTATCGGCGAACTCGAGATAGATTTTATCGATATCTGACAGAGAACTTTCTCCCAAAACTACCGCCAACTCGCGAACATCTTTTCCTCGTGCATAACAAGCAAAAAGCTGATCTTTGAGTTTGGAATGATCTTCTCGGGTTTTTCCTTCTCCCATTCCAGCAGATGCCAGACGTGAAAGAGATTTTAATACATCCACAGGGGGCGCAATTTCTTTTTGATACAATCCTCGATCCAGTACAAACTGACCCTCGGTAATATATCCGGTCAGGTCAGGGATAGGATGGGTAATGTCGTCTTCTGGCATGGAAAGAATCGGCATCTGAGTGACAGATCCGTTTTTTCCTTTGATACGACCGGCTCGTTCATAAATGGTCGAGAGGTCTGTGTAGAGATATCCTGGATATCCACGACGACCAGGAACTTCTTTTCGGGCGGCAGAAACCTCTCGTAGTGCCTCGGCATAATTGGTCATGTCGGTCAGAATGACCAACACATGCATTTCTTTTTCGAGTGCTAAATATTCCGCAAAACTCAGTGCCATTCGAGGAACAGCAATTCGTTCCACTACTGGATCGGCAGCAGTATTAACGAAAAGTGCGGCACGCTCGATAGCACCCGTGCGTTCAAATTCTTTCTGAAAGTACATGGCTTCCTCAAAGGTTACTCCCATGGCTCCGAAAACAACCGCGAAGTCAGATCCATCTTTTACTTTTGCCTGACGAGCGATCTGGGTTGCAAGTGCTGCGTGAGGCAGACCTGATCCAGAAAAAATAGGAAGTTTTTGTCCTCGAACCAAAGTGTTCATCACATCGAGCGAAGAAATTCCGGTCTGAATAAAATCAGCCGGATATGATCGAGAATACGGGTTGATCGCCATACCAGAAATATCGACATTTTTTTCAGCTAAAATTTCTGGTCCGCCATCGATGGGTTTTCCGGCTCCGTTAAAAATTCGTCCCAAGATATCAGTTGAAACTCCTAAAGTAGCAACTTTCCCTAAAAACTTTGCTTTGAGTCCTTTTGTGGAAAGTCCTTGGGTAGATTCAAACATCTGTACCAAAGCTCGAGAACCATCAGCTTCTAGCACTTTTCCCATCCGCGTTTCTCCGGTAGAAGTTTTTACTTCGACGAGTTCTTCGTATTTGACACCGTCTACGCCGTCAACAATAAGAATAGGTCCCGCAATGGCTTCGATATTTTCGTAAATTTTTTGCATCTGCAAGAGAGATTAAAATGAAGAGAAGGAGGAGAACCCGCTAAGGCGGGGGGAAAAGAGCAGTCTCTTTTCAAAACGCGCGAATTGTAAAAAGGTTTTTAGAAATGTCAAAGGTTTGGGAAAGATTTTGAAATAGAGAGAATGAGATGATACGTCTAGGACATGACGAATGAATAAGCTTTCCCGTTTATGAATATTTCAAATACTAAATTTGCGCCCGTTATTCAGGATCATAAAATAGACTTCAGTAAGGAATAAAATTCCTGATAGAAATCTTGCCAATTTTTTTAAGCCTCGTACAATCAAAAAAGATTTATTTCTTATTATTTTTTAATTCTTTTACGATGAATTCATTGAACCGCGCAGAGATCATCGGCAATATTACTCGCGATCCCGAACTCAAATCGACAAAAGCGGGGCAATCAGTCACTACCATTGGAGTGGCAACAAACCGTGGCTGGACGGATTCCAGTGGAACTCGTCATGACGAGGCAGAATTTCATAATGTTGTCTGTTGGGGAAAACTCGCAGAAATTTCTTGTCAGTTTTTGAAAAAAGGCGCCAAAGTATATTTTGCTGGTCGGCTTCGAACCCGAAGCTGGGAAGATGAATCCGGAGTGAAGCATTTTCGAACTGAAATTGTGGCTCAGGATATGATCATGCTTTCACCAAAAGATGGAGACAATGGAAACAATAATTCCAATGTTGGACCAGAGGATGACAATGCTCCGGATCCAGAACCGGATGATGATGTCTCTTCAGAAGATCTGCCTTTCTAGGTTTTTCAGGCATTGATTTTTTTTAAAAGCGCGGTACCCTTGACCGCGCTTTTCTTTTTCTCATTCTTTTGTATGGAACAATCACTTGTTATCATTAAACCGGATGCGATTCAGCGTGGACTTGTAGGGAATATTCTCCAGCGATTTGAGTATAAAGGACTCAAAATTGTGGGACTAAAAATGATCCGCCTCGATGAAGCCCTGCTCAAAGAGCATTATGCTCATGTTGCTGAAAAACCCTTTTTTCAGGAACTCTCTCAGTTTATGAGTTCGAGCCCGGTTTTGGTTTTAGTATTAGAAGGCCCACAAGCAGTAGAATTGGTTCGCCTGGTTTGTGGCATTAGCCCTACGGATATGGGTTCTATACGAGGAGATTTTTCACTCTCAACACAACGAAATGTAGTTCATTCGTCCGATACTCCCGAAAATGCTCAGAAAGAAATTCGTCGATTTTTTTCCGAAAAAGAGCTTTTCGAGTATGATAAAGATGAGTGGCGCCATGCGCTTTCTCTGAATGAACGCTAATCCTGCTTCATGAAAAACACACACAAAATTTTGTTTCTGATCGGTTTCTTTTTTCTTTTGTTTGAGGGAAGAGGAATGGCTTATTTTGCTGATGTGGATGTCACCCATCCTCATTTTCATGCGATTGAATCTCTCCATGAACAGGATGTCATTGAGGGATACCAGAAGGATGATTTTTTCTTTTATAGTCCACTCAAGCCAGTTCTCAGGGCTGAAGCCATGAAAGTATTATTACTTTCTTCAAATATTGAAATTCAAGAAGAACTTCCCCAAATGTTTGACGATGTTTCGCTCGATGTTTGGTTTGCTCCCTATGTAAATACTGCCGCCAAACAAGGAATTGTAAAAGGATTTTCCGATGGGGATTTCCATCCAGCTGCCCATGTTTCCCGTGCGGAATTTCTCAAAATGTTGATTCTGACATTCGATGTTCCTGTTCGGGAGGAACAAGAAGGAGAAGAATGGTATACGCGTTTTTTTGAAGCGGCTCGAGAGTGGAACCTGATAGATTCAAATCAAATCCAACCTCAAAAATCAGTAACACGAGGAGAACTCGCTGAATCTATCTATCGAACTCAAAAAGTTCACGCAGGAGGATTCCAAAAAAAATATATTTTTTCGGGAGCCGGTCAGGCGAGTTATTACAATGAAGGATTTGCCGGAAATAATACCGCAAGCGGTGAAATCTATGATCCTACAGACCTTACTGCTGCGCACAGAACGCTCCCGTTTGGAACCTATCTGAAAGTTTTTCATGGTGACAAATTTGTCATCGTTCGGATTAATGATCGGGGACCTTACCATTCCAAAAGAATTTTAGATTTATCCCAACGAGCTTTTGAAATGTTGGCCCCTTCTTCGCGGGGAGTGATTGATATTGATTTTGAAATTGTTTCTGGTCCCACTCAAACGAAACCAGCCGTTCCAGAATACATCCGCCCGGAGTTTTCCGCGGAAGTAAAAAATGCACCAGTTCCTTCAGTTGTTTCCCGTGAATTAAATACGGATCGGGATTTATCATCAGAAAAAACAATACCGGTTTTTGATGAAACGATTGTTCATCTGAGCGAAGATTTTTTTCCTCATGCTTTATTGCGCCGGACCATTCCTCAGAAAATAGTGGAAGGAACAGTTTTTTTGTTTTCGGGGCGAGCGAAGCAATCCGGTCACAATCGCGCAAAAGTGTTTCTTCAGGAGCTTTCTTCTGAAGGACCGATAGGGGATCAAGTTCATTTCGAAGGACCAATATCAGGAAAAAACTTTTCTTTCCCAATACGATTTTTGAATACAGGGAAATATTATATGGGGCTTGTTTTTGATGATGAAAAACGTTCCCGTGTAGCAGAAATAGAAGTGGTAGAGTTGCCACGAAAAAGACATTTTTCTTTTTCTGACGAGACGCTTTCTTCTGATCTAGACATTCGTATTCTTCCAGAAAACTCAGAAATCTACCTTCAGTGGGAGAGCGATGAAGAGCGTGTTTCTAAGATTCTTTTTTCTCAGTCTCAAAAATCAAAAACACTTTTTGTAGAAGATGGATTAGATTCCTTGATGTTGCCCTATGACTTTTTTGATGCATTTTCCCCTGACCAAAAAATTCGTATCGAATTATTTCAAGCACTCTCTCAAAATGGAACACTCGATCAACAGATATCAAATTGGATTTCTGTCGTCTCTCATGAATATCAACTGAAAGAATCATTTCCTGATGGAGAGACGGAAGCGGTTTCTGTTTTTGATTTCCCGCGTTTTCTCCGAGAAATCAAATCAATTGTTTTGGAAGGACGCTTGGAAGAAGAAATACAATTGGCAGAACATGCTTTTCTGACACTTCCGAATGGATTTGTTCGTGAAATTCCTATTCAGATGCAAGGGGGATATGATTTTCGTTTTCGTATTCAGCCGGAAGCATATGGGCGACACATATTAGAAATTATCAATGACCAAGGAGAAATACTCTTCAATCGGGCAATGTATATATTTCCACATTATGTTCTGCCCATTATTCCTGAGTCATCGGTCGATCTTTCTTCGGAATCCGTTTCGGGTGTTCGGCACTGGACAAACGTGTTTCGCTCAGAGCACGGCATTCCTCCTTTGGCAGCTGATGTTGGTTTGAATGCATTTGCCCAAAGGTATGCCGAACAAATGGCTGATGAAAATTTTATCTCTCACACGAGTCCTACGGGACTCACATTTGAACAGCGGGTAAAACAAGCCGATTTGCAGGGCGACTTCGGTGAAAATTTAAGTTATGCCTCCGATCTGCATTTAGCATTAGCCGGCCTCAAAAATTCGGGATCTCATCGCAAAAGTATGCTGCAACGAAAATGGACAAAAGTTGGAATAGGAATCGCTCAAAATGAGAAAGGAGAATACTATGTTGTTCAGATATTTGAAAAATAATTTTTATTTCGTTTTTTTTTGAAGAAAGTGTACCATTTGGATAATGAAAAAAATTGTGTTTTGGTTTGCGGCATTTTTGATGGCGGGAGGCGCCTTCTTCTCTGCTTCTGCGCAGGACTTTTTTCAGCCTCCAGAGGAAGTGCAAAATGTATCAGTTGTCCCTGGTAATCAATCTCTTTCTATTATCTGGGATGGGGCAGAAGATCCCGATGGGGTTGTGACGGGATATAAGCTGTACTATGGAACTTCTTCGGTACAAACTCCAGACGATACGTATGATGATGAAATAGTGCTCGGCAATGTTACCGAGTATACTCTGACTGGTCTGAATAATAATACAGAATACTTTGTAGCGTTAACAGCTATAGATGACGAAGGGAATGAGTCAGAAACGTATTCGGTGGAAGTTCCTGCTACACCATATTCGGAAAATACAAATACTGAAAAACCAAGAGTCTTAGCGATTTTACAGCCGAGTAATAGTCAGGTTGTTGTAGAGATGTCAGAACCAGTTCTTCTGACAAATGAAGCGGATGCTTTTATTCTTGAGCAAGCCGACACATTTGAGGAAGTACCCATTCAAGAAATAACGGTTGAAGCTAATAATGTGATACTTACTTTTGAAGAAGGAGCATTAATGCCGGATCATAATTATAGGGTTATTGCGACATCAGCTGTAGAAGACCTGGATGGGAATCCTGTGTCTTCTGGAATTACCGATATGATTGAATTTACTGCCCAATATATTTCTTCTCCTCCACCTCTTCCAGAAGGAATTGATTCTCCGGTATCGCCTGAAAATTTTGATACGCCTGAAGTTGAAGAACCTGAAACTCAAGAACCAGAACTTCCTCCTGAACCTCCGGAAGAACCAACTCATTCTGCCCCTCAAGAAACACCCCCGGTGGATACCGTTCCACCTCTGGACGCACAAGATTTAACTATTGATACCTCAAGACTCGAATCAGAAAATATTGTGCTTCTACGATGGGAGCCGGCGATAGATGCAGACGGAGACATTGTAGATCAGATACTCTATACACGAAAAGGACTTGAATCTTGGGATAATGGATATTCGTTGGGAAGAAATGTCAGTGAATTGGAATTAGAAGTTGATTTTAATGAAAACTATGAAATCAAACTCACAACGATTGACGAAGCTGGGAATGAGTCTCAGGGGGTCACCCTTTCCTTTTCGACCCACCTGGCTCAAACCGGTCCGGCTGAAGTGGGGACGGTTATAGCATTGGCAATTCTCTTCTTTTTGGGATTAGTTATACTGGGAAAAAGACGAGCGGCATATTAATCGCTTTATTGACTTTTTTCTCCTGATAATGAGCGAGTGAATAAAAAATGGAAAAGAAGGATATTCGTCTGCAGAAATTCTTTTCCGATCAAGGAGTTTGTTCTCGTCGTCAGGCGGAAGATTTTATTTGTGCGGGAAAAGTCACCGTGGACGGAAAAAACGCTCACTTAGGTCAAAAAGTTTCTGGGAAAGAGAGCATTTTTCTCGAAGGGAAAAAAATAATTCCCCGAAAAGTTGTGTCAAAAGTTATTGCTTTTTTTAAGCCCTTGGGAGTGGAATGCACGCTGTCTCCCAATCGTGGAGCGCGAACATTGCTGGATTTTCATTTCGGTCCAGAACGGGTTTTCCCGATCGGTCGACTCGATAAAGATTCTCATGGTTTATTGCTCC
Organism: Candidatus Altimarinota bacterium; assembly: GCA_021734395.1. Lineage (GTDB taxonomy): Bacteria > Patescibacteriota > Gracilibacteria > UBA4473 > UBA4473 > JAIPGI01. The sequence goes on from JAIPJB010000005.1 coordinate 67,892, forward strand.
TGACCAATGATGGAGATTTGGGGAATCGTTTAGCTCATCCTCGATTTGGACAAGAAAAAGAATATTTAGTGGCAGTAAAGGGGAATGTGACACCAGAAATATTGAACACATTGAGCAAAGGAATTCTTATTGATAAAAAGAAAACATCTTCTTGTCTTGTTGAGACGGTTGGAGAGAATGTTCTGCGCTTTGTTTTGCACGAAGGGCGCAATCGTCAAATCCGAAAAATGTGCGAAAAAGTAGGACTCCAAATAAAGGACTTATTGCGTATTCGTGTCGGAAAGATCTGGCTGAAGAACTTAAAAGAAGGGGAGTGGAGGATTTTGAGTACAGGGGAGTTGGCATTATTAAAAGATACTCAATAAGGAATGAAATTATTTCTTCACCTGAGACGAATCGCAATGACGAAAATTTTTTAGGAATTTGAAAATAAGAAGCCTTTCAGTACAATCATTCAGAAATTTTCATTGTGCATTGTTCCGTTATTCATTTCTCATTCAATTATGTCTGGACACAGTAAATGGCATTCCATCAAACACAAAAAAGCGGCTACTGATGCGCAGAAAAGCAAAATTTTAACGAAGCACGCCAAGCTTTTGGCGATTGCGGGGCGAAGCGATCCTAATCCCGAAACAAATGCCTCCTTGCGCGCAGCTATTGATAACGCCAAAGCTGATAATGTTCCCGGAACAAATATTGATCGTATTCTCAAAAAACTTTCTGGTGCCGACAAAGATCAGGCTGAGATTCAAGAAGCGGTCTATGAAGGATTTGGTCCAAATGGAATTCCTTTCCTTGTTACGGCTTTGACCGACAATCCCAATCGAACGTATCCGGAAGTACGAACGGCTTTTTCCAAACATGGGGGGACTCTGGGGAGTTCGGGATCCGTCGCATTTTTATTTGATCACGTGGGGGTTATCCGTGTCGCAAACGAAGAAAAAACAGAGGATGAGCTTTTCGAAGCAGCAGTGAATGCGGGCGCAAGGGATTTTGAATTTGGCGAAAAAGAATCAGAAATAATCACGGCTTTTTCTGATCTGGCAAAAGTTCGAGATCGATTATCAGAAGCTGGTATAAAAGTCATACAGTCAGCGCCTGAATACCATCCCAAAGATCCGAAAGTAATTGCAGAGAAGGAAAAGATCGAACAACTCGAACGTTTCATGGAAGCGATTGAAGATGTGGATGATGTAGATGAAGTTTTTTCTGGATTTGATGTTGCTTCATAATTAGGATCCGAACTCGGGGATATTTTGAATTCGAATCCACTAAAGAATGGTGGACAATCTCTTGATTTTTTCGCTTAGGTATGGTATAATAAGGAGAAGATATCACTTTTCTTATGCCTCAAAACGACGACCGCCAAACACTTCTCGAAAAAAATGAAACGCTCATCGAGAAACAAGAAAAAAAGATAGAACAACAGGAAGCCCCAGAAAAGCTGGATTTTATTCGGCGATCACTCAATAGCTTGGCACTCGATGTTCTGGATGATCGAGTGAAAAATCAAGCTCAGGAACTCATTCACAATGATAAAATAGACGAGGCGTGGCATTTGCTGGAAAACGAAGAACAGCTCAAAACCAGGCTGGATAGACTGCAGGATATGAAAAATAACTATGAGAAATATGAGAATATTTTGAGAAAATTTAATATTGCCGGTGGCGGATCTGCAGGGGCAGTTCTCGATACACTCACGGAAAATTTTTTGGTCGAAGATCCAAAAACAGGGAAATTCCGTATGCGATCTTGGGGAGAAATGGCCAAAGATCGATTTTTGGAGAAATGGGAAGATGATGGATTGTGGAGTGTTTTTACCGGAAGTTGGGAAGTCTTAAAAATGTCTCTGGCCTACAAATCACTGAAAAAATACGAAAAAGAACTCATCCTCTATAAAACAGGAAAAGAGGTTGGTGGAGCGATGAAAGAAAAAGTGGAGGAAGTAAGTATCACCGTAAATGAAGCAAAAAACACAGCGCAAAATGTACTAGAGCCAATCAAAGAAAATCCCGCAACGCGCGAAGCCAGTCGAAATGCCATGGGAAAATTCAAGGAAAAAATGAAGAACATCTTTCGTCATAAGCGAACGGTTGATCCTTTGCAGCTGAAAAACGAAATCCAGCAGCTGTCCCAGGAAACGATTCGAGAAGGAATGACTAAAGGAAAGTTAAGTTTTGTGAAACAATTTGCCGGAAAGCACGGTTTTACTTTCCGCACATCTGGGAAGTTTATTGCGGTGGAAGTACTTTCCAAAGGCCTTCTTGAGTCTCTTCGTACCGGAGACATTTCCGCTTTTCCAGAAACTATTACGAGTTCCAGTGTGTTAATGGAAGCCATCCCAGGTGTTGGGTCATGGAAAAGTGTCGAGCGTCTTTTTTCCGATAATGGCGATCCTTTTTGGACGAAAATATTGGATGCCGGCATGAATGTAGTGGGAGACGGGATACTTTTAGCTGGTATTATTGGAGCGATTCCTACCCTTGGAGGAAGCTTGGCAGCAGGGACAGCCGGCAGAATGGGAATTGTTGGTGCCGGAAAACAAATACTGAAGACGGGAATGAAGAGTGGACTCAAAACAACTCTCAAAGAAGGAGGTGAAAAACTCGTGACGAAAAAACTAGGGAAACAAATTTTCAAAGAAGGAACGGAAGAAATAATCGAAAAAAAAGGAAAACAAGGTTTTTTGAAAGAAATTGTAAAATCAACCGGAAAATGGACCCTTACCGGTCATATGTTGGAAGAAGCGTTTGGTGTTCTTTTTCCAGAAGGAACTGTTACCCGAGTTGCGACTGATATTGCTCTGGATCAACTTCCTCCCCAGCAGAGACGACTCGTGCAGATGGGATTAGAGAAAACAGGGAACTAAGACTCTTCTCTGTTCGAGTCATCTGAAGGGGACCTTTTTGATTGTTGCATTTGTTTCTGTATTTCTTTGATTTCACTTTCGTCTTTTTGAATATTGCTTTTTTGTCTTTTCATTTCTTGCATTATTTCGCTCTCCCGAACTTCTCGGGCTTCACGAGCAACATGGACTCGTTGTCGATTGCTCGTAATATGTTGCACGACTTTGTGAGGACGAGGTGCATTCTGAAAAAAGAGAGTTCCATCCATAGCAGCTGTTTCGATATGAATATCTCCCATGCCAATCAGCCATCGGATAAGTCCTGTATTATCTGGTACGACATTTGTAATAGATTCGTAAATGATATCGTTGACATATGCGCCAAAAAGCTCGCGATTTTGGACGATGATCCGATAGTTGGTGATATAAACTACATCATAATTGTAATCTAGCCAGGCTTTGATAAAGAAAACAGCTCCAAAAACAAAACAAAGAATCCCTAAGGCAATACCAAAGGAAGACATCTCTAAAAGAATCATTGCCAGAAGACCGAGACTCATAAAAAAGAGTGGCATAAACATACCAATAAAAAAAATCACGGGATGTTTTTGAATAACTCGCTCTACCTTTTCTCCGGGGAGAATTTTAAATGTTCCGTGATGTCCTTTCTGGGAGTGTTGTCTTGCTGCTTCTTCCATACCATACATCCGGTTAAATTTTAAGATACGGAGAATCCTCAACATCAGAAATATTTCTGGTGAAGCAATGAGGCTGAATTTCGCGAGATAAAAAGGCAAAATGGCCATCAGATCAATAATACCCCACCAAGAAGTAATATATTTCATAGGCTTGCGTCCAGACCAAATGCGCAGGATGTATTCGATCGTAAAAATAGTAACTGTGACACGATCAAAAAAGAAAAGGACTTCTTTGTATTGGTTCCATTCCGGAGAATTTGGCAGTAAAAAATGCAGAGGAATTACCGCTACAGAAAAAATAATCAAAAAAACCAAAAGACCATTAATAATCCGTGCGTGATGGGTTGTCGGATTATGCAGGGATTTATTGACGAAATTCCGTATGGTTTCTAATTTCATCAGCCCATTCTTGTCTTTTCTTTGGGAAAAAGTCAAGTTTTGCAAAAGAGCAAAAAAAGTTATTGACAGAATTTTTAGCACTCGTAAAATCGGATTGCTAATTATTTAAAAATAATTTATTTCTTTTATTTCATTTCTCATGACAAAAATTATTGGTATTGATCTCGGAACAACAAACTCTTGTGTCGCTGTTATGGAAGGCGGAAAAGCGACGGTTATCCCTAGCGAAGAGGGGAATCGGACGACTCCTTCTATTGTTGCCAAAAAGGATGATCAGATATTAGTTGGCATACCAGCAAAGCGGCAGGCTATTACGAATCCCAAAAATACTATTTTTTCAGCAAAACGTTTTATTGGACGAAAATTCGATGAAGTGAAAGAGGAAATGGAAGAAATGCCTTTTGAATTTGCAAAAGGAAAAAATGATGCGGTGATGATCAAATTTGAAGGAAAAGAAGTTCAGCCGGCAGAAATTTCTGCAAAAGTACTCGGGAAGCTCAAATCTGATGCGGAAAAATTTCTGGGCGGAAAAGTCGAAAAAGCGGTTATTACGGTTCCAGCTTACTTTAATAATGAACAGCGAAAAGCAACGAAAGATGCTGGGAAAATTGCCGGACTTCAGGTAGAACGCATTATTAATGAGCCTACTGCTGCAGCGCTTGCTTATGGTTTGGATCGAAAAGGAAAAGAAGAAAAAGTAGCGGTCTTTGATCTGGGAGGAGGAACATTTGATGTTTCTATTCTAGAAATTTCGGATGGAACATTCGAAGTTTTAGCGACCAATGGAGACACTCATTTGGGTGGTGATGATTTTGATTCTGCCTTGATCAAATGGCTTGTAACGGAATTTAAATCAGAAACCGGGGTCGATCTCTGGAAAGATCCGATCGCTCTTCAGCGCGTCAAAGAAGAAGCCGAAAAAGCCAAGAAAGAACTCTCTTCTACAACGGAAACGGAAATAAATCTGATGTATATCACGGTTGGAGAGAGTGGGCCCTTGCATCTGAATAAAAAAATCACACGCTCAAAACTGGAGCAACTCACAGAAGATCTCCTCAAGCGAACCGTTAAGCCATGTCAGGATTGTCTCAAGGATGCTGATCTCAAGGCATCAGATATTGATGAAATCCTTTTGGTTGGGGGAATGACTCGTATGCCGGTTGTTCAAAAAAAGGTAGAAGAGATTTTCGGAAAAAAACCAAATGCTTCGCAAAACCCAGACGAAGTCGTCGCTTTGGGGGCCGCTATCCAGGGAGGCGTTCTGCAGGGGGACGTGAAAGATGTTCTCCTTTTGGATGTGACCCCCCTGACACTCGGAATAGAGACAGCTGGCGGTATCAGAACACCGATGATCGAGCGAAATACGACGATTCCGACTTCAAAATCCAATGTTTTTTCTACTTATGCGGACAGTCAAACGTCAGTTCAGATTCATGTTCTTCAGGGGGAGCGAGAAATGGCTGCGGATAACAAATCATTGGGACAATTTATTTTAGATGGGATTCCTCCTGCTCCACGTGGAGTACCACAAATTGAAGTTAGTTTTGACATTGATGCGAATGGGATTTTATCGGTCAGGGCGAAAGATAAATCGACTGGAAAAGAGCAGTCTATTCGTATCGAAGGATCCAGTGGTATGAATGAAGAAGAGATCGAAAAAATGAAAAAGGAAGCGGAAGAAAATGCCAGCAAAGATAAAGAACGAAAAGCAAAAGTAGAGGCAAAAAATCATCTTGATTCACTGATCTATCAATCAGAAAAAACTATCAAAGAAGCAAAAGAACTGAAAAAGGACGAGCTCAACGATGCGATTAAAGCCGTAGAAGAACAAGTCCCTGAGAGTAAAAAAGTTTTAGAAAAAGAGGATGCTGCTCAAGATGACCTCGAAAAAACCACTAAAGAACTGACGGATAAAATTATGGAACTCGGCAAAAAAATGCACGAGGCGGGACATGATCCTCAGGCCGGAAAAGGGGAAGCTACTGCCGAACAAAAAGGCGAAGAAGAAATCAAAGAAACTGAATTCGAAGAAGGACAGGAAGAGAAAGAGAAAGATAAAAAAGAAGGGCAGTAAAGGCTTCTTCTTGCTTTTCAAACAGATTCTCCTATTGCTTCAGGAGAATCTGTTAAAAAAAAACTAAAAAAATGATTTGCACAATTTGAAAAGTTATTATATATTCTCGGTCGTCTTATTCCTCTTCCTTTCCCCATGAAAAGAATTCTCCTGATCGGTATCGTCCTTGTTGCTATTTGGCTTATTTTCCATGAGTCCAATGAAGATTCTCTGGAACCTACCGGTGATGAAACCACAACAGCAGAAGAACAAAATCAAGAAGAAATGACAGATGATGAAGAAGCCCAAGATCAGGAAGAAACTGACGAACAAGAAGAAACTCAGGAAACTGAAGACCAAATGCAAGAATCGGACACAGAAACATCCGAAGAAGAATCTTCGACAGAAGATTCAACACCAATGGAGACTTCTTCCGAAGAATCATCAGAATCAGAACAAACAGAAGAAACACCTTCTGAGACTCCCCCAACAACTATGGAAAGCGGAGAAGTTCCTGCCGAAGAAGAACCTCGTCAGCCACTGGTATATGCCATTGACAGCAAAGTAAAAGTTTATTTGTATGAGTGGGGAATCGACCTCAGCCAGCAAAATATTTTGCCGGGAAATGTTGAATTTGAAGTTGTTAATAACGGACAGTTCACACATCATTTTGCAATAGAAGGCGTGAATGATTTCGGGAAAGTCCGTCCAGGAGAAGCACGTGTTTTTACAACACAACTCTTGTCAGGATCATTTGATATATATTCTCCCCGAAACATTGACCTGGAGAACGGTATGAGAGAAACTCTGTACGTAGAGTAACGCTTCGTGCATGGAAGAAATTCGAAATCAAGCATTTAGGGTGCTTGCTCGCCGCGAGCATTCAGTATATGAGCTCAAGGGAAAACTCAGCAAAAAATTTCCCGAGCAAGCGGAAACGATTGCTCAGGTTGTGAAAGAATTTCAGGAACAAAACTGGATTTCCGACGATCGGTTTTGTGAGGCTTTTATTCGGGAAAAAATATTGACCAATAACTGGGGAACACGGAAAATTTTTTTTCAGTTACACAAAAAAGGAATAGCCAAAGATTTGGCTCAGGAAAAAATGAAAACGCTTTATTCTGAAGAAGAACAACAAACAATACTTCAAGAATTGATAGAAAAAAAGCACCAAGAAATCATCAGAAAAGGAAAGACGAAAAATGAATACGAAGTTCGCCAAAAGCTCTTGGCATATTTAGTTGGAAAAGGATTTGAGTTTGAAATAGCGAAAAAGGCTATTGATTATTTTTCTCCTGTATAGTTCTTTTTATTTCCTCTTTCTTTTGTTTCTGAAATTCATGAAATTCTGCTATTTTTTGGGGAGAAACAAATGCCAAAACCTCAGGAAGATCTGATTCTTCGAGTATCTTTTCTATAACTTCTGCTTGTTTTTTTTCCATGTTTGAGTCTATTTTCAAAATTAATTAACTTTTGTCAAATTTGACTTCTCCTTTTTTTCACACACAATTTGGCTCACATGAGTGATAATTTTGAACTTCAAAAAATTGATGGGAGTGCTCGAGCAGGTATTCTGAAAACCAGGAAAGGAGAGGTGGCGACTCCTTTTTTTCTTTCTGTGGCAACCCGTGGGGCAATCAAAGCCGGTGTAGATGGAGATGATTTGCAACAGATGCAAGCTCCTGTTTTACTTGCCAATACATATCATCTCCATTTGCGACCAGGATCAGAACGTATCGCCCAAATGGGAGGACTGCATTCGTTTACCGGATGGAAAGGACCTATTCTCACAGATTCAGGAGGATTTCAAGTTTTCTCTCTTCAGCGAAAAAAAATACAGGATCATGGCGTTCTTTTTCGCTCCCATATTGACGGAGCTGAAATATTTCTTGATGCCAAAAAATCGATTGAAATTCAGAATAACCTGGGAGCTGATATCTTGATGGCATTTGATGAATGTCCGGCTGGGAGCCTGCCTCATACGAGCACTCTTTCTTCTCCAGAAAAGAGACAGAAGAAACTCTATTTTAAAATTCGCACGGCAGTCGAACGAACGACTCAGTGGGCCAAGGAAAGTTTAGAAGCACACTTTGCTCAGTGGGACAAGAAACTTTCTCCGCTCGAAAGACCCCAAGTATTTGGTATTATTCAAGGAGGGACGTTTCCCGATCTTCGAAATAAAAGTCTTCAAGAAATTACCGCTCTTCCTTTCGACGGATTTGCACTCGGTGGACTCGCCGTCGGTGAAGAAACTTCAGCTATGTATGAGGTGCTCGATCAGATGACTTCTCAAATGCCCTCCCAAAAGCCACGCTATTTGATGGGGGTGGGAACACCGGGAAATTTACTCGAAGCTATTGGACGGGGGATTGATATGTTTGACTGTGTGATGCCGATGCGAAATGCTCGGCATGGGACAGTTTTTACGCACCATGGAATTTTAAAGATTTCTAATAGTGCCTATCGCGAAGACACGGGAGTTTTGGATTTGGAATGCACTTGTCCTGTCTGTGCTGAAAAGAAATATTCTCGCGCTTATCTCTGCCATCTTTTGCGCACAGGAGAAATATTGGGGCAGCGCTTATTGACGATCCATAATCTCTCTTTTTATCACCAACTCATGCGTACGGCGAGAGAGAAAATACTGGCCGGACAATTTTATTCTTGGAAAGAAAAAATTTTCCCCCACATAACAAAAACCCCGCCAGAAGCGGGGAAGAAGGGGGAAGAAAAAACAAAAGATTAGAACAACCCCCACTCAGTTCCTGCAAAAGAGATAAAAAAATGAGCCTGCAAGTCTAGAGCAAATTCACGAGATAAATATCCGAGAGTAATAGATACCAATGCAATGAAAGTAACGATAGCCACTTCAGCCCAAATATTGTGCGTGGATGTGACCAAAAAACGATGAAGGGTTTTCATGTGTGGGAGAAAAAAATTCCGAATATTGTACCACACGAAAGAGGAAAAATCAACTCAAGAATATCTTTTCTTCCGGAAAGCAAGGAAAGCGCTCGCTCCCAGAATCATGAAAGCAAAAAGAATACCGAAAGGAAATGATGCATTCGAAGATTGCTCGTCCAGAGGACCGGACTGAGGAAGTTCGGCATCGGGTGGAATATTTACTTCAGGAGGCGATGGGGGAGGAGTATCGTTGGTGCTTTCTGTATCTGTCAAAGGAGGCAAATTTGAGGGAAGAGGACTGACAGCAGGAACTTCTTGTTCTTCGCCTTCCACCCCTACGGCAGGAATCTCCGAATTTGGAGCAGGAGGATTGTTCTCAGGAGCAAAAAGATTGTCTTGTACATATCCGGCTTCGTTAAACTGGATCTGATTGTTTTCTTGGCCTACAGGAGGCAGAGAAGATTCGGGTGCCATTTCTATCTGGTCGATGGGAAAGGGAGGAATAAAAGTAGGGGATGGATCTTCATCGAGCAGAGAAAAAATTCCAGTACTACGAATGGCCGATGTAAAAATTTTTGTATCCGGATCTACGGAATCCTCCAATATTCCTCCGAGTCGTGACCACTGATTATCACCTTTATATTCCCACAATGCCAAATGCCCATATTCCTCGGAAAGCGGAATAATAACTCTCACAATAGATGTCCTCTGAAAATTATCTGGATCGGTTAATTGCATGCGCAGAATAGTTTGGTTGCGCATAAGGTTAAATTTATCAGTGAACAGCATTTTGTTCGCGGTATCAGCCAAAAGTTCGAATGTTAAAATTTCTTGTATTCGAGCACGAGGAGGGCGAGAAGGCAGAGGAATAAGAGTGGGAGGAAGAATCTCTCCGACAAAAGAAGTTCTGTCCGAAGCATTTACAATGCGAGTTCCTTTTCGGAATTCTAAAAAGACATTTCCATCGCTATCAGCCAGAACACCAGTCTCCTCAACAGCGCCATTTCCGACATGAATGGAATCTTGTGTCCTGAGCACTTCTCTGGCCAAAACAACTGAAGTGAAAGGCAGAAACAAAAAGAGACCGAGGAAAAGTTTTCTCACATCCTGCATTTTGGTTTAAAATCCTTTTGATTTCAACTTTTGTTACTGATGATAACTTCTATCCAATCGGTTCTGGCTCGTGAAATACTTGATTCTCGTGGAAACCCAACCGTTGAAGTTCAGCTCTCTGACGGGAATTCTTTTGTTCGAGCGGCGGTTCCTTCTGGTGCTTCGACAGGAATACACGAAGCTTTGGAACTTCGAGATAACGATTCTCATCGATACAGAGGAAAAGGAGTTCTTCAGGCAGTAGAAAATGTAAAAACAATTCTTGGCCCCTCCATTATTGGTATGGATCCCAATGATCAAGAAACGCTTGATGCTAAATTGCTCGAAATAGATGGAACTGAAAAGAAAGAAAAATATGGAGCAAATGCTCTTTTAGGAATTTCTCTTGCCGCCGCAAGACTGGCTGCCAAGCAGCAGAATATTCCTCTTTTTCGACATCTTCAGAATCTTTTCGGTGGAAAAATATCTCTGCCACGCCCAATGATGAATATTATTAATGGGGGGAAACATGCTGATTCAGGGCTCGCAATCCAAGAATTTATGATTTTTCCGCGACGAGGATCGTTTTCCGAAAACCTGCGATCGGGAGCAGAAATTTTTCATGCACTAAAAAAAATTCTCACTATTCGTGGGGAGTCAGTTGGAGTAGGGGATGAAGGTGGGTTTGCCCCCCGGCTACAAAAATGTTCAGATGCTTTTGATGTTATTTTGGAAGCGGTCGAAAAAGCTGGATATACCGGAAAAATAGATATCGCGATCGATGCTGCCGCTTCCGAGTTTTATCAAGACGGAGAATATCTGATAGATGGAAAAAAACTATCTTCTGAAGAATTGGTAGATTTTTATGCTGATCTCTTAAAAAAGTATCCGCTGGTCTCGATTGAGGATTCCCATAGTGAAGATGATTTTGAAGGATTTGCTTTAATGCAAGAAAGATTTGGAAACACGATTCAATTGGTAGGAGATGATCTTTTGGTAACGAATAAGAAACGTTTACAGATAGCGATCGACAAAAAACTCTGTAATTCTATTCTCATCAAGGTCAATCAGATCGGAACATTGAGCGAAACGTTCCAGACACTGAAATTAGCCAAAAAAAATAATTTTGGAACGGTCATTTCTCATCGGTCTGGAGAAACAGAAGATACTTTTATTGCCGATCTATCAGTGGGCGTAGATGCAGGACAGATCAAAACAGGATCACTCTGTCGTTCCGAGCGAGTGGCCAAATACAATCAATTACTCCGAATAGGAGAACAAATATAGATATTGGAGGGAACCTCAATTGCACTTGAAAGACAGTTTTTTGTTCAATCAAACGGTACTTCCTTTTGCGAAGAAGATGCACCACGCACTCGACTGAGTTCTTCCTGTACCAGAGAAATAAATCGTTCTGGAGGATACACAGGGGAACTCGCTCCTTTCCAGTCCATGGAAAAAGCTCCAGACAGAGTCGCAATAGGATAACCTGATTCTTCAAGCCTATCCAAATATCGAATTCCTTGTTCTGCCCTGGAGTAGGTAAGATTGTTTCCAGTTCGCACATCTAGCCATCGAAATCGAAATCCTTCGGCATATGTTTTGTGGGGCATGTTTCTGTCGGCTTCATTGAAACGTTTGTAGGTATTCCACAGACCATTTTTTTTGAGCCAGGCAACTCGGTGTCTTACGCCTTCCAATCCCCAAAACGAAGGATCGTCTTTGGGAATGCCCAGCTCACTGCATTCTTCCAGAACTGATTTTGTATGTTCAATCACTCGTTCCAAAAATTCAATTTTTGTCTCTTTGGATTCAGAACTCTCTGAAAGATTCAAAACATTTACTTCTCCACCTGCTGAAGAAGATTTTTGTTTTTGGATATCATGAATTTTTTGTTTTGATTTCTCTGGATTATAACGACGTAGCTCCCAGGCAGATTCTTCTGCCCGATCCCATTCTGCGTTTTTCTGGAAATGCACTATTTCTTGCAAGAGTTTTTTTTCTTCACTCCGACGTTCGGATTCTGATTTTTTCTGTCCTTCTAAAATTTCTTGCATTTGTTCAGGAGATTGAATTTTTTCCAACTGTTGAATCAATTGCTTTTTTCGCTCTTGGTTTGATTCTTTCTCTAGTTGTTCTTCGATCTTTTTAATTCGATCGACAACCGTTTCCAGGCGAATAAGGAATGATTTTGCTCGGAGTGCCTCTATAATATGAGAACCGAATTTCTCACGTAAATCCTCTATCTCCGACAAAGCGGCTTTCGGATTTTTACTCAGCGTAACATTTCGGATATGACGAAGTGATTCTTTTGCTTGATCTTCATTTTTTTCTCGTTCTTTTCGTACATCTAATAAAGCAGAAAGAATTTTTCGTGGCTTTTTCTCATCTGTTTTTTCGATTTTTTGTTTCCATGCTTTTTGTTCCTTTTCTGAAAAAAATTCATTCGTCAATTCGGTGACATCTTCCAAGGCGGCTTCTTTGAGATGGGTGGCAAAAGCTTTGGCTTCTTCTAGAGACTTTTCCTGTGTGAATGTTTGCTTTAAAGCAAAATTAAAGGCGACAGCAAAATGAGGAAAATCATTCGGATGCATTTCATCTGCCAGCTTCCAAAAGCGTTCGGAGAATATTTTTTTAACTTCTTCAAAAATATTCTCATTGAGAACTTTTGCGACACCAAAATGCACATCGCCTGATGCGAGTCGTTCGCGTACAAGAAACTGAAGATTTACTTGGTTTTTTCGAAAGGCATCAACCGTTTTTTTTATTTTCAAAACGTGTTCTAATTTCATCTGTCGTCCTTCTCCATGCGTAGGTTTGCTCGTGATACGACGAATGATATTTCGAACTTCTTCACGCTTTTTTGAATCAGGAATATTTTGATTGATCTGCTCTTGGAGTTCTGCCAAATGATCATAAAAGCGATACTTTTCATAGAGATCCTCTAGAGCGGCCCCTTCCTGCAGCAGTTTTTCAGCATCTTTCCTCGCCCAATATTTATCCAAATCATCCAAATACGGGAGCTGATCGATAAAAAGAACCGCCGCATTTATCTGATCACTCAGGGGAACTTCTTTCAATTCCTGTTCACTCAGAGAAGAGGGAGAAAAATTTTCAATGTTCATTTGTTTCACTCTAAAAAAAGAGAGCAGGGAAGTCGAGAAAAATTAAAAAAAGACCAGTCTTTTTAAGACTGGCCTTTGGGAATAGTGACTTTTTTGATTACATCATGCCTCCCATTCCTCCCATACCTCCTGCTCCCGGAGGAGGGGAAGGTTCTTCTTTTTTCGGTTTCTCTACTACGGCGGCTTCTGTTGTCAAAAACACACCGGCAATAGAGGAGGCATTTTGTAATGCACTTCGGGTAACTTTTTTCGGATCAATAATTCCGGCTTTTGTCAGATTTTTTACTTTTCCGTCGGTAGCATCAAATCCATCATGAACATCTTTTGATTTTAGAATATCGGCAATAACGACCGATCCTTCATATCCGGCATTTTCTGCAATTTGTCGGACAGGAGCTTCTAGTGCTCGACGGACAATATCTACCCCTACTTGTTCTTCTTTGTTTTTCATTTTTAATTCTTTGAGGTGCAGTGCTGCTCGCAGAAGGGCTGTTCCTCCTCCAGCAACGATACCTTCTTCTGATGCTGCTTTCGTGGCGAGAACTGCGTCTTCGATACGATGCTTTTTTTCTTTAAGTTCCACCTCTGTGGCCGCTCCGACTTTAATAACAGCTACACCTCCTTTGAGTTTGGCGCGACGTTCAGCCAGTTTTTCTTTGTCATAATCCGAACTGGAATTATCGATTTCTTTCTCGATTTCTTTGACGCGTGCCTCAATCGTCCCTTTATGTCCACTTCCATCGACAATGGTCGTATTCTCCTTCGTAGAAAGGACTTTTTTGGCATGTCCGAGATCGTCCAATGTTGCATTCTCCAACTTTAATCCGACTTCTTCGCTGATTACTTTTCCGCCTGTGAGTATAGCAAGATCCTGCAACATAGCTTTTCTGCGATCGCCAAACCCGGGAGCTTTGATAGCCAGAACATTAAATGTCCCACGAAGTTTATTCACAATAAGTGTTGCGAGTGCTTCCGACTCTACGTCTTCCGCAATAATAACGAGTTCTTTGGAACCCGACTGTGCTACTTGTTCGAGAAGAGGAAGAATATCTTGAACCGAAGAAATCTTTTTGTCGGTCAAAAGAATTTTGGCATTTTCCATTTCCGCCATCATGGTGTCAGAATTCGTGATCATATAAGGCGAAAGGTAGCCATTATCAAATTGCATTCCTTCGACAACATCTTTTTCCAATCCCATCGTCTGGCCTTCCTCAACAGTGACCACACCATCAGTTCCAACAGATTTAAATACTTCCGCTATAATCTTTCCAACTTCTGGATTTTGCGCTGAAACAGTAGCGATCTGTTGTATTTTTTCATTGGAATCAACCGGCTCTGCTATCTTGGCTAGCTCTTCAACAACGAGTTTTGTTGCCTTATCAATACCAGCTTGAATGGCGATAGGATTTGCTCCAGCAGCGACATTCTTGAGTCCCTCTTGGATCATCGCATCTGCCAAAACTGTAGCAGTGGTAGTTCCATCTCCGGCCACATCATTTGTTTTGGTAGCGACTTCTTTCGCGAGTTGGGCACCCATATTTTCGAATTTATCTTCGAATTCGATTTCTTTGGCAATTGTAACTCCGTCATTCGTGACGGTGGGGGAACCATAGGATTTTTCCAAGATTACATTGCGCCCCTTTGGTCCCATAGTAACACGGACTGCATCCGCTAGTTTTCGAATACCATCCGCGATTTTCCCGCGAGAATCGTTACCGAATTTAATATTTTTTGCTGACATGATTTTTTAGTATTAAGAATTAAGGAGTAAGTATTGAGTAGGTCATTCCGACTTGTACTGTTTTTATTTTTCGATAGCCAATAAAGAATCTGCTCCCAGAACGTAGAGTTCTTCGTTATCAATTTTTATTTCTGTGGGAGAGTATTTGGTGAAAATAACCGTGTCGCCTTCTTTAACATCGATAGGCAAACGTTTGCCATTTTCATCGAATTTTCCAGGCCCCACGGACAAAACTTTTCCGCGCATAGGTTTTTCCTTTGAGGCGGTTTCGGGGATAACAATGCCCGATTTTGTTTTTTGTTCTTCTTCGATCGGTTTGACGATCACATTGTCGTGAAGGGGGATAAGTTTTTTAGTCATTGTGAGAAGAGAAGAGATTAAAAAATAAGAACGGCGAGATTTTAGCACTCTATTTAAAAGAGTGTCAAGCCATTTCCGTTTGACAAGGAAAAATGAGGTGTTTTATAGTCTTCACATAAATGAAAAACAATTGATTATGAAAAGAATTCTTATGGTATTGGCTCCGAAAGATTTTCGTGATAGTGAATATATAGTTCCTCGGGCGTTTTGGGAGCAAAACGGTGCGGATGTCATGACATGTTCAACAGAATTTCAATCAACGGGGAAATATGGCTATAAAGTGACACATGATTTTGAAATTAATGAAGTTTGTGCGGGAGATTTTGACGCTCTCTTTTTTGTTGGTGGGGGAGGTTCGTTAGAATTAGTCGACAATGAAGAACTCAAAGAACTGACCGAAAATTTCCAACAGTCTAAAAAAGTTATTGGCGCTCTTTGCGCGGCTCCGAGAAATTTGTTGCAGTGGGGGATTCTCAAAGGGAAAAAATGCACGGGATATAATGGTGACGGAAAGCTTCCCGACCTCTGCAAAAAATATGGTGCTCAATTTGTAGACCAATCCACAGTAACCGATGGTCAATATGTTACGGGGACTGGTCCTCATTCAGCAGAAGAAACGGCGCTAGCCCTTTTAGATGTTCTTTCTTAATTTTCCTATGAAAAAATATTTTCATTTCGTACTCGGCTTATTTCTCTTTTTACCCCTTTCTGCACTTGCTTTTTCGTTTCAATCGGGGGGAGATATTTCTTTTCAAAATCCTCTCGAAGAAGATATATATGTGGCAGGAAGGAATATTACACTGGAAACGGCCGTAGATGGAGATTTTTTTGCTGCAGCACAAACGATCATGCTGGAAGGTGATATCTCTTACGATGCCTTTCTTGCAGGAAATAGCATAATTCTGAAGGGAAAGGTTTTTGATGATCTTCGTATTCTCTCTGGAAATGTTCTGATAGAAGGAGAAATAGGAGGCGATGTACTCATTGCTTCCGGTCAAGTCTATATTACAAAAGATGCTCTTATTAAAGGGGATTTAGCGATTGCTTCTGGTGAAGTTGTCTTGGATGGAAATATACTGGGGGATGTCTATGTCGGAGGAGGAACGACCCGTGTAAAAGGGCTTATCGGGGGAGATGCAAAGGTCTTCAGTGATCAACTTTCTTTCGAAGAGGGGAGCCGAATAGCAGGGGATTTATTTTATCGTGCATCAGAGGAAATCCAGAATATCGAAGAAATGGTATCTGGAGAAGTAACTTTTAGATCATTGGATAAACTGAGTGACAAAGAAGAGAGTGCTCTAATTCGCTGGGGAATAAAAAAGGTGATCTATAATTTCTTATTTCTCTTGATTTTCGGAGGACTTCTTTATTTTAGTTTTGAAAAATTCTTTCGCGAAACCGGCAAAGAGTTACAAGAGCACCCCTGGCAAAATCTTTTGAAAGGATTTTTATATTTTCTGCTTCTTCCTATTCTGGGAATTTTATTTCTGATTTCTGTCTTGGGTATTACTATTGGATTTTTATCTCTGGCTGTATTTATTTTCTCTCTACTTTTGTTCGAACTTGTGGGGACAACTGTTTTTACAGGATTTTTTCTCCAGAAATATTGGCCCAAAGAAAAAAACTTTTGGAAAAAATTAGGAGTACTCGCTCTGGTTTCTTTCGTTTTTGCTCTCGTGAGTGGTTTGGATTTTATTCCAGCGCTTTTTGCTTTCGGAGCCTGGGGGACCATCGAATGGAAGATAGCAAAATCATGGAGGTAGTATAAGGAATCCTTTTTTTGAAAAAAAACGCTCAGAACGCAAATATTGAGTTATTCCTTTTCTGGACTTGCTTCTACGAGGGGAGCGGGTTCTACCACTCTATTTAACTTAACACAATATATCTTGGTTTAACTAAATAAGTACTTGTTCCCAATTTATACTCAAAAAGAAAACTCCTTTTGACATTCACAGTTGAACAATTACAATTCGCGCGAATTTTTTGATTTTGTTTCATGGCTATCAAAAGTGTCACGGCTACCCGAATGACCATGCTCAACCTGAAAAATCAGGCAAAAGTTGCTCGCCGTGGTCATAAACTGCTCAAAGACAAACAAGATGGCTTGATGCAGGAGTTTTTGCAGATCGTTAGAAAGGCAAAACAAATGCGTCAAGATGTGGAAAAATCCCTTCAGGAAGCCAATTCTGCTTTTTTGGAAGCCCAAGCCATTATGCCGAAATCAATTCTGGAAAATACGCTTTCAGTCCCCTCTCAAACGTTGTCTCTCCAGGTAACAACTAAAAATGTGATGTCCGTTCGTATTCCAAAATTTGAATTACAGAGTTCAGGTGACGCACTCCACTATGGTTTTGCTCAAACGCGAGGAGAATTAGATATTGCTATTAAGAAGTTTTCAAAAGTGTTCCAATTGCTTTTGGAACTAGCCGAAATAGAAAAATCAGCCGAAAATTTGGCTTTCGAAATTGAAAAAACACGACGCCGAGTAAATGCTTTAGAACATCGACTTATTCCTGATTTAGAGGATACATTAAAATATATTGCCATGAAGTTGACCGAAACAGAGCGCTCGGCTATTGTGCAGGTAATGGCGATTAAAAACCTGCTCGAAAAACAGGAAAAAGCCAAGCGACAAGCTCATGCATAAATATCTGCCGGTTTCATTCTTACTTTTATTCTCTGGGATATCCCCTGTCTTTGCGGGTGTCCCACAAGTATCGGAGTTCCCCTACGAGAAAAAAGTTATTTTTTCCCGTGTTTCCTCCCCTACAG
The DNA here is from genome assembly GCA_021734395.1 of Candidatus Altimarinota bacterium. Taxonomy (GTDB): domain Bacteria; phylum Patescibacteriota; class Gracilibacteria; order UBA4473; family UBA4473; genus JAIPGI01. Next base: position 85,881 of record JAIPJB010000005.1, read on the forward strand.
AAGTTTCTGTAGAACTTGACGAAACAACGCTCAGTAAAATTAATCAGGATTTTTCAAATATCGATTTGTTTAATGAGCGAAATGAAGAAATTGATTTTCGGGTTTATTACGATGAATTTGGACGTATAAAAAATTCCGATATCGAAGTATTTGAAACATCATCTCAGAGAGATGATCCTCTTGAATATATTGCTGACGATGATCCGCTGACAGATTTTTCTTTCTATGAACGGGAAGATGGACGTGATGCTTCTTGGGTACTCCTCGATCTCAAAAAACCATATCAACTCGTTCGAGCTAAAATTTTCCCAGCCGATAGAACGGATATCCGATTTGTAGAAATATTAGGTGGTCAAGAAAAAGATAAGCTTCGAACCCTTGTTTCAAAACGTCCTTTTAATTGGCAACAAGATTTTAATACGCCTTTTCCTGTGCGCTATGTGAGAATTTCGCTGTGGGGACTAGGCATAACCGTTTCGGATATAAAACTGTATAAATCTGATAGTGCAACTCTTTATTTTCAGGCTCAGCCAGGCGAGCAGTATCGACTCCTCTATGGTGGACCAGCCGTAGATCTGATCCGCTACAACGAACGACTGGGAGATCCTGACAAGGGACAATTCCTTTCGGGACAACTAACCAGAGAAAAAGAAAACGATCTTTTCCCTGTAGATTTTGATGGTGATGGATATGATAATGCGAATGATAATTGTCCGTTTATTTCCAATCCTCTCCAGCGAGACAAAGATGGTGACCGAATTGGTGATGACTGTGATAATGCCCCAGAAGTAAAGAATTCAAATCAATATGATACGGATTATGATGGTATCGGAGATATCATTGATAACTGCAAACTCATTCCAAATCCCGATCAGGCTGATATGGATGATGATGGATATGGAAACGCTTGTGACTCTGCTCATGCAGAAGAAAGCGATGTAGAAGATTCACTCATAAACGTAACGGTCGGTATCGTTATAGGATTAGTTTTGATACTGGCTTTTGCCTTCTGGAAAGCAGGACTCTGGAAGAAGATTTCAAAAATAAAAAAATAATGTTTTTTGTCTTTGAGCAATAGCAAATAATTGTCTCTGAAGGAGAAAAATGGTATACTAATCAGAAATAATTCCCTTTTCTATGGTAAAAAACAACTACTTGGTTCCAACGGTTATCGAAAAAAGTGACATGGGAGAACGCGCCTTTGATATCTATTCACGATTGCTCAAAGAACGTATTATTTTTGTTGGAACAGCTATTGATGATAATGTTTCAAACCTTGTAGTGGCTCAGCTTCTTTTCCTTGAAGCCGAAGATGCCAAAAAAGATATTACGATGTATGTTAATTCCCCTGGCGGATCGGTCAGTGCGGGTTTGGCAATCATCGACACAATGAATTACATTAAGCCGGATGTTTCGACTGTTTGTGTTGGAATTGCCGCTTCTATGGGAGCCATGCTCTTGATGTCTGGAAAACGCGGAAAACGCTCTATTCTCCCCCATTCTGAAGTTATGATGCATCAGCCGTTAGGGGGAGCACAAGGTCAAGCTTCTGATATTGCAATTCATGCGGAGCATATTCTCGAAACAAAAGATCTCCTCTACAAGATTATTCAGAAGTGTACGGGGCAAGACATGGATCAGATTATCAAGGACTGCGATCGCGATAAATTTGTAAAAGCTCATGATGCCGTGAAATATGGGAAATACGGCCTCGTGGACAAGGTTATTGAAGAACGAGCATAGTCGAAGTTTTTCGATAATATTGCAAAAATACTGCTTTTATGGTATAATAAGGAGATGAAGTCCTTTTTTTCTCATTCTTTTCTCCCCCACTCTTCCCGTGTTATTTTCTTTCAGGGAAATGGACAGGAGAATTTTGGGCACAATGATGATATCGAACAAAAAGAATCTCCTGAAGAAAACGCACAGGAAAACAATGATCAACTACAATGGCTCGAAAATATTGGCCAGAGTAAAAAAAATTGGGATGAAGTACTCCAAAAACTCACCCATACAACGACCGCAGAATCAACAAGTGTTGATATTCAAGGGGACGGTTTTTCTGAAGAAAAAATAAATCAGAGCACAAAAGAACGAGAACGGCATTTCGAAAAAAAAAGACAGGAGCAAAAAGCTGAACTCCTCAATGATTTTTCACAAAACCCAATTATTCAAGAGATATTTCGACAAGATCAACAGAAAAGAGTCTTTCATTTAAGCGATGATCCCGACCTACAGACTGATTTTACAGCTGAGCTTCAGGATCTTTTTCTGCAGTATAAAGAGGGAACAATAACCGAAAAAGACCTCTCTTCGCGAGGATCAGAAAAATATTTAGATTTTTTGAGAAAGAGGGCTTCTCGTATCTCCGGAAAAGAATTTTCTCAGTTCGTTGAAAAATATGGTGGGACGGGTGTTATGGTTCAAGAATTAGGACTGAAACCGGGTGAAATTTATGGTATGAGCTCTTCTCAGTTTAATACTCTTTCCGATGTAGAAAAAAAAGAAATAGCTCTTGCTCCCCTCTTGGAGCCCATTAATCTTTCGTCTCTTCCCAAAGATCGAGTGATTGATGGTATACAAGTTCATCAATTTATAGAGCAGAATAATGTTCGGAATTATTTGGATCTTATTCGCGCTGTAGAAGATCATTATGGGTATCCGGAAATGCTGCAGCAAATTTTATGGACAGAATCCCGTGGCGACGCAATGGCGGTTTCTCCAACATATTGTGTCGGTATGTTCCAAGCATCCAGTTATTTTTATGGAACAAAAGGGCGATTCAATGGAGATTATATTAACCCTTTCAATCGAGTAGAAGCAATTATCCGGGCGGGGAAATTTGTCGAAGATCTCGCCGGAGGAGGAAGAAATCAGCGTAGTATTCTGACCCGCTATAATAATGATCCTCAGGTAGGAAATTATGCCGGGAAAGTCCAGGGAGAATATAAAACTTTTATTCGTTTATTGGATCAAGGAAACGAACGTTTTATCGCTCAGAATTCTCGTGCAGAAAAAAGAAACATATCTTCTTAAACTATGACAAATATAGATTGCTTTACAGAGCTACACCCTATCGGAAAAATAGAGGTCTTTCAAAAACTCAAAAGTGTTGTCTTTCAGAAGATGGAACAGAAAATGATAACCCCTCAATATTCCGATGAGATATTAGATGTGGTGCAAAAAACTCTCCCCTCAGTACACAGTTCGTCTGATGTACGTCCATACATTCATGTATTGACAACAAAATTTCCCGAGCTCGCTCCGCTCGAAATCCAAGTACAAAAAGAAGATGAAGAAGCTCTGGAAATAGTTTTAAGTCAACTCCTCGAATACATCCTCGAAAAAGATTTCGATTTGGCGGCGCAAATTTTGTTGGAAATAGAAACAATGAAACAGCAGAATCCGAAAGAAAAAAATAAAACTTTCCGCCATCTTCAGGAGGAATATCCCAAGCAAATGCAACTTTCGCTTGAAGAAGTACAGCAACGAGGACAACTACAAAGAATCTAACTGTTCTCTTCGTCGTTGGTGACGATCTGCCATATCGGGATGAGTGATGAGGAATGTTTCGATAATTTCAAACAGATCATCATAGAGCTTTGTTCTTCCTCCAACTGCTAGAATATTCGCACCGTTATGCTCACGAGCGAGCTTTGCTAGTTCTATAGAATTGCAGTGAGCTGCACGAGCTCCTTTGATCTTATTGGCGGCAATAGAAATACCAATCCCTGATCCACAGAGAATAATTCCCAAACTTCCCTTCTCCCCTACCACTTCCCGAGCGACACGAGCCCCATACACAGGATAATCACAGCTATCGTGACTATTACATCCCACGTCGGTCACGTCATCATATCCTTTTTTCTGGAGATATTCTTTGACCTCTTCCTTCTTTTCAAATCCGGCATGATCTGATCCGAGAAAAATCTTCATCGTTATGAGTTTATAGCTTTTCTTCTAGAAAATCATGTATTTTCTGAATAAATATTTCTTCATCAAACTGCTCTCCCCTCTTCTGTATTTCTTCTGGATCAAAAGAAGATTCTGAAGCCAGAAATCGATCGATTGCTTTTTGGAGTGATTCTGAGGTTTGGTGGTCAAAGGCAATGCCGCATTTTATTTCTGTTTTTCCAATAGACTCGGTAGCTCCACCACGGTTGTAATACAAAACAGGTGTTCCGGCACTCATCGCTTCAATGGGAACCAGCCCAAAATCTTCTTCGACCGGAAATACAAAAGCTCTCGCCCGAGCAAAAAGCCCAGGGAGCCTGGCTCGCTCTGCAAATCCAAGAAATTCAATGTTCTGAGCATTTTTTTCCCGGGCTAATTCCTGACAGTGTTCGAGCTCCGGGCCACTGCCGACCAATTTTATTGGAAGATGATTTTTCGCAAACGTTTCTACCAGAAGATCGAATTTTTTGTACGGAATAAATCGACCTACTGCCAAGAAATAATCTTGCTTGGAATGCTGATGTGCTGCCTGGAGAAAAGGCTTTGTATCAATACACGGATACAGCGTAGTGGAAGGTTTCTGGTAAAACTTTTTAATTCTTTTTCCGACAAAGTCCGAATTGGAGAGAAAAAAATCAATATTTTTTATGGCATTCTGATCTTTTTTAGTCAGCCAATTCAAAAGCAAAGGAAGAATAAGCTTTACTGGCTGTCCCCACCAGGGCAAAGGATATTCTCTCATGTACTCATCTCGAGCATGGTAGAGAAACCGAACCGGAGTGTGACAATAACAAATATGCTTTTGTTCGGGTTTTGTTTTTTGAACGCATTTCGAAAATCCCGAACTGGCCGAAGAAAAAATAATATCAAATCCCGAGAGATCCAATTTTTCAAATGCCATCGGAAAAAATGGGAGTAAAAACTGGTGTTTTCGTCGGAAAGCGGTGGGTAATTTTTGGAGAAAAGTTGTTCTCACTTCCCTGCTCCGAAATTCAGGAAAGGCATCGGGATTATAGACTGAGGTAAAGATTGTGGCCTGAGGAAAAGCTTTTGCGAGCGCTGCCACCACATGCTCTGCCCCACCCCGATCGGTGAGCCAATCAGCGACAAGAGCAATTTTTTTGTTTTCAAATTTTGGATTCATGACGTTTCTATTGTACAGAGGAAAAATGTTGACGACCAGACGTTTTCCAATACAATCTGCCCGTTCTTTGGTTTTCAGTCAAACGGCGCCATCGTCTAGTGGTTAGGACGCCAGGTTTTCATCCTGGTAACAGGGGTTCGATTCCCCTTGGCGCTGCCAGCTAAAAAGGAGTATGCCCAAAGGGCATAGCCCTTTTTGGCATTGTATTGTGAAGAGAACCCCATAGCCCGAAGGGTGGGTTCGATACGAGGAGCTAAAAAAAGAAAGCGCCGGAGGCATTTTCTTTTTGTGCGACGACGTCACGGAGGGCGTAGCCCGAAGTATTCCCCTTGGCGCTGCCAAAAAATTAAAAAGAGGGGCTTGTCCCCTATTTTTTATTTTAGTGGTGTGGAAACGAACCCCATAAGTCGCGAAGCGACTGGGTTCGATGATTTGTACCGACCCTGAGCGTAGTCGAATGGGGAGGATACAAATCCCTCCACCGAGTCCCGACTTTTCGGGACGAAGGGACGAGCTTCCCCTTGGCGCTGCCAACTTGTGCACTAAGAGTGCATAGTGACCGATCCCCCCTCGGGGTTTTTCGGCATATCTCAAAATTTGTTTATCCCTTTATGGGTCTTGTTATAGCTCGTAGAGCGAAACGGGATATTTCCATGATTTGGCTAGATGGGGAGTGGGCAGTAATTAGGTCTTACTCGTTGCTTCTATGTAAAGTTCCAATGTGTTTTTATTTTTCGCATAAATATACTTTTCAGAATTAAGAATTACATCTACATTTAAATCTAAAAACAGATGATTTGTAGAATCACTATCTATAAATTCATTATAGTATTCCTCCTCTCCTATGAAAGCCATACAGTTTGGAGATAGCGCTACTTTTATAGTTTCCTTCTCCATTATGACTGGATTATCACTAGTTATAAGCTCGATATTTGAATCAAAAACAAAGAAAGTATTTTTTTCTATAAACATCCTCAAACCAATACTGTGATTCATCAACATTGCTATATGTAACCAGTTCTTCTTTATTCTCTCATCTACTATATTCCTAAAACTCATAATATGTTCTATTTTGGGCAGTTTTTCTCTTGGATATGGTGGCGTCATTACTTTAGTTAAGTATTCATATTCTCTTTCTAATTCTTCTCTAGTTATGTTCTCATATTTGTTGTAAAGTTCTTTATAAAATTGTGGGGTTCTGAAATATTGGAAAATTATAAAATCAATTAACTTTTGTTCTTCGTTTCTAGTTAGCGTCTGTTTATTTAAAACTTTGGGCAAAATTAATCCGTAATCATTTTCAACGGTTTCTCCTATTGCATTTTCAATTCCATCTTTTTCAATATTTTCTTCGTAGTCCCAAATATTATAGAAAAAGTCTTCAGTTGTTGCGCTTTTTTTATTCGCTCTAGCGGGTTTCTTAAATTTACTATTTTTATCAAAGTACCAAAAGTTGCCATTGGAATCAGTAAATGACTCAAGAAACTTTTTAGGAACGGTATGATGATTCTTTTTAGTCATGATTTTATCATAAAGATCTACTCAATAGATACCAGACCCATGCTTCCTGCCAATCCCGAGAAGTGAGGTGCTTGTCACCTTAGTTCCCGGGATTTTTAGTTTGCTAAAAAGGGAATCTGAACCCCAGGGTTCGCAATGTTCCCCACGAACAAAGTGAGTGGTTGGAATATCTTCAAGAACAAAATTTCACGAAAAGTAGAAATCTGATAGGTTTATTTGAGTAAAATAGGACGCCTCCTTGGTTTTCAATCTTCCAGCTCTAAACAATATCCCAACCGTTTTTTATTGCTCATTATTAGCTCTTCATTGATAATTGCCTCCGTATGGCATCTCGTATAAAAGTCCTCTCCAATGCTCTTGCCCAATTTATAGGTAAAATCCTGACTGTTGCGGCAAGTTTGGTGATTGTCAAAATCACTACCGGATTTGGAGCAGAGTTTTATGGAAACTATCTCACCGCATATGAATTTCTTGCTTTTTTTGGCATTTTAGCCGATGCGGGACTTTTTGCGATTGGGGTACGAGAAATGTCCAAACGACCCGAAAAAACTGAGTTTGTGCTGAGCAATATTTTTTCGATGCGACTGCTTCTGATTATTGGAGTAACTTTGCTCGCAGGAATCTCTGCACAGTTTATTCCCAATTACCCCGAAATCGTCAAAACCGGGATCTGGATTACGGCACTTTCCATGGCTCTGACGATCATTGCTGGGACTCTTTCTTCGGTGCTCCAGGCGCGAATGAAAATACAGTACTTTTCCGGATCACTCGTTTTGGGGAAAATTTTGCTGGCGGTTCTTATCTTCTTTATTTCTCAAAACATCACCCTTTTCCCAAATGTTTTCTTTGCCATGCTGTGGGCGGGGGTTCTTTCTAATTTCATCTTTTGTCTTTTGGTTCTTTTCTTTGCAACCCGCGAAGTTCCGCTTCGATTGGGATTTGACCTGAGCTGGTGGCGAGAAATATTTCGCGTTTCGCTTCCGTACGGGATGGCACTCATATTGCAAACACTGTATTTGAGAATCGATATTCTTCTTATTTCGATTATTCTCGGTGCTTCAGCTGTAGGAATTTACGGTGTCTCGACCAGAATACTGGAGAGTTTTCTTATCTTGGGTGTTTTTTTTGGGCAGGCTATTTTGCCCCGATTATCAGCCGAAGAAGGAAATCAAAAAAAAGCCGAAAAAACTCTTTCTTGGGGGATAGAAATGCTGCTGATTTTTTCACTTCCTATTATTTTGGGAACGATTGTTTTTGCACCAGAGATTATTCAGCTTATCAGTTCGGAAGAATTTTTATCCCGACCAGGATTTTTTGGCTCGGATAAAGTTCTTATATTTTTGGTTATCACCGTCTTTTTCGCCTATTTCAACCAACTTTTTACCTTTACCCTCGTCGCAAAAAATCGACAGAAATATCTTCTTTTTGTGAATGGAATTGCCCTTCTTCTGAATACTGGACTGAATATTACTTTTCTCACTCAGTTCGGAATAATTGCGGCAGCTCTTTCTACCATTGCCTGTGAAATGATTGTTTTTTTTCTGCTCATGCGAGCAATATTTTCCTCCTACCGTCCCACTTTTTCGGGAAAAAACTTGGGGGTTATCGCTCTGGCAAATGTCCTCTTATTCTGCCTGATTTATTTGACCCCTCTGAAGGGAAATCTTATACTCGCCGCCGCTCTTGGCGGTCTCATTTATTTCGGATTTTTGATGGTTTTTCGAAAGCAATTTCTTCCTCAGGAATCAGAGATATTATAAACGGAGAGGTGCCGGAGTGGTCGAACGGGGCACACTGCTAATGTGTTGTCCGCCTTACGGCGGACCGAGGGTTCGAATCCCTCCCTCTCCGCCATGAAATGCACTAATACCACCTAATTCCTTCTCCCTATGGGAGTGGGAATGGTGAATTTTAGCGTATTTAGAGCTCAAGGATCCCTTGGAATGGCAAAAGGGTAGGAGTTCTTTATCCATAACTTAAGAGAGCACTAAGGGCATTCTGATAATATCTGGAACACTCAGTATGTTTTGTGTTCGACTCCCCGAATACGTCCAGAAAATATCCCCATTCTGCTACTAATTCCTTCACTCATCAGCTTCCAATTAGTCTTGTTGAGAGCTTTGCCAATGAGTGTTTTGAGTTCTTTTTTTGCATCATACTCACTTCTTGTAGGATCTCCCTCGTAGATTTTGAACTCAAAAACAACATCTCTTCCCATATTCGGATCTCCAAATTTAAGTTTTAAGAACTTTTTTCCTTTGAGTTTTTCCTTGATCCTTTTCTGTGCTTCCAAAAACGGTATTTTCTCTAACAGCTTGATTTGTTGAAAAGATTCTCCAACCTTCTCGGCTTCTTTTTCTTTCTCCATAATCTCATGGAACCTTTTCATGCTATCGCAGGATTGTCTATATTCAGCTCCTTCTTTTTCTGATAGACAGAACCGAAGCTTGTCTCGTTCCATAAGTTTTTCAGCATCTATGTCGGCTTTTGTTTTCTTCTTTGCTTTGTTACTTAAATCCAAATCCCAACTATCTTTGAAATCACATTGAGGACATTTGGAATAATATCGAATTTTTTCTTTCAATCGCTTCTGAGACTCTTTTAGTAGCACATTACAGTTTGGGCATTTTGGTTCTTCTTTTTTCCAAATTTCTCCATCTTCAAATTCAGCTTCTCTGTATTTACAATCCGGATTGAGACACTCATACATAAATAATATTCGATCTTTTTGCTCTGACGTATCATAAAAATCCTTGTTGAAACACTTCATTAAGCCCCCGCATTTTCGACATCGTTTTCGAGTATTTTCTGGATACTGTTCCCAAATTTTAGCTCTTTTTTCATCTCTCAAAGTATCTCGTTGGATCCAATCATTAATAGTTTCTCTTCTTCTGGAGGCTCTGTCTCCAGCTTTAGAGTATAAAATCATTACGGTTACCATGTATCGAATTCGGCATTCTTTCTCTTCTTTTGGAAGCTTGTCCAATGTTTCTTGTAATGAAGGTCCCTTGTCTTGACCACACACGACTCTTCGATTTTCATCCTTTATCTGAAAATCCACCATCTTAAATTGAGGATAATCTTTGAGAAAAGAATCTTCAGTCATTCTGCAGTCCCTTACTGTCATCTCATCATAGAGATTTTCGTAGTATTCTCTGGTTTTGAGGTGCTTGTAGTAAGACATTTAAGAGTTTCGAATCTTTTACCATTCAGAGGATTGAAAGATACTACGAAGATTCATCCTGCTTTATTTCAGAAAATTTAGCGGTCATCGTTGGATTCCCTCGTGTTAATTTTTTGACCGTTAGTTCGTCTGCCTTATTGTTTGCAATTCTTAGATTGTCTTCAGATCGCAATAGGTTTTCTTTTGTTTTTTGTAGCTGGGCGATAGATTTATCAATGCTATCAATAGCGGTTTTGAATTTTTCAGAGGCTAGACGATAATTCCTGCCAAATGAGTCACGAAAATCATTGAGCTGATTTTCAAAGTTCGTTACATCAATATTTTGTGCTTTTACCATAGCTAACTCTGATTTATATCTCATAGAATTCAAGGCAGCATTGCGAAGAAGGGTAATAATTGGAATAAAAAACTGAGGTCGAATTACGTACATCTTTGGATGTTTGTGGGAAACATCAACAATACCAGTGTTGTAATATTCACTATCTGCCTCTAAAAGTGAAACAAGTACGGCATATTCACATTTCTTTTCTGTTCTATCCTTATCCAGTTCCCGTAAGAAGTCTTCATTTTTTTTCTTTGTGGCAGTCTCATCGCCTTCATTTTTCATTTCGAACATAATGGAGATGATTTCATTTTCTTCTTCATCAGTATCGCGATAAATATAATCTCCCTTGCTACCACTACTGGCATCATTGTCTTTTTCAAAATAGGCTTTTGGAAAAGCGGTTGCACGAAGCTTATTAAATTCTGTTTCGCAGTGTTGTTCCAAAGTTTCACCAACCATTTTTGTAGAAAGTTTAAGCTTCATGTCTTTGTATCGCTCAATGACTTCGTCTTTTGTCTTTAGTTCATTTTCATACTTCTCTTTCAGTGAAACCTCTCTAAGTTGTATTTCCTGCTCCTTACTTTGCAATTTTACTTTTAGATCATCCCGTTCTTTTTCTACTGAATTAACTGCTTGAGTGACAGAGAGTTTTTGCTCTATTTCTGCTTTCTCAAGTTTCGATTTCATCCCTGCTATCTCGGCATCCTTCTTGGCTAAAGATTGAGTAAGTTCTTGTTCTTTGTCCGCTTTTAATTCTGCTAATTCTTTATCTTTTTTTGTCAGCTCCTCTTGCAGTGTATTTTTAAGCTTTGATTCGGCGAGTTGAACCGCATTTGTTTTTTCTTTTTCTGCCAGCTCTAACCGTTCATGTATTTCCTTTTCAAATTGACTATCTCGGACTTGCTTGAGTATATCTGCAAATCCTGCTTCATCGACTTTGAAGACTTTTCCGCAATGTGGGCATTTTATATCTTGCATATTGATTTATTAATTAAGTTATAATTTTTCTCCTGAAATATCGAAGAATCGTTCAAAGAATTTTGTTAGTTTTCCAATAACACTCTCACGTTTTTGAGTTCTTTGCCCATCTTTCGAAAAACGAGAAACAGGGGGCAATATCTTTGTGATTCTCGTCCCTACGGTTGGAATGCCACCATCTCTAAAGGCATTTTCTATGAACTTATAGGTTTCATCAGGATTAAGATTTTCTTTTTCAATTATTTTATCTAGTTCTTCAATTTTCTTCCTTTCTACAAATTTGATCCAGTCATCATCAACTTTTGAAGATATCTCAAGCGATTCGATAAACTGCTCGATAAGGTCTTTTTTGTTTCTCAGCTCAATACTTGAATCAATTGCTTTGTTAATATCAACCAAAATATTTTTATCTTTGGTATGTCCTTCATGATATTGCTTTATAAGAGTGAGAATGTAATCAATGTTGATTTCAACTTGCTTGATTAATTCCATTTCAAAAACCAGATCATCATTGATGTTCTCTTTTTCGCTGTCATCACCCTTTCGGAATTCATTATAGAGATCGATATACAAACTATGATAATCCTGAATATCTCTTGCTGTCAGGATTTCATTTCCTGCAAATTCATCAAATGTAGTAAGAATATTACGAACCCGCAAAATTCCACCATACAACTTAATAAAATCTTTTTGATTTTGTTCGCCCAGAATTCTTTCTCCAAGTGGAAATTTGGCTTGTAATTCCTCAACCAGTGCGCGGTATCCTTTTACGGTTTTTCCGTCATCTTCATAGCCATCATAGTATTCTTCATAAGTTTTTAAGAGCACTATTCCACTGGCTTCTTTGTCTCCGAAAAGAGCAATCGATTCATTCGTTCTTTTCTCTAAATTACGAAAACAAACAATGTTTCCAAAGGTTTTTATGCTATTTAAAATTCGGTTGGTACGAGAGTATGCCTGAAGTAATCCATGTAATCTCAGATTTTTGTCCACCCAAAGTGTATTGAGCGTCGTGGCATCAAACCCAGTTAGAAACATATTTACGACGATCAAAATATCGATTTCTCGGTCTTTCACTCGTTGACTCAGATCTTTGTAATAATTTTGGAATTTGTCAGATGAAGTGTCGTACGAAGTGCCAAACATTTTGTTATAATCTTTAATGGCACTTTCTAAAAAGTCTCTCGAACTCGCATCAAGTCCGCTGGTATCTTCAGTATTTTCATCAATGGTGCCATCTGGTTCTTCCTCATTTGGGGCATAGCTAAAGATGGTGGCAATCTTTAATTGCTGATCACTTGGCAAACCTTTCAGTTGTTTCTGAAATTCCGCATAGTACAGTTTTGCCATTTCAATAGATGAAACTGCGAAGATAGAATTGAAACCTGCCAGTCGGCGATCTTTGAGTTTATAAAAGCTATTTCGCTTTGTCTTTTGATCAAAATGTTCACGAATATAGGTAACGATATTACTGAGCCGTTTAGGGGCAGAAAGTGCTTTCTCTCTATCGATATTATTTACTTGCTTGTCTTCAATGTTCTCCGCTTCTTTGAGGGTGGAAATATAGTCTACCTTAAACGGAAGAACATTCTTGTCTGCAATAGCATCTACAATGGTGTATGTGTGGAGTTTATCTCCAAAAGCTTGCTCTGTTGTCCTGAGATCAGGGATTCCCGCAGAAGATGAATTAATCGCGAAGATGGGCGTTCCTGTGAAACCAAAAAGATGATACTTATTAAACGCTTTTGTGATGGCTTGATGCATGTCTCCAAACTGAGAGCGATGACATTCATCAAAAATAAGAACTATATGACCGTCAAAGATAGTATGCCCTTTGTTTTTCTTGATAAATTTATCAAGCTTTTGAATAGTTGTAATGATGATTCTGACATTGGGGTCTTCGAGTTGTTTTTGGAGTTTTGCCGTGCTGGTATTGCTATTGGCAGAACCTTTTTCAAACTTGTCGTACTCCTTCATGGTTTGATAATCGAGGTCTTTTCTGTCTACTACAAAAAGAACCTTATCGATGTGTGGCAATCTACTGGCTAATTGTGCTGTTTTGAAACTGGTCAAAGTTTTTCCCGATCCAGTCGTGTGCCATACATATCCACCCGCCTCAATATTTCCATATTTTTTATAGTTTGTACTGACTTCGATTTTGCTCAGGATTTTTTCTGTTGCCACTATCTGATATGGTCGCATTACCAGAAGTTGTCGGTCGGTGGTAAATACACAGTACTTTGTAAGCACATTCAAAAGACTATGTTTGGCAAAGAAGGTTTTTGCAAAATCCATTAAGTCTGTAATGGGGCGATTGGTGTGATCTGCCCACCAGCTCGTAAATTCAAAGCTATTGCTCGATTTTTTACCTTTCTTTTTTGCTCCGTTACTTGATTCCCTCAGATGTTCAAAACGAGTCGTATTACTGTAGTACTTTGTATGTGTTCCGTTGGAAATCACAAAGAGTTGCACATATTCAAAAAGCCCTGAGGAAGCCCAGAAACTTTCTCGTTGATATCGATTGATCTGATTAAATGCTTCTTGTATTGCCACACCTCTTTTTTTGAGTTCTACGTGAATTAATGGCAATCCATTTACCAGAATGGTGACATCATAGCGATTTGATCTTTGTCCCTCATCTGTTGCATATTGATTGATTACCTGCAGGTTATTGTTGTGAATATTCTGTTTATCAATCAGATAAATGTTTTTACTCGTGCCATCATCGCATTTCAAAATCTTGATATGATCCTCTTGAATGGTGGTTGTTTTTTCTTCTATGCTTTGGTTTGGATTGGCAATTTCCGTTTTAAAAAAATGACTCCATTCTTTCTCAGTAAATTGGTAGTTATTCAATTTTTCCAGTTGCAACCGAAGATTTGCAATTAGATCTTCTTCTCGGGTGATTTTGAGGTATTCATACGCTTGAGATTCCAGTTGCTTAATAAACTCCTTTTCCAGAGCATTTTCACTTTGGTAGTGTTCGGCTCTTTTTTTTGATGGGGTAAATTGAGCCACCACCGTGCTTTGTGGATTTTGGGCGACAATCTTATTCATTTTCTTCATAGTAATATGAGTAATCTATTCCTTTCATAAACATTTCACGACTATTGATTTCATCGGTCAGAGCATTTTTGAGCAGATTTTTTATTTCTGTGCTGTTTCGAGGGCTTTGAACCATGGCATTCATATAATCGTTTTTTTCTATCTTGCTCCAATCAACGCATTTTTTGAGACGTTTTTTGAGTATCAAATCAAGCCAAACACGAGTCGTTCGACCATTCCCTTCCATAAATGGGTGAGCAATGTTCATCTCTATATATTTATCGGCAATCTGATCCAAAATTTCCTCTGGCATTTGCTCGATCTGCCTTAACGTATTGTCTAAATGCTGTGCCATTGCAAACTTAAAACCTCCTTTCGAAATATTTTTTTGTCTGATTTGCCCCGCAAAATCATACAAACCACCGAACAGATAAGCGTGAATTTGTTGCAAGCCTTTGGTTGTACCGACTTCTATTTCATCAATCAAGCTACTTTCGAACAAAGCGTAGGCTTTTGTTTTGCTTTTGCCGTCTATGGCTTCATCGCTATAAGTAAACCACTCAATAAATCGGTTGGCTTTTGTTCCTGGGAATGTTTTGCCAAGGGCAATAATGCCCTCATAATCGAGCATATCAGTGAGATACTTTTTTCCATCACTGGCAATCAGTTTCAGTTGGGTAGTGGTACTAACCAACTGATTATTTTCTTTTTTTAACTTTGCTTTTAGATATTTCCAGTAGTTTCGAGTTTTAGTGTAATCATCTTGATCGGTGAGCACGGCAATGATATCGAGAACCGAAAACCACCACTTAGCGTTTTCTTCGTCCCAAACGGCACGAACCTCCCGATCATCAAAAAAACGAATTGAGATTTTATGATTCATATTTTTTGAAAGTTAAAAGCTTGTTTCTGTAGTATTCATATTGTTGCCTACGAGCTTTGATTTCCGCAGGAAGGCCGATTGAAATATCGTTTACGAGGGCGTCGAATTTGTCGAGAATGGAGACAATTTCTTTTTGTCTTTCAAAAGAATACTTTGGAATTGGTATTTTATTAAGATTTGCTTTATTAAGTTTTGGCTGAGCAGCTCCGCTAATATATGGAGTTAGGTCTATGGAATTTAGATAGAACTCAATAAATCTACGTTCTTCATAGGTCTCAAATTCCAAAACATGAGCATGATTATTTATCCAACTTTTTCCACATGCAGAAAAAGCAATAGGAGTTGAACGAGCTAATAGATTTGCTCCATCTTCTGAAATTAAAAGATAATCACCGTCAAAAATATAATCTTCAACATAGTCAACTATTCCCGATGCCCCATAATAGGGAATTTCTCCATTTGTTCGTAATCCTTTTGTTACTGGCTTTCTTTTTGAATCAAGATTTTTAGAAATTTTATCAAGTGTTGTGGATTCTAAATCATTATTATTCAACAAATCATCTCTGTAATACTTGTATTGCTTCTTTCTCGCTTCTAGCTCCGCTTCTAGCTCCGCTTCTAATTGTGTAGTAAATTTATCGAGAATGTCAACGATTTTTTCTTGGACTTTTAGTGGTGGGATGGGGATCTTGAATTTTCTAAATCCCCCCATTTCAACTGAAGCAAAACTTGATTTTGTTGTATTATTCCGACACCACTCATCGAGTACATAACAATAATAGTGGATGAAATACATATTCAACTTCCCAGCATACTCAGAGTTCAATGCAAGTGAAGTAAATCTCTGATTTGATAAGTGAGGAACTGTAATCAAAGCATGTTCTCCAATGGTTGCAGATGTAGAAATAATTATCGAGTTGGCTGGAAAGAGCCTCCCACCTTTAACAGCTTCTTCAGTAATATGCTGTAAAGAATCGTTAAGCACATGTCCATTCTCACGTATATCATCCATTCGAAACCACGGGATTGTACCACTTGTCCAATATTCTGACTTTGCTTTTGATGGAGTGTATCCATTTTTTATATCAAAAACCTCACCCAATTCCTTAAACTCCACCCCATTTGGGCATAGTTCTGCGATTAGCCGTTCGATTTTTGATTGGGTATTATTCATGGTTTATCTTAAATATTTAGCTGAAGTCCGCCTTCGTTTTTAATTTTTTCATAAATTCTCTCTATTCCTTTTTCATGGCACTCTGTTTTATTTGCTTCATCTAATAATATTTCTAACATCATTTTTGCCCCTTCATAAATAAGCAAATTCAAAGACATGTTAGAAATAAAAATCCCACAATCAGTGAAACATTTTTTCAATGTTCTTTCATCCCCATTACAAATTCCAATTGTTTTATAGGTACAAGAAAAAAAATGCATGAGATTACATCTTAATTGATACAAATCTTCACTTGTGATTTTTTTGTAATGAGGGAATCCAGATAGTTTTTGATTGTTATTTGATAACAAAAATTCATCCATCCATATTATCATTTTCTCTTTGTTCTTTTTTTCGCTGTTTCCATTATAAAGAGCCCAATAACAAGCAAAAACCTCTGTTTTTGCAAAAGAAAGAATGGCTAGAGTTCTTATGCATTTTTCATCACTTAATTTGTTCCAAACAAGAGTAGATTCTTGAGTTAAAGAACTAATAAAAGATTTAACTGTTTCAAGTTTTTTATTGAAGTCGATTTTTGATTGGTTGTTTGGCATAAGAATAAATATTTAAGTTAGATCTTCCTTTTTTCCTAAAGAAATATCAAGAAACCTCACATAGTTTTCTAGGTTTTGAATTAGCTCATCAAAAAGAACGATATCAATATTGTTATATGTAGTTTTTAGCTTCTTTATTTCCTTTTCTAAGCGGGCAGTGAGCTCATCATCCGTTTGCTCTGAAGTGATGTGATCCTTAGAAGAAACAATTAATATACCTCTTGGTCGATATATTTTATCATTTTCAATCAACGCTTTAGTGTAGGCATTTTCTATCTTTTCGGTATCAATATTTTCTGACTTAAGATCCATATACTTATTCAACTGAAAGATGGATTTATTTAAATCGGCAGATGGATAGTATGAATCTCTTCCTTGTTCTTTTCTAAACAAGATTGTTCGATGAGTCTTGATCTCAATAATGTCGATGTTGTTATAAATATCAACTGCAAGAAAATCAGGTCTTGTTTCTTTGTCATACCCCTTCATTTCTTTAAAGACAAATTGTGAATAAAATTCCTTATAATTCATCAAAAGAAGTCTTAAATAGCGGTCAAAATACAATTGCCAACACGATTCAAGGCTTTTTCTCTCTTCCCCAAAAACTGACTTAGAAAAAGATTTGAGCTTCGTTTTATTCCCCGTAAGCTCTAAAAGTCCTTTCCCAATCTTAATAATCTCTCTAATACTTTCTTTGTAAAGTGGCAGAGTCTCTGTGATAGTTAGCTGATAAGCTCCTGCTTTAATCTGCTCATCCATAAAGTTTTTAATAAAGGTTCTATCTCCTTTACTCAAAGATATGTATTTCCCCTCAAATCCTTTTACAACATAGCCAACATTAGCAAAGATCGCAGCAGTATTAACTTCCTCAGTGTTAGTAGCATTGAATTTATCCCTTACAATCTTAGAGGTCTTAGTTTTAATCATTTTTACCTTGCTCAGGTGATCTAAATAGTTTCTGAACTTTTGAATGTCAATCACCACCACGTCATTTACGTCATATCCTGATGGAATATCTTCTACGAAACTTAGGTGCTTTTTTTGAATATCCTGTAACTCAGCAAACTCTTTTAGTTCCTTTTTTATGGTAAAATTTTCAAAAGATAAGTATTTATCAATAATACCAAGTGATTCGGCACTGAAAATTACTGTCTCGAAATAGTCGCTCCTTTGTATAACTTTGTCTGTAGTGTTTCTTTCTCCATCTTGAAAGACACTACCTACCCTTTGAACATGGTAGAGCTTTAAAATTATTAAATCATCATTTTGAAAGACAACAGGGTCTTCCTTGCGATTTTTTTTGAAAAGGCCGATTTTTTCGTTAAGTAATTCTATATCCATATTATGATTTATTAGATTCAATATCCGCCACAATTTCATCAATTGCCGTTCTCAATTCACCCTGCCTTGCCACGATTCTCTTAATTTCATGATTAAGCTCCTTTATGTTCACCACTTCCCGAGTGTCCTCAGCAACTACATAGCTCGAAACTGCAATGTTATAGCCATTCTCTGCAAGCTCACTATTATCCACCAACTTCGCAAAATATTCATTATCTTCACGAACCTTAAAAGCTTCTAAAATTTTCTTGCGATTTTTTTCACTCAGCTTGTTTTTATTCCCCCCTCGTACAAATTCAGCAGAGGCATCAATAAACAGTGTTTTATTGTCTTTTTTACTTTTTTTCAAAACCACAACACAAGTCGCAATCGTCGTTCCAAAGAAAAGATCAGGCGGTAATTGGATTACCGTATCGATGTAATTATTATCAATCAAATATTTTCGGATTTTTGCCTCTGCTCCACCACGGTATAAAACACCGGGGAATTCAACAATCGCCGCCGTTCCACTGGTCGAAAGCCATGAAAGCATGTGCATTGTGAAAGCCAAATCTGCTTTGCTTTTTGGGGCTAACACTCCCGCAGGAGAAAAACGAGGATCATTTATTATCAAGGGATTAGCGTCTCCATCCCACTTGATTGAATATGGCGGGTTAGAAACAATCGCATCAAATGGTTCATCATCCCAGTGTTTTGGATCGGTGAGTGTGTCACCATGAGCAACATCAAAATTGTTGTAGTTAATGTCGTGCAAAAACATATTGATACGACAAAGATTGTAGGTGGTAAGGTTTATCTCCTGACCAAAAAACCCTTG
Organism: Candidatus Altimarinota bacterium; assembly: GCA_021734395.1. Lineage (GTDB taxonomy): Bacteria > Patescibacteriota > Gracilibacteria > UBA4473 > UBA4473 > JAIPGI01. Next base: position 104,840 of record JAIPJB010000005.1, read on the forward strand.
CCGCACATTTTCTTTTCCAAGCACTTTGGCAAATTTCAAAAGAAGCGATCCAGACCCACAACAGGGATCGTAAACCTTATTAACTTCTGTTTTACCGACAGTTGTAATTTCCGCCAAAAGTTCACTGACTTCTTGCGGGGTATAGTATTCTCCTCCAGATTTTCCTGCATTAGACGCATACATCGCCATCAGATATTCATAGGCATCCCCGAAAGCATCAATCGTATTATCTCCGTAATTTCCCAAACGAAGACCCCCGATGGCTTCCAGCAATTTTGCGAGTTTTTGATTTCTTTTTTCTACGGTTCCGCCCAGTTTATTGGAATTTACATCCAAATCATCAAACAATCCTTTTAAATCGTCTTCACTTTCAAATCCTTTGGCAGAGTTTTCAATATTGTTAAAAATACTGGACAGAGTTTCGTTGAGATTTGTATCATTCCGAGCATTTTTTCGAACATTTACAAAAAGTTCACTCGGCAAAATATAAAATCCCTTTTCTTTTATCGTATCAGATCGACCAAACTCAGCTTCTTCATCCGAAAGTGATGAATAATCAAAATCTTTATTTCCAGTCCGTTGCTCATCCGCATTGATATAATTTGTCAGATTTTCGCTGATAAAACGATAGAAAAGCATTCCGAGGACATACTGTTTGAAATCCCATCCATCAACACTCCCCCGTAGATCATTAGCAATTTGCCAAATAGCACGATGCAATTCTGAGCGTTCCTGTTCTTTGGTTGTGTTTGAGTTTGTCATGGAAATTATTTAATTAAATTATCAATAGTAATCTCAAGTCCTTGTGAGATCTTGGTAATGGTGTCGAGAGTTGGATTATTAATCGCTCCACTCTCAATTTTTGCCAAAGTGGCATACGGAATATCCGCTTTTCGGGCTAATCCTTCTTGGGTTAGTTCTCGCTTTTTTCGCCAGTTTTTGATCTTTTGACCGATAGTGATTTCTGTCATGTTTTTTCTTCCTTACAGTACCTGTATTATAGGAAGATTACTAAAATTCGCAAATGACCTTCAGGTCAGAACAATTGCCCCATCTTGTAGCAACAATCTCTCCTTAAAACTCCTCAAAATATCGGACTTCTCCTTTTTTGTTCCTTCTTTGAGTATGGAAATCAAATGCTCTTGAAGCGTTATCGGATTTTCCTTGTGATGGCGATTGATCATCCGTAAATCCTCTTCAATCCTTCTGTTGAGCCGTAAGTGTTCATCTTTTACATCAACGATGATCTTCGTTACTTCTTCAAAGAGTGCTTCTTCTCGGATGTATTTGCACTGGCAGGTTTTTGTCCCTCCGTATTTGTTGCATTTGTAGTAGGTATATTCCGTCCCATGGCGATTTGTGTGGGTGGTGCCACTGACTCCCGATCCACATTGGGCACATTTGAGAATGTGATTGAAGAAAAAATCTTTTCGTCCCCATTTTCCTTTTTCACACGTCTTTAGGTTTGCTTGGGCTTGGTCAAATAACTCTTTCGTAATGATTGGCTTCTGCGTTCCTTGGTACAGAGCTCCTCCGTAGCTAAATTCTCCATAATAGAAGGGCTCTTTGAGGATTTTGTAAGTTCTGCTCAATCCTACAACTTTTCCCGTACAGCTTCGGAATCCTTCATCTTCCAAATATTCTTTTATCTGTCGACCACTGAGATTGTTGTAGGCAAGGTATTCAAAAGCTTTTTTGATAAAAGGAGCTCGTTCTTCATCGATTATAATAGTGCTTGGCTCTCCGTACTTCAGACTTCTGAGAAGTTTGTATCCGATCGGAGCTCTTCCGGGGCGAACTCCCATCTCACATTTTGTTCTCAGTCCTCGTTGTACATTCTTCGATCTATTATCATTCTCCAATTTTGCCTGAGGACACAGGATCATGAGCAGAAATTTTTCATCGGGGGTGTTGGTAAATGTTTGCCCACTTGTCTGAATATTTACTAATACCTTCTGGTCCATGAGGTCTACTAATTTTCCCAAATCTCCCGCATTCCTGCTCAAACGATCAGGAGCCCATGTCAATATGGCATTGAATCTTCCATCACTCAATCCTTTCATTAAATTCGTAAAACCTTCCCTATGACCAGAATCTTTGGCAGATTTACTCTCTTGTATTTTTTCCACAATTTTAAGTCCTTTTTTCTCAGCCAGTCGCTCCATCTCGGTGATCTGTGAACCGATTGAGAGGGCTTGTTTCTCGTCCGATTCCGAAGATTTCCTCGCATAAAGACAATACCTGAGCGGTATTTCAGCCGATGCCGATTTTGTTTTTTCCATCACGACAAGGGATGCCGTGGGGAATATTTAAGTCTAGGAGAAAACCTAGATATTTACGTATTTTATCGGGTTTTGAGCTC
>JAIPJB010000001.1 GCA_021734395.1 Candidatus Altimarinota bacterium
CCGTTGCCTCAAGGACTGATAATTCGACCCTTTGACTTCTTTGTCTCTTTTTTCTTTGCGAGCGAAGCGAGCAAAGGGGTACTCCCAGTTAATTTCTTGTCATTCCGGCGCACCTCTGTCATTCCTGCGCATGCAGGAATCTCTCTGTCATTCCGGTTCATAACGCAGTGGAGATACCGGAATCTCTCTGTCATTCCTGCGCATGCAGGAATCCATCTCATCTTCTATTTCGGAGATCCTGGGACAAGCCCGGGATGACATAAAGAGTAAAGGTGTCGTTCCTCCCTTTCTGTCATTCCGGCCGAAGTGCCGGAATCTTTTGTCATTCCGGTTCGTAACGCAGTGGAGATACCGGAATCTCATTTATCCATTCCCCAGATACTTTTAACAATAAAAAGATAATAACCGAGAAGGAAAGCTTGATTTTAATTTTTTATAAATTATATTAAAAAAGGTCAGGTTTTTTTGTGCTACGGTTCAAAAAAGAGAGCCATATCAGTCCAATAGCCCCCTTGCTTTTCGTGCAAGGTATGATGAGGAGGTTCCTCGTTTCTTGTTTTTTTCTTAAAACAGGCAACAAATACAGTGGCTATCAAAATTTTCAGCGCCTTTAGCTGGCTACCGAAATGTAACAGGAGGTTTCAACAATAGTGGATCAAATGCGAACGTCTGGTCGTCTTCTCAGAATAGCTCTACAAATGCATGGAGACGCAATCTGAATTCGGGCTACTCGACAATCAACCGTAATACAAACAATAAGAACAATGGCTTCTCCCTCCGTTGCCTCAAGGACTGGTTTTATTTCTTTCTTCTTGTCATTCCTGCGCCCATCTGTCATTCCTGCGCATGCAGGAATCTCTTTGTCATTCCGGTTCGACACATAGTGGAGATACCGGAATCTTCGTCCTCTACCTAAGATCCCGGGACAAGCCCGGGATGACATAAAGAGTAAAGGTGTCGTTCCTCCCTTTCTGTCATTCCTGCGCATTCTTGTCATTCCGGTTCGTAACGCAGTGGAGATACCGGAATCTCCCCTAAAAATTAAATTTAGATAAATTTTTAATTTGTCATTCAATCATTGATTTTTTAGAATGAAATTAAAATATGGAAGTCCCCCCTCATTTATTACAGGATCTTTTTCAAGCGTATTTTGATGCTCGAAGAAACAAAAGAAATACCAATAATCAGCTCCAATTTGAACTGAATTATGAAAAAAATATTTTCGCCCTTTTTTCTCAATTAAAAGATAAATCCTACTCCATTTCCAAAAGTATTTGTTTTATTGTTTTTTATCCCGTAAAACGAGAAATTTTTGCTGGAGATTTTCGTGATAGAGTTATCCATCATTTAGTCTTCAATGCGCTCAATCCTCTCTTTGAAAAACTATTTATATACGATAGTTACAGTTGTAGAAAAGAAAAAGGTCCTCTTTTTGGTATAAAAAGAGTGCAATATTTTCATCGATCATGCTCTCGTAATTACCAAAAAGAATCTTTTTTCCTTAAATTGGATATTCAGGGATATTTTATGTCCATTGATCAAAAAATCCTTTTCCAAAAAATACAACGAGCAATCCAACGGAAACAGATCCCTTATGCGGAATTTTGGTTATGGCTTTTAGAACTTATTATCTTTCATGACCCCACAAAAAACTGCGTCATGAAAGGACACAAAAAAGATTGGGACGGGTTGCCTCCTTCCAAAAGTCTGTTTGGTACTTCGTGTGGAACAGGTCTTCCTATTGGCAATCTTACTTCTCAACTTTTCGGAAATGTATACCTCAATGATTTTGATCATTTTATAAAATCTCAAATGAAGTGTCGGTATTATGGTCGTTATGTAGATGATTTCGTCATATTGGATAATGATAAAGAATTTCTCAAATTTCTTATTCCCAAAATAAAAACATTCCTTCACGAAAACACAAGACTTATTTTACATCCCAAAAAAATTCATTTGCAACCCTGCAAAAACGGAATTCCTTTTTTGGGAGCAATTATAAAGCCCTATAGAACCTATGTCAGAAATCGAACAAAAGGAGCTTTTTTCAAAAAAATTCAATATTGGGAAAATCAAATGCCTCTCTCTTCCAAAGAAAAACAATCCTGTACTTCCTGCTTGCAATCATATTTGGGACTGATGAAACACTTCAATACTTCGCGTCTTCAGGAAAAAATGATCCAAAGAAACATGTCTCCTGAGTTACGAAAAATTTTTCACAAAAATAAACCTCCCATTTATGACCACATATAATAATTTACCGCTTTATAAAGGCAGTTATGACTTTCTCTTGGCAACTTTTCAAATTTGTAAGCATTTTAGCAAAGAATATAAATATACAATCGGCGATGATCTCAAAAAAGAAATAACTCTCCTCGTAAAAAATATTTATCATGCCAATGGAAGTCAAAAAAATCGCGTGCAATATATTCAGCAAGCACAGGAAAATGTTGAAACAATCCGCCTTTATATTCGTCTTCTCAAAGATCTTCATCAAATCAATATCGAAAAATTCACAACACTCAACGAAAAACTGGAATCAATCTCCAAGCAGCTTTCTGCATGGAAAAAATATTCAGAAGCAAATCAACCCCAAAAATCTAGTTCTTTTTGTTGATATTGCTTTTTCAGCTTTATCATTCCTGCGCACCTCTGTCATTCCTGCGTATGCAGGAATCTCTTTGTCATTCTGGTTCGGCACGCAGTGAAGATATCAGAATCTTCGTCCTCTACCTAAGATCCCGGGACAAGCCCGGGATGACACAATCAGGAATCTCATTTATCTATTTCTGAGATACCGGTATGTCGCTCCGCTCCAACCGGTATGACAACTTTTTTCTGTCATTCCTGCGCATGCAGGAATCCATCTCATCTTCTATTTCGGAGATCCCGGGACAAGCCCGGGATGACATAATACTGTCATCCTGACACACTCTTGTCATTCCTGCGTATTCTTGTCATTCCGGCCGAAGTGCCGGAATCTTTATATTCCTCTTGTCATTCCGGCTGAAGTGCCGGAATCTCCTCCAATACTTGACTTCATCAAAAACGCTATGACAAAATAGAATTATGAAAACTTATTATGTATATATCCTCACGAATAAAAAACAAGGAGTTCTGTACATAGGTGTCACCAATAATATAACCCGAAGAATATACGAACACAAAAAAGGAATCTTTGAAGGCTTTTCCAAAAAATACAACTTAAAAAAACTTGTTTGGTTTGATGAAACGAACGATGTTTCTGCGGCTATTGAGACAGAAAAACGAATGAAGAAATGGAAGCGCCAGTATAAAATAAATGTTATAGAAGCATTAAATCCTTCTTGGAGAGATTTAAGTGAAGATTTCTTGGATATGGATTGGATGGAATGAGATACCGGTATGTCGTTTCACTCCAACCGGTATGACAATTTTTTTTCTGTCATTCCTGCACACTTTTGTCATTCCTGCGCATGCAGGAATCTCATTTATCTATTTCTAAGATACCGGTATGTCGCTCCGCTCCAACCGGTATGACAACTTTTTCTTTTATCATTCCTCCCTTTGTTGTCATTCCTGCGCACCTCTGTCATTCCGGCCGAAGTGCCGGAATCTTTTTATTTTTTCTTGTTTTTTTTATGCTCAAAGTGCTATCATGAGAACAATAAAAAAATGAAAAACTCATATTGTCCGTTGCCTTGGTTTCTGTTGCCAGCATAGGTATTGTTTTGGGGTATGGAACCAATCGTATCGATGCTTTGGATGATGCAGGATTGAGTCTTTTTGATAACGATTCCAATGGTATTTTTATTCAAGATGGTGGAAATGTGGGCATCGGGACGACTGCTCCTACTCAAGCCCTTGATGTAAACGGTCGTGTCCGCCTCCGAGCAAACGGAAAAGGCACGTGTGACGCGGATGCCGCTGGAGCCATCGCATACGAAGAGACTGCCAATGTCGGTTACTTCTACGGCTGTAAAAAAACCGGCGAAGCGACCTATCAGTGGTTCGTGCTGGAGATATTTGGGGAGTAAGAAAGTCATCCCCGTGAAGACGGGGATCCAAAGCTTTTCAATTGATGGAACCAAAACAACCAGCGGTGTATATCCTAGCCAATAAAAAGAACGGCACTCTGTACATAGGAGTAACGAGTGATTTAGAACATCGTGTCTGGGAACACAAACAGGAAAAAATACCTGGATTCACAAAAAAATATTCCATAAACAAGCTCGTGTACTATGAGCTTTATGAGAACATAAGAAATGCGATCCAACGAGAAAAAGATCTCAAGCATTGGAATCGACTTTGGAAGTTGAGATTGATAAATCAATATAATTCGAATTGGAAAGATTTATACGAAGACATCGCGAGATAAAAATAATGCGTGCGAAGGTTTGGGTTCCCGCCTCCGCGGGAATGACTACTGAAATTTTGGTATCCTCAAGGGTACGAATCCAAAATCATTCCTGTCATTGCGAGAACGATCCCGCAAATGCGGGAAAGGACGTGGCAATCTCAGGGAATTATTTTGAGATTGCTTCGTCATCCCGCCTTGGCGGTATTCCTCGCAATGACAAGGAAAAGCCAAGACCGGTCTTGAAATACAAAACTGGAATCTACTTCATCTCCAACACCAGCTTCACCGCTTCCGCCCGAGTCAGCGGCGCGTGAGGACGAAATGTCCCGTCCTCATATCCTTTAACAATTCCTCGACGAGCCGCTTCCCCAACCCACGGACGTTCCCAACCGTGAACATCTGTAAACCCTCCCCCTTTGAAAAAGGGGGAGGTGGAGGGGGATTTTTCAGGATTCGTATCCTGGGGATACGAATCCAATACGGGCTCATCTGATACAGGCTCAAAACCATCCGCCGCCAAAAGAATCTTGACCCCTTCGGCTCGAGTGAGATTCTGCAGGGGACGAAATGTCCCGTCTTCATATCCTTTGATAATTCCCTGCCCGACCAAAGCCATCACGGCGTTATAAAATTCGGAAGTCTCTGGAACATCCTGAAACCCCGATTCTTTCGGATTCGTATCCCTTGAAGGATACGAATCCAATTGTACGACCATCTTCACAAAATCCCCCCGATCAATCGCCCGATCCAGATGCAATTTCCCATTGAGCTCTGGTTCTAGTAAATCTTTTTTCACCGCCTGTATCGCGTATCCAGCCGCCCAGTGAGACGGATCAAAATCCCGAAAAAAAGCACGATCAGAAGGAATCGGCTCACTCCTCTGTCCTTCTCGGACAGACAGACACCGAAAAGCCGTGCAAAATTCTACCTGCGAGCTCACTCCAAAAGCCTCGGCCACAAACTCCGGAAACCGAACAAAAAGTTCTTTTTGCGCTTCTGAAAAAGGGGCAATCTCAATCAGCGTGTCCGGATCCACTCGGTCAGGATAATCAAATTGTTGCCACAGAATGCTTTCAGGATTCGTATCCTGGGGATACGAATCCAAAGAAATAGGATACAACGGCACGCCTCCAGAAAATCGTGCATTCGTTTGGGGAGAGAATAATTCCGGATCCTGCAATCGGAGTATTTCCCGCTCGATATTTCTTTTTTTTAGATCAAATTCTAAATTTTGATCGCTGAAGTGTGAAATCGAACTCAATTTGGCCTCCAATTCGCTTCTCTGAGTGCTTTGATCAAAGAACGATGTCTGTATCCCAAAACTCCGTCCCAAGGCCAACAGGGCGTCAATAAATTCGATTTGGGATTCGGACTCCGGGAAATGAGGATTCCTATCCTCGGGATAGAAATCCAAAACAAATAATTTCAAAATTTCCGCTATTTTTCGTGCTCCCCAGACTCGAGACAAAAAAGCGGCTTCTTTTTTCTGATCTGCCCAAAACGGCACCGTTTTTCGTCCCGTAAAAAAAACAGGCCACTTTCGAACACCGGCCTGATATTCTGTCGGCAACACTTCAGAAAAATTTTTTGATCCGTCGGAAAAAGAAATTTTCTCTCGCCAGTTCTCCCATCGATCCAAAAAATCTTCTTTTTCTGGAAGACCTGTCGCGCTCTGAAACAGTTTTTGAAAAAATCCACCGGACAGTTTCGCGAACAAATGCAGGTTTTTATTTTCAGGAGAGAAAGAAAATGCAATCACCGAAGCAGGCAAGACCTCCGGATCGATCCAAAAGTCCTGGTCGGTAAAAAGGACGACTGTTCCTTCAGAAAAATCGGAGGGAATACTGATTCCTTTTGTAAATGTTCCGTCTCCCACAGGCTTCATGCGCTCCAGCGCCTGAGAGAAATCTCGCCGAAAAGCAAAATCATTGTCCGAAAATCCGTCCTCATACTCTTCCCATCCTTCGCCAAGAAAGGCGAAAGAAACCTCCTTTCCGTCCCACAGCTCCAAGAGAAACGAAAGCCATTCTTGCACGCGATCCCATTTTTCTCCCAGCATCGAGCCGGTCCGATCCACGAGAAACAATATTTTTTGGGGATTTTTTTTCTCTTCCCTCGGTTGAAAAAATCCCCGATACACATGTTCTCTCAAATCGTATTCGAGAACAGGACGATCTTTGGTACTCCAGAAAAAAGAAAAATGCTGATCTGGCGAAAAGAAAGCTTTTTTAATCAAGAATGCTGTCTGATCCGAGCCTTTTTCTACCAACGCTTCGTCTTGCAAAGAAGCAAGAAATCCCGTCAGCGGCTCATCATGAGAGAGTGAGAAAGCCAGCTCCCACGCCTCACTCTTGATCCCGTCCGCGAGAAATATCTGCTGGTATTGGAAATCATCAATGACTTGAGGGGTTGATTCAAACGTCAACTTGAGTGATTTTTTCTCGCCGGGCGAAAACATGATCGAATCCGAAATAAAAATTCGCGACCACTGTCCCAGAGAAAAAAACCGATGATCCCGATGCAATGCTGCTTTTTCAAAAAGAAATGCTCGGGCTTCTTCTTCTTTGAGTATCCCAAAAGGATGTCCCCCACTCTGCACAAAAAAAGAAATATTTTCTGCCTTTTCGGGCAGAGGAAAAACAAATCGTAATTCTTGAGGCTGATCGGTTGTATTGTGTAGTTGATCTCTTATTTCCGTGCGAGTAATTCCTTCTCCGGCATATATTTGTACTCGCCGCTCTGTACGGAAAAACAAAGATTCAAATGATTGCGTTGAAGTATCCCACGAAAAAAAAGCATATCCATTTCCCCACAAGAGAATCCCCCAGCAAGCGACGATGAGTCGTTTCATTTTTTTTATAGTATTTGGGAACTCCACAAAAAACAAATTACTCCTCTTCCTCAAGGAGAACCGTCTCTCTCGTAGTCGAAACAACGCCCTTATTGTCGGTAATCTTTAACTGCACGGTATATTCTCCCGGAAAACGATAAGTATGTGTCGGTTTAAATTCTCGTGAGGTTTCTCCGTCACCGAAATCCCATACATATTGCGTGAAGGTTCCACTTGAGCTCGTCGGATCAAAGGAAACCGTCAGTGGATCATCTTCTTCATAGAGAACCTCAAAGCGAGCCTGCAAAGGCTGTGCTCGCACGGAAATCATAAACGTCGATTCATCCATTTCTCCTTCTGAAGTCAAAACTCGAAGTCGAACCGGAAAATTTCCGACCGATGTAAATTCATACGATATTTGCGCTCCATAGCTGATGGGATCTTTTCCCGGAAACTGCCAGAAATAATTCACGATTTCTCCTTTGTCGGTCGTGGAAGCCGATCCGTCAAATTCAACCGTCATTGGCACGACCCCTGATGCTGGTTGCGCAGTAATTTTTGCTTGGGTTCCAGCTCTCCCCACGATGACCTGATGCTGGGTGGAGTATTGTTTGTCCGCTGCATCCAAGACGACGAGTTTTACTGGATATACCCCAGGTTTTCGAAAAATATATCGAGCGACCCGGTCGTAGCTATCCACGATCCCGTCATTTTCAAAATCCCAGCGCCATTCGACCGCATTTTTTATCTGAGAATTGGAAGGGTCAAAAGCTACTTCAAAAGGAACTGTCCCACGAGTAATTCCCTCTTGATCCGCTGATGGCGTGGTACGAATAGACAATTCTACCTTCGTTTGCCCGTCAGTAACAACAATTGTCTCGGTTGTTTTGGCTTTTTCCCCGAGATCATTTTCGACGGTCAAAGAAACTTTGTATTCTCCGGGAGAACGAAATGTTCTCTGAATTTTCCGACCGACAACGGCCTTTTCTTCCCCCTCAATAAACCATTCATAGCGGACAATCTCTCCAAATCGGGTAAAGGATTGAGAACCATCGAGCGTGACCCTGAAAGGTGCAGCGCCACTCAAACCTTCATCACCGATAATTTCCGCACGCAGATTTTCTTCGGACTCAGAAACGACAATAACCTGTTCCGAGACAGATGTGTCGTTATTTGCTCCGGTAACACGTAAACGCACCATGAACTCACCGACTTTAGAAAATGTTTTTTCTAGGGTCGATTCCTCTATCCCCCGTATTTCGTATTCTCCATCACTATCCAAATCCCATTCATACAAAACGATAGAACCGTCCGGATCACGAGATTTCTGAGCTGAAAATCGAACCGTTAGAGGCACTGGTCCTGTCTCCGGATCGGCCTGAATAAGGGAAACAACCGCTTCGTTGGCAATAATAACTTCTCGGTTTGTAGTAAATTCACGTTCTTCCTGTGCCGAAGGGGAAAAATATTTCACCGTGGCTGTAACGGGAAAACGTCCATTTGCCTTGCCTTTATCCAAAAATCGATGGGTCACGGTTGGTCCAGAAGCATCGATTTGCCCATCTCCGTCAAAATCCCAATTGATCTGACGAATGAGACTCGGGTCAATATTTTCGAAGAGTTGTTGCTCCAGATCAAATTCCACCGTAACCGGAGAAGTCAGACCGATAACATTTTGCGGGTCGGTCTGGATCAGCGACTGAGAAAACTGACGTTCTTCCAATGTCGCATGAGTAATCAGCCAAAAAAGACTGATCCATATCGCACAGAAAAAGAGAAATACTCCCAGAAAAACACCTGATTTTACGATATAATCGCGTCGATTTTCTGCATCTTTTCCGATAATCAACCACTGAAAAAATTTGATCAGCGTTCCAATGAGAAAGAGGAGCGATAAAAATCCAAAGAGCGAATTTGTCATCAAGAGCAACGTTTGTTGCAGCTCTACCGGCTGAATTCCAAGTGTCTCGAAGAGTGGGTTCGAAACATTCCCAGAAAGAAGTCCCCACAAAAGCACAAAGTAAAAAATACTCAGCAGTCCTGCCGCCAGAATAAAAAACCACTTCAAAAGAAAGTGTGAGCCTGTTCTGGTTTCTTCCTCCTCTGAAGTTATGTCTCCTGAATCAGAAGAGTCACTTTTTTGAGAACGAGGAGGATTCTTTGAAGAATCTTCTTTTTTCTTTTTGTCTGGATCATCTTCATTTCCTTCCGGCACGATAGGCGGAGGAACGACAGGAGGAATCCCGCCTGCTCCACCGGATCCTGTCGGAGGTGGGGTTTGAGAAGGATTTGGCGTTTGTTCTGGATTTTGGTTTTTGTTTTCGTCCATAAGGAAATGGATTATTTTTCTGCGTCATAATGACGCATTCATGTCCTCTTTGTCAATCAGGGAGCTTGGACTTGAATATCGAGCGGCGAAGAGTCAACCGGATCACTCACCTGATCATCAATAGTCAGAATAACCTGCACTGATCCTGCGTTTTCATAGGTATGAGACGTCGAAATTGTCTGTACCTGATCTGAAGGAGGGAGTGTGCCCGTATCCGTATTTCCATCCCCAAAATCCCACGTGTAATGGAGACTGTCCCCATCTTCATCCTGAATATCCACAGAGAAAGTTACTTCCTGACCAACATCAGGAGCAGAAGAAGGCGAAGCAGAGAGAGGACCAGTGACTTCGGGGGGCACATTTCCACCACTGAGAAGCACCATAAAAGGAGCCGTCTGCTCAGACGCTGTATCTCCGTCATTATCTTCTGCTATCCCCTTGAAATAAAACCAGTGCTCTCCCGATCCCTGATTATTGAGATTGAAGTAGGTCGTTTTCTCGGTCAAGATCTGGCTCTCTTTTATTTCTCCGGCCTCAAGTAATTGAAATGTATACTGATCGATAACTCCATCTTCATCGGAGGCATTGATCGTCACCTGCGTATTGGCCGGCACGGAATGATCCTCAATCACACTGTCTACTGTCGGCGGAATGTTTTCGACGAGAACGGGAAATTCTGCTGTATCCCCTACCGAAGGATCCCCAGGACGCGAAACCTTGAGGCGAATCGCATACGTTTGAACATCATTGAGACGAGAAGGAATTTGTGCGGGACCAGAAACAATCGTGCCGTCTACCGACCAAGTTTCTGTCATCGTGGAAGGATGTGGACTGGTATTTCCAAATTCATCCAGAGAGTTTGAGGAAAAACTGACCGCATCATTTCGTTGAATTGTCACGGATGTTGGATCTTCTTGAGAAATACCATTCACCGTCACGACAGGGATTGCTATAAAAACGCCTTCTTCGCGAACATAGATTGTTTTTGTTCGTGAATTTGTTTCTCCTGCTTTTGTTCCGGTAAGAGTTATTTCATGCGGTCCAGCTTGTGTGAAAGAAGCTCGCACGTTGGGGATAGTAATCGGATCCAAAACAGTTGCTTCTGTCGGGAATGTCCATGCATACGCTTCAGCTCCAGGGCTTTGAGCGCGAAAAGTAAAGATTTCATCTTTATCCAGAGGCTCTACTGGAACCGTAAAATCTACCGCTAATGTCTGAACCCCTGAGACGGTTTTTGTGACCGGATCTGATTCTCGGGTTTGTCCTCCATAATTCTGACTCACAAAAAGAGTAATGGTTTTGTCCCCTGGACTGGGAAATGTATACGAAAACGTTGCGTAAGAAGTCGTTTTCTGAACACCGGCAAAATCCCAGTGATACGTCAATCCCGTCGTACCGCCGGATAAATTGCGACTCCCGCTCGCATCAAACGCATACTGAGCGGGGTTCGAGGCTCCACCGGATTGTTCCCAACTAAAGTTTGGATCTGCCACAGGCATATCACTCTGTACAGAAATATCTTTTGAAGTAGAGGCCGTCATGCTGTTCACATTCGTTGTGACAGTAAGCGTTACTGTATGATCTCCAGCTTCAGAAAAAGAAGTAGTAAATTGCTCTCCCGTTCCCGGAGCAAAACATCCTGCTCCTCCGGTGCATTCCCAGCCATAACTCACAATTGACCCTACCGCAGTACTCGAACTACCTGCATTAAAGGTTACTGACTCTCCAACAATAGGATTTTGTTTACTGACTGAAAAACCTGCCTGAATCCCTCCAACAATAAGATTTTTGGAGCCGATAAGTCGGTCTCCATTAGAATTTTCTGCAAAAACCTTGATGGCATAATTTTTTTCCGTACCAAACTGATGTGTCGTTGCCGAAGTGCCGCTGAGTTCTTCTTGAATACCATCTCCAAAATTCCAAAGCAGACTTTCTATTTCTCCCACACTCAAGGAAAAATCGAGTCCCGCTTGTGCCTGCTCCAAACTCACAATCGCAGTGTTGCCAAATCCGCCAGCACCACCAATCTCGATATTTCCGGAAACATCGATCACTTCTCCGCTCCCAGGAATATCACCCCCTCCTTCTTCCAAACGACACCGACGAGAACAATCAGGATCAGGGCTATCAATACTAAATTCACATTCTTCCCCTTTTTCTTTGATACCATTTCCACATGTCGCCCGACACGAAGTGGGGCAAGCATCTGTAACACCGTCTACATTCCCTCCTCCATCATCACAGTCTTCCCCAATCTCAATAATGCCATTTCCACATTCAGCTCTGTCATCGCCACCTACTGGAGCATTGACAATGAGGGTATTGACCAAAGCATACGAAACCAGTATTACCAAAACTCCTATCGCCGCATATGCCACGATATTTTTGGCTTTATCGGCCTGAGCATCATCTCCCTGAGCGGTCACATAGAGAAATCCAGCATAGATAATCATTGCCACCGCAAGAATCCCCAAAAAGGACAACAGAAAATTTAAAACATTCAAGATATATTCTCGCAGAGATGTATTCTGACCGATCTGATTAAATTCATCCGCATTGGGAAGTTTGAATTCTCCATCAGGCACTCCTTTTCCGGTAATATCCCCCCAGATTTCCTCCCCCATTTCTCCCATGCCTTCCCAAAAAGGACTCTGTGCTTCTGCGCCATGAAAAAAAATCAGACTCAATGACAAAAGGAAAAAAAGGAAACAGAAAAATTTTTTCATGAGAAAAAGATCAGAAAAGAATCGGGCAAAAGTCCGAGTGTCGAACCAAATCGTGCTTCCATAAGAGTGTTTACGATCGCATACGCCCCCAAAATAAGCAGGATCCCAACCACCGTCCAGATGACTACATTTTTGGCCGTTTCAATACGAGAATCATCACCCATAGCCGTCACATAGGTAAATCCAGCCCAGACCAGTGCTACCACTGCTAAAACAGCCGTGAGTCCTAATAAAAAATTCATCCAGCCAATAATCAGCTTTCTGAGATCTTTTTCTTTGGAAATATTATCGTCCAGTTGACAGCGAACCAATCGCGCTCCTTTTTTGGTGCCCGGCCCGTCAAAGACGGGTTCTTCATCGCTAAAACTGAATTCAAAATCCACACTCAAATCAATAATGCATTCAATGTCTTCTGCCGCACCTACGACATCATCCCACCAAGCAGCTTGCACAAAAGCAGGAATCAGTAACAAAAATCCTGCAGCCAAGCCACATAAAAAATTTTTGCTTTTGCACCATACGTTAAAATATCTCACGCAGTGTATTTTCCCATTTTTCAGCATACAACGTCAAATCTTCCGACAGAATTTCTTGATCTTCATTTTTAATTCGCAATTGAAAATTAGAAATCGTCTTCCCCAGAAAGAAAGCCTGAGCCCCAAATAACTGTGATACATGGTCAGGATCTGAAGTCGCCAAGATGACTCCCGGGCTTTCTGAAAAAAGAAATGCGGGAATGTCTTTCTGCATTTCTTCTGGAATTTTAATTTCAGCACCGATGTGATTTTCTATACAGGCAGTCGCCACCGCGGTCAAAAGTCCCCCCCTCAAAATCGGACATGCGGCAGAAAGAATTCCTTTTTGGGCGGCCTGTCGCAAAAGCTTCATCCATTTCTTTCCCTCTAAAAAATCCAACTGAGGAATGCGCGTATCTTCTTTTTGGCACGTTCGTAAAAACTCTGATCCTCCGAGATTTTTCGAACGCGGTCCTACCCAAAATAATGTCTGCTCTGAAGCAGGAAAAAAACTCATCGGAACTTGTTTTGGATCTGGGACTCGCGCGAAAACTGTTACGAGCGCACTGGGAGGAATCGAGCGACCGGAAGATTCGTTGTACAGAGAAACATTTCCCGAAACAATCGGAATATCAAGTACTTCGCAAGCTGTCCGTAATCCTTCAATGCCCTCAACAAATTCTCCCATCTGATCTGATTTTTCGGGATTTCCAAAATTCAAACAATCCGTTGCGGCCAAAGGCTCGCCGCCCACACACGATACTTTTATTGTTGCCTCCATCAGAGCATTCAGAGCTGCTGAGCGAGCAGAAATACGTGCCAGAGAAGGGTTTCCCCCTGTGGCAACCGCTAGGCCTGTGCGAGAAGATTTCTCGGATAATTCCGGAAAATCCCGAAAAGGAACCGTGACTGATGCGGCGACCTTTCCTCGCTCCCACACCGTATTGCCCTGAACATTTTTGTCGTATTTTTCAAAAATAGGTTTTTGACTGACTACATTGGGAGAACTCATAATTTTCTCCAAAACCGCATTTATTTTCATCGTTCGTATTGTCGAGATTTAAAAAAAAGAATCAAGCGAGGGACATAATTAATCTTCAATCTTCAATTATCAATCTTCAATTCGAGTCAACGAGTTTGCGAATCTGGAATAACAAGGCAAAGTTTCTCTGTAGGGTCCAGACATATCTGGACCTTAGGGAACACACATGTGTGTTCCCTACAAAATTCATCCTCATTACAAAACTTGTTTTGGATTCGAACCCCAAACATCCCAGAGTTCGTATCCAGAATTATTCCCGTCATTGCGAGGACGATCCCGCAAATGCGGGAGAGGACGCGGCAATCTCATTTTTCGCCATAACAAGGAATCTCTTTGAACAGGGAGGAAGGAGATTGCCACGCTCCCTCCGGTCACTCGCAATGACGAGTTTTTATCTATTCACTGAGGATTCGAGCAAAAAAATTGACATTTTCAAAAAATGAATTAAAAAGGGGATACAAAATAAAAAATAAACACACACAAGAAAATGTGTGTGTCTTTTCTTATGTTTTTTTCTCTTCTCTTGGCCGGCAATTTATTTTTCAGCGATTTTCTCTCGTTGGCCCCCTCATATCATGCTTCGCCAACACAATACCACGCCTGGAAAAGAGAAAGAAAAAATGTGATTCCCCGTCAAAAACCATTTGTGGAATTAAAAGCTCCGTGGGATGGTCATTTCTCAGCAAAAAATTTTTCTCTCCGAGGAACTGACTCCCTCCAGCTCCAGAATATCAAGCACGACCTCAAAAAAGCACTCCTGAGTCTGCCTTTTCAGCATACTGAAAAACTCCACAATCTCGAAATCCGAAATCAATCACATCTTTCTCGCGGTATGGCCAACAGCAAAAAATTAATCCTTCACACACGATCTATCGCTGACAGTGACGAACTTATTTCTGTCTTTATCCACGAAATGGGACACATCGTTGATCTGGGATATTTGCGGAGTATTAATGGTGGGAAAACCGAATTTCAAGACGGAGATATCCCGATCTTTGAAGATGATCCGAGTGTTTATTTTTATCGCCTCTCCTGGCTGAGTGCAAAAGAGAAAAAATCTTCGGCACACCGAGAGGATTTTGTTTCCGGGTATGCGATGGAAAATTGCTTTGAAGATTTTGCGGAAAGCTATCTGATGTATCGTTTACACGGAGAAAAATTTCGCCATCTTATGAAAGAATCTGATCTTCTGACTCAAAAATATGAATTTCTGAAAACAGAAGTCTTTGATGGACAGGAATTTCAAACAAACAAGCTCAATCTCTCTGATTTTGATAAAAAATTCTGGGATGCCACTCTCTTGAATATTGACTCGGAAAATCTGATCGGCAAGCAATAAAATTTGTGCCACAATAGATTCTGATGATCCCAGAAAAACAGAAACTCAAAGCAAAAAAATACGCCCGTATTTTGGGAATGCTTCCGGGAGTACGTGCTCTTTTTTTGTCGGGATCCCTCGCTCAAGGTCGGGGAAATGAAAATTCGGATATTGATTTTTTTATCATTGCTCGAGAAGGACAGATCTGGACAGCCCGTTTTTTTGTTTTTTTGACTTTGGGGATCACAAGTCAGCTTCGACGAGAAAAAAACACTGCCGGAAAAATCTGCCCCAATCATTTTATTACGGATCAACATCTCAAAATTCGTGAGCGTGATGCATACAGCGCTCATCTTTTTACACATAATATTCCTCTGTACGATCCACGGAATATTTTTGCTGATTTTGTCGAAGAAAATCAGGAATGGGTACAAAAATTCGGAGAATCTTTTGCCGCAAAGCAGGATCTAAATCCAAGCATTTCAGGACTCGAATCCAAAAAGAGAAACTTCTTCTGGTCTTGGCTCGAATCCTGCCTACAATTGGCGCAAATGGAAAAAATCAAACGCAACCCTGATTTTCGAATCCCAGGCGCAAAAATTATCTTGGACGATTGCGAGCTCCGCTTTCATCCCCATCCTCGCAATAAAAATTTTCAAAAATAAAGAATGTTTTTTTTCTGGGCATTGATTTCTATGTTGGGCTACTCCGTGCAGGGAACTCTTTTGGCGAAATACGCCAGAAGTCTCGATCCGCTCTCTGTTTCAATGTACCGAACACTTTCTTTTGTTGTGACGCTTTCACCACTTTTGTTTTTTGCGAACGGAGAAGAAATTGTTCACGTTCTTCGTTTTTGGCCTCAAATTCTAGGATCGGCTTTCTTGGGGGCGGTTGCTTCTTGGGCATTTTTACAATCGATTACATTTATCCCAGTAGGAGTCCAGGTCGCCCTGACGACGGGAACCCGAACGCTTCTGATTATTGTCGGAGGCATGATTTTCTTCCGAGAATACCTTTCCTTGTGGGAATTTCTTTTTATACTCCTCATCCTCGGTGGAGGAGCGTTTTTAACTCTCAAGCGCAATCAATTTGAACATCTGGATAAAAAGGCTCATCGGGGAATTATACTCGCCATTATTGCCGGATTTTTGGCGACCGGTATGATTTTGTTGCTTGCTCAGGTTTCTCGGGAAGCGAATCCTTTCGCCGCAGGATACTTTTGGGAAATATCAATCGGTATACTGAGTTTTTTCCTGGGACTTCTGCGGTGGGCTGGAAATGGCATTCCACTACAAAAAATTTCATTGCCAGATTTCCAAAAAATCGCACTGGCTTCTTGGCCAACTCTTTTGGGAACCGGTGGTATGACATTGGCGATCAGCATGGGAGAAGTCGGCATTGTATCGGCTATTGGTGCGGCAGGAATCTTGGTGACCACTCTCCTCTGTCATTTTCTCTATCACGAAAAGCTCTCTCCTTGGCAGTGGGTGGCACTTTTTATTGTCGCAGTAGGAATTGCCGGACTCAAGCTTGCTGGGGCATAATTCCCAAGAGCGAAGGAACTTCTCGAATACTATGAAGTCTCTTATCGGCCCGAGAAAAATCCATATTTTGGGTGAATTTTGTAGGAATGACCCAACACTCTAAACCGGCTTCTTTTGCCGAAAGAAGGCCTCTTTCACTATCTTCTATAACCAGAATATCTGATTTTGAAATTTTAGAATTATTCCTTTGTTTTAGTTTTTGAAATGCTGTTTCGTAGGGCTCGGGGTGGGGTTTACTGTGAGCGAAATCTTCTCGAGCCAGGATAAAATCAAAAAAATCAAAAAATCCTGTTTTCTCGTGAATCATGTCCAGATGATGCCGCAGACAAGAAGTCACAAGTACCAGCGAGAGCGAAGATGATTTGAGCTGTAATAAAACTTCTTTTGCTCCGGGAATAATGGGAATTTCTTGAGAGAGGAGTGTTTCATAATTTTCATCTCGTTCTGCTCTCAGATCATTGATCTGAGATTCAGAAAGATTCAACTTTTCTCGAATCTGATCCCATACATGACGCCCCTGTCGAACCGTATATTCTAAATATAACTTTTCTGCGTCAGCTGAAAATCCAAGCCGATCAAATACCTGTTGTACTGCCTGTGCATACAGGGGCTCTGTATCCACCAAAATTCCGTCATTGTCCCAGAAAATTGCTCGATATTGCTTCATTTGCGGAATGAATGATACCCGATTTATAATGCCCAAAGAAATGAATCTGGTATTTTGGATTGGCATCGGAGGGGCAATTATCCTGGTCGCAGGATCAGCTTGGCCCGACACAAAATCAAAGCCTTATACATCTATTCGAAATTGGCTTCTGGCATTAGGGGGACTGTTTCTTTTGGTATATGCCTGGCTCAATTATCTGAACGGAGGCTCCGTCTTTTTTGTTTTTCTGGAAGGATTGATCAATGTGGCGAGTATTTGCATGATGCTGGGAACACGAGAAAAAGTCAGCACGTCTCTTATTTCTGTTCTGGCATTTCTTTTGATTCTTTGGTCGCTGTCTATTTTTGAAGGATACGACACGCTCTTTTTTATTCTGGGACTGAGTGGTATCAGTCTTGGGTATGTGCTCAAACCACAAACCGCTCGACGAAATCTCTCTTTGATGCTTGGAAGTATTTTGGTGGCACTTTTTAGCTTCTTTGAAGCCAGTTGGATTTTCTTTTGGCTCAATGTTTTCTTTGCGATTTTTTCGGGATACTACGCGTGGAAATGGAGAAGAAAAGGGAAAGGAAATATTAAGTATTAAGTATCAGGTATAAAGAAAAAATTATTTTTTATTCCAGACCGATCTGAATTATTTGGAAATTAATAATTGAAGATTCATTATTACTCCCACTCGATCGTTCCTGGGGGTTTGGACGTCACATCCAGAAAAACCGCGGAGATTTTTTCATCCTTGAGGATTTCCGCCGCTACCCGCCCAAAAAATTCCCAGGGCAATTTCCCGACCGATGCCGACATGGCGTCGAGCGAATCAATAGGCCGGAGAACAATCGATTCTTCTCCGGTATTATTGAATGACACCGGAATCAAAACGACCGGAAACTGCCATACGTCATCATAGACCTTCATCTTGTGGAGCGTTTGCGTCACAATATCATCGGCTTTTTGAAGCGTCTTCACTCTTTCTTTTTGAACAAATTTTTTGTTCAATGAAATATTCCGAATATCCCCCGAGAAATTCTTGTCCAACAAAAACAAACACCGATTGATTTCGCTGTAATGATTGATGAGTTTTGTAGCGAGTTTTTCGAGTTCTTCCAGATCTTTGGGCGCATTTTTGCTCTGCAGTCTCAGGACTGCGGGATGTTTATAGGTGCGAAAATCTCCCTGCACTCCCACTGAATGAACGGGTAAGGTGACAAAGGGTTTTCTGTTTTTTTGGAGCGTAAAAGCATTGACATCCTGTGCAGCAGACTCTGTTATTTTCTGATCACTGCACAAAATCCGAACACCCAATCCCGGCCCCGGGAAAGGATGACGCCAGACAAGCTGGTGGGGCAAGCCCAGAAATTCACCGAGTTTTCGGACTTCGTCTTTGTAGAGCTCTTTGAGTGGCTCCACAATCTTTCCCTGATCAATGAGTTTTTGGACTTCCGGCGCTCGATTGTGATGGGTTTTTATTTTATCCGCGTGCTTGGTGCCACCGGTTTCAATAGTATCGGGATAGATGGTTCCCTGCGCCAAAAGCCACTCATCATGCAATTTGTGCTGAGTGAAAAAATCATGCTGTACTTCCAGAAACGCATGTCCGATAATCTCTCGTTTTTTTTCGGGATCAGCTACCCCTTTTAATTTTTCTAAAAATCGATCTTCTTCGTGCAGTACTGTCAGATCCGCTCCAATCTCTCGCAGAGATTTGGAAACCAGTTCGACTTCGTTTTTCCGCAAAAGTCCCGTATCGACAAAAAGTCCCTTTACACGATCTGGGCCAAATATTTTCGTCAGAAAGCCAAAGGCGACACTCGAATCCACGCCGCCCGAAACAAAGAGAAAAATATTCTTATTGCCAACCTGAGATTGCAATCGCTTCTTTTCTTCTTCAAAAAACTGCTCAATCGTCCAGTCATACGAAACACCACAAATCTCCAGAAAATTTTTGAAAACCTGATTACCATAAGGAGAATGCGACACTTCTAGATGACACTGAACCGAAAATATTTTTTTCTCCGGATGCCAATACGCCGCATGCTGACACTGAGTGGTTGAACCGCAACCAACAAATCCAGGAGCCAGCTCTCCCACCTCGTCTACATGATTCATCCAGAAAACCGCTTTTTCAGGAACATTTTCAAATAATGGGCATTTTTTGTCGTGGATTAATTCGGCCCGACCAAATTCTCCAGTATGCCCAGGGGCAACTTTGCCGCCGAGAGCTTGCGTGATGTACTGGTGACCATAGCAAATACCGAGAATCGGAATTCCCAAGTCAAAAAGAGCCTTATCACAGCTCGGACTTTCGGGCTCAAAAACACTCTGCGGACCGCCAGAGAGAATAATCCCTTTAATATTTTCTTTTTTGATCTGAGAAATTTCTATCGATTCCGGATCAGCGATTTCGGCCAGCACATTCATACGCCGAATACGACTCGCGATCAGATGCGCGTACTGTCCTCCAAAATCCAGGATCAATATCTTCTCGTGCATAGAGCAAGTGTAGCGGAAAATATTTTTTTGGGGAGAGTTGACAATATTTGTTAAAATGTGCTATAATAAAAGGTAATAGCTGAATATAAAAATATGGGAGTAGAAAAACCAGAAAATTTCATAGAATACCTTGAAGATCAAGGGATTGTCTTTAATGGGGAGAATCAATTAGAAGATGTGATAACAGTGCTTCAGTCTTATCATGCTACTTCAGAACAAGCAATACTAAATGCGTTTTCTACTTTGAGAGAGGCGAAGGAAAAAGGTCTTGAAATAATCTATGTTCGGAAATGGCTTAATAGTGGATCTAATGATATTAAATTAACAAAAGAAGAAGGAGGAACAAATGGGTGTTTAATCTCTGGAGGGAGTGGGCAACCAACCCATCATTGTGCCTAGAGTACTATTTTCAAAACATTAGACCGCGAGCAATCGCTGTCTTTTTTTATTTATTATTTTGAGGGAGGACATTGACAAAATCAACCCTTATTTCTAAAATAGAAATGATGGAAAAAGAAAAAAGCACTGAAACAGAAGAAACTTCCATTGTCTATAATCCTCGAGAAGTAAGTTCAGAAGACGAAACCGAAGATACTCGCTCTCCAAAGGAACGCGCTGATGATGTCATCCGACAAAAAAAAGCAATGATTTTCGCCGCACTCGCTCAAAACAAATCCGCTCAAATCCCTGACTCAGAATGAGAGAAAATTTTGATATCCCCTCTTCTTCGGATCAAGAAAAAAAAGATTGGAAGGACCTTTTTCGAGAAAAAATAGAAAAGGTTCTTTCGTTCTTTCAGAAAGATGACGATCTTTTCAATTCTGCGCAAGAATATTCTTTTGACGAAGAAAATAACGAAGAAGGATTTGTGATCACTTCTGGTGTCAAAGAAGCAGTTGTCGAAAAAACAATCCTTCAGAATCCCGCTTCTTCCAATCCTGCTGAAAAAGCAAAGTGGTTCCCTCCTTCAGAAAGGAGTACGAATGATGGGGAGGGTTTTCGTCTTTCCACCAATAAAGAAATAGAAATAAAAAATGATCGTGAAGAAGCACCTCTCAATGAATGGCAAAAACTGCTCAATAAAGAGAAACAAAATACCATTCACTTTTCGTTGTCCGATCTCAAGAATTTCTCTCTTCTGGAAAATGTTTTTACCCATTGGAATTGCCCTTCCGAAACTAGTCGGTCATTCGAATACAAAGAACAAAAATTTCTGATCATCCGTGATTTCTCGAAAAAAACTTTTTTTATTCGTCCTGATCCCACGCCCTCTGGTGCGACTCAATTCAGGATCAATGGAGATCTCAAAAAGAATACCGCTACCTTTCGAGGAAGAATGTGTTCTTCGAAAGCTCGATTGGTGTTCGAAAAAATGATCCAAACTCTGTCAGAAGAATATCTTACTTCTTCCGAAGAAACCGCAACCACACATCCCCCTCTAAATGCTCTTGTCGATTCAGTGAAAAATCAGACAAATCAATTGATCGAGAAAATGAAGCCATCCCCCGACCAAATATCTCTGGTGCCACAAAGAGATCCATCTGATCAACCAACTGCTGAGTAAGCAGCTCCCCTGCCAGTGTTGGACCACATTCGGTGAGAATCGAATCAATACCTTTTTCTGCGCATTGAGAAAAAATTTCTCGCAAATCACGACTATCGAACCAATGGATTTTTCGATGGGGAATAGAAAATATTTTTGCGGAAGGAGGAATGTCTTCTTTTTTTCCGAGAACAATGATCTGCGGATCTGATGTTTTCCTCCCCCTTTGTCTGCCCTGAGCGAAGCCGAAGGGAAAAAGGGGGAAAGATTCGCGCTTGTGCGAATCAGGGGGATTTAAATCTCCCTCTAACTCCCTCTTTGCCAAAGAGGGAGGATTAATTCGGCAATTGAGCAACGGATCGTCAGCAAGAATAGTTTTCGTCGTGGTCAAGACAGCCGAGTACTGAGCCCGCATCTCGTGCACTTTTTGGCGAGAAAATTCATTACTGATATATTTGGATTCGTATCCCTGAGGATACGAATCCTGATCTCGAACAACTTTTCCGTCCAGACTCTGTGCCATCTTGAATGTCACATACGGCAATTTTTGGGTGATATATTTTTCAAAAAAAGAATTGAGCTCTTCGCATTTTTTATTTTTCTGAAACTCCACATTGATGCCAGCTTTTTGTAATCGTTCTAAATTTTTTCCTTGGAATTGCGGATCCAGTGCTCCGACGACAATTTTTTTGGGTTTCTGGCGAAGCAACAAGTCCGTACAGCTGGGCGTTTTTTTACCCTCAAAATGATCGCAGGGTTCAAGTGTGATATATACCTCTAAATTAGATTCGAATCCCAAATTTCTCGGATTCGAATCCTGAAGCATTCGAAAAGTATTTGCTTCCGCATGCGCTCCGCCGAACTTCTCGTGAACTCCTTCGGCAATAATCTTGCCGTTTCGCACAATGACGCACCCCACTCGTGGATTGGGGCTGGTGAGATGAGGATCAATTGTTGCGGCCAATTCTGCCGCGGAATCAAGAAAGTCCGCATTATTACTCATTGTTCATTGTTGATTGATAATTGATCGCATACTTCCCCAGAATATCAAATTCCAGATTTACGGGATCGCCTTCTTTTTTTGTATGGAGATTGGTCTGCTCCCACGTATGAGAAATAATCGAAACCTCAAACCAATATTTCCCAAGCTTCGGTTCTGGATTTTTTGAACCTCGGTTTGCAAGATCGGAAATCGTCAGCGAAATACCATCGACCGCCACAGATCCTTTTTGAACTATGAATAGCGCATTCTCTGGATCAATCGAAATCCGAAACAGCCAGAAATCATCTTTTTTTTCGAGCTTGAGGATGGTGCCGACCTGATCGATATGACCGGTCACATGGTGTCCGGAATTTCTTTGTCCAATCTTTGCCGAACGCTCCAGATTTACCAAATCCCCTTCCTGGGCCGAACCAAAAACTGTCCTGTCCCGCGATTCTTTCATGATTTCTACCGCAAACGAGCTGTTGTAAATTTCTACAACAGTCGCGCACATACCATTAAGCGCAATGGATTCTCCGATCTCAAAGGTTTCCGAATAATTATGGGAAATTTCGAACCGATTGTCTTCGATTATTTTTATTCTCCCGACCTGCTGAATAATTCCGGTAAACATTCGTAAATCTTTTAGCATAAAGTAGGGGCGTATTGCAATGTGCCCCTACCGCAAGGACGGAACAATGTTCTGTCCTTACCATTTATAATTCTCCAATTCATTCAACCAACTTTGAATTTCTTTTTCACTCCGCTTTCTCGTCATTCCCAGAATTTTTTGATCGATTTTTTTTACCCCACAATACTGAAACGCTCGTTTCACCTGAGAAAAAAGAACATTTTTCCACCAGAAAAGACGGTAGTACCACTCTGGTCCATCGGCTGTCCACACGCAAAGTACACGCCGCGCTTTCATGAGCCCGACAGGTCTGGCTTCGGGAATTATTTTCCCCATGCCCGGCAAGGAGGCTAAAAACTTTAGAATCGGATGAGGAACGAAGCGGAATAATTTTTTGGACTGGATCACTCCGTCTAAGAAATTTTTAAGGGCAGCTGGAGCGCCAAAATTCCACATCGGACACACCACGACCACCACATCACAGTCAGTCAATTTTTGCGTAGGATCGTCAAAAATTTTCGGAAATCCATGACGAATAGGATTGTGTGGGAGCAAGGGGTATTCGGTCGCTGAATATCGATGAACGGTGAATTTTTGTTTTTTTCCTGCCTTTTCCAGAGCATCAGCATTTGCCTTGCACAAGCTGTCCGAATCCGGATGAGCGGTGATGAGGACGAGAGATTTCATGTAGTTTTATTGTGCAAAATAGAAAAAAAAGCACAACCATAATATGTGACATAAAAATTGGCAGCGCCAAGGGGAAACAATCACTTCATTTCACTTCGTGAAATTTTATTCTTGGAGATGTTCCAGCCACTCGCTTTGTTCGTGGGGAACATTGCGAACCCTGGGTTCAGATTCCCTTTTTAGCAAACTAAAAATCCCGGGAACTAAGGTGACAAGCACCTCACTTCTCGGGATTGGCAGCGCCAAGGGGAATCGAACCCCTGTTACCAGGATGAGAACCTGGCGTCCTAACCACTAGACGATGGCGCCTTAAAGACGGGGAAATTCTCCAAATTTCTCAAAAACTTGCAAGTAAAATTATACCTCCTGAAATTGTGCAATGACTTTTTTTCGTTTTCCTCGTTCCTGCTTCATCAAAAAACTTCCCACCACGACAATATCAGCTCCTGCGGAAGCAATATTTCCAACATTTCCCAACGTCACTCCTCCATCCACTTCGATCTCCCCGACAAAAAGTCTTTCGCGAAGTTGCTGAATTTTGTGGAGTGATTCGGGCATAAAATCTTGTCCGCCTTTTCCGGCTTTGACCGACATGACCAAAACTAAATCTGCCGCCTCCAGAACCGCATCAGATAATTCCGAGACAGGAGTAAAACCGTCGATACAGATGCCTGCCCGAATCCCCTGACGTTGGAGTTTTCGGAGCAATTGCAAAGTTTTCGTTTCGTCTTGTGTCTCAATATGAAACGTAATTCCCTCACAGCCGAGCTCTTGAAATTCTTCAAAGTATGACTCGGGATCTTCGACCATCAGGTGCGCTTCTGTGGGAACTGGGAATGTAATTTTTGAAATATCTGATGCTCGAAATGTTGCTTGGGGAACATACTTCCCGTCCATAATATCCAAATGGATTCTGTCAGCAGAAGCAATCGATTTGACTTCCTCGTTTAATCGAGAAAAATCAGCATTCAAAATCGAAGGAGAAATTTTCATCGGTTTTGATTTTATGCTAAAACCATTCCGAACCAAAAATGAAAATTCGTCGTTTTCACTCCCGTCGCTCTTTTTTCCGCCGTTTGGGAGAATGGCTGCGCCTACGAAAACCGGCTTCCTCCTGGAAAAAACGGATTGCTTGGGGAATTGGACTCTTTTTCGGAGGATTATTTTTGTATGGATGGCTCGTCCTGCCATCAGTCGATGATGCCGATCAACTGTCTTTTGCTGAATCAACCATTATCTATAACCGAGAAGCCCTCGAAGAAGGAGAGGATCCGAACGATCACATTTTATACGTTATCCATGGAGATGAGAATCGAGAATATATTCCTCTCGAAGAGATTCCCGAATCCATGCAACAGGCAACTATCGCCATCGAGGACGGCGGCTTTTACCATCATTTTGGATTTGATATCGGTGGTATCATCAAGGCTGGACTCAATTATTTCTTTGGAATCGGAAACCAGCGCGGAGGATCGACTATTACTCAACAGCTCGTTAAAAACACATTTTTGTCGCGAGAACGCACACTCACGAGAAAATTTAATGAATTGCTCCTCGCCATAAAAATGGAATGGTATTATTCAAAGGATGAAATCTTGGAACTGTATTTGAATAATATCCCTTACGGAAACAATGCCCATGGTATCGAAGCCGCGTCAAAAACATTTTTTGGAAAATCAGCCCGAGAGCTGACCATTGCCGAATCATCTATTTTGGCAAGTCTGCCAATTGCTCCCACTCGATTTAGTCCGTACGGAACTAATAAAGATCTCTTGATGGGATTTTATGAGTACAACGAAGAAACCGGCGAAAAAGAATACAAAAAAGGACGAAAAGATTTAGTGCTTCAACGAATGCTAGACCTCAAAATGATCACGTTCGAAGAATTCAAGCAGGCTTGGGCAGAAGCCAAGACCATAGAATTTAAGCAATATCGAACCGATATCAAAGCGCCACATTTTGTATTTTATGTTCGGGAAAAAATCGAAGAAAAATACGGAAAAGAATTTCTCAAAAATGGAGGATTGCGCATTTATACCACTCTTGATCCAGATCTACAGGAACTCGCCGAAGAAACGATCCAAACAAAGTCTGCCCACTACCAAGAGACCTATGGAGCGAAAAATACAGCACTGGTAGCCGTCAATCCCGACAACGGACAACTCTTGGCTTATGTCGGAGGAAAAGATTATTTCGACCAAGAAAATGATGGTCAGGTCGATGTCCTGACGTCCCGTCGTCAGCCCGGATCGAGCTTTAAACCATTTGTATATGCGGCAGCATTCGAGCAGGGATATACTCCCGCAACCGTTGTTTTCGATGTCGAAACAGATTTCGGGGGCAATTATCAACCACAAAACTTCGATGGAAAATTTCTCGGACCCGTCTCTCTCAGAGACGCACTTAACAGAAGCTTGAATATTCCAGCGATCAAAGTCTCCTATCTCGCCACACCCGAAAGAGTACTAAAACTGGCTGAAAAATTAGGAATTAAATACGAAGGAAATGCTGACATACACGGCGTAGCACTCGGAATCGGAGTCGCGGAAGTCGAACCCCTTTCTCATATCAATGCCTTCCAGGTTTTTGCGGGAGACGGAAGTTATTATGAACCAAGCGCTATTTTAGAAGTACACAACTCTGAAGGGGAAATTCTCGAGAAATTTGATCCTGCGAAAACAAAACACGAAGGCATCGATCCTGAAATAGCCGCACTTCTACGGCATGTTTTGACTGATGAATCGACAAGACCTACCACTGATGGATTTGACTGGAATAAACTTCTTCAGCTTGAGAATTATAATAATGGAGCCAAAACCGGAACTTCCAACCGCCGCATAGAAAATCCAGAATTTAACGAAGAAGAACCCGAGGATGAAGATGAAAATCCGAAATTTATTACCGCCCCTGGAGATTCTTGGACGATTGGATTTACACCCCATCTGGTCTCAGGTGTCTGGGTGGGAAATAACCGTGGCGAACCCATGAGGCCCGGAGCCACGGGATTAGCCGTTGCCGCCCCTATCTGGAAGAAATTCATGAGTGACGCCCATCAGTCCTTAGTGGAATCCGGTGCCGATCCCGAAAAACTGTACAATGAACCAACGCCACTTCAGGTTCGTCATGTCAATAAATTCTCCGGAAAGATAGCGACTGATTTTACCCCTCCCAAGCTCGTTCGAGAAGAAGTCTTTCCTTCTTTTTCCGTCCCCACAGAGCTGGACAATTCTGTCGAGCAAATCGAGATCGATAAAATATCAGGTCGCCCAGCAACTCGCTATACCCCATTTTATGCTCGTACCAGGAAGTATTCTCTGACAGGACTCCAGTCTATCAAGCCTTCCATGCCCAACTGGCAAAATCCCGTAGAGGAATGGCTCCAGTCTCATCCGAAATTTCTGACATCTCTGGGATCCATCATGGACGAAGAGCAGGAAACAGAACTTTCGCCTACTTCCCCTGTACGAGATCGGCTTATTTCTCGACTTCCTTCTCTCCAGGATGATGTCCACAATCGCTATACCCAACGCAATGCCCCAAAAATAAAAATCACCTCTCCTCGAAATGGAGGCATTGTGGCACGAGGGGTTGTTGAAGTCTCGGTTTCGGTTTCCGCACAATTCGGCATGAAAGCGGTAGAATACTATTTTGATAACAAACTTATTGCCGACAGTACCCAATTTCCTTGGACGGGCAGATTTGAAATTCCAACAAATATAGATTTCAACACCCAGCATACGATCCGAGCCGTCGCTGTCGACACACTTTTCCATAGTTCTGAAGATGAGATCGAGGTTACCGTTGCTCCCGATCAAGCGGGACCAGTTATTACTTTCTATGGTCCTATAGGACAACAGCGAATCCCGATTCATTCTCTGGTTCATATCTTGGTAGACGTGAAAGACGAAGCCTCAGGTGTAAAAGTTGTGGAATTTTTTGTAGACGGAAAAAGCATTGGCTTCGCCGAAAAAGCCCCCTATCAAAAATCATTCTTTGCTTCTGGGGATCTAGGGCGACATGAAATCAGTGCCAAAGCTTGGGATTTTCATGGAAACGTAAGTGAAAGAACGCTTCCCGTCATATACGAAAGACAAAAACTTCTGCAGGATTCCAATCCCAAAATCGATGATATCCATACCTACCGAAATTCCTTATCAGTGGATGTCATTTTTCCTGAGCCAGAGCAGATTGAATGGGCTGAAATTATTGTCGATCAAAACGCAGAAATTATTTTTATTCAGCGACTTACTGATCCTCCGAAATTTGCGCAATTCCAGATTCTCAAAAATCTAGGAGGGCGAGCCGACATCAAACTCATTACCAAATGGAAAGAAAAAGCCGATCCTGAGCAGTCGGATGTCCGACGTATAGATTTGTAGAGTCCAGAGAAACTGATATACTGCGAATAATATGGAAATCGCAATATTCCTCGGATTGGGAATTCTTATTATCCTCCTAGGAGTTGTTTTTTTATGCTTTCGAAAAAAAGTTTCTCTGCCCTCTGATTTTGCAACACGGACTATTCATCAGATCAAAAACACGCATAATCTTGATCCAGCACATGCACTTTTGGAATCGCATAAAATTTTTGTCTCAGCACTCGAAACCCTTTTCCCGAATCAGAAAAATATGACTGCTGCAGAGACCATCAGCAAAATAGCCCCCCGATTTACAAATGAACATGATATCTGGAAGTTTCACCGAATACGCAACAAGATCGCTCACGAGCCAGGAATCCGTATTTCCTATGAAGACTCGCATGCTGCTCGACAGGCTTTTATTCGTGCTCTTCGCTCGGTTACAAAATCATAGTGGCGGAAATTCATAGTCGGGCAAAAAATACTTTTGAGAAGACTCTTTTTTGAGCACTTGCAACAGTATCCCCGCCGTATTTTTCCAGGGAAGTGATAATTTGCGAGAAAAGAATTGAGCCTTGGAATCAGGAAGCATCCCCACAAAAATTTCTGTATTTTCGTATTTCTGAGCGGCTTCCGAAACGGGCATACGCAAAAGTTTTCCTTGGTCACAGAGAAATACTCCAGAAGAGAATGAATTCAAGACGAATGGAGTTTCCCGATATCCTCGATCATCCAAAAAAGCTCGAATCCATTTGTCCGCTCGAACTTGATAAACAGAATTCCGAGAAGCAAAACTCAGAGCATTGAGTATTCCAGATCCAGCGCGCAAACTGGAAAACCCTCCCGGCCCAGACACTCCTCCCAAAAAAGTAAAAAAGTCCTGAGAATCCTGTGGTGATGTTTTTTTGCTCTGTATCTTTTCCAAAAATGCAAAAATTTCTCGCCCGTCCTGTTTCCGGTCTGTCCATTCTTGATATTGAAAAAGTTGACCGTGCTCATCAAAAAGAGCACAAAAATGAGGATCTACGGCCGTATTTAAAAGGAATTGCACACCAGGATTGTAACGCTCAAAATACGTGAATCAACTAGTCTTTCACGTTCTTAAAATATTCTTCAAAAAATTTCCGAGAATCAATGAGTGTTTCAAGTACTTTTTCGTCTTCCCCCTCATGCAGTGCTTTTGAAGAAAGCTTGAGGGTAAAATTTCCCTGATATCGATTTTTGGCGAGTTTTGTCAAAAAACTTTCCAGAGGCAATATTCCGTTGGACAGAGTCGAATACGGCGTATTACGATGAACATTAGAAAGGTACACAAATCGCATTTTATCCCCCAGAAAATTAATGCTGCGCATAATTTCTTCTTTGCTCGCCCAGAGAGCTGACAAATCCAAACAGACAAATCCTTTTTGTCTCAGGGAAAAAAGTGAATTTTCCGTGCGCTGAGGAATCATCCCAAACATGAGCTGAAAAGGAGCATTCCGTCGATTGAGCTTGAGATCGTATTTTTTGCAAAGCTTGGGAGCAATGTTCTCCATCCAGCGCTTGTATTTGAAAGCAAAAGACTGCGGAGAATTAAGATTCAGGTGTACTTTTGGAAATTCTTTTACCACTTCCTGAAATCCTTCAATCAAATCTTCTTCCTGTTTATGAGGAAGAGAAAAAGCCTTGATTGGCATTTCATATCGTTTTTCTAATTTTTTGAGATACGCGGCATTTTGCGTATCAAAATTTTCATTCACACCGATTTCTACTCCATCAAATCCCGCTTTGCGGGCAAATTCAAAAAATCGTTCGAGTCCATAATGAGGAAATGATTGCGAATGCAGGAGAAGCATGATTTTGTTTTTATAATTCTATCTTCTTATTATAGCAGAAACAAGCGAAAATTTCAAGTCTCTTTCTCTCTTTTTCATTCTGAGAAACAACTCTGAATATACGCTTTAAATTTCCCGAGCCCTTCGTGAATTTGGGGAACATCGATCCCCGAATAAGCCAGCCGAATATATTTCTGATTTTCCGAAGGCAATGGGCTTCCGAAATGTTCGCGGGTACAAAAAGAAACGCCTGTTTTTTCCAGCATATGCAGACGAAAGGTTTCATAGGAATCTATATTCATTTTCTCCATAGCCTGGGTCACATTCACAAAAAGATAAAAGGTTGATTTTGGCTTGTGGACAATGATCCCCGGACAATCTCGGAGTATTTCCAAACACGCATCACGACGTTTTTGCAATAATTTTCGAAGCTGTTGGCAATATTTCTCATCGCCTTTGAGCGCATCGATCCCCGCCCACTGGACAAAATGGGTCGTGCAGGCTTCATCGTTCGTATTAATTTTATTGATTTTTTCGATGATATCTTTGGGACCAATCGCCGCACCCAATCGCCATCCAGTCATGGCGTATTTTTTAGAAAATGTAGAGAGAAGAACCGTTCGTTCTTTCATTCCGGGAAGCGAGACAATCGAACGCGGTGTCTCGTCATAGACGAGATCAAAGTACGCTTCATCCGAGAGCACCATCCAGTCATTTTTTATGGCCAAATCCGCAATCTTTTGCATTTCTTCGGAAGAAGAACAAACCCCCATGGGGTTCTGATAGTTGTTGTAGATCAATGCTGTCGTCTGAGAAGAGATAAGGGATTGAAAATAATCCATATCCATCACAAATTCATCTTTTTCTTCTCGGTAGATATAGGGCTTGGGAATACCTCCGAAAAAATTGATCTGAGATTCATAGATCGGATAGCCGGGAGTGGGATAGAGTACTTCATCTCCCTCTTCCATCACATTCATGAGGAATTTCCCGATCGTGGGTTTTCCGCCTGACTGAATAGAGACATTTTCCCATGTGTAATCGGTCCCATGTGTTCGATTGATTTCTTCTGCCATTGCCTCCCTCAAAGGTTTGATCCCCGCGGCTGGACAGTAGCCGGTTTTCCCTTCGTCGAGATATTTTTTGCAGGCAGAAGTGATATGAGGTGGTGTGGGACGATTGATATCCCCCAAATGAAAAGGATAGACCGTGTGGCCTTTTTCAGCATAGGCAGCAGCATCTCCTGCTACTGCATACGCCGTCTCGGTGCCGAGCCGGGACATGCGCTGTGCGAATTTCATGAAGAAAAAATTAAGAAAGAATGTCCGGATTTACCGGAGCGGGAATTTTTTCGCCCTTCACAAAGGCGAGAATATTTTCAGCGGCAATACGAGCCATAGCTTCTCGTGTTTGACGGGAAGCAGAGCCGATATGCGGCAAAAGAATGACATTGTGAAGTTTCAGAAGGCTCGGGTGGATGCTCGGTTCTTCTTCGTATACATCCAGCCCCGCCCCCGCGATTTCTGCCGATTGCAGAGCTTCTCCCAACGCTTTTTCATCTACAATCGGGCCTCGTGCGGTATTGATCAGTATTCCGGAAGATTTCATCTGCTGGAATTCTTTTTTTCCGAGCAAATGATGGGTTTCTTCTTTCAGGGGGACATGAACCGAAACAAAATCCGATCGGCGCAAGAGTTCTTCTAGAGACACCCTCTCTGCCTGGCATTCCTCTTCTATTTTTTCTTTTGGTCGATGATCTGTATAGAGAATTTTCATATCAAATCCTCTATACGCACGCCGCGCCATTGCTCTTCCAATCCTTCCGGCTCCGATAATCCCGAGTGTTGATCCATAGACTTCCTGTCCCAAAAATCCCAGAGGCTCCCATGTATTAAATTTTCCTGCTCGGGTGAATCGATCGGCCGGAAGAATCTGTCGAGCACAGGAAATCAGAAGAGCAAATGCGAGATCAGCCGTAGTCTCTGTCAAAACTCCAGGGGTATTGGTCACGAGTATTTTTCGGCGAGTCGCTTCCTGAATATCGATATTATTGTAGCCTACAGCATAATTGGAAACCATTTTAAGTTTGGGTGCTGCAGCGAAAACTTCGCGGTCTATTTTGTCCGTTAAAAGGGACAGCAAAATATCTGTGTCCTGTATTTTTTGAATCAATTCCTGAGACGAAAGAACTTTATTTTCTAAATTTTCTTGTACGTTCAATCCCCCTTCGCGTAACATTCGAGCAGCATTTTGGGGAATCGGGCGGGCAATAAAAACTTTCATGAAGATATTGGTTCCATTCTACAGATTTTTTTTTCGAATACGAGATTCAGGGCGCTTTCCAAAAAGAAGAAAGTGCATATTTAGAGAACTTTTCTGCACTTTTATTTCGAGAGTAAAAAAACAAAAAATACATAGTGCAAAGCATACTTTCACTCTTGAATTCTGCAGAGAGAACACCCCGTTCTGCAAAAAATTTTCATTTGTGCTGAATGAAAGAATATTTTTTTATAACAAAGGCAAGGGAAAAAAATTGTCAAAAAGAATCCATCATTTCATAATGAGGAATGATGTTAGGAAAGCTGAAAACCCTGACACTCCTTGGATTGTCCGGAGAAGAGGTCGAAGTAGAAGTCGATCTGCATCGTGGCATGCCGCAATTTACTATTGTGGGTTTAGCTGATACAGCCGTACAAGAAGCCAAAGAGCGGGTACGCAGTGCGATCAAAAATTCCGGATTTGATTTTCCTCGGGGGAAAATAGCCGTAAATCTTGCTCCCGCAGATCTCCGCAAACATGGACCACGATTTGATCTGCCGATTGCTCTGGGAATATTACATGCCGCAGGACAGATACAATTACCCGAAAACTGGGATGAAAAAGTTTTTGTCGGAGAGCTGAGTTTTCAGGGAGAACTTCGAAGTGTACCAGGGATTCTTCCCACCACAGCCAATGCCGCTGATCGCGGATTTCGTGAAATATTCGTTCCGGAAGAAAATGCGAGTGAGGCTAGTATTATTCAAGAGATTACTGTTTTTGGACTTCAGAATCTACGGCAACTCTGCAACCATTTTACGGACACTCAAAAACTCATACCAACTCCACCTACCAAAGTGGAATCCCTGCAATCACCGCAAAATACCGACTATGACATGGCTCATATAAAGGGGCAAGAACAAGCCAAGCGAGCACTAGAAATTGCCGCCGCAGGAGGACATAATATTTTGATGTGCGGACCTCCAGGATCAGGGAAAACGATGCTGGCCAAATCACTCGCAACTATTCTGCCGCAAATGAATATCACTGAAGCCTTAGAAGTAAGCAAAATCCATTCTATCGCCAACCTCATAGACCAAAGACAACCCCTCAAACTCGAACGCCCTTTTCGCAGTGTGCACCACACAGCCTCAGGGGTAGCTATTGTGGGAGGCGGGAATCCTCCCCGTCCGGGAGAAATTTCACTCGCGCACCGAGGCGTTTTATTCCTCGACGAATTTCCCGAATTTCCGGTCAAAACACTCGAAGTGCTTCGCCAGCCACTCGAAGATGGGGTTATTACTATTTCTCGAGCCAGCGGAAGCTGTATCTTTCCGGCGAGAATTATGCTCATAGCCGCGATGAATCCGACTCCTTGCGGGTATGATCCAGAGGATAGTCGGTGTACCTCCACGGCTCATGAAATACAACGCTATCAAAGCAAGATTTCTGGTCCTTTACTCGATCGAATTGATCTGCATATACAAGTGCCTCATATCCCATTTGAAAAACTCTCTGATCTAAAAACCGGAGAAACCTCATCTGAAATTCGGAGACGCGTCGAAAAAGCCCGAGAAAAACAAAAACAACGCTTTAAAAATGAAAATATTCAGACCAATGCTGAAATGACCTCTCCTCTGGTAAAAAAATATTGCCCTCTCAACGAAGAAGGAAAACATTTACTACAATCAGCCGTCGTACAAATGCGTTTGAGTGGGAGAGCTTTTTATCGTATTCTCAAGCTCGCCCGAACTATTGCTGACTTGGAAGACCAAGAAAATATCCAGCTTTCTCATATAGCCGAAGCCATTCAGTATCGTGAGCAAATTTCTTCCGCCCTCTCATGAACCAATCCAATAAAATCGTCTGCCTGCGCAACGTGAATCTCTACGAAGATATTTCTGAATCAGAGATGATTCAGATCGCGAAAACTGCTGTGGAATACCCCGTCGAGAAAAATACCATTCTTTTTTCGCCCGATTCGCCAGCACACGATGTGTATGTCCTCAAACAGGGAGAAGTCGAACTCTACCACCAACAAAACGGGAAAAAGGTGATTTTTGAAACGCTTTTTCCGGGCGATATTTTTGGGGATTTTGGTGTGGGAAAAACCAGTTATTATGCGGTCACAACCCGTCAGAGTTTTGTGTGTCGGACTCCCACAAATGAATTTCTCGCTATCGTCAAAGCTCATCCGGAAATCGCGCTCCGATTAATGAGAGTCTTGGCTGAAAAAACCAGTGACTACGAGCGCAAAATCGCCTCCCTTTCTCAGCCAGCAAAAGAGCAAATCTTGCACGAAATTCAGCGACTGCACGAAAAAAATCGCCGGAGTGTTTTCGCCAAAATGTTTCATATTCCGCTCCGCATTTCGCATCAGAAGCTCGCTGAAAAAACGGGTCTCAACCGCGTCACCGTGACAAAACTCCTAGGGGAATTGCGAAATGAAGGAAGAATCAAAATCCAGGAAAAGACCGGTGAAATACAGGTGATCAAGTGATTTTATTTTTCGTTTACGTAATCGATTACATAAACCATTTTCCTTTGTCATTGCGAGCGTAATACAGCAATGACAATATATTGAGAGTATTACTCCTGCT
Organism: Candidatus Altimarinota bacterium; assembly: GCA_021734395.1. Lineage (GTDB taxonomy): Bacteria > Patescibacteriota > Gracilibacteria > UBA4473 > UBA4473 > JAIPGI01. The sequence goes on from JAIPJB010000001.1 coordinate 34,669, forward strand.
CTGCCAGATAATGCTCCGCGTCCAATGCCGCCATGCATCCCCAACCGGCGGCTGTAATCGCTTGACGATATCGCCAATCAGCCACATCCCCAGCCACGAAAACAGAAGGCACTTTTGTTCGGGTGGAGTTTTTCACTTTCAAATATTTATTGTCTTCCATTTCCAGATGACCTTCCAAGAAATCGGTATTCGGAATATGACCGATCGCAGCAAAAAGTCCGTCCAGCTTTAATTCTGATGTTTTCTTGCTTTCCGAATCCGTGAGCTCGACTGCCTCAAGTTTTTTTTCTCCTTTCAGGTCGGTCACGTTTTTATTCCAGAGGACTTCAATTTTTTCGTTCTCAAAAACTCTCTGCTGCATAGGTTTGGAAGCGCGCAGTTCATCACGGCGATGAATGAGATAGACCTTTTTGGCGAATTTCGTGAGGAAGGTGGCTTCTTCACAAGCCGAATCTCCGCCGCCAACAACACCGACAATTTTGTCGCGATAAAAAGCTCCATCACACGTGGCACACGCCGTATATCCTTTGCCCCAATATTTTTTTTCCATTTCTTTTTTCTTTTCGCCATTATCAAAGGGAAGCCATCGTGCTCGTGCGCCAGTAGCAATAATAAGACTTTGCGCTTGGAGTTCTTCGTCTCCAGCCCAAAGTTTGAGATTTTTTTCGTCCGAAAAATCTACTTTTGTAATTCGTTTTTTTCCGTATCGAGTTCCAAATCGTTCGGCCTGCTGCTTCATATTTTGAATGAGCTGTGGTCCCATAATGCCATCCGGAAATCCCGGAAAATTTTCTACATCGGTAGTTGTCATCAGCTGTCCTCCCGGCTCTCCCCCTTCCAAAACCAAAGGCTCTAAATCTGCTCGTGCCGCATATAAAGCGGCAGTAAGTCCTGCCGGACCCGATCCGAGAATAATCAATCTTTCTTTTTTCATAACCAGAGAAATATTTGGTCACATCCTACTCTTTTTCCCCGCCTTGCCAAGATAAAGATGTGACTTTGACAACACCCAAGGGGCTTCCGTACAATAGATTCGTAAAATATATCACATGGAAATATTTGGATACGACATCAGTAGTCTCTTGGAAATGAGTATTTTCGGAAATTCCGTCCAGAGTTATGGAATTGCTATCCTTCTTTTTGTTGGCTTTTGGATTGGGCTGAAGATTTTTCGGAGTGTGATACTCCGCCGATTAGAAAAAGTCAGCCAACGCACCAAAACAGAAATCGACGATCGCATGGTAAAAGTTCTGGAAGAAATGTCCGGATTTTTTCTGTGGTTTGTGGCCTTTTATCTCACGATAAAAACACTGCGTATCAATGAAAGCATCGAAAATGTTTTGGACGGTCTATTTTTGGTACTGGTTGTGTGGGAGCTGATCAAAATCGTTCGACAGATTATGGAATTCGGACTCCAGAGAGTCAGTCACCGAAAAGACGAAACGATTGTGCATGGGCTGCGTCTCGTTCTCAACATTGCTATCTGGGCGACAGCAATATTGCTCGTGCTTTCCAATCTTGGATTTAATATTTCAGCTCTGGCGGCATCACTCGGAATCGGAGGTATTGCGATTGCTTTCGCTGCGCAAAATATCCTGGGAGATCTCTTTTCTTCGTTCACCATTTACTTCGACAAACCTTTTCAGGTCGGCGACTATATAGTTGTTACTGGTGGAAACGGGACGGTAAACGGAGTCGTCAAACATATCGGACTCAAAACCACGCGCATTGCCTCACTCCAAGGAGAGGAAATCGTTGTGTCCAATAAGCAACTCACCGAATCCAATATCCAGAATTTCAAAAAACTCCATCAGCGACGAGTCGATTTCCAGATCGGCGTCACCTACGATACGAAAACCGAAAAGCTCGAAAAAATCCCTGAACTCATTAAAAAAGCCATCGATCCCCTCAAAGGAGCGGAATTCGGACGGGCTCATTTTTATCAGTTTGCGGACTTTAGTTTGAATTTCAAAATCATGTATTACGTGGACAGTGGAGACTATGACGACTACCTCAATACTCAACAAAAAATCAATCTGGGAATTCGCAAAGCATTTGAGAAAGAAGGTATTGAAATGGCTTTCCCAACCCAAACCCTCTACCTCAAGAAATAAAACAAAGAAGTTGACAAAATATCAATTCTGATTAGATTTCGACAAATGCGAAATCTCGAAGACAAAAATCTGAATTCCGAACAAGAAAACCCTGAAGCACATCCCCCCTTTCAAGAAAATATACAAAATCTGATCGATGAGATTTCTCGCTATGGAGTGAAAGAACTCCCTTCTGATTTTTTTACAGAGGAAAAAATAGAGCTCTTGCAAAAAGCGCTCTTTTTTTTCGAGGAACGCTTTGATTCACAAAAAATAGAAAAAATAAATACAGAGAGTTTCTTCGCTCTTCTGGATACCGAGAATCGAACAACCGAAGACAATGCCCATCTCTTTGCTTTTATAGAACAGATAAGAGTGTTTTTGGAATTGGCTGAAAGAGACAGGGAAAAAGAAGAGAATATCAAAAAAGAATTGTCTTCTATCCTCACGGCTTTTTCCGAATTAGAATCGTTTTCTCCCCAAACACTCTTTACCGAAAAAATTCTTTCTCTCTCACAAGAAGAAAAGGAAAAAATACAGCAGGAGGTAAATATAATCAAAGCAATCATCCCAAAAATCAGAAGTCTGAGTAATTACAATCCTATTCCGAGATCTTTTGATCATGATTCCGCGATGGCCTTTCAGCCATTTGTAAACACTCTTCCTCTTGTTCTTGATGCCCCAGAAGAAGATTCTCCGGATATAAAGGAGTTATTACAGTCGGAATCTTTTGAGCGCTATCATCAACAATTTGTTGAAGTAAAATATTGGCTTTTCGTTCTCGCTGAAAAATTAGGAATCAATCATAAAAAAATTTCTCTTTCAGAATTTTCTACTGATCTGCGATCTTTTGAGGAATATAGCTTCTCAAGAACTCGAGAAAACGAAAATGCACAAGAGTACAAAACTCATATTGATTTTGAAATATCTCCTGAAGAATTAAACAAAAATGTCCCCCTGTCAGGGGAATTATTTTGGAAATTTCTCAATGGTATTCGAAATGCAGCTATTCACGGCAATGCCAATACAATAAAAGCAAGAATAAACAGCGACACTTCTGAAGACGAAATAGAAATTAAAATTCTCGATAACGGATCTGGAATTGATCGGCAAAAAGTTTTGACTGTGGCAAAAGAAAAAAATGTTCTTCCCGATTCTCTTTCTTCTCTGTCGGATCAAGAAATAGATAACCTTGTATTTCATCCCAAAATTTCTACCAGTAGTACTGGATTAGGTCTTAAAATTTTTACGCGTGGTTTCGCCGAAAGAGGGCACTTACAAATGAAGGGAGATGACGGACTCCCAAATAAAACAGGTGGTTTCGGAGCAAAATTAATACTGAGTATCCGAAAAGGAAGAGAACAATGTCCAGATTCTACTCAAGAAAAAGTAGAAGCCGTTCTGGCGGAATCAGCAAAATAGGAAAAAAATTTGACAAAGCGAGAGGGTGACTTACAATCCGCCCGTATTTTTGTCTTGTACCCTTTAATTCCCTTTTCTCATGTCTGCAAAATTCGACAGATCCAAACCGCATGTAAATGTCGGTACTATCGGTCACGTTGACCATGGTAAGACTACTCTTACCGCTGCTATTACGAAAGTTTTGGCTGAGCGTTTGCCCACCGAAACCAATAAATTCGTTGCTTTCGATCATATCGATAATGCCCCAGAAGAAAAAGCCCGTGGTATTACGATCGCGACTTCTCACCAGGAGTATGAATCTGAAAAACGTCACTACGCACACGTAGACTGTCCCGGTCACGCCGACTACGTCAAAAACATGATTACCGGTGCGGCTCAAATGGACGGTGCTATTTTGGTTGTTGCCGCTACTGACGGTCCAATGCCTCAGACCAAAGAACACATTCTTTTGGCTCGACAAGTTGGCGTTGAAAATATCATTGTATTTTTGAATAAATGCGACATGGTCGATGATCAGGAAATGATCGACCTTGTGGAAATGGAGGTTCGCGAAGAACTTTCCAAGCGTGAATATGACGGTGACAATGCTGTCATTATTCGTGGATCAGCGCTCAAAGCATTGGATGATCCAAAAGGAGAATGGGGGGACAAAATTATGGATTTAGTGAAAGCTCTGGATGAACATATTCCTGAGCCAAAACGAGATGTTGATAAAAATTTCTTGATGTCGGTCGAAGACATCTTCTCAATCAAAGGACGAGGAACAGTTGCCACCGGACGTGTGGAACAGGGAATCGTTCATGTCAATGACGAAGTAGAAATCGTCGGTTTGGGAGAAACCCGAAAGACAGTTGTGACGGGAGTCGAGATGTTCAAGAAAATGCTCGACGAAGGGATGGCCGGAGACAATGTTGGATTGCTCTTGCGAGGAATCGAACGGGAAGATATCGAACGAGGTCAGGTCTTGGCAAAGCCAGGATCCATCACTCCTCACACAGAATTTGAAGCCGAAGTCTACGTTTTGAAGAAAGAAGAAGGAGGACGACACACTCCATTCTTCAAAGGATACAAACCTCAGTTCTTCATCCGAACGACGGATGTTACGGGCGAAATCATTCTCCCTGATGGTGTAGAAATGGTTATGCCTGGTGATAATGCGAAATTCAAAGCCACGCTTGGAAAACCTATCGCTCTGAACGAAGGAACTCGCTTCGCTATTCGTGAAGGAGGACGAACCGTTGGAGCTGGAGTGGTGACCAAAATTCTGAAATAAGTGAGACTCGACGATCCCGCCTTCGCGGGAGAGTCATCAGTTGAGCTTATCCTGAGCGAAGCGAAGGATCCCTTCCTCACTCAAGACAAAGTAAGCCAATCAAAACCCCCGCCTCGGCGGGGGTTTTTTAATATTTAAGTCATTCCAGCTTGTCTGGAATTATGTGCGGCAAGAAAAACTTCGTTCTGCCAAAGAATTTCTATACTCATAGGATCCTGGACAAGCCAGGATGACTTATGAAAGGGCGAACACCGTTTGCCCCCCTGCTTCCGTCATCAGCACGAAACAAACGTTCGTATCAATTTTTTTATCTTGAGAGCTTTGGATTCCCTTCTTCAAGGGAATGACAAAGACAGATTAATTTTCTTTTTCTATTGGTTTAATATCTACTGGAACACCATTGAGCTTTATTCCTAAGCTGGAAGATATTCTCGAATTCTCTGAAAGAGTAGCTCCCATTTCTTTGCCTTGAGTAATTATTTTTTTAGTACAAACCTCAGGAATTGAAAATTCATAAAAAATTACCCCATTCTCTTCTTTCTGTCTTGGGTGATGCCATAAATTATTTTTATTTTTTAGTTTTTTCTTCCATATCACCCCTACCTTCCAACAATCAACATCTAATTGAAAGTGACCTCTTTCATCCCCCCGTGGATCTAATCTTAATTGCAATCTATATTCCCCCTCTTCCGTTTGCATACTTTCATAGTAAAATAAATGTTTCGATCCCCTTTTTGGAAACATTTTATGTGTTTCTCCCGTGTCTTTATCAACCACCTCTGCAGAAAAAATTTCAAATTTTGGATTACCCATTTTTATTTCAATAATCCTAAAAACTCTTCCATTTTCATTGCTTGGTCTTTCTCTTCCCCATACCGACGAACGGTTACTGTTGTATCGTTTACTTCCTTGTCCCCGACGATCAGAGCAAACGGAATTTTTTGTTTCTGAGAGTTTCTGATACGTTTCCCCAGTGTTTCAGAAGCGTCGTGCAGCTCAGCACGACCATTCACATTTTCTATTTGTTGAAGAATTTGTGCGGCATATTTCTCATGCTGACCAGCGACCGGCAAAATATGGGCCTGTACCGGTGCCAGCCATGAAGGAAATGCTCCGGCAAAATGCTCGATAATCACCGACATAAATCGTTCCAGAGATCCGGCAATAGCTCGATGAATCATGATGGGACGATCCTTTTCGCCTTTTTCATTGATGTATTCCAATCCAAACCGTTCTGGCATAACAAAGTCAATCTGAATAGTTGCTAATTGCCATTCTCGTCCTAATGCATCCTGGAACATAAAATCCAATTTTGGCCCGTAAAAAGCTGCTTCTCCTTCGATTCGTTTGGCATGAAGTTTTTCTTCTTTTGCTATCTCCTCCAAAAATTTCTCCGCTTTCTCCCAATTTTTGGGATCACCGAGATATTTCTCGATTTCTTGGGGATCTCGTACCGAAAGGGAAACCCAAAACTTTCCTTCTTCGAACATACCCAGTTTCGTATAAAATTCACGAACGACTTTCACAATATTACAGGCTTCTTGTTTTACCTGATCCATACGACAAAACACGTGCCCGTCATCTTGAGTCAGCGAACGCACACGAGAAAGTCCCAAAAGTTCTCCTGGCTGTTCGTCTCGATAGCAAGTCGTGACTTCACTGAAACGCACCGGCAAATCTCGGTACGAACGCATCTGTGAGGCATAAATCTGTGTGTGATGCGGACAGTTCATGGGTTTCATCACGAATTCCGTATCACCTTTCCCTTTCACGTGAAACAGATCTTCTTTGAATTTCTGCCAATGCCCGGAGGTTTCGTAGAGATCTTTCTTGGTAATGTGCGGAATACAGACCTTTTCGTATCCGTATTGCTCTTGGATTTCTTGGATTGTGTCGGCAATTTTATTCCGAATAAATGTTCCTTTGGGTGTAAAAAGCGGCAGTCCGGCACCGACTTTCTCGGAAAAGGCAAAGAGTCCCAATTCTGCGCCCAATTTTCGATGATCTCGACGTTCGGCTTCGGCGAGCATCTCTTCGTATTTTTGAAGTTCTTCTTTATCTTTGAAAGCTACCCCGTAAATACGGGTCAGCATTTTATTGTTTTCATTCCCTCGCCAGTACGCTCCAGCTAAGCGAGTTAATTTAAAAACGCCCAGCTGTCCTGTAGATTCCAAATGCGGCCCCGCGCACAAATCATCATAAAAAACATTGTCTCTCTCATCCGCAAATGCATAAATACTGATTTTTTCACCTTTTTCTTCCAGCCCGCGAATGAGTTCTTGCTTGTATTCATCGCCTTCGAAGTGTTCTTTTGCTTCCTTTATTGAACAAATTTTTTGTTCAATAGAAAAGTCTTTATTCACAATCCAGCGCATCTTCTTTTCTATTTTTTTAAGATCACTTTCGGAAATCTTTTCTTCTCCGAAATCAAAGTCCTGATAAAATTCTTTGTCAGTCCAGGGACCTACACCACGTTTGATGTCGGGAAAAATCATTTTCACCGCTGCGGTCATCACGTGTGACCCAGTATGACGACGGCGAATTTCGAAGTCGGAAGCAGATTTATTCATGGTGGTGAAATTATAGTTCTTTTTTGCCTCTCTGAGTACCCCTCGTTTACTCAAGAGAATAATAAAAAATCTCCGCTTTCACGGAGAAAAGGTGCACGACCATGTCTCCGTGAATTACGGGTGAGTTGTGGTGGTCGTGGTGGTGATATTTCTCACGAAGTCAGTTTAGTGAAAAAACAGAAAAAGCAAAAATAAAATTCATGTTCAGTCTATAATTCTTTTTTGTTTTTATTTTTGTAAAATTTTTATAATATTTTTGTCATCCCGCATTTATTGCGGGATCTAACCTTCACAAATGCGAAAATTATATTATGTATATCTCCTTACGAACCCCACCAGAACGGTTTTTTATGTTGGAGTTACGAATAATTTAATAAGACGTTGTTACGAACATAAAAATAAACTCATTGATGGATTCACAAAAAAATATAATTGTTCCCAACTTATGTACTTTGAAGAAACCAATGATATATCTATAGCCATAACAAGAGAAAAACAGCTCAAACACTATTCTCAAAAATGGAAATCAAATCTTATTCGGGAAATAAATCCTGAGTGGCGAGATTTGAGTTCTGATTTTTTATAATTCAGAATGTTCTTTCCTGTTTAGACCCCGGAACAAGTCCAGGGTGACACGAAATTTCTAATTTCTCTTTTTTTCTGCCCCTATTTGACTACAATAAAAGCAATAAAATCTAACCCTCCCTCATATTCCCATGAGTAAAAAACGCATCGCTATCAATGGCTTTGGCCGTATCGGTCGGGCTGCAGCTCGGATAATCCTTCACGATCATGCCGATGATTTAGAGTTAGTCGCCATTAATGATCCCTCTCCCACCGAAACCTCTGCACATCTTTTCGAATTCGATTCCAATTACGGCCGATATCCCGGAACCGTAAAAGTGGAAAAAGACGGCACAGTTCTGGATATCAACGGCACAAAAGTAAAGAAATTTACCACACGTGAGATCTCAGAACTTCCTTGGGGAGAATTAGGAATTGATGTTGTACTAGAGTGTACCGGTGTTTTTCGAAAAGGATCTCAGTGTGAGCCTCATCTCAAGCAAGGAGCCAAAAAAGTACTTTTGTCCGCTCCCGCCAAAGACGACCAATTCAAAACATTTGTCTTGGGCGTGAATGACCAAAACCTTACGGGAGAAGAAAAATTTATTTCGTGTGCTTCCTGTACGACCAATGGTTTGGCTCCTGTGGCGAAAGTTCTGCATGAAAATTTCGAAATTGTATCAGGTTTAATGACCACCATTCATGCCTACACCAACGATCAGAGGATTCTGGACGTAGGACATAAAGATCTCCGTCGAGCACGCGCCGCGGCTCTCAATATGATCCCGACTTCTACCGGAGCGGCAAAAGCCGTGGGGCTTGTCCTGCCCGAACTCAATGGAAAACTGAACGGCTTGGCTGTTCGCGTCCCAACGCCAACCGTTTCGCTGATCGATCTCACCGTCAAGCTCGGGAAAAAAGTGACTGTCGATCAGGTAAATGCTGCCCTCAAAAAAGCATCCGACTCCATGCCTCATATTTTGGGATACGAAGAACGTCCCCTGGTTTCACTCGACTACAAAGGAGACAGCCGGAGTTCTATTGTCGATGCCGCCGAAACCAAAGTCATCGGTGATGACTTGGTTAAAATTTTGGCCTGGTATGACAATGAATGGGGCTACAGTTGCCGACTTGTCGAACTCGCGGCAAAACTCTAGTCCTGCTTTTCCAAAATCAGTTTTCCCTTCTCTGTCTCAAGCTCTGTCTGAGGAATATATGATTTCCGGCGATAATCATAACGGTAGAGATTTTTGTCGGTATCAACAGCGTATTGGTGAAAACTTTCCCCCGCGACTGATCGGTGGAAAGAAACCCACAGACGAGCCGTTGGTTGTATTGTTCCGATTGTTTTTTGATGTGAATCGAGAATCGGCAGTGCTTTTTTTTCTTGTGTGTCAAAAACCAATACCTGATGGATTGCATTCCCTTTTTCATAATATCCAATCTGAAATTCCTTCTCGAGTTCCGCCCGAGTAAGTGTCGATCGAAGAGTTTTCGTTTTTTCTTGTTTTGTGTTTGTGATTTCTTTGTCAGAATGCTTCTTCTCAAGCGCTCCAACCAGAGCGGCGAGAGTATTTTTTCCGGCCATGCCGTCCTGCGTCAGACCATGCGCTTTCTGAAATTCCAGTACCGCTTTCTGTGTATTACTTCCATTTTTTCGAACGTATTCTGCTTTATTGACAGCTTTTCTCCACCCCTCGGCTTGTGCGGAAGCAGCGTATATTCCATCGATCTGTCCACAGTCAAAATCTAATTTTTGAAGTACTACCTGCAGACAAAAGATTAAATCTGCTCGCCCGTGAAGCGATTCTTGCCCTTTTAATTTCTCTCGAAGAAAGGAATTTTCTATCTGATGGATATCTGTCCCGATAGATTCTTGAAGATCTCCCAATTGATCATATACCCATGGGATCTGATCTGGAGAAAGACTCGGTCCCTCTATAGAGCGAAATAGAAACCGGGAGGAATCGAAAATGGAAGTTTTGTAATACTGTCTCATCTCTTTATTATACCAGAAAACAAACATTTTTACAAGAGAGGCATTTGTCAAAAGATATCTTTTCGTGTATACTGCATTTGACTTTCCGTTTTTACGGAATTGAAACAAGGGGGACAGATTTGACGCCATACTCATGTCAGACTGTATCAAAGCGCCGAAAGCGAGCGCACATTCTACTTTTTTACTCACTTTTACATGTCCGCAGACAAACTCAGCCAATGGCTGGCAGGAGAAGGTTTGACTTCTCCTTCTGGCAAGAAAAATTTACCTCATAACTCTTCTGGTTCTCAAAAAACACAATCCAAGAATCAAGCACCACAAAAGAAACAAGAGCCTCGAAAACTACAGAAAAAAAATACGACTTCCTCTCAAAAAAATTCGAACAGGAATCAGAAAACAAGACACTCTTCATCTCACAATCCAACAGTAGGTCGTCCTACTTTTGCAAAGCGCGAAAAATTTCATCCGACTAATTTTCTCAAAGGAGGAAAATCGGGGGACATTCGTGTCGTCCCGCTCGGGGGAATGGAGCAGGTCGGATCGAATATGATGTTTTTGGAATGGGGCAATGATATCATTGTCATCGATATGGGGCTTCTTTTTCCGAGTCCCGAGCACTTAGGAGTCGATATGCTGGTACCCGATATCTCCTATCTGATCAAAAATAGACGCAAAATACGCGGCGTTGTTTTTACGCACGGACATTTGGATCATATCGGCGGTGTGCCGTATTTGGCCGAAGAACTCGGATTTCCACCTATGTATGCGACCAAACTGACCAAAGAACTGATCTTTGCCAACAGCGAAGAACATGGGATCAATAAAAAATTAAAAGTGACCGAAATAAATCCCAAATCCAAAATACGATTGGGACAATTTCAGTTGGAATTTTTTCACATCAATCACTCGATTCCTGATGGAGTTGGGATTGTAGTCAAAACCCCCTACGGAAGCCTTGTGAATACATCTGATTTTAAAATCGATCATCATCCTTCCGACGACCAACCGGCCGATCTGGGGCGTATTTCCAAAATCGGTCATGAAGGAGTATTACTCGCCATGGTGGATTCGACCAATGCTCTGAGGCCAGGACATTCCCTGTCAGAGACAGTCATCGAAAACCAACTCGCAAAAATCGTCAGAGACACAAACGGAAGGCTTATTATCACAACATTTGCCAGTAATATCGGACGCATCGGAAAGATCGTCCAGACCGCGGAAGAGCAAGGGCGCACTGTTTTTGTCTCCGGTCGATCAATGGAGCGAAATCTCGCCATCGCCAAAAAACTCAACTACATCAAATACCGTGAATCAACCATTCAGAGAATGGGAGCAAAAGCAGAAAAAATGCCGCCCGAGAAAGTACTCATTCTTTCTACTGGATCGCAAGGGGAAGAGCTTGCCGCTCTGACCCGAATGTCGGCTGGGGTACACCGTGATGTGACACTCCGACCCAATGATACAGTGGTCTTTTCTTCTTCCCCGATCCCGGGGAATGAAATGGCGGTCGTGTCCGTGATGAATAATCTTGCGGAAATTGGTGTCAATATGATCGATAACAAGCAACTCGACACCCATGTCTCGGGACACGGGCATGCGGAGGAGGTCAAGCTGATGACCGCGCTTCTCAATCCACGCTATTTCGCGCCTATCCATGGAGAACTCTACATGCGCGTCGGACACAAGAAACTCGCCATGAGCGAGCTGGGGATTCCCGAAGAGCGAATTTTTATCATGTACAACGGTCGAGGTGTCGTCATCAATGAAAAGGGAGTCCGTCCTATGAGCGATAAAGAAGCAATTCCCGCCAAAGAAATACTGATCGAGCTCGGCGAAAAACTCGGAGAACACACACTTGCCGAACGAACACTCATGGCCAAAGCAGGAGCAATATTTATCGGTATTCAGCACGACAAAGGAAAATTCAAAAAAGCGGACATCCGCTCACGCGGCTTCCTCTACATGGATATCAACCATCAAATTTTCCAACAATTGGGGCAGGAGATGAAGCAGGTCTTTGATCGCAACTATGACCCTTCTCGACCCGAAAAAGCACTGGAAGAAACTCTGCGCAAATCCGCCCAGAAATTCTTTTACCAGAAATTCAAAAAAGAGCCATTGGTCGAAGTGGTGATGTAAATAGTATTAAGTATTACGTATCAGGTATTTGGTATTTGTAGGGATCAGCCATGGCTGATCCTTTTTAATATTCTCTTTTTCAAAAGAGACGCAGCATGCTGCGTCTCTACAAAAAAATTATGATTAAATTCTGACTGGTTTGGCTGGATTCCCGATCAAGTCGAGAATGACCATAGTATAAAATCACGAACTCCGTTTAGGGGGTCGCGAATTCTTCTTGTAGGGAACAGCCATGGCTGTTCCTTATATATTTATAATATTTTCTCTTTTCGAAAAAAGACGCAGCATGCTGCGTTTCTCCAAAAAATTATGAGTGAGCTTTGGCTGGTGCCGAAGCGAGCGAATACAGATTTTAGGGGGATTCCTAAAGGGGGGACAAAGTCCCTTCTTTAATAAAAAAGGCTCAGTGTTGATGTCGACCTACTTTCCCAGGGCTAACCCCAAGTATCATTGGCGCTGAAGGGCTTAACGGCCGTGTTCGGAATGGAAACGGGTGTACCCCCTTCGCTACAGACATCAACACCAAGCCTTCTGACCTGGTGGAGTACGGAATATTGAACAAGTCGCCCAATCAAGATCGGGATGCAGGATTTTTTATTTTTACTGCGTCGCCGTTTTCACGGGGTTCTTGTTCGAAGTAAATGATTGTACTTTCTCCAAATTGCTCACCGCTGAGATAAACAAAGACTGAAAGAAAAAAGTTCGTTCGACCAATTAGTACTGCTCGGCTAAACATATTGCTATGCGTACACCTGCAGCCTATCAACCTGCTTGTCTCGCAGGGGTCTTATGTTCGCCGAAGCGAACAGGGGAATCTTATCTTGGGAGAGGCTTCGCGCTTAGATGCTTTCAGCGTTTATCCTGTCCGAACGTAGCTACCCGGCAATGCCGTTGACACGACAACCGGTACACCAGAGGTTCGTCCACTCCGGTCCTCTCGTACTAGGAGCAGCTTCCCTCAAATTCCCAAACGCGCACAGAGGATAGAGACCGAACTGTCTCACGACGTTCTGAACCCAACTCGCGTACCGCTTTAAATGGCGAACAGCCATACCCTTGGGAGGTGCTTCCCCCCCAGGATGCGATGGGTCGACATCGAGGTGCCGAACCAGGTCGTCGATGTGAACTCTTGGACCTGACTAGCCTGTTATCCCTAGGGTAACTTTTATCCGTTGAGCGATGGCTCACCCACGTGATGCCACCGGATCATTTTCACCGAGTTTCCTCCCTGCTCGGCTTGTAAGCCTTACAGTCAGGCTGGCTTTTGCGAATACACGTCCACGTCGATTTCCATCCGACGCAAGCCAACCATTGCGCGCCTCCGTTACTTTTTAGGAGGCGACCGCCCCAGTCAAACTCCCCACCTATCAATGTTCCCAGACCGGATTACGGCCCAAGTAAGAACTCCCAACATAAAGAGGGTGGTATCTCAAGGATGACTCCATCCGCCTAGCGACGGACTTCACAGTCTCCCACCTATCCTGCACACTTCATGCAGAAGTTCAATGACAAGCTAGAGTAAAGCTCCATAGGGTCTTTTCGTCCTACTGCGCGTAAACGGCATTTTTACCGTTTCTGCAATTTCACCGGGTCTAAGCTTGAGACAGTTTCCAGATCGTTACCCCATTCGTGCGGGTCGGAACTTACCCGACAAGGAATTTCGCTACCTTAGGACCGTTATAGTTACGGCCGCCGTTCACCAGGGCTTCAATTCGCAGCTTGCACCGCTCCTCTTAACCTTCTGGCACTGGGCAGGGGTCAGCCCGTATACATCCTCTTACGAGTTAGCACGGACCTGTGTTTTTGATAAACAGTCGCCTGGAATCTTTTACTGCGCCCCAGTCGCTTCTCGCTACGCTCGAAGCTCAAATCTTCAATTCTCAATTATTAATCTTCAATAGTTGTTTTTCATTGAAGATTGGAGATTGTAGATTTCGTTTCGACCATAGGGAGAAACGACCAGGGAGTCCTTATCCCGAAGTTACGGACGTTGTATTGCCGAGTTCCTTAAGCTTAGTTATCCCGTTCGTCTGAGTATTCTCAACCCACCCACGAGTGTCCGTTTGCGGTACGGTCACGCACAACTTAAGTTTAGACACTTTTCTCGGCACCAGAATCATTTCTTTGGCTCCGTATCGCTACGAAGCAAGTATGCATCACATCTCGCGAAATCTGACGGATTTGCCTATCAGACCATAAGCTTGATGTTTGCCCCGGAATTCATTAACCGGAAGAAAATTTTCCCAATGCGTCATGCCATCACAGTTGTGTATGGTACAGGAATATTAACCTGTTTTCCATCGGCTACGCCTTTCGGCCTCACCTTAGGACCGACTAACCCGACCCTGACTGCCAGTGGATCGGAAACCTTGGGTGTTCGACGATGATGGTTTTCACATCATTAAAGTTACTTATGCCAACATTCTCACTTGTGATCGCTCCACCCGATCTCACAATCGAGCTTCACAGCTACACAACGCTCTCCTACCGCACTAGTAGCTAGATGCTAGATGCTGGTCACTAGAAATAAAAAAATAAAATTTTCTTAAAATCTAGCCACTAGCCTCTAGAAACTAACCACTAGTACCCGCGTCTTCGGTTATCACCTTTAGCCCCGTTGAATTTTCGGCGCAAGATCATTCGACCAGTAAGCTATTACGCACTTTTTAAATGGTGGCTGCTTCTAAGCCAACATCCTGGCTGTTTGGACAATCTCACATCCTTTCCCACTAAGATGATATTTGGGACCTTAGACGGCGGTCAGGGCTCTTTCCCTCGCGTCCATGGCACTTCGCTGTCACGGACTGACTCCCCAACTGATACGGTGGTATTCGAAGTTTGTCAGAGGTCGGTACAGTGTTTAACCGCCCTTCCCCAAACAGAGCTCTACCCCCACCGATAATATTGGAGGCTATACCTAAATATATTTCGGAGAGAACCAGCTATTTCCAGGTTCGATAAGCATTTCACCTCTTACCACAAATCATCCAAGAGTTTTGCTGCACTCCTTGGTTCGGTCCTCCCTCCGGCTTTACCCGGAGTTCGACCTGTTCATGGTAGGCTCACCTGGTTTCGGGTCTAGCGCATGAGATAAACGCCCTTATCGGACTCGCTTTCGCTGTGGCTCCGGCTGAAACTGCCTTAACCTACCCCATACGACTAACTCGTTGGCTCATTCTACAAAAGGCACGCGGTCAAGCGCTCCTCGCTATGCTCGTCGCTCTAATCTTCAATTCTCAATTATCAATCTTCAATAATTATTTCTCATTGAAGATCGAAGATTGAAGATTTCGTTCCGAACACAGTGAGGAACGCCCTCCCACTCCTTGAAAGTGTATAATTTCACGATCTATTTCACTCCCCTTCCCGGGGTTCTTTTCACCTTTCCCTCACGGTACTTGTTCACTATTGATCTGGTGTTCTTTTTAGCCTTGGATGGTGGTCCACCCAGATTCACGCCGGATTACACGTGTCCGACGCTACTCAGGAATCTCCTTCCAAACAGCATGCATTTCGAATACAGGGCTATCACCTTCTATGGCGACTCTTTCCAGAGTCTTTTTCTATACAAACGGTTCAGATTTGGAGTCCTACAACCCCCCACCGAAGCGGGGTTTGGGCTGTTCCCTTTTCGCTCGTCGCTACTCAGGGAATCTCTTTTGATTTCTTTTCTCCGGCTACTGAGATATTTCAGTTCGCCGACTTCCCTCCATCACCTTAATTGATTGGGGTGACAGTACCCCGCCGAAGCGGGGTGGATTTCTCCATTCGGATATCTTCGGATCATAGCGTGATTGCTCGCTCCCCGAAGCTTTTCGCAAGCTTCAACGTCCTTCATCGGAAACACCAGTCGAGGGATCCGTTATACACTCATATGTAACTTTTTTCTTTTCCCCGCCGAAGCGGGGAACTCAGACTTGTTCATCTTTCGATGAGCAAATTACAGAAAGCACATGAATCTGCTTTGAGTGAAACGAAAAGGATATTTATGTGTCCTCGCGAAAGCGGGGACCTCATCCTCTTCTTCAAAACAAATTCGATGTATTTTGGACGGGAAATCCAAAATACAAATTTACTTCTATTCCGTTCTCGTAAAAGAGCCACATACTCTCGACGAACGAAAGCCGAGCGATTGTATAAATTTAAGCATGCCTGTCAAATGATTTTGGGGGGAATTTTTATTGAGGATTCAAACTCTGGAAACAGGATTCGAACTCTGAGCTACTTTTGAGTTCGAATCCAAAATTATTCTTTTCATTGCGATCCGCCTCAAGCGAAAAGGCGATCTTTTTTTGGAAACCATCCCTCCGGCAGACTCCAGCGAGAATTCAAAATAACAACACTTGTCATTCCCGCGGAGGCGGGAATCGCATCACAATAGCACTCCTCAAAAATTTCAGCAGAAAGATCAAAATCCCCCTCATTCCCCCTTTTTCCCTTCGGCTTCGCTCAGGGTAGGCAAAGGGGGAGGAAAATCCCCTCCGTCTTTCGAAAAGAAGGAGATTTATAACATACCGCAACAAAATGAAGATACTCAAAAAATATTCTGCTTTCCATTTTTACACGATGTTCTTTCTCAGGATTCCCGCCTCCGCGGGAATGACGAGAAAAACAAAATCTTCTTTTCGAAGGAAAAAATATCAGTACAATATATTTACAAAAAAACAAAAATATGTTATAATTATAAGTAGGAAGGATATGTTCTTTTGAAGCTCGAAGCGATACTTCTGTTCTGGACGATGTCGGTTTGATTTTCTTCTCGAAAACACCGGCTCTCGAGGGCAGATTTTCTATTTGAGCAGTTCTTTGACACAATCGGATAAACGGATGTGCTGACTTCACACGAAGGAGTGAAATTTTTTCCCTCCCTCTTTTACAAAGAGGGAGCAGGAGGGAGATTTCAAAATCCCCCTTCATTCCCCCTTTTTCCTTCGGCTTCGCTGAGGGCAGGGAGAAGGTTTTTCTCCTTCGTGCGCAAGAAAGCACACATGGAAAGTTTTATAATAAATCAATAACAAATCAAACAAGGAGGTCGTGATGAAACGACTTATTTTATTTGTGCTGATGATGAGTGCTTGGATAGCACTCCAGGCACAGCCGACTCCGATCCCTCATCGTGAGCTTGCTCCCGATGATACAGTCCGGATCGTCTCCCCCGTCTTTGACGGGATGGAGTTTCCTCTCGCTGAATTTGAAGCGAGAGGGTACGAGATTGAAACGTATCTCGCCAGTAAAGGACTCTTCTACACAGTAGAAGTAGATCCTTATTTTACAGATATTTCCAGCTATGGAGATAGTATTGCTGGCGTAAGATATATATTCCAACAATATGCACCAGGAAGAACATTATATGATTCTCTCCAGACATGGAGAGCGATGTATAATAGCGACTTGATTGTATTTATCGTCGAAGGAGGAACAAAACCCGGCAGCTCTCTCTATGACTTTTGTCTCGCTGGAGTTCGCAAGGATGCCTTTTTGGAAGACAGTCTTGCTTTTGTCTATGGTCATGAGACGGGACATCTTTTTGGTGCTCATCATTATGATACCGTCTGGGATTCTGTGTCCCAGCGATGGTCCATTATTCATGCCATTGGTCCACGCGGACTTTTTGTCTCCGATACCAGCGCCTGGCGTTTTATCCGGACGTGGAGTGTGGGGATGTCAGGACCGTACGCATTTAGTATTTCTGATAGCACTATCGTACACCCTGACAGTGTTACTCTGAAATGGCGACCAGCTCTCACTGATACGATAGGAGGTCAGTACTCCTATCGCTATCAGCTCCGCAAAGATGGCAGTGTCGTCCAGGATGAAGTCCTAGCTGATACAGTCCTCACTCTCGCCTCACTCGAAAACAACACTGAATACCAGTGGCGGTTGAGAGCCGAGCATGAAAGCGAGATGAGTAGCTGGAGCCCGTGGTTTACATTCACCACCGACAATATGGTGGATATAGACGACGAACCAGCAGTTCCTCAATTGTTTGCACTTTCCCAAAACTATCCCAATCCGTTTAATCCCTCGACAACCATTGAGTTTTCACTGCCGCAATCTGGCAATATAAAACTCGTGGTATATGATATCTTAGGCAGAGAAGTGGCGATACTGATCGATGAATGGCAACATTCTGGTCAGCATTCTGTACACTTCGACGCCTCTCATCTTTCTGCGGGTATGTATGTCTACCGCCTCACGGCGAGTAGCTCTACTACCACAAAGAAAATGATACTGCTCAAATAATCCCAAGACCGGTCTCTGTATTTTCGAGACCGGTCTTTTTCGTATTCTTTTTGTCATTCCGGCCTGGCCGGAATCCCATCATAAGCGCACTCCTCAAAAATTTCAGCAGAAAGATCGAAATCCCCCTCATTCCCCCTTTTTCCCTTCGGCTTCGCTCAGGGCAGGCAAAGGGGGAGGAAAACCCCCTCCGTCTTTCGAAAAGAAGGAGATTTATAACATACCGCAACAAAATGAAGATACTCAAAAAATATTCTGCTTTCCATTTTTACACGATATTCTTTCTCAGGATTCCGGGCAAGCCCGGAATGACTGTGTAATATTTCTGGATTGTGATTCGAACTCTGAAGCAAAGAGTGTTCGTCATTCCCGCCCCCGATCAAGTCGAGGACAGGCTCCGGCGGGATTCCTCTCAATGACAAGGAAAAGCTAAGACCGGTCTCTATATTTTGGAGACCGGTCTTGAAATCATCAGAAATTAACTTTCAGAAGGTTATTATGGCCCCCAACACTGTTCGTTAGAGAAAACAGGATCTTGATAACAACTCACCCACTGCGGAGCGGGACCTACGGCATTCAGACAATAGCCATCCGTTACAGTCGTCCCATCGGCCTTACAAACGACCGAAGTGACCTGCCTTTTCCCACGATTTTGATCACATGTGATATAGGGAGGAGGATTCTCTACACAACACTCGCAATAATATCCCGTACCAGTCACTTCCCAAGAATACGTGGTCGGAGCGGGAGGAACGTTACACTCCCAAGACGTATCGGGTTTGGGACTTGGACAATAACTGTCTGACACCGTCGCTCCATCCGGACTTCTCTTGCACCGAACCGAGCGAGTGTAGTTCGAACACGGACATTGGACGACATCTGCAATCAGATTGTTTGGCACGACCAATGATGCCAGAAGATTTCTGTCAGGTCCTTTCATTTCGATATTCGGGCATCCCCAGCTACCGGTGTCCCAGTAATAGCTTGTTTCGGCACAACCTCCTTGGTAGGCGATTCGCCCCGAACCACATTTCCACTCACATTTTCGGCTGGTACAACTATTGACGGGTATTTTGGTCACATTGGAGGTCAGATTGGTGTTGTCCCCAGTACACATACTCGAGTTATTGGGTGTCGTGCCCGTGCATTCACAGCCAGTATAGCTCGTACAGCTCTGGCTGGTAGAGGGTTTTGCTCCGATCATACCCAAGCATTGATAATCCGTAACTGTCTGACCAGCTCCAGTCTTACAGGTAACACTGCGACTCTGAGTTCCTGAACCACAAGTCGTCGAACACGTTCCCCAGGATCCGGTCACCCAGTGAACACACACACTCGGGTTTGCACTCGTGCAGGCCCAGCCACTCTCGACCTGACATACAGAATTACATCCATCACCACTGGAAGTGTCCCCATCATCACAAGACTCTCCTGTCTGCAACTGTCCATTTCCACAGACAGCATCTTTAACACAAGCACCTGCTCCTCCTCCCGCTTCAGAATCCCAGTGATAATTACTCGCACATTTGAACTGACATGAGTCAGTCGATCCCCAGGTGCGATAGTTGGTCGTGGTATCGGTCTCGGGGTCCCAGGCAGCGCCATCCCAGTTTTGTGCATAACTGGAAACCGTATTCCAGACCGTGCCGGTGGATGGCTTTGCCGGACAAGTGTAGGTGCGAGAATTGCTGATACAGCTATTGCCACTCTGATGGTAGCCGCTATTACAGCTCACCACCTGACACTGACTCCAGCTATTGGTCCCCCAATTCCATGTCTGCTGACCGGTTCCGTTGGGGACCAAACACGATCGCGTATTGATACAAGAGCTACCACTTTTGACGTATCCCTGATTACAGGTGTATTCGCATTTCGTACTGGTCGTGCATGAGCTGACAACAGTCTTCAAGACAGAAGATGTCAGATTGGTATTGTCTCCTGAGCAGATACTCGCATTGCTGGGAGTCGATCCCGCACAGACATACGGCGTACAAGCTTGAATTCCTGTCAGATAATATGAGTATTGGTCACATTTGTAACGACACGAAGTCGAAGAAGCTGTTGTATTATAATCAGTAAATGGATCATCAGCTGGCGTCCAAGATGATCCGTTCCAGCTCTGTGTATAGCTCGGTACTGTATTCCAGGTCGTGTGATCCGGCAGAGGGCTATTACAGCTATAAGTACGCGTCGTAGCACCGGGAGAGATACCTCCTGATGGGAATTCTCCGGACCAGCTACTATTTCTCGCTGGGAAATCAATATCTACTGCCTGAACCCGATACTGATAGTCTGATCCCGAGCTGACATTCGTGTCGGTATAACTGGTACCCGTATGATAGGAGGCTACTCCAGACCAACTTCCCCATTCTCCTTGTCCAATGATGTCTGCTGTCAGCCATCGGCGAAAGATATTCGTCGGAGCAGAAGAACTCGCGATACCGCTTCTGACTCGTCTCTCGACATTATAGGCATCTGCCCCTGAGACACTACCCCAGCTGACACTAATCTGTCCGGGACTACTCCCTCCAGATGTTGATCCAGGAGGATTGAGTACCGGCTCACAGACACTGCCCGTATAGACATAGTTACTCGCACATGTGTAGCGGCACGAAGTCGAGGAAGCCGTTGTATTATAATCGGTTACCCCATCGCTCGGAGGATTCCAAGTGGTACAGGAGCTTCCGTTGGAAGCGGTACAATCCTGAGGATAGCTCGACACTGTATTCCAGAGAGTTCCCGTACTGGGTTTTGGATTACAACTGTAGGTTCTGCTTTCCCAGGTACAATTGGACGCGCATCCGTCGCCATTGGATGTATTGCCATCGTCGCATTCCTCCCCTTCACCAATATCCACATGCCCATCCCCACATGCTGGAGCTGGCGGAATAGTTTCACAAAGTTGTTTTTCAGTATTCCACTGATACCCTGACGCACATTTGTAGCGACAGGACTCTGTGGAAGAAGTAGCATTGTAATCTGTATTTGAATCACTCACTGGGTTCCAAGTCGTACACGAACTTCCATTAGAAGCGGTACAAGCTTGTTGGTATTCATAGACCGTATTCCAAATCGTTCCGGTGGCAGGCTTATCGTTACAAGTGTAGGTTCGAGATTCCCAGGTACAGCTAGATGAGCAACCATCGCCATTGGATATATTGCCATCATCGCATTCCTCGCCCGAATCGACCGTTCCATCTCCGCACGCTGGGTCGGGCGGAATAACCTCACACACTTGAGATTCGGTATTCCATTGGTATCCAGATGTACATGTGTACTGGCAGGAGGTATCCGACGGGGTCGCATTATAATTGGTCGTCAGATCATCGTCCGGATCCCAGCGGGTGCAGATTGATCCGTTGGACTCCGTACAGGTCTGCTCGTAGTTCGACACGGTATTCCAAATCGTTCCTGTTGCTGGCTTGGCATTACAAGAAAAGGTTTTTGTTTCCCAGGTACAGTTAGACGCACACCCATCCCCATTGGCGGTGTTGCCATCATCACAACTCTCTCCCTGGTCGATATTCCCATCTCCACAGGAAGGATCGGGGGGGATTTCTTCACATAATGATGATTCACTATTCCATTGATATCCACTCGCACATGTATACCGACATTCATCGCTTGCAGGAGTCGCATTGTAGTCGGTATCCGGATCGCTGACCGGACTCCAAAGTGTACACGATGTTCCATTGGAAGCCGCACAGGTTTGTTCGTATTGCGAAACAGTGTTCCAGCTTGTTCCCACGGCCGGCTTTGGATTACAAGAATACGTGCCCGTTTCCCACGCACAGCTTGAGGAGCATCCATCTCCATCGCTGGTATTATTATCATCACAGGCTTCACCCGGATCCACCGTGCCATCTCCGCAGGAAGGAAGCGCTTCACACTGCTCTGTTCCACTATTCCAGCTATAACCACCTTCACAGACAAAGTGGCAGTCTTCAGTACTCTGGGTCGCATTATAGATAGCAGATTTAGAGGCCGGGGTAAAAGCTCCCCCCTGCCAGGTCTGCGTAAATGTTCCACTAACATTCCAAATCGTATTCGCCGGTTTGGAATCACAATTTCCCTGTTGGGTAATGGTTCCCGACACAACACATCGAGGACTTCCATCTTCGTTGATCCCCGTCAACATCTCTCCGCCGGTACACCCAACTATGAGATTTTCACGAATAGATCGCAGGAAAAAAAGAATCTTATTCCATGAAGTGGCATTGACTTTGTCTCCATCTTGGAATGTTCCTCCTTCCCCCGATCCCTGAACCTTTACAAAATCACTAAAACTAAAGTCGTTCCAACCGTTATTGAGTTCTACAACTCCTTGGGCGGAAAGAGCAGGAGTCAGGAAAAATAAAGCACTCAGGAAGACAATCCCTGCGCACAAAAAGCGAGCCAGCCGGGAAGATTTCTTTTTCATGAAAAAGAGTTTATGTGTATTTTTCCTGCATTGTACTACAATTTTGGAATTGTAAAAAAATTTTTTTAAGACACTCTGCGAAAAAAGAAAGGATGATTATCCCAAAATGACAGATTTTTTCTTCCCGAAAATGTATCAAAATGCAGTGGTTCCGGAACATTCTTCTGCGGTCCATTGCAATCCTGTATACGAGCAAGAGACCTCAAAAGCCGGAACCGACTGACCCGAGCAATAAGAATTGCTGACGGTATTTCCTTCCGAAGACTCACACCAGTAGCTTTGTCGACGTTTCCATCCGGTACACTGCCATCGGTAGACATTATAAGGATATCCTCCGATATAAGTGCAGCTCCCGCAGCCGGTGCCACCCGAACGACAGCAATAATTACAGCCTCCATAGGTCGCTTCCCAGCCATAAGTTATTGGATTTGCAGGACACGGAGCATTCTGACAGGATTGTAATCGGGAAGGCTTACTGCCCGAATCACAATAAAAATCATAACGAGTCGTTGATCCTGATGAATTTTGACAGACCACATCACAGCGCCTTTCTCCAGGACATGTACTGGCGGCCAAAAGATTCAGAATATTCGTTTCTGCGGAAGCTATATACAGAGGATTTTGTGCTATCAAACCACAAGGACCACAATTGACCTGCGCCCAGCTATAAGATTTACAACCATAACATCCGTCAGACAGACTGCTATTGCCGTCATCACATTCTTCTCCGTACCCCGGATCCACAACCCCGTCACCGCAGTGCCATACACAGGAGGTCCCGACTTTTTTGTAGCCACTGCCACACTCAACCTGACATACAGAGCTACAGCCATCGCCAGAAACCACATTTCCATCATCACATTCTTCCCCACTGTCTACTGTCCCATTTCCACACACTGCATCTTCTGCACAAGAACTTCCATTCCAAGAGTATCCACTCGAACACAGAAAATTACAGGCCGATCCATATCCGTAGGTATTGCTTTTTGTGGGCGACCAGGTCACCCCACACATATATCCGTAGAACGTCCAGTTGGACGTCTGCGTGTAGGCACTAGGACCAGTTCTGTATTGTCCTGTACTCAGACTCGGGCAATTTTTCGTTCGGGTCGAGGAAGAAGGGAGTCCGTATTCACACGCACCATTACCGGTATCTGTGCTGTCAGTACTATTGAAATGCCAATAGTACGTAGAAGAACCCTGATACGTCCCGTCCCCGCTATAAGCTTGACACCCACTCGCGACTGATCCGCTGCAAGATTTTGTGGTCGCTACACACTGATTGCCGCTAATTTGGTATCCACTATCACAAGATGTCGGCGTACAGGTCCCCCAGGAATTTATTTCCGGATCCCACGTCTGCTGACCGGTTCCATGGAGAATAGAGCACGATCGAGTATTGAGAACACAAGAGCTTCCACTTTTAATATATCCTTGGTTACAGGTATATTCGCATTTCGTCCCCGAGGTACAGCTGGAAACCAATGTTTTGGTCACGTCTCCTCCGATAATATTCGACGCATCACCGGAACAGAGAGTGGCATTGGAAGGGGTTGTTCCACGACAGGTATTTTTCACGCACCCACTATATTGATAGTTATAATACGGGTTACAAGTGTACTCACACTTCGTCCCTGAGGTGCAACTAGAAACTAATGTTTTGGGAGTATTTTCCGTCAGACCGGCAGCATCTCCTGTACAAAGATTTGTATTGGAGGGAGTTGTCCCTGTACAGCTACATCCAGAGGTATCACTACAACTCTGACTTGTTACTGGTTTTATCCCCGAACAATAGGCATCTGATATTGTGTTTCCCATGCCGTCTTTACAGACAACACTCCGAGTCTGTGTCCCTGTCCCACACGTGGTACTACAACTGCTCCACCCTCCCGCAACCCAACTCGTAGTCGTACAGGTATTATTGATCCGCTGATATCCACTCGCACACTCATACCGACAGGAGGTCGAAGAAGGACTTGTATTATAGTCAGTGGTAGAATCACTTGACGGACTCCAAGACGTACACAAACTTCCATTGGAAGAGGTACAGGTCTGCAGATAACTCGAAACCCTGTTCCAAGATGTCCCTGTGGATGGCTTTGGGCTACAGGAATAAGTATTTGTTTCCCAACTGCAGTTGGACGCACATCCATCTCCACTGGAGGTATTGCCGTCATCACATTCCTCTCCCGAATCAACATTCCCGTCTCCGCACGCTGGAGCCGGAGGAATCACTTCACACGAACTTCCATTCCATTGATATCCAGATGCACATTTGTAACGACAAGAGGTCGAAGAAGGACTTGTATTATAGTCGGTGGTAGAATCACTTGACGGACTCCAAGACGTACAGGAGCTTCCGTTCGAAGAAGTACAATTTTGAGGATATTCATACACCGTATTCCAGACAGTCCCCGTAGATGGCTTGTTATTACAAGAATACGTTCTTGATTCCCAATTACAGTTGGACGCACAGCCATCTCCACTGGAAGTATTGCCGTCATCACATTCCTCTCCCGAATCAACATTCCCGTCTCCACACGCTGGAGCCGGTGGAATCTCTTCGCAAGCCTGCGAGCTACTATTCCACTGATATCCTGATGCGCATTTATAACGACAGGAAATCTCAGTAGGATTTTCATTGTGATTTGTCGTCAGGTCATCATCAGGATCCCATCGATTACAAATCGAGCCATTCGAACTCTGACAGGTCTGTTCATAATTCGAGACGGTATTCCAAACCGTGCCCGTATTTGGCTTTGCATTACAGGAAAAAGTTTTTGTTTCCCAGCGACAACCTGATGCACACCCATCTCCATTAGAGGTATTTCCATCATCACATTCTTCTCCAGAATCAACATTTCCGTCTCCGCAAGAGGGAGCCGGAGGAATCTCTTCGCAAGCCTGCGAACCGCTATTCCACTGATATCCTGATGCGCATTTATAACGACATTCATCGCTTACAGGAGTCGCATTGTAGTCGGTATCTGGATCACTCGCTGGACTCCAAGCCGTACAAGATGTGCCATTGGAAGCAGTACAGGTCTGATCATATTGGGCTACTGTATTCCAGCTTGTTCCGATCGCCGGCTTTGGATTACAAGAAAATATATCGCTCTCCCAATTACAACTCGAAGAACATCCATCACCATTCGCTGTATTGGCATCGTCACACTCTTCCCCCGTGTCTATACTTCCATCTCCACAGGTCGGAACGGCTTCACATTGTCCTATCCCACTATTCCAAGTATACCCAGTCTGACACACGAAATGACAATCTTCACTGCTCTGAGTCGCATTGTAGACAGCCGATTTAGAAGCTGGAGTAAAAGCTCCCCCCCTGCCAGGTTTGCGTAAATGTGTCACTGATATTCCAGATCGTATTGGCTGGTTTCGGATCACAGCTCTCTTGTTGGGTGATGGTTCCTGTATCGACACAACGAGGACTACCGTCCGCGTTAATACCAGTCAACATCTGTCCTCCAGAGCATCCAACCAAAAGATTCTGTCGGAGCAAACGCAAAAAACGCATAATTTTATTCCATGAATTTGCATCGACAGGATCCCCTTCCTCAAAAACTCCTTCCGTTCCCGATCCACGAACCTCTACAAAATCTCCAAAATTAAAATTATTCCAACCGTTTCCGAGCTCATCAAACCCTTGAGCCGAAACCGTCAATACGCAAAACACAAAAAAAAATGCTCCTGCCCACAAAAAAGGTTTTGTTCGCAGAAATTTTTTCTTCATATAAGAAGTTTATGTGTATTTTTTTAAATTGTACTCTCAAAAAGAAGATTGTAAAAAATTTTTTTTTGTGAAAAATACAAACCCATGAAACGTTTTGCTCTCATCGGTGATCCGGTCGCTCACTCTCACTCTCCTCAATTGCATCGTGCAGCCCTCCAACAACACGAAATCGAAGGAGAGTTTGTTTCGGTCAAAGTGACATCCGCTCAACTCCCTCAATGGATGAAATACGAAGCGCCCCAATTTGATGGCATTGCGGTCACCAGTCCTCACAAAGAAAACGTCTTAGAATTCATCCACCAAGAAAGTGAAGCCACTCAAAAAATCGGAGCCGTGAATACGATCTTTCAGAAAAAGGGACAACTTATCGGCACGAATACTGATAGCATAGGAGCGCTCCGAGCACTCCAAACCGCCGTCAATCCTAATGGCCTACGGGTTCTGGTTTTGGGAGCGGGCGGGGCGGCACGAGCAATTATTTTTGCACTCAAAATGACTCGCTCTGATATCACGGTTTGGAATAGAACTGCACCCCGAGCCGAAAAACTCGCGCAAGAGTTTAAAATTCAGTACGAAAAAAATCTGGAAGATATCAATCCTGATGATTATAACGTCATTATCAATGCCACATTGGTCGGCATGAACGAATGGAAATCCCTGCTTTCTGAAAACTTCTGGCAACCACATCACACGGCAATGGACGTCATCTATACACCACTGGAGACAAAATTTTTGGCTGATGCGACCCAATCGGGCGCCAAAACTATTACCGGAGACCTGATGCTCGTCTATCAAGCCGTCGAGCAATTTCGTATCTGGCACGGAGAAGAAATCGACCCGGATATCATGGCCGAAGCCTTTTTGAAAGAGTAGGGACAGAACAGTGTTCTGTCCGATTCTGCAGTGTGTCTGGGATACGAATTCTCTTTTAAAGAGGAAATATTGGCAAAGGAAAATGAGAATCTAAATCCCCCTCATTCCCCCTTCGGCTTCGCTCAGGGCAGGGAGAAGAAGTATAAAGTATTGAATGTTCAGTATGAAGAATCGAAAATTAATAATAATTGATAATTGAAGATTGATTATAGAGTTTTGGATTCGAACCCAAAATATCCGAGGGTTCGAATCCTATTATTATCTTTCCTCCAATTGAAGATTAATAATTAATAATTAATAATTACTCATTCCTCATTATTCATTATTCATTTCCCCCCTCTGCCTCGGATTAAATTTCGAAAAGTTCGAAATCCTTCTCTCCACCCTTGTCCTTTACTGAGGGAATATTCGGAATATTCTACATAAATAGGAACTTCGTGAATCCGAAGCCCCATTTCCTGAATCTCAGAAAGAAACAGCGAAGCAAACTCAAACCCGTCTGCAAAAAGATGAAGTTCTCGTGCCACCTTCCGAGTAAATCCTCGAACTCCAGTCTGCGAGTCGCTCACCCATACCCCAAAAAAGAATCCCGTAATAATATTGGCTATTTTATTAGCCAAACGACGACTCAGAGGAATGCTGTTTTTCTGTAAAAAACGAGACCCCAAGACACAGACATGATTTTGGAGAGCGGTCAGAACCACAAGTAAGTCTGAGGCTTTTTGCTGTCCGTCTGCATCAATCGTAAGAAAATATTTGAATTCGTGTGCTAATCCGTATTCAATTCCCCGCTGAGTTGCGGCGCCCATCCCTCGATTTTTTTCACGGCGGAGAACCAGTGCTCCTGATCTTTTAGCAAGAGTGGCTGTTTGGTCAGCAGATCCATCATCGATAACAACAACATGAGGAAAACCTGATCGGCGAACATCAGACACCACTCTCCCAATTGTTTCTTCTTCGTTGAAAGCGGGAATAATCACCAGTGTTTGGCTTCTCATACAGCTTCCAATGTGCTATAATACTGAAAATTTGGCAAGCCTGATTTTCGCATTACAATGCGACGTGTTCTTCCTCGCCCTCATAGCTCAACGGATAGAGCAGCGGCCTTCTAAGCCGACGATCCAGGTTCGATTCCTGGTGAGGGTACCATCGCTTGTTTTGAGACAAGCAACGAGCAAAGCGAGAAAACGACCTGATACTTGTAGGGAACAGACATGTCTGTTCCTCAAAAAATCTGAAAAAAGAATTTTTATTCTTTTTTTTTATTCCTTCTATTGCGCCCCAGATTTTTTGAATCTTCGCGCCCCATTGGTGGGAAAATTTTCTCGGGCTTTTTTGTTCGGATTTTTCCAATCTGATCCTTTCGGAGAAAACCCTATTGCTTCACAGGCCTCCTTAACCTGAGAATGTGGATTTTGAAATCGCTCCGAGAGTCCATCCATTTTGTCCCACAATTCTGGATATTGGGGATGATCAAGAAATTTTTTTCGAGCTGATTTCCCGGCACGCACAAAGGGAATATAGAGTTTGTGATTTTCATATTCCGTGATGATGTCTTTCAAACGAAGATAATATTTTTCTACGAGTAAAGCGCCACTATGACTTTCGGGAGTTGGAAGATCTATAAATTCATCGAGGAGATTTTCAAAATCAGAAACTTTTTCTTCGAAAAAAGAGAGAAAAGCCTCCAGATCAGAAAACCACTCTTGTTGTTCTTGGATGTCTTTCCCTTCCGGATCGAGTTCGTTTTCTATCCGGAGAGGCTTATTGCCAGGAGAAGCAAAATATTCAAAATCTGAATTCAAAAATGTGCCATTGTTTTTTTCACTCATATAAAAATAGAATTAATAACAATGCTAAATATACGTATCTTTTGTTCTTTGTCAATGCTTTCAAAAAGAAAATTACTTTTTCTTTTTCGGGAAAGAGCCCGCAAAATCCCATGATTTTCGAACGACAAACGTTCCCAAAAACAAGATCAACACTCCTCCAATTATTTTGCCGAGTTTCCAGAAGAAAATCTTGCCCCAACTTTTCTCTTTCCAGTCGTAATTTTTGTATTTACACCCACTTTTTTGATGCGGATATTCTTTTTTCTCAAAATGATTATCAACATCATACATCTGCCTCATATGATCCATGTGTTCCCATCCCATACGCGTATCAGGCATTGTCTGGCGGCGCATTTGCATCATCGGAAAACTTTCGGGAGAAGGCGCGTCTATTATTTCTTCCATTTCCATCATCATGGAATCCTCTCCCCTATCTTCTGGAGTCATTTGATTTTGTTCTTCTGAAGAAGGTACATCTCCCATCTCTTGCTCTTGAGCAAAAGCAATGCCCAAAAAGAACAGGGGAAGAAAGAATACCGAAGCCGTTTTGGAAATTATGTTCATGAACTCTTTTTATGTATACGCACAAATCATACAGATTCTTTCAGAATTTTATAATTTTTTTGTCATATAGGTCGCCCGTAATTCGTAGTCAAATTTTCGGTAGTATTCTCGTGTCCCAATCCCGGCAATGATCGTCATGCGCTTCATCTGCCACTCGTCCCGTGCAATGCGTTCGGCTTCCGCAATAAGCTTACGACCCAATCCGCGATGCTGACCAATTCCTGCCACGTCTCCAACGGAAATCTCTGACCCATAGGAATGAACTTCTCGGATCAATGCCGCATCATGGAGCACTGATCCAAACTGAGAAAATTTCTGACCAGATGGACGACGCAGTCGCAAGAGGGCAAAAAGATGCTTTTCGTCTTCTGTTTCAAAACTCAAGAATGTTTCCGTCCCATCGGAAGCTTCGTAATCTCTTCGCTTCAGGACTGGCTTGTCTTTTTCCGGATCAATCTTTTGAAGATCAGCAAAACCAATTTCTCGACAGCGCACACACTGACACGGCCAACCCTGTACTTTTTGATTTTCGACAAACTCTTCTCCGACAAGTTCTTTCAATTTCTTGGGTTGAGATTTCAAAATCTGACGAAGGTTGGAAAGCTTTGCCCCATCCAAAATATTGCTCACCGGAATATCACGCATGAGTCGCATGATGCGTGCCCATGGCGGAACAAATGCTTTGAATTTCAAGAGTAACTGTATTAATTCTTCATCGCGTAATGGCTGATATTCTCCTTTTTCCCACCAAGATTTTAATTCCGCTGTTTCGAGAACCACGCAGGGGTAAATTTTCACAAAGTCCGGTCGAAAATCCGGATTTTCAAAGATCTCTTTCATCCACTCCAAATCTTTTTCTGGCGTCGACCCAGGAAGTCCGGGCATGAGGTGATAGCAGATTTTAAATCCAAAATCGCGCATGAGTTTGGTGGCACGGATCACATGCCGTCGATCGTGTCCTCGTTTGGTGAGCTTTTGGACTTCATCGTCGAGTGTTTGAACCCCAATTTCGATGCGAGTACACCCATATCGTCTCATGCGAATGAGTTCTCGTTCATTGATAAAATCCGGTCGGGTTTCGAGCGTGAGTCCAATAATCCGTTTATCGACGGTCTCATTTCTTTTCTGTGCTTCAGATAAATTTTTCGCCCGCATGCCATTTGCCGCATCATACACGCGCTTAAGATACCAGCTCTGATAATTATGCGGCAGAAAGCTCCAGGTTCCCCCCATCACAATAACTTCTAATTTTGATACTGGATGCCCCGAATCTTGCAGTGCGGATATCCGATTGTGAACCTGGTCATAAGGATGAAATTTATTGCGCAAAGCCCGAGCTGCTGCCGGTTGATTGGACATATAGGATTTGGGCATGCGAGCCTCAGTCGGGCAGTACACGCATTTGCCCGGACAGGGGTAGGGCTTGGTGAGAATCGCGATCGGCGAGACCCCTGAAATCGTACGCACCGCCCGTTTGCGGAGTAAATTTTCTAATTCTGTAGGAGCGACCGAACTTTGTTCTATCTGCTCTGCCCGCGCTTTTTGAATCATCGCAATCAGATCCCGATTGAGAATCGGCTCTGTTTTCTCTCGAGCACAAAAAGCACGCTTTCTTTTTTCGAGTTCTCGAGCATCCCGAGGAAGATCCTCTTGGAGTTCTTTCAAAAATTTCCGAACTTTTGCTGGATTCTGCACTTTTTGTCGGACACCAAAAATTTGTTCTCTCTTCATAGCACGAGCCAATGTAACGAAAAAATCTTATTTGCAAAATCAGTTCCGAGTTTTCAAATGCCACACGCCTTCATCAAATATCATTCGAAATCCACCGGTTTTTGAAACCGACACGAGAGGTGTTGATTTTTCCTGAGCAAAATGGACGAGTTTTTTGGAAGGAGCCCGACTTCCCAAATGAAGAATCCCTTCCTCTGGGGGAGGGAGAAAGTCCGGAAATGCATTTTTTTCCAAAATCCAGAGGTCACCTGAAAACGAAATTTGCTGAGACTTGAGCTGTATTAATTCTGATTCGGAAAAATCACCCAAAAACCAAATGACCTGATCATCAAAAACACCCCGAATAATGTGAGGAGAAAAAAGCTGAATTACGAAATCTTTTCCCTGCAGAGCCCTTCCCTCGTATTCTGTATCCATTGCAAAAGAGTTTAAGGCGAGGATTGATGTCTGCAAAAAATAGGGGCTCAGCGATCGGGTAATGGATTCTGCGAGAGAACTGTCGGTATTCCTAAAGCCAATAATTCTCCCTTCTCGTGTGTGGATTAAGGCAATATTTTCTTCACAGACAATCTGAAGCTCTCGTCCTCGAACCAAAAAGAATTCCCGCCCCAAGAAAATGAGTATGATTGCTATTCCTATTGCGAGCCACGTCTTATTCAACGGCTTCATGAGATTCTTCCTCTGGATAAGAAGGAGGGGGAGTGTTTTCGGCTGAAAATTGCAGTGTTTCCTGTTTGGCGCGAAATACTGTAAAAGCGCGTTCCCATACGGCCGTCGAAAAAACATCCAGAATGGCCGTCAAATAAGCCGTCAAAGCCAAAAGCCCCAAACCCACTAAAATAGCGGCCACTACCGCAAAACTCAACCACGCCGATTGAGCCAAAACAGAAATAAGAAAAAGAATTCCCAATGGAACTCCGACCACCACCAAGACATTAATGACAACTCGCAGGTTCACCAAAAACATCAGCAGTATGATAGCCATGGTTTGACCAAAATTCACAAATACCAATCCAATGCTCTTTTTTACAGCCTGCCCTACCGCATACCCTTCACACACAATATAATAAGGCGCAAACGCAATAAAAACATTGAGAAAAAGAGCCAAAATCGAATAGAGAATCAAAATGGGCAAAAGGATGGCAGTGAAAATATCACCGTGGTAATAGCGAAAAAGTGTCACCCCAAAAAGCCCGATCGTTATCATCGCGAAAGGAGAGAAAATCGCATGCAATTCGAAAAGACGAAAAAAATGCGCTGACCCTTCAATAATTTTCTGACGCAATGAAAGTTCTTTCTCAGGGACTGTAAATTGCTGGCGAACGGAGAGAATCAGTGTTGAAAGAATCCAGGAAGGAAAAACAAATTCGAACAGAATAATAAAAAGACCCACAAAAATACCCCACCCCAAAAGATGGTGATCCGCCAAGAAACCCAAAAAAGAGCCTATTTTGCTGTATACGAAATGTCCCTCAACCCCAAAAAGATGGAACTCTTCAACGATGAGTGAGCCCTGCCAAGCGAGTTCTAGTACAAACACGACCACCGCCGCAAAACTGGGAATAAAAACAAACCACTTGAGTTTCGAGCAATGAACCGTGAGATTCCACGCTTCATGGATTATTTTTCCATAGTTCATCACGCCTGATTGTGCGATTTTCCTGGCAAATGTCAATCACTCCAATGCTGAGAGAAATTCTGTGATATCGCGAGGGATGACCTCTCTGGTAGGAAAATGGGATGCCGGATCTCGGTCGGGCAGAGTGTGTAAGAAATCTTTCTGCGCAGTATCAAGAAAAAGAATGCCAAGAGGGATTTTTTCTTTTTGTGCCACAATGCGTCGCGCGGCCCAAATGTCGGTCGGATCATAATCTTTTTGCTCTTCAACTCTCTGAACATGGCGCAAATACCATTCATTTGTTGCCTCACGATTGTAGGTCGGACATCCCTGCAAAATATTCACAAAAGCAAACCCCTGATGGCAGAGAGCTTTTTGGAACACATCAGTCATGTGATCAATGTCTGCCGACAATGTCTGAGCCACAAAAGATGGCTCGAGTGAAAGAACCAACTGGAGCGTGTTGATGGGATCGGTCATAACTCCTTGGGGAGCAGCATTCATGGGACATCCTTTTTTGGTTGTTGCTGAGGGCTGTCCTGTGGTCAAGGCATAATTTTGATTGTCATGATGGAAAAAAGCGAACGGATAATTACTGCGAACCGTATGGATTAAATGATTTATTCCTTCGCTCATAGTTCCTCCGTCGCCGGCAAAAGCCATTACTTTTATATCTGGATCAACTGTCATGCTGGCACCAGCAGCCAGAGGCAAAACTCGTCCATGTAAGCCGTGAATAGTATAGCCTTCAATTTTATCGGATCCATTTCCGTGGCAACCGATATCAAAACACATCAGTGTTTTGTGGGGGGGAATCTTTTGGAGCACAAGAGCGCGTTTGAGAGCATTTTGGATAGAATAGTTTCCGCATCCACCACACCAGGTGAGAACTTCATCACTCTCATACGCATTATATGCGTCTGATTGGTGCACCAATTCTGAGAGTCTTTTTTTATCCATGCTGAGAAATATGATCACGAATATAAGAATCGACGTCCTCAAGGAAAAACGGGCGTCCATTATACTTGAGAAGCTTTCCTCGGAATGAAAATCCTTCTCGCTCCAAGAGTTGCCCCAGCTGTCCTTGGTAATTTCCTTCGAGAAGATGGATATTGGAGTTACGAGAAAAGAATTCTTGAACAAATTTTTTGTTCAATGGAGAAAGGCATCGAAAATGGAGGAGGTTCACTGATATTCCTTTCTTGCGATAATCCTCAATGATGTCTTTCAGAACAGTCAAAGAACTCCCCCATCCCACAAAAGAAATGTCTGCTTGTTTCTCTTTGCCGATAATTTCAGGCGGCGGGAGTTTCTCCCGAATTGTTTCTTCTTTCCTCATGCGTTTCTGATACATTTTTTCCACCTCATCCGCTTCCTCGGTAATGGTTCCTTTTTCCCAGTGTTCATCGCCGTTTGCAAAATAGTATGTTTCACTGCTGCCAGGAATCCAGCGAGAAGAAATACCACTGGGGGTTATTTTGAATCGGTCCTCGGATTTTAATTGAGATAATTTTTCTGGTGGGACAAGTCCTCGTCGAATCGGAATCTTTTTGAATCGTTCGGAATCAACCGTCATTTTGGATTCGCAGACCACTTTTTCACTGAGAACAATGACCGGCACCTGATATTCTTCAGCTAAATTAAAAGCATGCTGAATAGATTCAAATCCATCTCCTGGATCGGCAATCGACATCACGATGCGCGGAAATTCTCCATGCGAAGAATAAAGAGCGAGATTGAGATCCGCCTGTGCCGTCCAGGTCGGCAAGCCGGTCGCGGGTCCCGGTCGCTGTCCAATGAGAACCACAAACGGGGACTCGATCATCCCTGCCAAACTGACCGTCTCTGTCATCAGATCATACCCTCCACCGGAAGTCGCGGTCATTGATCGGGTACCAGCAGTCATAGCCCCGAGACTCACCTGAGCAGCGGTAATCTCGTCTTCGGCTTGCTTGACAATAATCCCCGTACGGGACGCCATCTCCGCCATATACGACAAAATCGAACTCGAAGGACTCATGGGATAGGCAGAATACACACGCATTCCCGCTTGGATTGCTCCCAACGCTACTGCCTGATTTCCGTCCAGAAGGAGTGTTTTTTTCTTTTTGACTGGCACATCAATCGTCAGTTGTGAATCAACCGCATCGTATCCTGCTCCCAAGCAGCGGAGAGCTATATCAAGGATTTTCTTTTTGTTTTTAAATTTTTCTCGTACCAAATCCTCTACCTTTTTGAGCGGAAATCCGAGCACCTTCCACAGCATTCCGGTGAGAATGATATTCGCCATTTGTTCGGTTCCTCCGTTGTCAAACGCAATCTTCCGGGATGGGGCGAAAACCGTCTGTATCTTTTTCTTTTCGGCCTGCTGCAAAATATCCTGAATTCCAGCTGTTCGCTCATATCCATGAATAAAAATCCCCTCTTTTTTGAGAGTGTCAAAATATGCCACTAAGCTGTGTTTGTCGATAGCCACGAGAATATCGGCGGTATCTGATAAACTGCGAACGGGAGATTCGGAAAGATTAATCGTGTAGCACGAATGCCCTCCCTTAATCAGGGATGGATACTCGCGATCCGCACAAAGGAAAAAGCCCAGTCTCTGAAGAGCTTTACTCACAATCTCCCCCACGGTCAAAAGTCCGGACCCGCTCTGCCCGACAATTTTAATCCTGAGACGTGTATCCTGAAGATTCATAGAGCAGTCAATTTTTGGTCTAATTTTTCCACCCACTTCACTACTTTTTTCTCCAGATAAGGCAAGGGGCTTTTCGCGATTTTGAGTGGGTCGAGAAGAATTTTTCCGTTATGAGATTGGAAGTAATGCGTCAGCTTTTTTTCCGATTCCAAAAAATAATCCAGATCATATTTGGGATCTCCCAGAGCGATCACCGCACAGGGTAATTTTTTCAAATTCATGTGTTCGATCTGGGGTAAGAATTTCGCAAAATGCATTTCCAAAAGTCCATGCCCATAGGTAGGACTGGCCAAAATAAGACAATCACAGTCGGTGATTTTTTGGGGATCGGTCAACTCACACCGCTCCACCAAAACAGTATGTCCGCGTTCTTCCAAATCAGCGGCTACTTTTTGGCAGACAATTTGTGTGTTTCCTCCCGTCGTACCGTACACAATCCGGATATGAGCCATACGTACTTGTATTGTGCGGAAAACTCAGCGTAAAATCAACGCGAAAAAATGCACCTGATTCTTCCGCTTCGGCCACAGCATAAAAAAGAATGGAAATCACTTCTCTCGAAAGTTCCAGCCCATATTGACTTTGTGGAAGTGTGGCTGGATCACTTCGATCAAATCGATCTTGAGCTCAAAAGAGTCCCCGAATCCGGGATGAGATTTCTGGGCTGTTGTAAATCGCCAAAAGAAGGAGGGCGTTTTCATGGTTCCCCAAAAGAGCGACTCACGATTCTGCAAATGTTTCTTGATGGGGGTGGCGACTTCGTTGATCTGGACATCCAGCACAATCCCTCCGAGCTAATTCGTCATATCCCCTCCGAAAAACTCATGTTGAGTTTTCATGATTTCGAAGGAAATTTGGGGGAAGACGACGAAAATCTTCGTTCCGTTTTTCAAAAAATGCAATCCTTCAGTCCAGCCATGTATAAATTTGCCATCACAACAAACGA
This sequence comes from Candidatus Altimarinota bacterium, assembly GCA_021734395.1. Classification (GTDB taxonomy): domain Bacteria; phylum Patescibacteriota; class Gracilibacteria; order UBA4473; family UBA4473; genus JAIPGI01. The sequence goes on from JAIPJB010000001.1 coordinate 71,399, forward strand.
TGAAAAATCTCTCGAAATCTTCCTCTCTTGGGCGCGGAAGATCCATTCTCAAGGGAAAATCATTTTTTCTCCCATGGGGAAACTTGGAAAACGGGGACGTCAAATTCTGCAAAAAGAAAAACTGACCTGGGGAGAATTTGTCACGCGAGATAAAAATTCACGAACGGCTTCCGGTCAGAGAATTCTCAAAGAAATAGAAAACTCACCCTAAACCCTTATTATACCATATATAGACACAAAAATCAAGGATTTGTGTTCTGAAAGCTGATCCTGTTACTTTTTCTCAGAATTTCCGTATAATACAAAGGATTTCTTATTTTTTTCCTCATGTCAAAATTTCAGCACTGGTATTCGGCCGCTCATCGCTTTATGAGAGAGCATTTCCTTTTGTTTCTGGTTCTTTTCCTCGTCGGATGGTGGGTCTTGGATAATGGCACATCTGTTCATTACACGATGGAGCAATCCAATAGTGCTTTTCGAGGAGAATATGGAGCAGATTCAATGGCTCCCCAAGCAAAAATGGTCGCTCGAGACGAAGGGATGAACATTGTCTCTCCTGCGTATGCGGACTTTGATCCTGAAGCAACCGAACGAAAAATTATCAAAAATGGAAGTTTGGAACTGGAGGTAGAAGACACCCAAAACGCAAAAAAAGAAGCCGAAGATCAAATCCAGGATCTGGGAGGAAGCATTACGCACAGCAACTCCTGGGAAATTCGACCGAATATTTTGGCTTATAATATGACACTTCGCGTCCCTTCTGAAAAATTCGAGGAAGCCATCGAAAAGCTTTCCTTTCTCGGTATTAAAAAAAGCGAAAGTTTCTCCACCTCCGATATTACTGCCCAATATCGAGATACCGAAAATAGGCTCAAAAATCTTGAATCCCGACGCGAGAGGCTGCGGGAACTCATGGAGCGAGAAACAACAAATCTGGCTGATGTTTTACAAATCGATAAAGAACTCAGCAATGTCCAAACTCAGATTGAAAATTTACAGCAAACACTTCGTCGCCATGATGCAAATGTCGCGTACTCTGTCTTACAATTAACACTGCGACCAGAACCGCAGATTGGAGACGTTCAGAATCCTCACTGGAGTGCGCAAAAAACATGGCGCCAAGCAATGAACGAGCTGATTCAGGATGCTCAGAAACTCGCTGATAAATTTATTTTCTTGATCGCATACATTCCGATCTGGGTACCATTGTTGATCATTTTTTGGTGGCTCAAAAAAAAGTTTTGGAATAAAAAGAAAACGGCAAAATGATCCCCGCTCAAATCCAAAAATGGCTCAAGTCTGATAATTTCCCCCAAAGAGTTCTCCTCTCTGGGGGAAATATCGGAAAAGAAATAGCCCTAGAAATAGCCGCTCAATTACAAAAAACAACTCCTGAAAAAATCAAAAAAGGAATTTACTCCGATGTTTTATTTTTTCCGGACACCGGAAAAAGCTTCAAAATTGATTGGTCCGATGCCGCCAAAAAAGACGAGCAGAGTGAATACGAAAACGTTCGCGGCTTGATCCGCTGGTCACATCAGAAACCCAATGAAGGCACATATCGCATTGTCATCTTGGAAAATATTGAACGTCTTTCTCGAGAGTCTCCTCATGCACTACTCAAATTAATCGAAGAACCACCGCTCAAAACTATCTTTCTTTTTACCACTCGCAATCATCATCAGCTTCTGGAAACGGTTTTGTCCCGAGTGACCATTGTCCGACTCCCCACTCAGGACAAAGATTTTGAAGTTTCAGAAGATATCAAAAATTTTTTTGAAGGAAAATCACTCATTCCCAAATTTCAAAAAATCGACGAACTCGATAAAGCGTCGAAAGACAACAAAGACAAAAAAATCGATCGACGTGTTTTTCTGTCTTTCCTGGAAGACTTGATCCGGTATATTCGATTGTTTCGAAAATATCAGGAACACATGGGAATTCTTTTTGAAACCCATCAAGCCATCGGACAAAATATCAATCCTCGTCTGTGCTTGGAACGATTAGCTGTCAAAATAACAGGATAATCACCACTGTTTTTTGGTTTCTAGGAAATTTCCAACTTCGTCGCCCAAAGAAACAATCTTTGCGATTACCTCTGCTCGAATTTGATTAAAGAGAAGTCGAGATCGATGATCTAATGAGTCCGCAGAAAAATCTGTTTCCGATTCCTCCGGCAAAAATTCTTTTCTGAGAATTGCTGTTATTTTTTCTATTGCGGGATAATGATAAAAACTTTTTTCACTTTGGTTGAGGAAAGCGCGTACTTCTCCTTTGGCGAGATCTTCGGAAGTGAGTTTTTTTGTTTCCATAAGGAATTATTATTTCTCCTAAAATAAAACCAAAAAATAACATTGTCAATTTCTTGCCCTTTTTTCTCTTTCGCAGTACATTCCCACTGCTCTTCAATTAATAATTGAAAATTCGTAATTTGTAATTGATTTTCATGTCGCTCTCTCCTCTCGATGGTCGCTACGCACAAAAAGTTGCTGAACTGGAACCCATTTTCTCTGAATTCGGATTGATGTGGGCGAGAACAACAGTAGAAATCGAATGGTTGCTCTTTCTCAGTGAGAAAAAAATAGCGCCAAAACTGGATCCAAAAAAACTACGTACACTGCAAGTAAAATTTGGCGAAAAAGAATTCCAAGCTATCAAAAAAATCGAAGCCAAAACCAATCATGATGTCAAAGCGGTGGAGATTTTCCTGCGTGAATATATTCCAAAAAATATGTGGAGTTGGATACACTTCGGCTGTACGTCCGAAGATATCAATAACACCGCATACGCGCTCCTTTTTCAAAAGGGAATGGGGATTGTTCTGGCTTCTTTGGATACGGTCATGGATGACATACTCAAAAAAGCAAAACAATGGAAATCGGTTCCGCTTTTGTCTCGAACTCATGGACAGCCCGCCACTCCCACGACCATGGGAAAAGAATTTTTGGTCTTTCTTTCTCGTTTGGAACAAGCCAGTAGTGGATGGGTGAATCTCCCTTTTCCGGCAAAATTCAGTGGCGCTACCGGCACTTTCGCGGCTCATGTGGCCGCCTTTCCAAAAGTTGATTGGATCTCCTTCTCTCAGGAATTTGTCGAAGAAAAATTGGAACTGGATTGGAATCCCCTGACGACACAGATCGAACCCCACGACGGGCAAGCGCTTGCTCTAAATGAATTGTCTCTTGCCAGTACGATTTTGATCGATCTGTGCCGTGATATTTGGGGATATATTTCGCTGGGATATTTCGGACAAAAAGTAGTCAAAGGAGAAGTCGGGTCTTCCACCATGCCCCATAAGGTCAACCCGATTGACTTCGAAAATGCAGAAGGAAATCTAAAGCTTTCACGAGGAATAGCCCGAGTCTTAGCCGATGAATTGCCTATTTCTCGCTGGCAACGAGACCTGACCGATTCCACATTGCAACGAAATTTTGGACTGGTTTTTGGTCATTTTTTACTCGGTTTAAAGTCACTGCTCAAAGGACTCGGAAAACTGGAAATCAAGAAAGACCGACTGGAAGAAGACTTGAAAAATGCACCAGAAGTCCTGACTGAGGCCGTACAAACAGTGCTACGTGCACACGGACACGCAGATGCGTACGATCAGCTCAAAAAGTTTTCTCGGGGAAAAGCGCTCTCACTCAAAGAAATTCAAAAATTTATTGATTCGACGGATCTGCCAAAAACAGAAAAAGCCCGACTCAAAAAACTGACTCCTCAGACCTACACAGGGCTCGCAGAAAAATTGGTCTCTTTTTTCACAGAATAATGTGGATATTTTGGGCATTGGTAGCGATGGCAGGATCAGCGATCTGGTACATTGCTCCCCGTCTTGCCCCATCGGAAAATCCTTTTTCACCGCTTGTATTTTCTGGTGTTGTGGCGATCTTCTTCGGACTTATTTTTTCCAAAATTTTTCATAAAACTTGGTTTGATGTCTCGAGTTGGCCGTTAGGACTTCTTATTTCGGCAACTGTTTTTTCCACGATTGGATTGATCTTGGCACTGAATGCCGGCGGAAAAATCGGAGCGGTTTCGGTGATTGTCGAGCTTTCCCTTCTCATCGCCGTTCTTTTTTCGATGTGGGTCTGGCGGGAACAAATCAATTGGATTCAGATGATTGGTATTTTTTTGACCGTCATTGGCGTGAGTCTGGTATTGTATTTCGAGAAATGAAATTTCAGCGTCGATTGTCGTCGCTCCGCTTGAGAGATTTTGATTACAGTGAAGAAGGGGCTTATTTTGTGACAATTTGTACCAAAGATAAAAAATGCTTTTTTGGCGAGGTAAAAAATAAAAATGTAGTACTCAACGAAGCGGGAAAAATTGTCCAAGAAGAATGGAACCATACTGTGATTATGCCCAATCATATTCACGGCATTGTTTATATGCATAAACCCGTAGGGGCGCATTGCAATGCGCCCCTACCCAAAAACAATTTATCGTGGATTATCCGCGGATTTAAATCAGCAACCACTACAAATATCCGAAAATTTCTCCCTCATTTCGCCTGGCAAAGATCTTTTTATGATCGTATTATCCGAAACGAAAAAGAGTTAGAATGTATTCATGAATATATTCTCTTGAATCCCGAAAAATGGGAACTCGAAAAAGATTTTCCTGAAAACCTAAAATTATGATTTTCATTGGCGTTGGCTCCTCAATCGGTGATGCGAAAAAAATCTTCGCATCGACCGAAAAATCGCTCGAAGAAAAAAATATACACGTCCTGCGTAAATCTTCTGTGCTCAAAAATGATCCTTTTGGAGGTGTTGCTAAAAATAAATTTTCCAATGCTGTCTGGGAGATTCATACTGATTTGAAACCAAAAGAATTGCTGACTGCTTTAGAGAAAGTCGAAGAAGAGCACGGTCGGAAAGACAAGTTTTTGCAACAACGATGGGATGACCGAACCCTCGATCTGGATATTCTCCTCTACCACGATCAGATTGTGCAGACACCAGAATTAGAAATCCCTCATCCTCGAATGATTCACCGAGATTTTGTCCTGCGCCCCTTGAGCGAACTGGTTGACGAAAGTTTCGAAATTTCTACATTAGGCACACTTGGAGAATGTCTGCGCAATCTATGAATATTCAAGATCATATTCGAGAAATACTGAAGCTTATCGGAGAAGATCCTGAGCGGGATGATCTAATCGAAACTCCGCAGCGCATTGCCGATAGTTACAAAGAACTTTTTTCGGGATACAAAGAAGATCCGCGAAAGGTAATCAAAACTTTTGAAGCCAATGGATACGAAGAAATGATCTTGGTCAAAAACATCGATTATTTTTCGACATGCGAACACCATATGATTCCTTTTTTTGGCATGGCGCACATCGCTTATATTCCGGATAAAAAAATAACCGGTCTGTCAAAACTCCCTCGAATTGTAGATATCTTCGCCAGGAGACTTCAAAATCAAGAACGACTGACTGTCCAGGTCGCTGACGTACTGCATGAAGAACTCAATCCCAAAGGCGTGGCTGTCCAAGTCAGTGGACGCCATCTCTGCATGTGCGGACGCGGTGTCAAAAAAGTCGATGCCGAAACGGTCACAACTGCTTTTCGAGGAGCATTTAAAACAAAACCCGATCTAAAAAACGACTTTTTCAATCAGATCAAGACGTCGTAAAATAAGGATTCGTATCCTCAGGGATACGAATCCCATTGTAAAAATTGAAGATTGATTATTGGTCATTAATCGCTAATCCTGCCTCCCCATCTACAAATTGAACCTGAGCAACATCTGGATTTTTTTGGACGAGAAAATATGCTGCTCCGGCAATCATAGCCGCATTGTCGGTGGAATACTCGAATTTCTGCGTTGTAAAAAATTGTTTTTTGTGAACATGACATAGGTTTTTAATTTCTTCGCGAAGTCTTTTATTGGCTGATACTCCTCCTACAAAATGGAGCTCATGAATATCTGGATATTGCTGAAAAACACGGACAATTTTTTTGAGAAAAATATCCACGACTGCTTCCTGAAAACTCGCGCAAACATCCGCAATAAATGATTCCTCTTGAACCGAATCGCTTTCTTGAGTGAGTCGATACACAGCCGCTTTGAGTCCAGAAAAAGAAAAATCCAGAGAATCTTTTTCGAGGAAAATGCGCGGCAGATCAAATGCTTTTGGATTTCCCTGATCGGCTTTTTGCGACACAATTGGCCCCCCAGGATAGCCAAGCCCGAGCATTTTAGCGACTTTGTCGTAGGCTTCCCCAGCCGCATCGTCTCTGGTCTGTCCTATTTTTTGAACGTCAATAAAATTTTTTCGCAGATAAAAATCCGTATGTCCTCCTGAAACCGTGAGCACCACCGAAGGAAATTGAAATTTTGATGGATCACGTTCGAGCGCTGTCGAGCAAACATGTCCCAAAACATGATGCACCGGAATAAGAGGTTTCTGATGTAATAGTGACAGAAAGCTCGCCGCAGTTGTCCCCGTCAAAAGCGATGTCTGCAGTCCTGGCCCATTGGTCACCGCCAGATAATCGATATCTGATATCGAGCAATTCGCCTGAGACAAACACTCTTCCAAAACCGGGCGCCAGCGCTCCGAATGCAGTCGCGCCGCAATCTCAGGCACAACTCCGCCGTACGGTTCGTGCTCGACCTGTGAATGACGCACTGAAGCCAGAACATCTGTACCATTTTCTACAATCGCTACAGCCGTATCATCACAGGAAGTTTCAAAGGCCAATATCTTCATCTCCAAGTACCATAACAAAAAAAACAAAAAATGAAATCTATTGACTATTTGTCAATTTTTAGTAAAAAAGTATCTCGCTCTTTGATAGCTCAGCTTTAAAGAGCTCTCGTGGATTTTTTCCTCTTTTTGATAATAAGAGAGAAAGAATCCCTGACGAGAGAATTGTGAAAAGACTTTGGCAAGAAGGGCTGAAGGTGCATTTTCTGTGCCTTTGATCCTTTTTGTCAAAGCAACACAAAACAAACTATCAAATAACAAACGGAGGTCCTTATGTCTCAGATTTATTGGTATTTTTCACTGACTCCACAGGTCTTGTATTTTTCCCAACTTCCTCCTCGGGAATTTGGAGAATATTTGGCTCTCGGAGAAAGCAAAGCCGCTCGAGGGCAGGCTCTTTTTATTGAGCTTATTCCCTTCGAAAGCGATTATTTCCCTTTCGAAGAAGCTGAAAAGCTCTGTCAAGAGCATCCTGACGGCAGGCCGAAAGCTTCGCTTTTGGTTTCTCAATACGGTGTATTAGAGCATATCCCCATAGGTAATTTGGGAAACCTGTATTTCACAACAAAAGACGGCTTGGTTCTGGAAATTCCTCAGAGCCAAAAAACTCCTCCCGAGTCGGAAGGAACATGTCATCTCTACCAAGAAATGTCTCCTCGGGCGGTGGAAGTCGTAAGCAGTCTTCAGCCCTTAGAATTTGGTCAATGGCTGACAAGCAAAGAAAATACTCGTCACTTTATGCCCAAATTAATGTTTGTTGAGCTCAAGCTCAACGGACTTCAAAATGATCCAGATACTCCGGCAGAAAATCTTCCTTATTCAAACGTTGAAAACCTCAGGGCATGTTTAAGAAAATTGACAGTAAAAAACACACTCCCTGGGAAGCTTTTCAACCGAGATAGTTCGAATATGTATATTTTGGCCAGAACTATCAAAGGAGGATTTTATATCACAGAAGGGATTAAATTTGCTTTTTATTCCTTTCCTACCGAAGAAGAATTAGAAACCAAATACCACAGCTGGTGGAGGTCCGCCAGTAATGCAACACTGTAAATTTTTTCAAAAAATAAAGGGGAATAAAAATGTTCAATGACCTTTTTTGGATTGTCCCAACTTGTTCTGTTATAGCACTCGGATTTGCCTATTTCTTTTTCAAACAAATGATGGGCAAAGACGAAGGAACTGATTTGATGAAACAAATTGCTCAACACGTTCGTGATGGAGCAATGGCGTATTTACGGCAACAATACAAAATCGTTGCTATTTTCTTTGTCATCATGACGATTGCATTTGCTCTGATGGCATATGTCTGGAATCTACAAAATCCATGGGTTCCGTTTGCATTTATCACCGGTGGTTTTTTCTCCGGTTTGGCGGGATTTTTTGGAATGAAAACTGCTACTTATGCTTCTGCGCGTACCACAAATGAAGCCCGTAAATCGTTAAACGCCGGTTTACAAGTTGCTTTTAGAAGTGGCGCCGTTATGGGACTCGTCGTTGTTGGTTTAGCACTGCTGGATATTTCACTTTGGTTTATTGTGCTGAACGCTTTTTATCCGACGACCCTGACCGATGGACATAATATGGTTGTTATTACCACAACAATGTTAACCTTCGGAATGGGTGCTTCCGCTCAGGCACTTTTTGCCCGAGTCGGCGGCGGTATTTTCACCAAAGCCGCTGATGTGGGCGGGGACCTAGTCGGTAAAGTCGAAGCTGGTATTCCCGAAGATGATCCTCGTAACCCTGCAACTATTGCCGATAATGTTGGCGATAATGTAGGAGACGTCGCCGGCATGGGAGCAGATCTGTATGAATCATATGCAGGTTCGATCCTTGCGACAGCGGCATTGGGATCTTCGGCATTTTTAGCCGATCCATCCATGCAATTCAAAGCTGTCATCGCTCCGATGCTGATCGCAGCTGTCGGTGTGATTCTTTCCATTCTCGGCATTTTTGCCGTGAAGACGAAAGAAGACGCGACACAAAAAGATTTATTGCATTCATTATCCAGATCAATAAATCTGAGTTCTATTTTTATCGTTCTCTTTTCCCTTGGCGTTATTTACTTCTTAGGATTAGAGAATCCTTTCGGCATCTGGGCTTCGGTCGTTACCGGACTCGTTGCTGGAATCGTGATTGGAAAAGCGACAGAATATTACACCTCCGCTTCATACAAACCGACACAAAGTATAGCTGAAAGTTCTAAAACCGGTCCGGCTACCGTTATTATTTCTGGTCTTGGAGTCGGTATGATGTCAACTGCTATACCGGTTTTAGCTGTGGCAACAGCTATTACCCTTTCCTATTTATTTGCATCCGGATTCGAATTCGCAAAAATAAATATGGGATTATACGGGGTTGGTATTGCCGCTGTCGGTATGCTTTCTACGCTCGGACTAACTCTGGCAACAGATGCATACGGGCCTATCGCCGATAACGCAGGTGGTAATGCGGAAATGAGTAACCTTGAACCTGAAGTCAGAGAAAGAACCGATGCTCTGGATTCACTCGGGAATACAACTGCCGCAACCGGTAAGGGTTTTGCAATCGGTTCGGCTGCTTTAACAGCACTCGCTCTTCTTGCATCATATATTGAAGAGTTAAAAATCGGTATGCTTCGAATCGGACAAACTGTTATGGATCTGGGTCATGGTATTATTGTCGATGTTCAGACCGCAGAATTCACCGATTTTATGAAATATTTCGATGTCAACCTAATGAATCCGAAAGTATTAGTCGGAATGTTTATCGGTTCGATGATGGCATTTATCTTCTGCGGTTTAACCATGAACGCCGTCGGAAGAGCCGCGCAAAAAATGGTGGATGAAGTGCGACGACAATTTCGGGATATTCCCGGAATCCTCGAAAGAAAAGCCACTCCCGATTATGCACGCTGCGTAGAAATTTCAACAAAAGGTGCGCAGATGGAAATGATTCTTCCCTCTACACTCGCCATTCTCGTTCCTGTTTTGGTCGGCGTTATTTTTGGCGTCGCCGGAACGATGGGACTTCTGACTTCTGGTTGGCGGTCTTGCTGCCGGATTCGTCTTGGCTGTCTTTATGGCTAACTCAGGCGGTGCCTGGGACAACGCCAAGAAATATGTCGAAGAAGGAAACTTGGGAGGCAAAGGCTCCCCCGCGCATAAAGCAACGGTGATCGGTGACACAGTCGGCGATCCTTTCAAGGATACGTCTGGCCCCAGTCTCAATATACTTATTAAGTTAATGAGTATGGTGGCTATCGTTATGTCGGGACTCACTGTTGCCTATTCTGTATTATAATTCACAATTCTCTCATCTTAAAAGCAGGACATCTTCGGATGTTCCTGCTTTTTTTCTGTATCAGGGGAAAATTTTTGCCAAATAAAATTTTTTCCTCTACCGTTTGTCTCGAAATTTTCAGACACAAATCCAATGGCAAAAAATCTAGTTATCGTAGAGTCCCCCGCCAAAGCCAAAACCATCGAGAAATTTCTAGGGAAAGATTTTAGCGTGAAATCTAGTTTCGGACATATCCGAGATCTCCCCAAAAAAGAAATGGCAATTGATATCGAACACGGATTTGAACCCCAGTACGAAATTTCTCCCGACAAGAAAAAAACTGTCACCGAACTCCGAAAGCAGTCCAAAGACGCACAAACTATTTGGCTCGCCACAGATGAAGATCGAGAAGGAGAAGCTATTGCTTGGCATCTCAGCGCGGCACTCAAGCTCGAGGAAAAATCGACCAAGCGCATTGTCTTTCATGAAATCACGAAGCCTGCCATCTTGAAAGCTATTGAGAATCCCCGAACCATTGATAAAAAACTTGTTGATGCTCAACAGGCTCGTCGGGTTCTGGATCGGCTAGTCGGATACGAACTCTCTCCGGTCCTCTGGAAAAAAGTCAAAACTGGCCTTTCTGCCGGACGTGTGCAGTCAGTCTCAGTACGTTTAATCGTAGAACGTGAACGAGAAATCCAATCATTCAAACCCGAATCGAGTTTTAAGATTACGGCCGAATTTGATCTGGGAAAAGGATCTGTCTTATCAGCCGAACTGCCCACGAAATTCAAAACCGCCAAGGAGGCGATGCGGTTTCTGGAGCAGTGCGTAGGGGCCGAATTTTCGGTCGAAGATCTGGAAAAAAAACCTGGTAAAAAGTCGCCTTCTCCACCTTTTACTACTTCGACCCTTCAGCAAGAAGCCAGTCGAAAGTTAGGATTTTCGGTCAAACAAACCATGGTGGTGGCTCAGCGACTGTACGAATCCGGAAAGATTACCTACATGCGTACCGATTCGCTCAATCTTTCTGATACCGCTCTCTCCCAAGCCGCCAAACAAATCGAATCCAAATACGGCAAAAATTTTGTCCAGATACGAAAATACAAAACCAAATCTGCCGGCGCCCAAGAAGCGCATGAAGCCATCCGCCCGACCGATCTGAGCAAAGAATCGGTTTCAGGTGATCGCAATGAATCACGCTTATATGAACTGATCTGGAAACGCACTATTGCCTCTCAGATGGCTGATGCCAAAATCGAACGCACGACCGCGACTATTAATATTTCAACCCGATCCGAAAAGCTCAAAGCCCAGGGAGAAGTCGTTCAATTCGAGGGATTTTTGAAGGTGTATTTCGAAGGAACGGACGAAGAAAATGGCAACGGAGTTTCCAAAATATTGCCCCCAATCAAAAAAGGGCAACCGCTCGCGCTCCAGCAAATGAAAGCTCGACAGACGTTTTCTCGTCCTCCTGCTCGCTACACCGAAGCGAGTTTGGTAAAAAAAATGGAAGAAATGGGGATTGGTCGCCCCTCAACCTATGCGCCAACAATTTCAACGATTCAAGATCGCGGCTATATCGAAAAAGGTGATCGCGAAGGAAGACCTCGATTTTTTACGGTCCTCACCCTCAAAGACAAGAAAGTAACCAACGATGAAGAACAAGAAACTATTGGTACTGAACGAGGAAAACTTTTTCCTACAGACATCGGTGAAGTGGTAAATGATTTTTTGGTGCAGTATTTTCCCTCAATCGTAGATTATGATTTTACAGCCAAAGTCGAACAGGAATTTGATGCTATCGCACAGGGAAAGAAAAAATGGAATATGATGATTTCGGAATTTTATAAACCCTTTCATAAAACCGTAGAAGAATCGGCTGAGATCAAAAAATCAGACGCCCAGGGTATGCGTGAGCTCGGTACGGATCCAAAAACAGGAAAACCGGTCATTGTCCGTATTGGTCGATACGGTCCGATGATTCAGATTGGCTCTGCAGATGACGAAGAGAAGCCTCGTTTTTCATCTCTGCCTACTGGCAAAAAAATGGACGATGTAACCCTCGAGGAAGCACTCAAAATGTTCGAACTTCCTCGCGTTTTGGGAAAAACAAAAAAAGGTGATGAGATTACGGCTAATTTCGGACGTTTTGGTCCCTACGTCCGATACGGAAAAACATTTGTTTCGATTAAACCCGAAGATCCTTTTTCTATCACACTGGAAAAAGCCAAAGAGCTCATCGCTCAAAAAGAAAAACAAGAAGCCGAAAAATATATTCAGACGTTCAAAGACTCCGACATCCAGGTGCTCAATGGTCGTTATGGACCGTATATCACTGACGGCACCAAAAACGCCAAAATCCCCAAAGACAAAGAACCTTCCAAGCTCACGCTCGAGGAATGTAAAGAACTCCTAGAAAAAGCTCCCGCCAAAGGAGCACGACGAAGATTCCCCAGAAAGAAATAAAATCTCTTCTGAGGGATATGATTATTGGATATTGATTCAAAAATCAGTAGAATCGGCTCGTTCTTCGGGCAAGTAGCTCAGTGGTTAGAGCAGGGCGCTCATAACGCCTTGGTCGCAGGTTCAATTCCTGCCTTGCCCACCAATAGAATGAAACCGATAATAAAAAAACCGTGCGTTTATATTCTTCAAGGAAAAAGATTTTATGTTGGCTCGACTCAAAATTTGAATCAGCGTATTGAACAACATAAAAATAAAAATTGCTATACCACAAAACGCATAGGAGAGTGGAAACTCGTTCGAGTTATCTCTTGCAAAACAATGAAGGAGGCTTTGTCTTTAGAACAAAAAATTAAAAAGTCAGGGCATCCAGAACGTTGGTGCAAAGACAGCTCCGCTGGATAGCGGAGTTGGTCGCAGGTTCAATTCCTGCCTTGCCCACCAATAGAATGAAATCGATAATAAAAAAGCCGTGTGTTTATATTCTTCAAGGAAAAAGATTTTATGTTGGTTCGACTCAAAATTTGAATCAGCGTATTGAACAACATAAAAATAAAAATTGCTATACCACAAAACGCATAGGAGAGTGGAAACTCGTTCGAGTTATCTCTTGCAAAACAATGAAGGAGGCTTTGTCTTTAGAGCGAAAAATTAAAAAATCAGGACATCCAGAACGTTGGTGCAAAGACAGCTCCGCTGGATAGCGGAGTTAGTCGCAGGTTCAATTCCTGCCTTGCCCACCAAAGATCATAGTCATCTCCGCGGAGGCGGAGATCCAAAGCTCTCAAAATGAAAAAGTCGGTGTTAATATTTGTTTCCTACCAATCTTCTAGAATAGAAGTTCTGGATTCCCTTCTACAAGGGAATGACATTAAATATTAAAAAATTTGACAAGCCCTCCTGCATCCATAGACTCACAAACGATGAGAAATTTCCGCAAGCTTTTCCTCTTTATTATTCACCCGGTCAGGCGAGCGGCATAGTTTTCATACACAATAGAAAAACAAAGCCCGCTCGCAAAGAGCGGGTTTTTTAGTTCTTTCAAAAATCATGCCGGAAAAGTATGTGAAAGTGGCGATGAGCGCTTTGAACTCTCAGAGTTCTTTTTGCCACTTTCTCTGCTGAAGTGGACAAAAAACAATCCATTCACAAAACACAAAGGAGTTCTTTATGGGTAAATTGAAGAAAAAACAAGTTACCGCAAATGGGGGAGACCAACATTCTGGTTTCGGAGGGGAATCTTCCCCGGAAGTTTCGGGGACTGATTCCCCTGAAGAATTTTCAATAATTGAGTATATTGAAAATCAATTCAATCCAGAATGGGAAGGCTTCAGTACTAAGCAAGAAACTGAACCTTTCGATAACCCTTATTATTTTATTCCTTCAGCGTAAAGTGGCAATCTCTCTTCCGGCACCTGAAATATGGTGCCGGAAATTTTTTTCACATTCTTTGACATCCCGAATTTTCAGAGCTTCATTCTCTTTGTTTCCTTTGGAGATGATTATTTTATTCCTTCTTGGAAATAAAATAATTTCCCGGAACAAGCAAGGAGATCGGGCTCTGAAAAGTCCAATTTTATTTATTCATTAAATTATCTAGAGGAGGCTCTATGACTAGTATTTCTGAACAAGCAAATCCCATCGAAACAAATGGTGATATTATTCTGTCGCTTTCAAACGAATTTCTTAAAAAAGAAATTTCTCTTTCCTATCCTGAAAATCTAAAAAAAGTAGGAGAGGAAAAGAAAAAATATGAAAGCGACAAAAAAAATATTCGAATGCAGGAGGAATTAATTAGGGCAATGCTCAATTGCCTTGATGAACACAAAGAAGGAGAAAGATATCTATATCAAAAATTGCACCGTCTTTACTGGGAATGCCCTAGCGGTCCCTCTTTTCCTGATAATGTTGTCCAAGAAAGGAACAACAAGATGGTGGAAATATTAAAAGAAGTTTTTCAGAATTTAAAATTGGATTTTGCTTTTCCGTCCCGATAAATTTTTGAGGGGTCGTCGCGACGACCCCTCTTTTTCTTGATATTGACTTTCGTGTCTATATATGATATAATTAAAGAGTAGGGTGGTTTACAAAATTTTGCCGGAGAATACAATCCGGCCAGAAATTGCTTCGAGATCTTTGACATATATCAGCTTTCAGAGTCTTCCTCTCTTCATTTTGATGATCAGAAACTCTTTTGACGCTCTGATCTCACATTTTGTGAGGAGAGTACGGACTCTGAATAACATTTGAGTCAGAACCGAGAAATGGATATTTCTGCATTTCTGAGCTCTGACTCAAATCAACTTATTCTCAAAATCTAAGGGAGGCACTATTGCAACTACAACATGAAATGAAACTTGTCCCATCTCCAAAAGCAAATGGGACAAAGAACAAACCTTCAACCTTTGAATGGGAAATTCAGGAGAGTAATCATCCTAAATTTCTAAAAGGGAAATCTCTTGACTGGAACTTCATGGAAAATGAAATTCCAGAAAACACCCAGATTTCTTTTTCTCTGCTTTTTATGAGCGATAATCCGCTCATGCAGGTAGAATTCGAAGGTCATGAAGTAAAAGAAAAATGTGTAAAAATTTCTTCTATGAAAAAATCCATAGGGGAAAAATCCACGGACAAAACCGCAAGATTAATTGCAAAGTTGGTCCGTGGCGGTGCTTCAGTAAAGCTCCGCCCCCCAAAAGATTAGGTCCGTACTTCAGAGCCGCACATTCCAAGTGCGGCTCTTTTTTTATTTCCATTCAAAACCACAGTTGAATTCGAGATAAGCAAAGCGAATCTGAAGATACTGTGTGCCGTATTTGATACGGGATCCCATAAATTTCTGCAATTTATCGCCACTCAAAACTATCATATATCCAGCTCAATAACTTTTTTGTTTCCCCGAATCTATCACTCGATCCCAAGATTATCGTCATCACTTCATTGCCCATCTCCGTCTCTCCCAGAGCGATAAAGCATTCTCCAGCCATATAGGTATAGCCGGTCTTCATGCCCTTGAGATTGAGAAAAGTACCGAGAAGTTGATTGGTCGATGGTTTTTCGTGAAAGAATTCTTCGTCCACTGAGGTCCCATAAAAATGTGGCTGAGCAATCGCTTCTCTCACAAAATCGTACTGCAATACGATTCGCGCAAGTCTCGCCACATCCTGAGCCGACATCAGATTGGCCAATATTTCGGGCTCGGTATCTTTGGGATCGTCTTCCTCTCGTGGCTCCAAAACATCCAGTCCTGTAGAGTTGTAAAATTTCGCTGAATCTAAATCTAATTGCTTCGCTCGTTCATTCATTTCTCGGACAAACTCTGCTTCCGATCCTGAGTGAAATATAGCAAGCGCGACTGCCGCATCATTCGCTGAGCCAATGAGAATCGCTTCCAAAAGTGTCCCTACGTTCAGTTGCTCGTACTGATAAATATCAATGGTAGAGCTGTTTATCTTGGTTGCTTCCAAAGGGGTCGTGACCACTTCGTCCAATTCATGATTTTCAAGAATAACCAGGGCCGTCATCAATTTCGTCAATGAAGCAATCGGCTGAGATCGAGTAGAATGAGACGAAAGCAGGATTTTGGAAGAATCCAAATCCATTGCCAAAATTGCTGTCGCCGGATCATCTAAAAGAACAGGTGTTACTTTTTTATTTTTTTTCTGTGGAATCCGAGAAGGATCCAAAACTTCGATCTTTGGCAATTGGTAAGATGATTCCGATTGCTCCAAAAAACCCTGAGCAGTCGGTGACAATAAAGCCAAAATAAGAAGTTCCAGCATAATAACGAAAGCGATTGTATGGGTTTCGGGCGAATCATCAAGTAAACCCTCCCTCTTTAAAAAAGAGGGAGCTGGAGGGAGATTGTATTTCAAATCCCTCTCTCTTCGAGTCCGAGTAAAGATCGCCTCAGAGTCGAGGACTAGCTCTCCCTTTGATAAGGGAGAGGAGAAATAATTATTGTTTTTTCCAGATTGTCTTTCCTTCTTCATCGATCAGTTCGATCCCCCGAGCTGCCAGCTCATCACGAATCTGATCGGCTCGCGCCCAATCTTTCTCCTCGCGAGCCTGATTGCGTTCTTGTATTTTCTTTTCGATTTGCGCCCTTTCTTCAGGAGAAAAAGAAACTTCTTTTCCCGGAAGAACAGCAATAACATCCTCGAAATCTTCTTCCAAAAACTGCACAATAGAAGCCGCTGAAGCGGAACTCAGTTTTTTTTCTTCCCGAAGTTTCATTCCCGTCTTGACCAAATCAAAAGCCACCGATAAACCATCCGCCATATTCAAGTCATCAAAAAGAGCTTCTCGAAATCTTTCTCTGACTCCTCGCGCGAATTCATCGGGAGGAGTACCATTTGCTTCTTCTCGGAATATTCGAACCGCTTCGGATAAACGCTCGATAGAACTCCGTGCCATCTGAAGCGAATCCATTGTAAAGTTGAGCGATGTTCGATAGTGCCCAGAAAGAAGAACATACCGAATTTCATTGCCTTTCCATCCCTGCGAGAGCAAATCGCGAATCGTATAAAAATTGCCTTTTGATTTCGACATTTTTTTCCCTTCTACCTGTAAGTGCTTCACGTGTAGCCAGTAATTCACTGATTTCTGACCTCCGTGAGAACATTCGTTTTGAGCAATCTCACATTCGTGGTGTGGAAAAATATTGTCTTCTCCCCCGGTGTGAATATCAAACGGCAACCCAAGAAGTTTCGTACTCATCGCCGAACACTCTGCATGCCATCCTGGAAACCCTCGTCCCCAGGGACTTTCCCACTGCATCAGATGAGAAGTATCAGCTTTTTTCCAGAGCGCAAAATCGAGTGGGTCTTCTTTTTCGCTGTTGATTTCTACTCGTGCTCCGGCCACCAAGTCTTCCAGTTTATTTTTCGATAATTGTCCGTAAGATTCGTATTTTTTTGTCCGAAAATATACCGATCCATTGACTTCATACGCATATCCTGCGGCAATCAAATCCTGCGCGAGCTGTATTTGCTCAAGAATGTAATCGGTCGCTCGGGGTCGGTATTGGGGCGGAAGAATCCGAAGACTTTTTTCATCTTCGATAAATGCTTCTTCGTATCGACGCGCAATCGCAAAAGGATCGAGTTTTTCCTGAGCGGCTTTTCGGGCAATTTTATCTTCTCCTGCGCTATCAGCTGTATCATCTTGAGTGAGATGTCCGACATCGGTAATATTTTGAGCCTTGATCACTTCATACCCAGCATACTGAAATACGCGCACCAAAATATCCGCCATAATGAAAGATCGAAAATTTCCGATATGCGCATAGTCATATACTGTCGGCCCACACGAATAGATCTTTACTTGTCCCAATTGAATGGGCTGAAATTTTTCTTTTTTTCCCGAAAGAGTGTTGTGCAAAAAAATGTCCGGAATCATCGAGCTCTATCGTACGAAGAGACGGATTTTAGGCAAGTTAATTCCTCATTCCTGCTATACCAAAAGCTGCTTCAGGAGCTCCACAATGTATCGACCGACAAAATCAATAACTAATAAAGCCAAGATCGGGGAAAAATCAAACATTCCGATTCGTGCCCATCGAAATAGGCGAAAAATAGGACGCACAATTTGCTCCAACCACATTCCGAGTCGCGTCCGCCCCACAGCAAACCAAGATAAAATCACATGAATAAAAATCGCCCAAAAAAGAAGCGTGCTCAGCACTTCAATAAAATAAATAGCAAAAATAATAAGGTGTTTAATATCCATTCGACGGGCTAAATTGTTTCAAAATGTTCAGAAGCTCTTGAAAGTATTGACCGATGAGCGGGAAATTCACCATCTGAGACAAAACCCATACCAAAAGAGCAATGACAACCGTCATCCCAATGATAATCCCTAATCCGCGAAAAATTCCTGCCAAAAGATTCGCCCACAAAATACGCCACGGAGAGCGAAGGTAAGCAATAAAATCCGACATACTTTCTCCCAAAAGAAGTTTTTCGGTTCGTTTTTTGAGTTCTTTGTCGTCTTCGAGCGTTTTTTTCTGAGAAGTTTTCATCAGAGTTATTTTAATTTCTGCGCCAGAAAAGTAAACTGAAGCTGTGAAAAAAGAAAAAACGGAATCATTTGCGTTCAATTCCAAAAAAATACCCACTGCCAGCGGGTGTTATCTATTTTGGGATGAGAATGAAAACCTGCTCTATGTCGGAAAAGCAAAAAATATACGAAAACGAGTTGCCAGTTATTTTCAGAAAAAAAACAGCTCCCCGCGAATCGATATCATGGTTTCTAAAATTGCTCGTATTGAACCACGAGTTGTTAATAGCGAAATGGAGGCACTAATCATGGAAAATAATCTCATCAAAGAATTTCAGCCACGATTCAATGTGCGATTGCGAGACGATAAAAATTTTGTGTACCTCAGAATTACGAATGAAAATTTCCCCAAAATGGAAATTACTCGTCGGATAATTCGGGATGGCAGCATCTATATCGGTCCAAAAACATCAGTCAAAGAATTCCGAGAAACGGTTCGGTTTTGTCAGAAATTTTTTCGGGTACGTATGACCCGATCTTCACTGGATTATTATCCGCATGTGGCGGCTGGAGGATTCGAAGACGATCCTGCGGAATATCAAAAGAATGTAGATCTGATGATTGAATTTTTGAAAGGGAAAACAAAACCCGTGCTGCAGAATCTGCAACAAAAAATGCACCGCTTCGCGGGAGAAAAAAATTTCGAAGCTGCTGCTCGAATGCGAGACCTCATTCAATCGGTTGAAAAAAGCACTGAATCTCAAACTGTCCAGCTCACCGATCCGGTAAATCGAGATTTTGTGCATTTTGTGCGAGATGAGCGAAATGCATACTGCGTGAGAATCGCTTTTCGTGAAGGAAAACTGCTCAATCAAAACGAAGTTGTTCTCGCAGCCGAAAAAGATATTCCGGACGAAGAAGTTCTGGAAGGATTTTTGATGCAATTTTATGAGAAAGTATATGATGCGCCGGACGAAATTTATCTGCCCCTGAAACCAGAAGATCGGGAGAAAATTCAGGAATTTTTGTCATCCGAAATTTTCCCCGAACACAGCGTGAAAATTTTTGTTCCTCAGCGAGGAGTCAAAAAAGAAGTCCTTCTGATTGCCCAAAAAAACGCGAAAAATTTTGCCGAGCGCAAAAAAATCGAAGCTCTTTCCCATGCGGAAAATTTTTCCAAGGCTCTGCCAGAGCTTTCAGAAGCACTGGATCTAAAGAATTCTCCTCGGCGAATCGAGTGCTTTGATATTTCTCATTTCTCAGGAGAAGCAACCGTTGCCAGCCAAGTAGTTTTCATTGATGGAGAGCCCAAAAAAAGCGAATACCGACGCTTTCGTATCAAAACTTTGGAAAAAGGAAAAATAGATGATTTCGCGGCTATGAAGGAAGTCTTGTCACGACGATTCGCGCGCAAAGATGATAAACGTTTTGCTGAAAAGTTTCCTGATCTGATCGTCATTGATGGCGGAAAAGGACAACTTTCGAGTGTTCTCAAGGGAGTGGAAGAAGCCAAAAAAGAAAAAATTTTCCCGAGAAAATTTTCCCCCAAAAAACAAATTATTGCTCTGGCAAAACGTGAAGAACAAATTTTTCGTCCAGAAAAAAAAGAGCCCCTCGAGCTTCCCTACGACAGTGCCGCATTAAAACTCTTGCAACGAATTCGGGATGAAGCTCATCGATTTGCGATTGGGTTTAATCGATCCACACGAAAAAAACAGGCCACTCAATCAATCCTGGATACAATTCCTGGAATCGGCAATACTACCCGAAAAAAACTCATCCAAAAGTTTGGATCCATTGCCGGAGTAAAACAAGCCACCGAAAAACAATTACGAGAAATTCTGAATGAAAAACAATTCAAAAATCTGAAAAAAAACATCTGATGACGTATTCTCCAAATCGAAAATTTTCCTATCAACCTCTATCACGCATGGAAGAATTCGGAACACCAACAAAAGACCGAATTGATGTAAATCGAATAAAAGACAAAACAAAAAAGAAAATACTTAAAAATCTTCCCAGCCAATATTCGGTAGATGCTCACAAGAAATTTCTCCTTGCTCTATTTCAATAATAACAGCATCAACCCGAAAAAAAGGAATCTCATATGTTTTTAATTTTTTACGAAAAAAATCTTCCGCCGCTTTCAGGATTTTTTCGAATTTCGTCTTGGTAATAGAAACCTCCCCCGTACCAAAATTCTTATTGGTGCGGGTTTTCACTTCTACAAAAATATATTCATCTTTCTTCTTGTCGTACATAACTAGATCAATCTCCCCGCCCTGAGCATGAAAATTCCGATCCACGCATTCCAGCCCTTTTCGGAGCAAAAACTCTTCGGCGATCTGCTCTCCCCGATCACCGAGTTCTTTTTGTCGTGTCATTTTGTTTCTTGAGCAATAACTTTTTCTACATCTTCAACCATACGATCAATCTCCCCATGATGAGATAAAACAGTATGATCGTAGAGGTTTTCTTGGGCAATCTCTTGCTTCATAGAATGAATTCTATGCTGTAATTCTTCTTCGGAAATAGGGGCTCTCTCCTGAATTCTCTGGACTAAGATATCTACTCCTTCAGCAGGTTTGAGAAAAAGAGATATATAGTATTCCCGAGGGAGCTTCTCTCGTGCCTGAGCAAATCCCTGCACATCAAATTCTCGAACAACAATATTTCCTGACTCTACTCCTTCGACCAAGGGTCGACGAAGCGTGCCATACAGGTTTCCGTTATGCACCTGGGCATATTCTAAAAACTCACCTTTTTCGATACGCTTTTCAAATTCTTCCCGAGAAATAAAAAAATACGTATCCCCATCTTTTTCTCCTGGACGAGGAGAGCGAGTCGTACAGCTGGGAGGAAATTTCCATTCTGGGTGTCTTTTTTGAAGGGCAGAAATGACTGTTCCTTTTCCTACCCCAGAGGGCCCAGAGATGAAAATAATCTTTCCCATCAAACCTTTTTTTTCTGAGTTTCAAAATACGCTAAAAATTCTTCTCGGGAAAGATTTTCTTTTTCGAGAAGATCCGTCGCGATTTTTTTCAACAATGGAAGATGTTTCTTCAGTGTTTTTTCGCATTCTTTTTCTGCTTCCAAAACAAAACGCTGTACCTCTTGATCAATAGCTCGAGCGGTTGCTTCCGAAAAATCCTTTTCGTGAAAATCAAGCCCTGCATAACTCTTTGATTTTTCCGCAAAAACCACCGGGCCAATCTTTTTCTGATCTCCCATGCCGTAGGTCATAATCATAGATCGAGCAATACGAGAAATGCGCTCCAAGTCATTGGATGCACCACTCGTGGTCTGACCAAAAATCAAACGCTCTGCTACTCGTCCTCCATGGAGTGAAGTCATTTCGTCCTTCATCTTTTGTTCACTCATAAGATACTTATCCTCCTCCGGCAAAAACCAGGTCACTCCCAAAGCCGAACCACGAGAAATAATTGAAATTTTATGAACAGGTTCCCCATTTTCAGTAAAATGCCCAGCAATCGCATGACCGACTTCGTGGTGAGCAATGATTTTGCGTTCACTTGGAGTAATGCGTCGAGATCGGCGCTCTGGTCCCATAGAGACTTTTTCTACGGCTTCATTCAGATTTGCTTGAGTAACTGTCTTCTGTTGTTTTTTCACTGCCAAAATAGCCGCTTCATTCATTACATTTTCCAAGTCTGCACCAGAAAATCCTACCGTTTGGGATGCTACTTTTTTGAGATCAACCCCTTTGGAAAGCGTTTTATTTTTCGCATGTAGTTCTAATATTTGAGCTCGAGCATCCATGTCCGGCATATCAATATGAACTCGACGATCAAACCGACCCGGCCTCAGAAGTGCTTTATCTAAAACGTCTGGCCGATTGGTCGCAGCAATAACAATTAAGGAAGTATCAGGATCAAATCCATCCAGTTCTGTCAAAATCTGGTTGAGGGTTTGCTCACGCTCATCATGTCCTCCACCCATACCCTGTCCACGTTGTTTCCCAATAGCATCAATTTCATCGATAAAAATAATTGCCGGAGCATTCCTTTTTGCGCTCTTAAAAAGATCCCGCACACGACTCGCCCCCACGCCGACAAACATTTCTACAAATTCAGATCCCGAAACCGAGAAGAAAGGAACATCCGCTTCTCCGGCAATAGCTCGCGCAAGGAGTGTTTTTCCCGTCCCCGGAGCCCCAACCAGTAAAATTCCTTTGGGAATTTTTGCTCCCATTTTGAGATATTTTTTTGGGTTTTTGAGAAAATCAACGACTTCTACAACTTCATCTTTCGCTTCTTGTGCTCCAGCAACATCGGTAAATTTAGTTCGATGTTTTGTCTTGTCATAAATTTTGGCTTTTGATTTCCCAAAACCAAAAGGACCGCCGCCTTCTCCACCGCCCATGGAGCCAGCTGCTCGACGAGAAAGAAATATCAGGAAAAAAACCAAGAGTAAAAATGGCGCTACCCCGATCAAAATGTTCATCCACATTTTTCCACCGGAAGTATCGATTACTTCTACAGAAGTATCCTTGGTCAAATCATTAAATCCTAAATCTTGAATATTCGCGGTAGGTTCTTTGTAAGATCGAAACATTTCCCCTTCAAGGCTTTCGGCTAAGACTTGATTGTCTTTAATCTCCACTGTTTTTAGCTGATTATTCTCATATTTTTCCATTAACCGTGTTATGGGGATTTCTTCCACTTGTTGTGGTCCCAGCAAATTCATGTCTCCAGAAAAAAGAGCAAAAGCTGCTCCGATCAGGGCAATAATAAAAAGATACACAAACGGGTTTGTCTTTTTGGGAGCGTTTTTAGGCATGAAGAAAAGAGAAAAACAAAATCGCGGCAATCCTAGCAAAATTCCCCCAAGAAGCAATGTTTTAGAGGGCCGTAGGACGGTCTACCTGATGTCCCTGCAGGTAATCAATAAAAAGGATTCCTTCCAGATGGTCGTATTCATGAAGAAAAATACGCGCATCCCAACCATCAAATTTTTTCTCGCACCAGTGTCCCTCCAAATTTTGCCATCGAACCTGAACTTTTGCTGGACGGGAAACTTTCCCAAATACTCCTGGCAAGCTCAAGCATCCCTCTTCCATCAATACTTTTTTTTCAGAGAGATCTAAAATTTCTGGGTTTATCATCGGCAAAATTCGATGATCCTTCTGAGTCCCGACATTGAGAGTAATCAGAATAATACGTGCATCGATATTCACTTGCGGTGCTGCTAAGCCGACACCCGTAATTTTTTCTTTTCCCTGAGGAGCCAGCATTGTTTCTGTCATTTCACGAACAATTTCTTCTAAGGCCTCATCAAATTTTTCCACAGGTTTACACTTCGTGCGGAGAATTGATTGGTTCTCACCGGTGACAATATCGAACATCGAGTTCGATAATGAAAATATTGGAAAAAAAAGCAAATAAAAAGCCGACCCTTTGTGGGTCGGCTCTCGAATCCAAATGAAAAAATTATTGCAATTCTACGGTTGCACCAGCATCCTCAAATTTCTTTTTCATTTCTTCGGCTTCTTGCTTCTTCACATTTTCTTTGACTGTTCCACCATTATCAGCCAAGCCTTTGGCATCACCAAGACCGAGTCCTGTCAATTCGCGGATAACCTTGATTACCGCAATTTTTTGTCCTCCTGCTTCTTTCAGGACAACATTGTAGGAAGATTTTTCTTCGGCTTCCTCTTCTCCATCACCTCCAGCGGGCGCACCAGCAGCTACTGCCACAGGGGCTGCCGCGGAAATACCATACTTCTCTTCGAAGTATTTAGCGACGTTATTTGCCTCCACGACCGTAAGTTTTTCGATCGAGTCGACAACGGCCTGCTCAGATTTACTGAGTTTGACCTCTTCTTTTTTTTCGGTTGCATTTGCTTCTTCAGCCATAATAAGAAAGGGTTAAAAAATACTGAAATATTAAGACGCGAATTTCTCCGCGTTCTGAAGCACATTATAAAGACCTTGAAATCCGGAATTGAAAACTCCATGAAGTTTTTGCGTTCCGCCACGAAGCATTCCCACGATTTTACCAAGAGATTCTTCTCTGGTTGGAGTATCTGCCAGTGCAGCCGCTCTGGCTGCATCAATAAATGCTCCTTCGAAAACCGCACCTGCAAAATCTAATTTGGATACTTTCGTCTTTTTGTCTAGAAACTCCTTTTTGTATTTCTTTAGTGCTGCAAAAGGAGCAATCTCATCTTCAGGAGAAACTAAAACGGCTACCGGCCCTTCCAGTTCTGATGAGCTCACATCCGCAAGTCCGGCTTCCTTTGCGGCCAATTGGATCAATGTTTTTTTAATAACGGTATAGCTAATATTTTGCTCTCGAAGGTCATTGCGCATGGATTGTACTTCCTCCACGCTAATGCCACTATAACGAGCAAAAGCCACACCTTTGGCGTCCTGAAATTTTTCTTTCAGCGCTTGTAACTGTTCGGTTTTTTTCGATTTAGAAGTAGCCATGAGATAAAAAAAATGTCTTTGGCGGTCAAAGACACTGAGACTTTCTTTTTCCTCTCTCGCACAGGGCGAGGAGAAGAAAATGATATGTTCGTCTCGGTTGGTTTTATGGCACAGAGCCTACCAACTGTCTTCGACCAGCTCAAACTGTAGGGGGGAATTAAAAATTGTCAAATATTTTTTCTGCATTTCTCTGCGAAAGCCAAAGCACTTACCGTCGCTGCGGCTGTTTTGGTTTTGGGATCGGTGAGTATCTTTCTGGTCTCCATCAAATCGGAAGCGGTAAAAAGCTCGACTTGTTCGGCTTCATCAAGATCCTGCTCAGCAATTTTTTTGCAGTCTTCCGCCACAAAAAAATAGTATTTCATAGTTGACCCCGTGGGATTGGCAAATACTTCTCCAATAAAATGGAGCTGTCCCTTATATCCGGTCTCTTCGAGTAATTCTCGCTCAGCAGCATGGATCGGTTTTTCACCATCATCAATCAATCCCGCGCAAAATTCTGTCACAACTTCTCGTGATCCGTGCTTATAATTTCTCTGAAGCAAAACTTCCCCACTCGACAGGATAGGCACAACAACAACCGCCGAATCAGTAGTATTTACATACCACTCCGTAGTTTTTCCGCTGGGCAGTTCTACGATGTGTTTTTCGACTGGAGAATATTTCGCATCCAGAATTTTTTCGCGAGAGAGAATTTTAAATTTTTTCATGAGTCTTGTTTTTGAAATTCATCAACGATCATTTCGTATTGCTTATCATTCCACCATTGCCCAAAACGAAAAAAATGATCTCGAAGTTCTCCAACAAATCGAAACCCAAGTTTCTCAATAACTCGCTGTGAAGCACTATTCTGGGGCAAATGACCTACGGTAATTTTATGAAGTCCCAATTTTTCAAATCCGAATGCCAATACCGCTTGTCCAGCTTCGGTCATAATCCCTTGACCGTGAAATAGTGGGTCTAGCCAGTAGCCAAGCTCCGCTCGATCAATTTTCCAAGCATTTTGTGTCCGGCAAATATCTTCCAGACTAATAATCCCGACCAGTTTATCCTGGAAAAAAATACTCCACACGACACTTTTTTCGGGGAATTCTTTTTCTTTTTCGAGAAAAAATTTTTGGGTATCTTCAATTTTTTCTGGAGGATCAAAACTCATAAATCGAGTCATTTCCGGATTTTCGTTCAGAATTTCAAAAACACGTGAGACATCTTCCATCCTTTTAGGACGGAGAAAGAGTCGTTCTGTTTTTATTTCGTACTGTATTGATTTGGGAGACATTTATAATTGAAGATTGAAGATTAATTTCCGCATTGTGCTCGGTGCAAAAGCAAATGATCGACCAAAACCAATGCTGTCATGGATTCTAAAACAGGAATAACACGAGGCAGAATGATCGTATCATAGCGACCTTCTATTTTGATTTTTACTTTTTTTCCAGAAGAATCAATTGTTTCTTGGGATTGACCAATTGAGGACGGAGGTTTTACGGCTACACGAAACCAAATATCTTCGCCCGTAGAAATGCCACCTAAAATGCCTCCATTCGCATTGCGTTGAGTCAAAAAAGACTGGTCTTTAAAATCCTTTAAGACCGATTTTGATGAAGAATTGAGAAAAGAATCATTCGCTTCTGAGCCATTCATTCGCGAGAGCGCAAATCCTTCCCCGATTTCAAATCCTTTCACCGATCCCACTGACAAGCAGGCTCGTGCAAGATCTGATTCCAATTTCCCGAATACGGGAGACCCAAGCCCCGCAGACGGATTCTGGACGTGAATCTCAGCTACTCCACCTAAAGAATCTTTTCCCTCCTTTGCTTGTTTCAAAATCTGAAGGGCTTTTTTATAATTTTTTTTATCGGCCATGCGCAGAGGATTTTTTTTGATATATGAAAAATCTACATGCTCAAAAAACTGACCGCCAATTTCTCGTGAAAAACCAATAATTTGAATTTTCTGCTGAGCGAGAATTTTTTTCGCAATAGCCCCTCCAATAACACGCGCTACGGTTTCCCGTCCGGAGCTTCTGCCTCCACCTCGATAATCACGAATTCCGTATTTGAGTTGATAAGTCAAATCTGCATGAGAAGGTCGATAAATATTTTTGAGAGATTCATAATCTTTTGACTGAACATCAGTATTGCGAACAAGAACCGAAATCGGCATACCGGTTGTTTTCCCTTCAAAAACACCAGAAAGAATCTCACACCGATCATTCTCTTGTCGGGGACTACTTCCTATGTGTTGTCCTGGGCGACGACGATCCAGTTCTTTTTGTATATCGGATTCTGATAATTCCAATCCTGGAGGGCACCCATCAATAAGAGCCCCCAAAGCTCGACCATGAGATTCGCCCCAGCAGGTCAAACGAAATACCGTCCCGAATGTATTCATGCTCGGTAGAAAGTGTAGTCAAAATGGGATTCTCGCCAAGTATTAGCCCGTTTCTTTGTCGCGACGAAAAAAGGCAAATGGTCGTCCCTTCTCTTGTTGCTGAACAATATAAGCCCCAAAGTCTCGACGTGTCCCCTGTATATATTGATCCATGGATACTGATTTTTCTCCGCCTTGAAAATGCACAATACTGATATTTTTTCCTCGAATAATCGGCGAACTCATAACTGAGGTTCCTTTTTCATATCGATTGGTTCTCTCCATTGCTGTTTGTACTTGTCGAGAGAGAGTCCGTTCTCGAGCATTCAGAACAGTTCGAACTTGCGACTCCTGAAGACTTCGACTGCGCCGCGAAAGTCCCGCAAAAAGTTTTCGTGCGTCTTTTTGTTCCTGAAGAGTGAATTTTTCTGTCTGCATCAGTGTCGTTCGAACAGAACGAGAATTCTGTCTGATAATATGTGAACGATGCGGATAAAATCCTGTATTTTGAGCCGCAAAGACAAATCCAGGAGCAAAGACAAAAAAAGTAAAAACGAATGATCGAACAACAAATTTATTCATAGAAAAATATTTTAAATTTTGGTCAAGGGGGTTTTATTCGCGAAAAATAAAAAGTCAATATTTTTCTTCCTTCTTGTGAGCAAAAAATCCTGGAGGAACCGGTGATTGAACACAACGGAAATTTCCTTTCTGATCAGGATCTGGAAAAGATAGTTCTGTTGCATGCAAAAACATTCGTGCGTCTTTTTTTCCGCCGTATTTTTGATCCCCTACAATCGGGAATCCTATTTCGCTCAGATGGACACGGATTTGATGTGTTCGTCCTGTGGGAATTATTATTTTTAGGAGAGATGTCTCATGATGTGTTTCTATCCGTTCAAACCTTGTCACTGCGTCCTTTGCTTTTGCTGTCTTCCCCACAGTCATTTTTTGCCGATTTTTTTCATCGCGCTGAATCCCAGCTTCAATCCGACCTCTTGAGGGGGGGATCCCGGAAACAACCGCATAATATATTTTTTGAACTTCCTTCCAGTGTTGTTGAAAAAAACGATGAGCTTCGTTGGTTTTGGCTACCAAAAGAAGACCCGAAGTTTCTTTATCCAATCGGTGCACAAGTCCTGGACGAGAAATTGGCTGCCCAGAAACTTCGTCAATATTTTCTGAAAGGGTTTTCCCGAACTGATGGACGAGTGCGTTGACTATTGTTTTTGGTTCTGGGGCACTCGAGGAAGGATGAACTGATATTCCCTCCGGCTTTTCGATCACAACCCAAGAATCTGATTCAGCGAGAACTTTGAGGGGGAATTTCCAGGGGGTTATTTCTTTTTGCTCGGACAATTCAAGCAAGCACTGCACCTGCCACTTTTCACCAGCATGAACTTTTGTTTTTCCAGGTTTTTCTGCGTCATCCAAAAAAAAGTGACCATGTTTTTGCCATGTACTTCGAGAAAATAATGGAAAGAGTTGTGCACACACAACTTCGATTCGCTTCCCTGCCTGATCTTCAGCAATTACAATATTTTCTTGAATCATAGATATAAAAAGTTATGAATGCCTTTCGGGAGAATAAAAATAACGACGGAAGAGTACCCAACCAAAAAGAAGTGCTGACACGCTACTGGCAATAAGATTCCCCAATGCCAGACCCAAAATGGCTCGCTCTGGTGGAAGAATTACCAAAGCCAAAAGTGCGGCAGAGGAAGTCGCCAGAAACAGGGAAAAAGCAGAAATTTTCATAGGTGTGAGTACATCGTCATTCGCAATCAAGGTACGCGAAAGAATGGGGATCATACAGGTCGCGGGAAGCGCCAGAATTGTCCAGAAAAAAACTGTTGTTGCCATCCTGAGAGTTTCGCCTTCCAAGGAAAAAAGAAGCTGAAGAATCGGGCGAGCAAAAAACAACCCGATGATAGTTGGGGGAATCGTAAAGAAAAGTATCCACAGCAGTGATGTTTTGAGTATCGCTCCCTGTACTTCTGTATTGTGCTTTGCTTTTGCCAAGCGAGGGAAAGCTGAATTCGCGACAGAAAACCCTACGATTGAGAGCAGAACAAATCCTAAATTTGAGCCGATAGAAAAAGCACCGACTGCTCCAGCCGTCAAAAAACTCGCAATAAGAACATCAGCTGATTGATTGATCTGAAATGCAGAATTGTTGAGAACTCGATAGACAAAATCTTTTTTGAATCGCTGCCAAGCTTCGCTGGGTTTTTTCCAAGCCCAAATAATTTTGCCCCCGTGCAGAAAAAATCCGATGCCGTTCGCTAAAAGATGGAGCAACGCCCCCCCCAAGGCCGCTATCCCTACCGTCATAAGTCCGAATTCATTTCGAAAAACAAAAAGCCCTGTACAAATGCCTCCAGTATAGAGTACCGGTGCGATAGAAATCGAAAAAAATCGGTGATGACTCTGTTGAAAAGCAGAAAAAACAGAGGACACCGACAGCAGAAAAACTGATCCAAAAAGAAGACGAGAAAGCGGTATCATCTCTTGCCGTAAACTTTCCTCAAATCCTCCCGCAAAAAGCAAAGACAATGGTTCTGTAAAAAGAATCCCCAGTCCACAGAAAAGACCAAATAATATCACAACCCCCCACAAAAAACTGGAAAAAAATTGCGTCTCTTTTTTTTCTGAATCCAGAGATGCCATACGCGGCAGGAAAAGCGTAGACACCGTGCCCCCAATTAGTAGGAAAAAGAAAAAATCCGGAATACGAAACCCCGCAAAAACCAGGTCGATTTCTGCCCCACTCCCAAAAATATCGACCAACAATCGATCTCTCAATAAAGCCAAAGCCTTCGACAGTATAGCTGAAATCCCTAAGAGTGAGCCGCCACTGAGCAGAAGTTTTTTCACGTCGATGAGTTTTGGTCAGAATGGGATTTTTTGCAAGAAAAGTTGTTTTCTTTGGAAACTTCAATAGAGTATAAGGTTATCTATCGGCAAATATAAAGAAAAAAACAAATATTCCATTTTTTCTTCTTTTTGGGGGAGGAATACTTGCAACTCTGCATATTTCCTGGGCGCTTGAATTTCAATCCGGACAAGCAAATGTCACCATTACCGAAATCTGCCCTCATACTATTGGAACACAAAAAGAATGGTTTGAGTTTTCGCTCGAAGGGAATGAAGCCATTGATATTACCGATTGGAAAATATCAAATACAAAATCAACCAAAACATTCGAAGAAAAACAATCACAATTATTTCTGGGATCGGGAGGAGAAAAAATTACTGGAAAAGAAGTTCTGCTGACCGGGTCAGGAACTGTGATGAGTGGATCGGGTTTCTCGGGAACCGGATACACGGGATGTGGTAGTGTAAAGCTTGCTGAAGATCGACTCATTTTTTTGCCCAAAAATCGTGCCTGGTTTTTCTGGGATCCTTCGCCTATTTCATTGACCAATTCTGGGGGAATAATACAGATTTTGAACGAGCAGAATGAAGTATTAGATCAGATCCAATATCTCGATACGAAATCTGGAACCTATCAGAGAAAAGATTATGCGGATGTCTGGAATCGCCACGAAAAAAAAGAAAACATCCTTTTTCCACTTACCGTAAGAGAAGAAGGATCTATGGATTTCCAACCAACCCCCGGAGAAAAAAATAAAAATGCACCGACCTTCTCGGAAGATATTGAGCTTCTGATTTCTGAAGTTTCTCCCGACCGAGATCCTGCTTTTGGTTTTGATTTTCTAGAACTTTTTGTCCGATATTCTTCTGAAGACCCTATAAATCTAAAATATCTAGAAATCAAACACAACGGAACACAACTCTTTTTTGCAGAGCAAGATTTTTGGGTGCAGCAGGGTGACTATATTGTGGCGGAATTCAATAATATGGCACCAGCACTAGTGAGAAATAGTAATCCTCACAGAATCTCTACCAACGCACGAAATAATATTTCCGCTGGCTCGGGAACCATCGAGGTAATCCTCTATTCGGGAACTGGCTGGGAAAGGAACGAAGATTTTGTATGCTGGAAAGACGGAGAATTAAGTCAGACAGAACAGTCGCGTGTGGAAAAACAGATCGACGAGGGCAATTGGTCTGGTGCGTGCATTGATATTGCCAATCTTATTTCCAACGAGTCTCTGGCACGGATTCCTTTGGGGAAAGACACCAATACAAAAAGCGATTTTTTTCGTCATTTTAATGGCTCGGAAGGCGTCGAAAATACATCGCACAATAATGCTCCTCAAGCACTTATAAGTGTCCAAGGAGGACACAAAATTTTTCGTGGATGGCTCAATTTTACTGGCGAAAATTCAACTGATCCTGACGGAAGTCATGATATAAAATCGTTTCTGTGGACGATCAATGAAGAATCTTGTCCCAGCGAAAGCGCAGGGTGGTATTGGAAAAATAATTGTACTGAAGAATCCGTTCGATCGAACCCCGATACTCTTTATTTCGAAAAATTAGGAGACTATACAATCCAGCTTCAAGTTACCGACTTTTCCGAGACGACTTCTACTCATGCCGTGGTAATTACTGTTACCGAGCAAGGAATCGATCCTTTTGGGATTGGATTTTCTGGGGGGGCAGAAAATGCTTTTTCTGGTTCGCTCAAAAGATGGCTTCAACAAGAACTCAAAAAAGAATCGCCCTACACTGAAGAAATGCGAGACCAGCAAGCAAGAAGTCAGAAATTTCTTTCCTCTCATTTTTTCGAAAAATTTTTGGATTCTGTTTCTCCCCAATGGCTTCATCTCATGGAAAAAAGGGCGCAAAAAATACAAAAGCGAGAAGTACTCCATTTCGATCAAGATCTTTCCCATTGGTCTTTCTCTCAGAAATTTGAGAACCAAGATCCACAGCTGTTCCAATGGCAAAAAATTTCTCCCGATATTCAAAAGCGCGCACTCCGAAATATCGGAATTATTTTTGAACAATAGTCTTTATTCTGAAATTTCTTGTCGTGCCCGCCACTCACTAGGAGTGAGTATCCGGTCAAGCGGATCCCCGGGGAAATTAACTACCCGAATCCCCGCTACTAATGCATCTCGATTGGCCACAATGTTTTCGTATACCTGACGAAAAGAACGATCATACGCTTCCATATGCCCCAAAAGATATCGACGAATTTCCTGCTGAGAACGAGCAGCGACGATGTTTTGTTCGGCTTGTATTTTTTCCAATACATCGCTTTCTGAATATGGCTGATCCAAATCCCGCAATGATATCTGAAGTGTTCGTGATGCTTCTTGGGCTTCCCCTTGAGCGATCTCAATGGACTGATTCAGTTCTTGTATTTGAGAAACAAGTCCTTCTCGGAGTAATAGTGATTCTTCAAGGAGAGAACGAATCGATTGCGTCAGTTGCTGAATCTGTGTCGTTCTTTTTTCGCGTGTTTCTCCGGACACCCATTGCTGGGCTGGAATATCAAAAAAAGATTCTGCGCGAATAATCCAATCCCAAGAATCAAAGACTACTCCTCTCTGCTCATATTGCCGAAGGTCTCGTATCCATTGATGCCATTGCCCTGCAGTAAAAATTGTCTGATCTCGAGAAAATACCAAGGAAGAATCTGCCGAAGGAGTGCGCGTCTTTTTTTCTTGCTGTTTCTTTGAAGACTGGGGAGGCTTTTTTTGTGACGGTTTGGTTTGTGAGATCGGAGGCATTTCTTCTCGCTCGCGAGAAAGAGGGTTATCTTGCGGATTCCAGATAACCCAGATCAAAAAAATAATGAACCCAATAACAACTCCTATTTTTAGAATACTCCAGAGTACTTTCTGAAAAATCCAAAACAAATCCCCTTCTTGATCTTCCAAAAGTTCTTCGTCTATATTCTCTGGCTCAATAGCTTTTGGGGAAGCTTCTTCTTTTTTCTTCGACTCTGATTTTTCAGAAGAATTTTTTTGGTGAGCGGGAGTGACTGTTTCGGGGAGATCCTCTGATTTCTTTGCTTGAGATTGAGCGTCGCCTGAAGGTTGTTTTTGAGGATTTTCCTGTTTCTCAGGCAGAGATTTTCGTTCTTCCGTGCTTCCTTCTTTTTTTATCTCTTCTGAAGAAGAAGGAGTACCGGACGAAAAAGGAGAGGATGGGCGACTATCTTGCATCTTTTTATTATATCATTTTTTACTCGAAAAGTCAACGCTTTGTGCTGCCCAATAAGCGACCGCTAATGCATCTGCCGCATCATCCACTCGAGGAGATTGTTCGAGTTGAAAAAGAATCTGTGCCATTTTTTTCATCTCTGATTTTGTGGCCTTTCCATTGCCGGTAAAACAGTGTTTTACCTCCACGGGTTTGGGCTGTCGTATCCGAACTCCAGCTTTCTGACAGAGAAAGATTAGAACTCCTCGTACATGTGCCACATCCATTCCTGTGGTCACATTTTGAACAAAAAACAAATCTTCGATTGATACCACTTCTGGTTTGTGTAGATCAAGTAATCCTTGAAAATCATCCGCTATTTCGCTCAATCGATCCGCAAATTCTTTTTTGGCTGATGTTCGAATAACCCCAAATGTTTTGAGATGTGGAATTTCTGATTTACGGGTCTGCAGAACCGCAAATCCACAAAGCCCAAATCCAGGATCAATACCAAGAATTTTCATCATTCATATTCTCTCACAAAAGAACTTTCATTGCGAGAACGAGGCTTTTTGGGCACAATACCTCCACCATGAAAAAATCAACAATCACACAAAAATTTCAACAAAATTGGCAAAAATTTGCTCCTCAATTTGGCACAAAACAGTGGGAAGAAAATCCTGATTTTCTCTATTTCATAGAAGCTCCTCTTCCCAAAAATCTCTGGCCAGAGATGGAACAGCTCTCCGAAAATTTACAGCAGATAAAAAAAATGTCGGGAATCTGGTTTCCTCCTGAAAACATGCATATCACACTCGCTCTCCCAGGAAGAAAGGGGGTTCATTTTCAGGCCCATGAAGTCAGCACACTCAAAAAAACCATCGAAAGAATTGTCAGAGAGCAGTCGTCATTCTCGGTGACACTGGGACATTTGAATTGTTTCGCTGATGTTCTTTTTCGCGAAGTGTGGGATAAAGAAGAAAAACTCTTCTCCCTGCACAAAAAATTCTGCGAAGAAATTCCTTTTGCGCAGGATCCAGAATACAAAATGAAGAATTACCTTCCTCACATCTCGCTCTTTTTGGGGAAAGGTGATCCTGCATTTTTCGAGCATCCAAAATTTTCTCGCGAACTCCCGCCCTTGGAAATGAAAGTAGAAAAAATAGTATTCGGACAGGCACGTGATGAAAGTGGGAAATATAATCGTAAAATTCTCAAAGAATTTTCACTCACATGAAAAAAATACTTCTGATCGATAACTATGACAGCTTTACCTACAATCTGCTGCAATGCTGTCGGGAGTTAAAAACTGAGGTTTTTGTGCAAAAAAATGATGAGATAACCGTTTCTAAAGCGCAAAAAATAGACCCCGATTTTCTTCTTTTTTCGCCAGGACCGGGAACCGCCGAATGCCAAAAAGATATCGGAAATGGTCTCGAAATTTTCGAAGCATTCCGAGGAAAAATTCCGATTTTGGGGGTATGCCTCGGACACCAGATGATCGGAAAATACTTTGGCGCAAAAATTAAAAAAGTTCCCCCCGCACACGGTAAAAAATCTATCATTCAGATTCTTCAGAAATCTGGACTCTTTCAAAACTTCCCCGACCAGATTGAGGGGATGCGATACCATTCTCTAGTAGTTGATATTAATGGAGAGGCGCGATTCATCGCGCCTCTACGAGTAACAGCAAAAACCGAAGACAGTCTCATCATGGCTCTGGAAATACCGGAACAAAAAATCTATGGGATTCAGTTTCATCCTGAATCCATTGGCACTAAGATAGGGAGGAAAATCTTGGAAAATTTTCTTTCCTTATGAATGATGGATATACAAATAATATCTTTAAACTCTCCTTTATTTCATGAGTTCTCTGAACTAGCCAGAAAAGAATGGCCTAAAGATTTTGACATTGATATAAAAAATTTTAGGGAAAATTTAACCCCGCTCATTATTCAGGATGATCAAAAAAAAGTCCTAGGAGGATGCTTTGTTTCTAATTGCATTGTAAATGAAACTTCTGCTGCAAAACACGAATCCGTAATCGAAAGGATCAAGACTCAAGGATATAAAAATATTTCGTACGTGGTGATTGCGAAAAAAAACAGAAACAAGGGAATCGGAAAATTTCTTCTTCAGGAAGTAATAGAAAAATATCCTCGTCTCTGGCTTTCTTCTTTTCCGAAAACCGCCCCTTTTTATGAAAAACTAGGCTTTAAAATTATTTCCGATATCAAAGACGGAGAACTTATAATGGCAACCAAACCATGAAAAAAATATTTTTTCTCAAATGGCTCATCACACTCGTGATTATTTATATTATCTGGATCGTTGTTCTTTTTTTTCTGCAAGAAAAATTTATTTTCTTTCCCACTTTGGAATACTCTCATCATCCGGTTCCTTCGGAATTAGAATGGGAAGAAGTGACATTCCAAACATCTGACGGATTCGAGCTCTCCGGCTGGTGGATGGATAATGAAGCTGAACGAACGGTTCTTTTTTTCCACGGAAACGCAGGAAACATTTCTCATCGGACGGGACAACTTTTTATTTTCCAACGGTTGGGACTCAACGCACTACTATTTGACTATCGAGGATACGGAAAAAGCGAAGGAAAGATTTCTTCCGAAGAAGATTTATATCGAGATGCCGAAGCCGGATGGAATTTCCTCACAGAGGAAAAAAATATCGATCAGAAAAATATAATTATTTGGGGAAATTCTTTGGGTGCTGCTGTGGCTCTAGAAATAGCACAAGAGAAAAATATTGCTGGCGTTGTTCTGGAATCTCCTTTCTTGTCACTTCGGGAAATAGCACAGCTGCAGTATCCATTTTTACCGGTTCGATGGCTTTTGAAGTATGGGTTTGAAAACGAGAAAAAAATCCCCCACATCCAAGCACCACTCATCCTTCTGCACAGCCAGGAAGACGAAGTTATTCCTATTTCACACAGTGAGGTATTATTGGATTTGGCTCCCTCTCCGAAAACACTTATCCCTCTTACGGGAGCACATCTGCGAATGCAATTTGATTCCACAAAAGAATATTTTCGGGCACTCAAAGATTTTCTGGATGACAAAAAATTACTTTCTCCTTAAAATCAGGAACAGCACATGAGGTATAAAAAAATTTTCTCACTGATATTTTTGACGGGACTTACTGTGGGCTGCAGTCAGGAGGAGATTGATTTTTGGGAAAAAGAAGTACGCGAAGCACCGGTAAAAGTCGCTGTTGATACTATTGAAAAGCTCATTCGTGCCGAATCGTTGTTTCGAGATCCGGATTCTCAATATGTTTTTTCCGAAAACGATCTCGTCCGACTTTTTCAGGAAAATGAATATGAAATTTTAGTAGAGGACTATTATTTCTTCTACTGCTATGAACCGAAAAACAAAGAAAACTCTTCAGAAAGTAATTTTTTAGTTCTGGCGCAAAGTAATTATGGAGACCTTTTGGGGAGAGGCACTGCTTCTTTCCGAAAAAAAACAGAAAATCTTCAAAATCTTGCCCTCCATCAAAAAACACTCGAAACATTTGAGCAGGTTCTCGAAGTAGAAAATGGTGCCTGTATCCGGGTTCCTATTGTTGCTTCATCAAAAAACACACATGATGATTTGCATGCTGATACAAATACTCCCCAAGAGCCCGTTTCTATTCTTTCCCCTGAAGAAAAAGCAGAAATAGAACGAGAGGTTCTCGCGAAGCTTCGAGCTCAGGCGGAAGAGGAGGGCGAAACTTTTTTCCCACCAGAGGCAGAACACGGAAATATCCCTCGTGTTAATCTGCGTTAATATCGCTTGTTTATTTTACAGTAACACTCTTGGCCAGGTTTCTTGGCATGTCCGGATCCAGTCCTCGCAGAAGTGCCAAATGATACGCTAAAATCTGTACCGGAATAATGGAAGCAATGGCTTGGGCCCCATTACAATCAGGAACACGGAGCCATTCCTGGAAGACATCATGACGAGTAGGAGAAACGCCGATAAGAGAAGCCCCGCGAGATTTTAATTCTATTGCATTGGAAAGCGTTTCTGGATCATCCCCCAAAACCAAACAGGGAGTGTTTTTTTCGATCAGGGCAATTGGACCGTGTTTGAGCTCTCCAGCCGCAAATCCTTGAGCATTGATATAGGATACTTCCTGAATTTTTATGGCGGATTCTAGTGCCATAGGATAAAGGCTTTTCCGACCGATAATAAAAAGGTTTGGTTGCTGGGAAATTCGTTCTGCCACTGAACGAATATAATTTTCATACCGAGGATTGAGCATGTCATTAATCGAAGAAGCCGTCGAGCGCAAAATCTGTCGTCCGACATTTGCCTGCCCAATTTCGGTATAGGCTAAAAGAAAGAGGAGTGCCATTTGAGCCGTCGCGGCTTTTGTGGAAGCGACCGCCTTTTCTGGTCCTGCATTAATCGGAAGATGGACATCAGCCAAGCGAGCCATAGAAGAACTCACGACATTTGTAAGCGCGAGAATCTTGGCGCCTTTCTTTTTTCCACGTTCCAAAATTTCCAGTACGTCGGCCGTTTCTCCTGATTGAGACACAGCAATGATCACTGTTTTCGGATTAACAAATCGCTCAAAACTCGGCATTTCTGACGCTGGTACCACGTTAATTTTGCGTCCCACAATATCCGCAAAAAAATATTCGGCCGCCATAGCAACCTTATGTGCTGTCCCACAGGCAACAAAATAAGCGCCATTGGAATTTTCGAGGAGTTTGGCCGCTTGCTGTAGTTTTCGATCTTCATGGTCAATCGCCTTTTGGATTGTTTTTTTCTGATCAAAAATTTCTTTAATCATAAAATGAGGCCAATCACCTTTTTCTGCATCTTCCACTTTCCAGGGAACAGAAATATTTCTTTTTTCAATCGGCGTTCCTGTTTCTAAATGAAAAAAATGCGCCTTATTGCCCACAACGTGAACCATTTCGTCGTCATCCAAATAATTGACAACGTTGGTCTGTTCCAGAAAAGCCGGCACGTCCGAAGCAATGAATGTCTGTGTTGCTCCTCGTCCGATAATAAGAGGAGATCCTCGTCTTGCCGCAAATATTCCTTCTCTCCCTTCAATCATCACTAAAATAGCGAATCTTCCTTTGATACAACAAGCCGCTCTCTGAAGAGCCTGAAGAGGTTCTATGTCCTGTGCTAAAAAACTATCAATCAAGGCCGCGATAACTTCTGTGTCGGTTTCGGAGGCAAACGCATAAGCAGAAAGTTTTTTCTTTTCATCAAGATAGTTCTCAAAAATCCCATTGTGCACCAATGTCACACGACCAACTTTGTGGGGATGTGCATTTGTACGAGTCACTCCTCCATGGGTGGCCCAACGAGAATGTCCGATCGCCTCCCGGCCAGCAGGAAAATCTCTTTTGACGGTGGATATTTTTCCGACTTCTTTTTCGATAAATATCGTCCCACTTTCTTGCTCACGAACACAGACTCCCCAAGAATCATATCCTCTGTATTCGAGTTTTTTGAGCCCCTTCAAAACGGAAGAGCCTGCTTTGGAAGAGTCACCAGAGACCGCAAAAATACCACACATCGGAGGCAATTATTAATGAACAATCAAGAATTATCAATAAAATCTAATTCATCATTCTCTCTTGAGGAGAACCCAAAGCTCTTAAAAGAATGGAAAAAACTTGTAGGCGAACAAGCTCTCGCAGAATTATTTGACAGAAAACGCCTTTTTACTACACTCGCCCCCGCTTTTTCTCAAACATTTTCTCATGCTCACTATTCGCTTTGTCCGCCAAGGACGCCGCAATCAATCCTTTTTTCACCTTGTTGTGGCAGAAAAATCACAAGCAGTGCAAAAAAAATACATCGAAAAGATTGGATACTATAATCCCCATACCGAAAAAGGAAAAGGGGAATTCGTCTTTGATGAAGAACGAATAAAGCACTATCTTAAAAATGGAGCTGGTATGTCTCAGGCTGCTGCTCGAATACTGACGAAAAATGGTGTAAAAGAAGCAGGGAAATTTATTGAAGAACGTGTTTCGAAACCCAAGAAAACAGAACCACCTCAAACGGAAGCCCCAAAAAAAGAAGCTTCTGGGGAAGTAGAATCTCCTCAAACCGAAGCTCCCAAAGAAGAAGCTCCTGAGCAAGAAGAAGAAAAAAAGAGTGAGACTCCTCCTTCTGAAAAAGAAACAAATACTGATAAAGAAGAGAAAAAAACTTCCGAAGGAGAAAATAAGGAGAAAGAAGAGAAAAAAGAATAATTGCCTTGAATACAATTCTGAGAGTACAATTATGTCATGTCTGAAAATGAATCCGTTCTCGACTTCTTGCGATATGTCTTAGAACAGATCTGTGATCATAAATCTGATATTTCTTTAGAACAAACCGAAGATAGTCTTGGAACTCTTATTTCTATCCGTGTGAATGACGAAGACATGGGAAAACT
Source organism: Candidatus Altimarinota bacterium (assembly GCA_021734395.1). Taxonomy (GTDB): domain Bacteria; phylum Patescibacteriota; class Gracilibacteria; order UBA4473; family UBA4473; genus JAIPGI01. The sequence continues at coordinate 111,152 of JAIPJB010000001.1, forward strand.
GATCGGAAAAAACGGGCAGACTATTTCGGCTCTTCGTCTTTTGTGTCGTTCTATCGGAGCTCGCAATGGGCAAAGGGTAAATCTTAAAGTTTTAGAACCCGCTTCTTAATCTCTTCTTTCTATGGAAAACGAACCCGTCCCTCCTATTTATTACAGCAATGACCCCTTGCCTTCGGATACCGGCATGGGAATTTCGAATAACTTCGGTGGCGCACTCGAAACAGTAAATAACTATACGATGATTGATCTCGTTCAGCTTTTCATCGTCTATGCTTTTATTATTGTTGGAGCGCTTGCAGCTATATTTATTTTTGTTGGAGGTGTTTCTTTTATTTTGTCCGGAGGAAACGACGAAAAAATAAAAAGTGCCGTCAATACTATTCGGTATTCTATTGTTGGTCTGATCGTAACGATCTTAAGTTTCACATTTGTCATGATCGTAGGACGAATTTTTGGCTTAAATCTCCTGAATTACATTTCTTATGAGCAGATCAAATGCTCTATTAATCGTCTTGTAGAATTTGGAGAAGATCCCACGAATAGCAGCTGTCAGCAGTACCTGAATATTCCTCGTCGGTAAACCAAGATGAAAGCCAATTTTCCTCTCTTGCGTCAATCATGGACGTGGTTTTTGGAGGCACTTTTCCCTGCAAAATGTTTGGTGTGTCATGAAGAAGGGAGCTATCTCTGTTCTAATCACAAAAAGTTTCAGACAGCACCTATAAATCAGGCCATCTTTGAATATCTGGACACAATTCATGCCGCCGTGAAATATTACGAACCAACCGCAGAAAAACTTGTGGAATACTTAAAGTTCCATGGATTTCGGGAATTGGCTGATATTATGGCAGAAGAGATGGTTCATTCATTTCCGAATAACTTTCGGGGGAATGTTCTCCTGGTTCCTATTCCCCTGCACTGGTCGAGAAAGTTTTGGCGAGGATTTAATCAGGCCGAACTCATCGCACAGGCAATCCAGAAAAAAAATCCTGATGTGTCGGTATTTTCTCTTCTCAAACGCTGTCGAAGAACACGACAGCAGTCACTACTCCCCCGCCACCAGCGAATTGTGAATATGCAGAACGCTTTTTGTGTCCCTTCAGACATCCCCCCCAAATCGAAAGAAAAAAATATTATCCTGATCGATGACGTCGTTGCGACTGGGGCAACACTCGATGCTGCCGCCAAAACTTTAAAGAAAAAAGGATTCAAACATGTGCAGGCTGTTGTCTTCGCACGAGGAGGACAGTAAAAGCAGTCATTCTTCCTGGATTTCCCGCTTTTTTTGTGGTATAATGAGGAGAAGAGCAGACAAAAAACTCATGAAACTTGAATTTTCCGGAGCAGCGCGAAACGTCACAGGATCGAAGCACTTGCTCCACGTGAACGGAAAAAAAATACTCTTGGACTGTGGTCTCTTTCAAGGACACCGTCGAGAAGCAATCGAAGCAAATTTGAATTTTCCTTTTGATGCTCGAGAAATCGATGCATTGGTTTTGTCTCACGCGCACATCGATCACTCAGGAGCAATCCCGATCTTGGTCAAAAAGGGATTTCGTGGACCCATATACTGTACCCATGCGACACGAGACTTGTGCTCCATCATGCTCCGAGACTCAGCGTACATCCAAGAAAAAGATGCCGACTGGGTGCGAAAGAAACTCAAAGATCCTGAAGCCGAGCCTCTCTACACGATGGAAGATGCGGAGAAATCTTTGTCTCTTTTTCGATCAGTGAGATATCATCAAATATTTTCTCCTGCGCCAGGCGTGAAAGTTCGATTTTTGGATGCCGGACATATCTTGGGATCAGCCATGGAAGAATGGGAAATCGAAGATAAAGATATCGGAAAAACAATACGACTGGGATTTACAGGCGACTTAGGACGAAAATCACTTCCTATCCTCCGCGACCCCGAACAGCTTGAAAATCTGGATCTCCTCATTACCGAATCCACATACGGAAATCGTCTTCACGATGAAATTGCTGATGTGGAAGAAAAATTTTCCAAAGAAGTCGGAGAAGCCCTTGCTCGACAAGGAAAAATTATCATTCCCGCCTTTGCGGTCGGCCGAACACAGGAAATTTTGTATTTGGTGCGCGAACTGCAAAAAGAAAAAAAACTTCCCTCTTTTCCTGTTTTTATCGACTCCCCACTGGCCACATCGGCCACTGAAATCTTTGCACTGCATCCTGAATGCTATGATAAAGAACTACAAAAACTCATCCATGCCAAACAAGATCCATTCTGTCCAGATTGTAATGGTGTTCGCTTTACACAAGACGTAGAAGAATCTAAGGCTCTCAATAACTTCCCAGGACCAGCGATGATTATTTCTGCGAGTGGGATGTGCGAAGCTGGGCGAATCCGACATCATCTGAAAAATAATATTGAGGATCAGAAAAATCTGATTCTTATCGTCGGTTTCATGGCCGAAAACACACTCGGACGAAAAATTGTAGAAGGAGAAAATCCGGTCAATATTTTTGGCGATCCTTATCAGCTCAATGCAGAAGTAAAAATCTATAATGCCTTTTCTGCTCATGCGGATCTCAATGGTCTTTTACGGTTTGCTCGAAGTTGCGGGAAACCAAAATCTGTTTTTTTGGTACACGGAGAAGATCAAAGCATGAAGGATTTTCGACAATCTCTCAGCAAAGAAAAAAATCTTTCCCAATCCGATATCGAAATTCCGACTCCGGGCGATATTTTCGAGCTTCAAATCGATAAAACTTGGAAGAAACTCAATTATACAAATGATATTTCTCGGAACCTTTTGGGAGGAGACTGGCCAGAACTGAAATAAAAACTTGACGAGGAAAAGCTTTTCCATACAATCGCGCAGCACTTTTGACTTTTCTATGGCTCGTACTTGTCAAATCACCGGCAAAAAAACTTCGAGTGGAAATACTCGTCCTTTTTCGCTCAAAACAACGAAACGAACGTTCCGTCCGAATCTCTTTATGAAAAAAATCTGGAATCCTCTGACTGGAAAAGTCGAACGCATAAAGGTTTCTGCAAAAGGCATCAAGACGATTAAAAAAATTATGCGTGATCGCGGTATCCAGACAGAATACGATAAAAAAATTCAAGCCGCTACAGAAAGAGCTGCCAAAACCACGAATCAGGAAAAAGGACGCGTCAAAAAAACCAAACTGACTCCAAAACAAAAGAAAGAACTTCAAGCTCAAAAAGAACAGGCCACAAAGGAAGAAATGAAACCAGAGGTCGTCAAGGAAATCGAAGAGGGAAAAAAATCTTCTACAGCAAAAGCTCCAAAAGCAAAAGAAGAAGCAAAAAAGAAAACTACAAAAGAGAAAGAAAAAAAGTAAGAATAAACACGATGAAGCGTGTTTTGATTCTGGACAACATCCGCTCTCTCCACAATGTGGGGGCTATTTTTAGAACGGCAGATGGAGCCGGTTGGGACAAAATATATCTCTGTGGATATACCGGTTGCCCCCCAGACCGGAGAATCGAAAAGGTTTCGTTGGGAGCCGAAAAGTCTGTTGCGTGGGAAAAATGTGAATCGGCTGTAGAAATAGAGGGCATATTGCGATCCCAAGAATTTGAAATTCTGGCATTGGAGCAAACCAATCGCTCGGAAAATATTTTCGATGCTTCGTTTGAATCCGAAAAAATAGCACTCATAGTCGGCAATGAAGTTGAAGGAGTGAACAAGGAAATTTTAGATCTATGCGATCGACATATAGAAATTCCCATGCAGGGAAAAAAATCATCACTCAATGTTTCCATCGCTGCCGGAGTAGCAATGTATGAGTTAGGAAGAAAGACAAATTGACTTTTAGAATCAGAAAAATACACTCTTTCCGTTCTTATGGGTCGGTAGCGAAGCGGTCAAACGCGGCAGACTGTAAATCTGTTGGCTCAGCCTTCGCAGGTTCGAATCCTGCCCGGCCCACCAGTACTAAAAAACAGAAGAATTTATTTTCTCGTTTTTCTCGTTTTATTCTCTCTGGGAGAAGGATGAGAACCTACGGGTTCGAAGATTTGCACTGAGGAGCAAAGCGACGAGGATGCAAATCCCTCGAGGAGTCCGCCGCAGGCAGACGTCACGAGAGCATCCTGCCCGGCCCACCATCTATTTGTATGGAAAAACTGATCCTTGTCTTCATTGTGACTTTCTTGGTCAGGATTGTAGGTGTTATTACGGGAGGCGGAGGAATGGTTTTGATTCCTTTTCTTGTCTTTTTGGGACTTCCTCCTTCGGAAGCTCTCGCTACCAATCGATTTGGAGCATTGGGTGTCAACTGTTCCCTTCTTGAATTTCACCGACAGAAACAGGTTCAGTGGAAACTCGGACTCAGTCTGCTCATTCCTACAATTTTAGGTTCCGTCATTGGATCTTTTTTTGTGGTATCAATCGATCAACAGCTTTTTCAAAAACTTTTGGGAATCGTCATTCTTTTGTGCATCCCTCTCCTTCTTTTTCAAAAAGATATCGGCACGCAAGCCAAAAAAATATCTCGTCCCCGTTTCTGGACTGGTATTTTCCTGACTCTCGTTGCTGGATTTATGGGCGGACTTTTTGCTTCTACGGGGATTTGGTATTCCTATCTTTTCTTCTTTTTCGGACTGACAATGCTGCAAACAGCCGCTACTCGAAAAATTATTGGTTTTGCGGTAGCGCTGAGTAGCCTCTTTATCTTTATTCCAGCAGGTCTTATAGACTGGACACTCGGAATAACAATGCTCATCGCAAGCCTGCTGGGAGGAATACTCGGCGCAAAAATAGGAATCAAGAAAGGAAATGTCTGGGCAAAAAATGTATTTCTTTTTGTTGTTTTCCTGGCTGCACTCAAAATGATTTTGGGATAGAGAACTATTTACCACGAAAAACATTTCCAGTATTATTTCGAAGATGCACCTTTTTCGAAAAATAACCGCATTTTGGAATCTTGTCCGTTCTCACCACAGTCAGGCAAAAGCCATCGTGGAATTCCAGGAACAACTCCTGCATAATTTCACATTTCTTTTTCTCATTTTCCTGGCCGGCTGTATTGCGAGCATTGGATTACTGCGAGAGAACCTAGCTGTTGTCATTGGAGCTATGATTATTACTCCTCTGGTGAACCCTTTTATGGGTATCCCTCTCGCACTTCTCACCGGACGATGGAAATTATTCTGGAACTCTCTAGGAAAAGTCCTGAGCGGGACAGCTCTGTTTTGGGGCGTGGCTTTTTTTCTGGGAAGCGTTTTGGTGCCCATTGATCACCAACCTTCTATGATTGTTGCTCACCCGATAGAATTGCCGGAAGTTCTGATTGCTGTTTTCGCCGGAATGGTGGCGGCATTAGCACTGGCCTCAGCAAAAATTTATAACCGTATTTCCGGAGCGGCTATTTCTCTGGCACTCGCTCCACCGCTGGCAATATCGGGCATTGGCTTCGCTCTCGGACAGGTAAATGTGTTTTGGAATGCGTTGACGCTCTTTGCTATCAATGCGACAGGGCTTATTGTGATGGGATTCTTTGTCTTTTTGATTTTTGGATTTCAGAAGCCCGACGACATTAATCCTCTGAACTAAATGCACCTTCTCCCTCATTTTCAGAACGTAAAAGATCTCACGCATACGCTTCATCGACTGACACGTCATAAATTGTGGCTTCAGATTCTTATCGGAATGGTTGTGGGTTTGGGAATAGGAATTCTTTTTAGCCCAAATGTAGACCTCGTTTCTCGTGAAACTGCGGAAATTATAGGAAGTTGGATTTCCTTGCCAGGACATTTCTTCTTGACGTTGGTTCAGATGATTATTGTTCCATTGGTAGTTGCTTCTGTCATACGAGGCATTGGCGACAGTGGGAGCTTAGAGCAAATCCAAAAGATGGGATGGCGACTCGTCCTCTATTTTTTGATGACCACGACTATCGCTATTATCATCGGTGTCAGTCTGGCCACCTGGATCAATCCCGGAGCACATATAGATCAAAGTATGGTTGCTCAAAATGCAGATATTCACCTCGAAGAAATCGGTCCGGCTCAAAGCATCGACTGGAAAACGATTCCCACGTCCATGATTAACATCCTTCCCGCCAATCCTATCGGGGCCATCGTCAACAAAGAAATGCTCCAGATCGTTCTTTTCTCGATTATTGTTGGATTGGCATTGATCAGCCTCCCCGATGGAACGTCCAAACCTTTTATTCGATGGATCGGAGCTATCCAAGCAGTATGTCTAAAAATAGTAAATTGGGCGATGCACATTGCCCCTCTCGCAGTCATGGGGCTTCTCGCACAGATCACTATCAAAACCGGGGTCGATGCTATGCTTGGCATGAGTTTTTATATGGGAACAGTCCTTTTGGGACTGATGTGCCTTTTGGGAGTCTATCTTCTGATCGTCTGGATTGTGGGGAAACGCAATCCTTGGAAATTTCTCTCCGCATTACGCGAGGTGCAACTGTTGGCTTTTTCGACTTCTAGTTCGGCGGCCGTTATGCCACTGTCGATCAAAACAGCCGAAGAAAAATTAAAAGTGCATGAATCCACCGCTCAGTTTCTCATCCCTCTGGGAACGACAATCAATATGGATGGAACGGCTCTTTACCAGGGCGTAGCCACTGTTTTCTTGGCACAGGTTTTCGGGATTTCTCTGGGAATGCCAGAACTCATCATGGTCGTATTAACTGCTGTCGGTGCCTCAATCGGAACTCCCGCAACACCGGGGGTTGGAATCATTATTTTATCGGCCGTACTCAGCAGCGCCGGAGTGCCTCCCTCAGGAGTAGCACTTATCATTGGTGTGGATCGAATTTTGGATATGTGCCGCACAACATTAAATGTTACCGGAGACCTGACAGCAAGCGTTGTTATTGATCGATTCACACACCGATCGCTGGTACAGAAGATTGCTCATCCGTTTTCATCGTAAGAAAGGTTAAAAAAGAGACGAAAATACTTTGAATTTTTCCCTCTTTTCCCTACAATCTATGGGAATTTTTGAGTATTCATGAACGACGAAAATAAACTTCCATTGGACGAGGAAAACGAACCTTCTGAATCCCTTCCTGAAAATCCAGAAGCCGAACCCGAAATACCGTTCTATGACGCTTCTGGTAGTGCGCGAGAAGTGTTCAGCCGTGAAATTTCGAGTGATATGGAGGAGGCCTACCTCTCATACGCGATGAGCGTCATTGTTTCACGAGCACTTCCTGATGTCCGAGACGGACTCAAGCCCGTGCATCGAAGAATTCTCTATGCGATGCATGAAAACGGGCTTCGCCCCACTACAAAATATCGAAAATCAGCCAATGTTGTGGGTGCGGTTTTGGGGAAATATCATCCACACGGAGATTCCGCTGTGTATATGTCAATGGCTCGTATGGCGCAAGATTTTTCTCTGCGCTACATGTTAGTCGACGGACAGGGAAACTTTGGTTCTATCGACGGAGACAATCCCGCCGCTATGCGATATACCGAGGTCAGAATGGGAAAAATTGCCGAGCTCATGCTCGCCGATATTGAAAAAGAAACCGTTGATTTTCGCCCCAATTATGATTCCACAGCTGAGGAACCAGTCGTTCTTCCGAGTCTTGTTCCTAATTTACTTCTCAATGGAACTATGGGAATCGCGGTCGGAATGGCGACCAATATCCCGCCCCATAACTTTGGGGAAGTTGTAAACGCAACGCTTCATTTACTGGAGAATCCAGAAGCCAGTGTCGAAGACCTCCTTCAATTCATTAAAGGTCCAGACTTTCCGACCGGAGCAGAAATATATGATGGTGGAGCGGTAAAAGAAATGTATTCCACCGGACGAGGAGGAATTATGATGCGAGCAAAAGCTCAAATCGAGGAAACCAAAAGCGGAAAATCTGCCATCATCGTCACTGAAATCCCCTATCAGGTCAATAAAGCCGACCTGATCATAAAAATTGCCGATCTCGTGCGGGACAAAAAAATTACCGGCATTGCCGATCTCCGAGATGAATCAAATCGCGAGGGAATCCGTGTTGTTATTGAGCTCAAGCGCGATGCTTATCCCAAAAAGACACTCAATAAGCTTTTCAAACTTACGCCACTGCAGAAATCATTCAATCTGAATATGATCGCCCTGGTGGAGGGAATTCATCCGCGATTGCTCAATTTGCAGGAAGTCCTGCAGTACTTCTTAGATCACCGTTTTGAGGTGGTCCGCCGTCGTGCGGAATTTGAACTAAAAGTTGCCAAAGCTCGGGCGCACATTTTGGAAGGACTCACAAAAGCGCTCGACCACATCGATGAGGTCATCAGCATTATTAAAAAATCAGAAACCAAAGAGATCGCGGGCGAGCAATTACAGAAAAAATTCGGGCTCTCCGAAACCCAAGTCAAAGCAATTCTTGAAATGCGATTGCAGACATTGGCGGGACTCGAACGAAAGAAAATAGAAGACGAACTTGCCGAAAAACTGAAATTGATCAAAGAACTGGAAGGCATTCTGGCTAGTCGAGAAAAACAATCCGATATCATTAAGGCGGAACTAATAGGGGCAAAAGAAAAATTTGATGATGGACGCCGCACCAAAGTGAACAAAAATGCACTCGGGGAATTTAATGCCAAAGACACAATTCCTGATGAAGAAATGATTGTCGTCCTTACCGAGCAAAACTATGTAAAACGATTGAATCCATCTGTTTTTCGTTCCCAAAAACGAGGAGGAATCGGCGTTGTCGGAGCCAAAACAAAGGAAGAAGATTTAATCGTCAAAGCTCGATTTGGCAGCAATCACAATGAACTTTTGTTCTTTACCAATAAAGGACGTGTTTTTCAGCTGCCGATGTATGAAATCCCAGAGGCGAGCAGAACCGCGAAAGGAACGCCTATTGTGAACCTTTTGCAATTACAACCTCAGGAAAAGGTCACCGAGATTCTGAATCTCAGCCGATATACCGGAAAATACATCTTTATGTGTACGACTGGCGGAACCGTGAAAAAAACAGAACTATCGGATTTCCAGAATGTTCGACGATCAGGGCTCATTGCCTGCAAACTCCGAGATGGAGAATATCTGCACTGGACAAAACTCTCTAGTGGCGGAGATGAAGTTTTCATTGTCACACGAGAAGGAAAATCTATTCGATTTAGTGAAAAAGATGTCCGCCCTATGGGGCGATCTGCCGCAGGGGTCCGAGGCATAAAACTCGGGAAAAATGACGAAGTGGTAGAGATGGATCTCTTGCCTGCAGAAGATGCAAAACTCTTAGTAGTGGCTGAAAATGGATTGGGGAAAATGTCCAAAGTCGTGCAGTATCGTCTTCAAGGACGCGGAGGAACGGGTATCAAAGTCTCCAATATTACATCTCGAACCGGAAAAATTGCCGGAGCACGAGTGATAGAGAATGGCACAAAAGGAGATTTGCTTCTTGTTACGAAAAAGGGACACACCCTGCGAACCGACGTGGAAACCGTAAAAACATCCGGACGATCTACACAAGGAGTCATCCTCATGCGTCCAGCAAAAGGAGATTTTATCTCGTCTATCCTGCTGATCGAAGACGACGAATCCAACGGGCAAAAAACACTCATCGAGGATAAAAAATGAAACCTCTCGAGGTCCAGATTCCATCCGCACAAAAAACGCACCGAATCGAATTTCCAGAATCACAAGATGATCTGGCGCGAGAGCTCAAGCAATATATTGAGAATCGTTCGTATGTTTTGGTAACGGATGAGAATGTACGAAAATTTTCGGATCTTCCAAAAATTTTTCCCTCGGAAAATATTTTTGTCCTGCCCGAAGGCGAAGAAGCCAAGACCTGGAAATGGAGCGAAAAACTTTTGTCATTTTGTTTTGAAAAACATCTGGATCGTAGTTCTGTCCTTATTTCTCTGGGAGGTGGGGTCGTGACAGATGTGACGGGCTTTGCGGCTTCACTTTTCATGCGAGGGACGAATGTTGTCCATATCCCCACATCACTGCTAGGAATGGTTGATGCGGCCATTGGTGGAAAAACAGCCATTAATTGTGAGTACGGCAAAAATCTGATCGGAACGATCCATCAGCCCGAAAAAGTTTCCTGTTGTAGAAAGTTTCTACAGTCTCTCCCAGAATCAGAAATCAAAAATGGCCTCTGTGAAATGATCAAACATGGCATCATCGCATCGCCTCAGCATTTCGAAGATTTAGAAAAAATTGCCAATCCTCATCCCACGGGAGATCAGATTTTTCCTCTGATCCGAGATTCAATTGAGATCAAAATGAAATTTATCGAGGAAGATGAAATGGAAAAAGACGCCCGCCTAGCGCTCAATCTCGGACATACATTTGGCCATGGGATAGAACTTTTGAGTGAATACAAAATCTCTCACGGACAAGCTGTCGCGATCGGCTGCGTGATGGCGGCCAATTATGCGGTCGAGCATGGAATCTGTGATGAAAAAACTCGGGATCGAATCGAAAATATTTTTCATGCTTTTAAAATAAATACCCGCTGCGATTTTGCCGAATCTGACATCTGGAAAGCTATGCAACACGACAAAAAATGCGTCAACGGACGTATTCGGTTGATCTTGCCGACAAAAATCGGAGCTATTACTGTGGTAACCGTATAAATGGAAACTAATTTTCTCTGGTATCAGACCCTCGAAAAACCATTCTTTGCGCCTCCTGCATGGATCTTTGGACCGGTCTGGACGGGGTTATATATTCTCATATTCATAAGCTTTGGATTTGTTTTTTGGAAAGCATTCCAAAAAGAAATTCCTGCAAAAATCGCCCTCCCCTTTGTGCTGAATTTAATCTTTAATTTTCTTTTTACACCCATTCAATTTGGACTCCAGAATCTCCTGCTTGCGTCACTTGATGTTATTTTGGTACTCATCACAATTATTTGGGCAATGAAGGTCATCTGGCCTTACTCTCGGTGGGTAACGTATGTTCAGATTCCGTATCTTGTATGGGTCAGTTTTGCAACAGTATTACAAATTGCGATTACCGTGGTGAATTGGGGAGGGAAATAATGACGGTTTAGAAATTTGTCGGTTCTGATGTAAATTCATGATTCTGAAAATCATTCCAATATTTTTCTTTGCAATCATTAACAAGTTCCCGAAAATCTAAGGGTTCTTCATCTATTCTTTTTATAAAATAATTTCCCTGTTCAAAAACTCCTTCAATGTGTCTTTGTGGGGAAACAACATCTTCTGAAATATAATTTCTTCCCAAGATTTCCTTATTGAAATACTTTATAACTTTTTTATGAATTTCCTCAACATAATCTATATCATCGGTTTCATTAAAATATTCACCATGAGAGAGACGATGTCTCAATCCAGCTGTTTGAGCAAACAATTTGTCACGCAATTCTTCCCCCAGTATTTTCTTTCTTAAAACCCCCTTATTTTCTTTGGTAAGAGCCTCTATAGCAGCGCACATTGAAAGTATTTTTGCAGGATAACTAAATACGTTTACTGCATCATTCCAATGATAATAAAATTCTTCTGGAATAGAATCTATTTGTAACAATTTTTTGAGTCCATTTTCTTGTTCTTCACAAAATCCTAATCCACATGAGCGACGTTTAAATGAATAATGAAAGAATCCAATACTTCTATTATGCTTTTGAGTTATTAAGAAAGGTTCATCAATTAAGTTAACATAACACTGAACAATAAGAGAGAGTCTCGGAATTATTTTCTTAAGTTTTTTAAAAAATACAGCATATGCTTCTTTATGATTAGATGCTTCTATATCAAGTTTTGCAATCCAAGCATCCCCAAAACATCCCTTTTCTAAAGAATGTCCCCATTGGGAAAATATTAATCCATCTTCTTGAAAAAAAACGTTCGCTATTGCTGAATGGTCAACCATAATCTGAGCTAATGTCGTAATATTGCTCTCTATTGTATATTGAGGCATTCAAAAAATATTTAAATTATTTTTAAATATTTTACCCCACAGTCTGTAAAAATGGTAGTTGGAGTGGGAGCACTTTCCCGCTAGGGCAGCGGAGTCCGAAGTCGAGAACTTTTCTTTGGCTCATTTCATTCGCCAGAAAAGCGAACCCTGTCGCTCCGCGACACGTGGGTTCTTCAAAAAATAGTCGTTCCCGATATTTAATACCTGGTATTTAATATGTGTTCTGGTGGGTTGGGTGGGGCTCGAACCCACAGCCAATAGCTTAAGAGGCTACTGCTCTACCATTGAGCTACCAACCCGAAAAGAACGGGCAAATTGTAGATTTGGAGCGGCTTTTGTCAAATTTGCCTCCCGTCATTCCGGCCTTCCTGCCAGCAGGAAGGCTTATCCTAAATCCTGTGCCCAACCGATTAAATGCCGAAAAGCAGGAAATGACACAACGATAGTATTTCTCATTCGTAATTCGTAATTTCTCATTCGTAAATTGATCTCATGTCCACCACCCGCAACTGTAACCGTCTCTGTCCTCGCCAAAAGTTTTCTCCGACGGTAAAAAGTATGTCGAGTTTTTGTCCGACCTGAATACTCGCAATCCAGCCTTCCACAAAAAATGCCACCAGTTCCAAATCCCGATTTTCACATGACACCTGGAGTCGCAAATGATTTCCGTCTCGCCCCATGGAACGATAGTCTGTCACGACAACACTTCGAACTCCGAATACCGGCTCCAGATTCCCATTCCCAAAGGGTGACAAATCTTTGAGAAAATCGACTAATTCGAAGTCGATCAACCCGCAATCCAAAAACCCATTCACACGAAGAGCCCCCTCAGCTCGCTTTTGACGAGAGAAATGTTTTTCTAGTGTTCGGTGAATAGGTTCTTTTTTTTCTGGTAATGCCGTAAATCCGGCCGCACCGTCATGCCCTCCAAACTGTCGAAAAAGATCACTATGCTCCTGCAATGCTCCCACCATTGAACATCCCTCCGGTGCACGACAGGAGGCGGCCAGAAGTCCATCTTCACGAATACAAGAAGCCACCACCGGCACATTCAACGCCTCGACCTGTCGTCCTGCAAGCAATCCCAGAATGCCCGGATTCCAGTCTGGTTGATAAAAAAACTGCATTGCTGCTCCCTTGCGAACTTGAAAGCTACTCTGCCGAAAAGCACTTTGGGTCAATTTTTTTCGCTCGTTATTCAATCGATCGAGCTTAGTAATACGACTGGGATGCAGGTCTTTTTCTCCGAGAAAAAGCTGAGTTGCCGTCAGTACATCTCCGATCCGCGAGGCCGCATTGAGCCGAGGGGCAATCGCAAACCCAATCGTTTGTTCATCAATATTTTGAGGATCTACACCGCAGTGTTCCAAGAGTTTTGCTAAACCTGGCCACTGAGTTTGATGCATTTTTTCCAGACCAAATTTCGCTAGGATTCTGTTTTCCCCGATCAAAGGAACGCAATCGGCAATCAAGCCAATCGCACAGATCTCAAAAAATTTTTCTAAGAATTGAACGAGTTCTTTTTCGTCCGAAAAAAACTTTTCTCCCAGTGCCATGATAAATTTGAAGGCCACGCCCGCACCGGACAAATTCTTTTCTGGGTACGCACAGTCTCCTACCTTCGGATTTAGAACCGCTACTGCCTCCTGAGGAAAAGCATTTTCATTGCCTTCGTGGTGATCGGTGACGATCACATCAATTCCCTGCTGAACAGCAAAAGCAATTTCCTGAGTATCATTCACAGCACAATCACAGGTAATAATGAGTTTTACTTTTTTTTCTGATAGTTCTTCCACATGCGAGTGTTTGAGCCCATGGGATTCTGTTTTCCGTTCGGGGATACGATAGGATACTTCTGCGCCACAGTCTCGCAATGCCTGAACCAAAATAACCGTCGAGGTAATCCCGTCCGCATCAAAATCTCCAAAAACAACGATTCTTTCTTTTTTTTCGATCGCCCGCAGTGTTCGTTCGACCGCACGATCCATTCCTTTAATAAGCCACGGATCGTGCAGATCAGCCAGTTTCGGATGCAAAAAGCTATTTTGTTGTTCTTCTGTTTGTAATTCCCGAGATGCCAAAAGTTCTTTTTGTATAAGCTCTAGCTTTTCCCACTTGGGAGCCGAAGTCCAGGGTTTCCCCGAGAAAGAAGCTTCTTTTTTCATTCACAAAGAGGGTACTCCATTCTCGAAAAACCAAAAACATTTCTGCATTTCCCCGATTTGATTTTTGACACGAAAGCAGGTACAAACGGGTGCGAATGAAAGTCCACTTGTACGATTTTCGATGGCAAGATGAATCCACTACGGAATTCCAGGCAAGTGCTGATGGAAAATTTGGAAGAAAAAAATTACATCTCGAAGATGATGTATCGTTGTCTGTACAAAGTAGTGTGTTTTGTGCTGGCAGCAGAACAGACGACACCTGGTCTCCTTGTCCTCAAAAAGCAACGGGAAAAGCAAAATGTGATATGTGCAAAGCGCGGGAACGAAATTTTGTATTTACTGCTTTCGACGGGTTTGATCGATCCAATGTGACAGACTTAGATCTAGAGCAAATTTCTGGCTCTCACGTCGTGTACCTGGCGCTTTTTGATGAAAGCAAAATCAAGATTGGAGTTGCTCGTCTTTCACGAAAAATTCTTCGTCAGCTCGAACAGGGCTCTCATGCGACTCTTTTTATTGCTGAAACTCCTGATGGTATTGCTGCTCGACAAATAGAAACCTTGATGCGCAAAGACGGAATCGCAGATAAAATCATGGCCTCCCAAAAAAAAATTTCCTGTGTCCTGATATTTCTCGTGCCCAGTCGCAAAAAAAACTGCAAGAAATTTTTGAATCACATATAAAAGCGCTCGACGAATATCCTCATCTCAAAAACTATCTTTTGTCCGAGCCAATATTTCACTGGTGGGAAGCAACCTATCGAATTGATACCATCATAAAAAATCCCAAGTCATTTCATTCTGTTCAACTTCAAAAAGGAGAATCTGTCTCGGGGAAAATCATAGCTTGGAAAGGTCCATTTATTGTTATCGAGACTCCCGATGAACTGATTTCTATTTGCAGCAAAGATCTCTTGGGGCGAGAAATTGATTTTGCACCTTTCCCTCCAGGCCTTACACTGCATTCAGCACTCCAAAATTCCCTTTTTTAAAAACGAATGAGAACGATCCTTGTTTCTAACACCGGAAAGTGGGAAGAAAAAGAAATTTCTCGAAAAGAAATTACGACCGCTTTTGGGATCCATACTCGTGACCTGCGTCCCGTTTTTACGCGAAAGCCAACAACTGCTATTTTCCCTCGAGGAAAAGCAATCATTATCTGTATCCGTTCTGTAAAAATTGTTATTGGAGCAAAAGAAATGATGGTCTTCAATCTCGAAAAAAAGAAGATCGTGGATTATTTTCTTCCTTCTTTGGTCGAACGGATTCAAGCGGGGAAAAAAGAAAATATTCGTTTTGAACATTTGGTGACCGATAGTGCGCTCCACTACATTATCGAAAAAATGCAGCGGCGATTTGAGGAAATCGAACGAACAAACGAGCAGATTATGGGCAAGCTCCACACAGAGCTCAATGACGAAAATTTCGAACAATTATTACATCTCAAAAAACGACTTTCAAAACTCGAAACCAATGTCGAAGAAACCGAACGCGAAATTAATGAGCTTATAGACGACGACGAAGACATGTTGGAAATGTACCTAGGAACTCGAAAACCATCTGACACGGAAGATCTTGAATCTATTTTGGAGAATATTGTCGAGCAAATCGAAAATATTTCTCACCGAGTCGACGAACTCAATGAAAATATCGACGACACACAAGAAATTATTACGCTCAAAATGAGCAACCTGCGAAATGCCATTATCAAGTTTAATCTCATACTTACCGCCGCCACAGGAATACTCGCTATTCTGGCTGTTATTGTCGGATTTTATGGGATGAATATCCGGAATCATATGGAGAATGACCCCCTCGCTATTTGGTGGATAGGGCTTATTTTGCTGATAATTTTTCTGTTTGGTTTTGGCGGATTACTGACCTATCTCAAACGAAAGAAATTGCTCTAAGTTTCTCGTGAATCAAAGAGAAAGCTCGTCACTAAAAAAGCAATCGCCGGCAGCGAGAACCAGAATTGATAATAGTCGATCAATATTTGAGCCAGGAGTGATTCCTGATAGATCGTAATTTCTTTGGCGAAAAGCATCCCTTCAACAAAAGAATTTCCAGAGAGGTAGATCAATACCGTTGCCAAAAAAAGTGCCGATGAAAGCAAGGCGAAAATCGCATGAATGCCTGTTCTTAATGCCCAATGATCATGCTTCTCCACTGAAATATGAAACGCTCCTTTTACGACAAAAATCACCATAGCTACCAAAAAAAGGATGAGCCTGGTTCCGGTAAAAAATTGCTCATAATTTTCTCCCAAGAGAGACCGAAGCCCCGGCGAAGGATCAAAAATGAATTGCCGGAGAATATTCGCAATCCCATCAGAAGTAAGTACCGCAATATAGAGAGAAAGAATAAGTTTGAGTGTGGAGTTCTGCCCCAAAAGAAAGTTGTACGCAAAAAGCATAATGAAGACTGCCAGAATAACCAGATTCCACGTGAGTGCCAATTCCATCTGCCCAATTATTCATTATCAGCCCCGAATTATCAATATCTTTCTGTCTTCTCAAAATTGAAGATTGAAGATTAAAAATTGAAAATTAATTCTTGGCTCGTTCCACATATTCTCCAGTTTCAGTATTGAGAACTACCTTGTCCCCTTTGCTCACAAAAAGTGGAACCTGAATGTTCATACCTGTCTCGATCTTGGCGGATTTTGTGCCTCCCTGAGAACGATCCCCCTGAACTCCCGGTTCAGCTTCAACCACCTGAAATGTCATCTTTGGAGGAAGCTGAATATTGATCGGTTGATCGTTGAAATACTGCAGATCACAAGTCATGCCGTCCAATAAAAATCCAGCTGATTCTCCGAGTACTTCCTTGGAAAGAGAGACTGTTTCAAATGTCTCCTGATCCATAAATTCATAGGTATCACCCGTCGCATAAAGAAATTGTGCCCGACGAAAATTAACGTCCGCTTTCTCGATTTTATCACTCCCCTGAAATGTTTTTTCCATAACATTTCCTGTCAGAAGGTTCCTCAATTTTGTTTTCATCACTCCTCCCTGCCGAGCAGTTTTTGAAAATTGATTCCAAGCAACAATATAAGGTTCCCCCTCTATTTCAATGGTTTGTCCTGTTTTGAGATCGGTAATACCCAGCATGGTTGTTGTGATAAAGAAAGAAATTTTTTTCAGATCTGCTGAAAAGCATCCCATTTCTGAAACAAAATCGCTGGAATATTGCATTTTTCGGAAATTTTGTCAAAATCCGACACGATGACTGCCCCCCAAGAAGAAAAAAACAAAAAACAACCTTCTGCTGACAACAGCGGGGGAAACCAAAAAACCGATCGAGAATTAGATTCTTTGCGCGAAGAGCTCAAAAAAGCACAAAGCGCTCATATGCGTGCCCTCGCTGATCTACAAAATTTTCAACGCCGAGAAAGTGAAAACAAATCCATGTGGGTTCAGGGTGGTGTCGCCGAGTTTCTAAAAAATCTTGCTCCTCGGCTTTTGGAGTTACGACTGAGCTCAGCTCATGCCAAAGACAAAGATGTAGCTCAAACAATCAATGGGTTTTTCGTTCATCTGGAAAAAATGGGGCTCCGGCTCATCGAACCCAAAAAAGGAGAGGATCTAAACCCCGATCTTCACGAGGTCATTCTGGCCGAGAAAGGAATGCCCGGAAAGGTTGTTCGCACACTTGAACCCGGTTGGAAATATCAAGATGTCGTCCTGCGTCCCGCAAAAGTCTCAGCTGCTCAAACCCAATAAAAACCATGGCCCGAAAAAAATCTCTCGCTCTCAAAGTTCTTGTCTGGATTATTGTCTTGGCACTGATAGGAAGTGTTATTCTTCCTTTCCTCGTGTAATTATTACTTCTCCAAATGGCGAGGAAAAAAATTGTTGTCGGACTTTCCGGAGGGGTTGATAGTAGTGTCACAGCAAAGCTTTTGATCGATCAAGGACACGAAGTAGTCGGTATTTTTATGAAAAACTGGGAAGATGACAGCCCCGAATGCACCGCCCCCCAAGACTGTACAACAGCTGAAAAAATAGCGCAAAAACTCAAGATTCCTTTTTATACTGTGAATTTTTCCCGAGAGTACTGGGAAAATGTTTTCGAATATTTCTTGGAAGAAAATCGCCAAGGTCGCACTCCCAATCCTGATATATTGTGCAATCGGCATATTAAATTTGGCGCTTTTCTTCGAGAAGCGGAAAAGCTGGGAGCAGACCTGATTGCAACTGGTCATTATGCGAAAAAATATATGAACCCAAAAACCAAAAAATATGAACTCCATATTCCTGTTGATCGCGAAAAAGACCAGACCTACTTCCTTCATGCCATCACGCAGAGTCAATTAGCAAAAGCTCTTTTCCCATTGCAAGATTTACAAAAGTCAGAGGTGCGACGTATCGCACGAGAAAATAATTTCTCAACCGCTGATAAAAAAGATTCCACTGGAATCTGCTTCATCGGTGAGAGAAATTACATGCAATTTCTCCAGCGCTACATCCGAAAAGATCCAGGAGATTTTGTGGATATTGATACAGGAAAAAAAGTCGGAGAGCATATCGGACTCAGTTTTTATACCATTGGACAGAGAAAGAATTTGCAGATCGGAGGAGTGAAGGGGTTTGAAGAAAAACCTTGGTTTGTGATTGAAAAAGATGCGAAAAACAATCAGATCTTGGTATCTCAAAATGAAGAGAAATTATTGGGAAAAGAATTAACCGCGCACAAACTCACGTGGATCGGTGGAAATGCGCCGAGTGAAAATTTCGAGTGTGAAGCAAGGATTCGGTATCGGAGCAAGAAAGCGAAATGTTATGTAAAAATTGAACGTAGAGACGCGATTAATCGCGTCTCTAGCCAAGATTCAATGACACATATCACGTTTGACTCTCCTGTCCGTGCGATTTCTCCCGGACAATCAATCGTGTTTTATGACGGGGATGTGTGTTTGGGGGGAGGAGAAATTGTCTAATTCTAAATCACTCCTCGCAGTTCCATCGCTCTCACGATCCGTTCCATGCCGAGAATGAATGCCGCCTGACGATACGACACATCGTGTTCTTCTTTGATTTTCATAAGATCATCAAATGAATTTTGCATGACTTTTTTGAGTTTTTGGATCACAACGTCTTCTTCCCACACATCACCAGAACGATTTTGGACCCATTCAAAATACGATACCGTTACTCCGCCGGCATTTGCCAATATATCGGGCAAAACATCCACATTTTCTTTCTCTAAAATCTCATCTGCTTCGAGCGTTACCGGTCCATTCGCCAACTCCAAAATCGCTTTCGCTCTAATTTTTTTGGCATTGTCTTTGTGAACAACCCCATCCAGAGCCGCCAAAACCAAAACATCCACATCCAATTGCAACAATTCTTCGTTGCTGACCGTCTCTACATCTTCGCGTCTCATTTTTTCCAAATCGCAATTGTCTCCGTCGCAGAAATTCCCACGCAAAGAACCTGATTCTTTTTTGAACTCATTGAGTTTTTTGGATTCAAAATATCCTTTCGCCCGTTTAATACCCCCCTTGGAGTCAGAAGCGGCTACAATTTTCATGCCGGCTTTGTGAGCAATCTGCGCGAAATATGCCCCCGCGTTCCCGAATCCTTGAAGAGCAATGGTTGTTTCTTCTGGTTTTTTCCCACTTGCCTGCAGATATTTCATCAAGATGTAAAACCCTCCCTGACTGGTCGCGTAATTCCGTCCGAGTGACCCTCCAAGCTCGAGTGGTTTTCCGGTAATAACTCCGGGGGATTTATACCCAAGAACTTTTTCGTGTTCGTCCAACATCCAGGCCATCACCTGTGGATTGGTGTAAACATCTGGGGCGGGAACATCTCGATCAACACCAAAAATTCCTTTCTCAGTACCGATACGAAAATATTCTCGACTCATGCGCTCCAATTCCGAACGAGACAATTCTTTCGGATCGACCGTAATACCTCCTTTCCCTCCTCCCAAAGGAATATTAACAACTCCACATTTGAGAGACATCAAGGCTGCCAGTGCCTTCACTTCATCCAAATCTGCTTCCGGATGAAAACGAATCCCTCCTTTGTAGGGACCACGAGCAGAATTGTGTTCGACTCGATAACCGGGAACAGTTTTCTTTTTGTGATTATCCAGCTCAAAGCTCACTTCAAATTCATGGACCATTTCCGGTTCTTCCAGTCTTTGAAGTGCCTCAGGAGAAAGCTTGATTGTCTTTGCGGCTTTCCGAAGATTATTGAGAAAATTCTGATATGGTTTTTTGGGAGTCATGGAAAAAGGAGAAAAGAATTGTGTTTATTGTGCTTCTTTACAGTGAAAAATCAAGGTGACTCGACATCCAAAAGAAGAAAAAAACGCATTTTGGGGAATGTTTTGTGCGCTTTTTAAAAACGACAAAAAATAGTTTTTCTTTTTTTCGTGGTCTTCCCTCCTTCTTCTGAAAATGCAGAAAGTGAAAGAAAAAAGAATTTTTTTTCTGAAGAGGGGAAATGTTTGACAAAAAAACCTTCCTGGTTACATTGCGTGAGCATTTTTTGAGAATTTTTTCATGATTTCAAAAACACGCTGGCGAAAACGTCTCCGAACCCATGGGTTTCGAGCACGAATGAAAACGAAAACTGGACGACGCATTATTACGTCTCGACGGGCAAAAGGACGAAAACTCATGGCCGTACAACCCAAGGAAAAACCCTGGAGTTAATCTTCATAAAATTGAAGATTGATAATTGAATATTGCCCCATGATTCCTAAAAAAAATCGTTTTTCCCGTCGCCTTTTTGAAAAGGCTTTTCGACGTTCCCGAAAGATAAAAATCGACGACATGATTTTTTTGGTTTCTGATGATCACCGAGAAAGTCATTGTGCGGTGGTGGTCAGTAAAAAAAATGCCAAATCAGCGGTACAGAGAAATCGCATCCGAAGGCAAATATATGAATCTATGCGTCACAACCTTCTCCCTCATATACAGCAAAAAAACGTGATCTGCCTTTACAAGAATGCTCAAATACGTAAAAATTCTCAAGACTATAAAAACATGCTGCAGAAGTTGTGGCAGATCATGACCCGAAAATACTGATGAATAAAGGCAAAGAATTTCTCAAAAGTTTTCTCATTTGGTTTTTGGTTTTTTACGCTATCCTGGCCGGATATGAATATTTTTGGGGAGAAAAAAATCAGCCTCCTGCTGAACCTTCCGGCGAAATTATTCTCGAACCTGTCGACAATGACGTCGTTATCGGAAACTTAATACGATGGAAAATCGTCAATCATACAGCAGAAGAAATTCGTTTCACTTCTCCCTGCGAAGCCCCAGGGACGCTGACTGTTTTTCGCATTGTGAATGATCAAACGGTAAATATTTCTGATTCTCTTTTTGAGAATTGTGGGAAGAAAAATATTCGTTCTTTCTCACTCCAACCAGAAAGTGAAACCTTTTTAGAACTCGCTGATTTCAGTCGAGAACTTTTTGACGAAGAGGGAACCTATCAAATTCAAATGCAAGTTCAAGCCGGACAAGAAGAATCATCGATTATTGACTCTCAACCCGTAGAACTGAGTTCTCCTGGTGTATTTCGCCGTCTTTTTCGAACTATTATTTCCAAACCATTGTTTAATCTTCTGGTTTTTCTGACCGATAAGTTGCCCGGACACCCTTTTGGTTGGGCTATTGTGATTTTGACACTCTTGGTACGACTCGCACTCTTTGTTCCCAATCAAAAAGCTATGCGATCCCAACGAGAACTCCAAAAACTCCAGCCCAAAATCGAAGAAATCAAACAAAAACACGGGAAAAATCAACAAATGATGGCAATGAAAACAATGGAACTCTATAAGACTCACAAAATCAGTCCTTTCAGTTCGTGTCTCCCGATGCTTCTGCAGTTCCCGTTTTTGATTGGAGTGTATTACATTGTACGCGATGGACTCTCTCCTCATCTGAGTCATCTTCTGTATTCCTTTCAGGAAAGCGTAGATTTGACGGCGGTCAATACGGACTTCTTGGGATTAGATCTCGCAAATAATGGAAAATGGTATCTGGCCGTTATTGTCGGTGTCGCTCAATGGGGAGCCGTTAAACTATCATTGTATTCTGCTAAAAAACGACAGAAAAAAAGCGAAGAAGTTCAAGGAGAAAAATCTGCTGGTCCAGCGGGGCAGATGCAACAAATGAATAAAATTATGCTCTGGGTTATGCCCGTAATGATCGGATTTTTTACCATGAGTTTCCCGGCGGGAGTCGGTGTCTACTGGCTGACATCAACCATTTTTGGAATCGTCCAACAAAAATATGTGAACTGGCAATTGGACCAACCACAAGTTACACGAAAAGAATCATAGTTATTTGAGAGGAGCCTCTTGCAATTTTTGTTTATTTATGGTATAATAAGGAGAAGTATTTACTTTTCCTATGCAAGAATTCCTTGATTTTATAAGTCAACCACAGATCCTTTGGTATGTGATTCTGAGCTTTCTTCCCATTTTGGGATGGCTGTACTTCTTTCAAAAAAAGCATCCAGAAAAACGATCATATGTGGTGCTCACATTCTTGGCAGGAATGCTGTCTGTGGTTCCCATCAAACTCTACGAAAAATATTGGGATGTTGCTGTTTTTTATTTCGAACATATCAATGTTTTTGAATATCTTGCTGACCTGATCCACATCCCTGATACCTCTAAATTTTTAGCCTATATCACCATTAATGCTCTGGTGGGGGTGGGCCTATTTCTTTTTACCTGTCTCATGATGGGGGTTCTGGAAATCTTCACCCGCGATAACACACTTTGTGTATTTAGAAAGAAGATACGAAAGGCCTTGGAAAGCCCTTTATTTTTTATTGCGGTCGGAATTTTCTGCGGAATAGTTGCGTATGGATTTTCCTTTTCGTTTCACGAGCGAGTCTGGTTTTTTGTGGTTGTGGGGATGCTCGAAGAATTTATAAAACATTTAGTGCTTCGGTTCTCTGATGACGAAAAAATATTGTCGGTCGATGACGCTCTCTCTTTTGCCATAATCGTGGCACTGGGGTTTGCTTTTGTCGAAAACATTCTTTATCTGCATAATTTTGTCGAAAATACCAATACAAATTTTCAACAGTTTTCATTGTTTTTCTTATTGCGCTCTACGGTATCGGTTGTCGCCCATGTTTGCTTCTCGGCAATACTGGGATATTTCTATGGTGTTGCTCGCTTCTCAGAAGATATCTATCGCCAAGAAGTAATGGAAAACAAACACGTTTTTTTCCGCTTCATACATAAAATATTTCATCTAAAAGGAGAAACCCTCTTCCACGAAGAAAAAATGATGGAGGGAATGATTCTGGCTATGGTGGCTCATGCTATCTTCAATTCGCTATTGGAATTCGGAAAAGTCTATCTCCTTTTTCCTTTTCTGTTTCTTCTCTTTTTCTTTGTTCTAAATCTTTTCCACCGAAAGCAAGTTTACAGGCAATCGGGGGACTTATTGCATACTTCTTTTTCTTAATCTTTTTCTATGAGCAATCTTTTTGAAATGATTCCGGATTATAAACCTACTATTGGCGTTATGGGGTCGGCCTCAGGATATCTGATGCACAACCCAAAAATTGTAAAATCTGCCCGCGAAATCGGACGGCAAATAGCCTTTCACGGATGCATTTTGGGGAATGGGGCTTGTCCCGGACTTCCTGATGAAGCCGCACGAGGCGCGAAAGAAGTCGGAGGGGAAACCTATGGAGTTTCTCCGGCAATCTCTTTAGACTCTCATCTCAAAAAATATCGTTCACCAACAAAATACTACGATAATTTCCTCTTCACGGAGATGGGACTCATGATGCGAGATATTATCAACATCCGATCCTCAGATGGAGTTATTATTCTGCCTGGAGGAACCGGAACTCTGAATGAATTTACAGTCGCATATGATGAAGGGAAACCAATAGGGATTTTGACCGGACACGGTGGTGTTGCCGATCATATTAAAGACATTCTTCGTTTTTGCCATCGACGGGTAACGAAACGCATGGTGTTTTCTTCCGATCCCCAGAAACTAGTAAAAAAACTGATAGCCGTTATGAAACGGGAAGAAAATGTCGGCGCTTTGGACGATTACTTATTGGGAGAAAATGGAGAAGTGACTCGTATCGAAAAAACATTTCATATTGTTTCTCCCGATCAGCTTCGCCTCCTCAAGGTTTAGGCTACTTTTGGTTTTCGTCCTCGCTTCCTGCGTGGTTTATTATCGAGTGATGAATCATATTCATAAACAGCTCGACCGACACGCTTGAAAAATGGATATTTCTGCAGATTCAGGGAAATCGTTCCCAATCGGATATCTCGTTTTTTTAGAACGGCCTCAATAATTTCCTGACGCTTCATAGGACTCCCTTTTTCTCTGAGAACAGATTTGATAACGTCACATACCGTACCAGCAGCCAATCCCCATTCTCTCAAGCCATACAGACCACGTCCCACCAAAACAAATTCTTTGTGGCGAATCAATTCATTGTGAATTGCCTGAGGAGTAACCTTCTTTTTCCCCGAAAAATTATTCAGTACATGATGAATGATGTCGGTGAAATGGAGTGGTTTTCCTTTTTCTTTGAGTGTAATCAAAACTTTGTCCTTGATAGAACGAGGGTTAATAAAACGCCAAGATTTCAATCCCCATCCTTCTTTGGTCTGAAGAAACCCCCAGCTCACAAAGAGCAAGGAGTGAATCATTTCTTTATTATATTGAGGCAATGCGCGAGAAAGAGCTTCTGTGCTGAGAACCTCCTTTTTTTTGTTGAGTGTTTTTTCAATATCTTTGATCGCGGCTTTTATTTCTCGAAGAGAAACATCTTTTGTCCGCCAAAAAGGTCGGAAAAATTGATTTCTTTCTTGTTTGATTAATTTATCGGAAACTCTCATAGCCAGTTTCATAGCACTGGGATCAATATCCTTAATCCCCCCAAGATTTTTGAGCATTTGAGAGACCAAAAGATCTTCCGCCATTACTTTTCCGTGCTCTACCAAAATAGAATAGGCCAAATCATGAATGTACCGCATGGAAGGATCCATGGAAATACGAGCGAGTTTTTTAATCGCTACTGATTCAATCTGACGAACTCTTTCTCTCGTAATGGAATAGCTTTTTCCAATTTTGTCCAATGTTTCTTTGGATTTATTCCCCAAAGAAAAACGACGCTCAATAATATCCTGCTCCTTTTCTGTTAACAGCCCCAGAAGCCGATCCATCAACTCCGGAAAATTAATTTGTCGAGGGGCAATAGTACTCATTGGTATTACCAGAAAAGAAATCGAAGGAATGCGCAAGAATAAGCGAATTCATCAATAACTGTATCGCCAAAAAAAAAGATTGTCAAACTTTTTTCCTGTTTTTTGTCAAGCATTCCAAAAAGGAAAAAATCTTCTTTTCATCAAAGCGGAAAAAGGGGTATTAAAAAATATTTGACAGCGTTGAGATTTTTTATACACTCCGCGAGCTCTTTTGGAAAAAAAAGCGCATGACAACAACGAAAAAAACGGCGCCAAAAAAGGAAAAAGCAAAAACTTCTTCGAAAGAAAAAAAGGGAGTTCCGACTCCCCCGAAAGTCCGAATTGTTGTTCGTTCCTTTGATTATACGGTAATTGATGAAGCAGCGCGTTCTATTGTGGAAACAGCAGAGCGTGGCGGATCACTCGTCAGTGGCCCGGTTCCACTGCCCACAAAAATCAAACGCTATACCGTAAATCGTTCCTTTTTTGTTCACAAAGATGCTCGTGATCAATATGAGATTCGCACACACAAAAGACTCATTGATATTAAAGAGCCTACCGGACAAACTATAGAATCCCTGCAAAACCTGTCACTTCCTGCGGGAGTCGATGTAGAAATAAAAATGATGTAAATGAAAGGTATTCTTGCTCGCAAAATCGGTATGACACGCTTCATTTCTCCGGAAACCGGAGAAATGTCTGCTGTAACTGTATTGCAAGCCGCGGAAAATACAGTCGTTCGGGTCAAAAAAACGGAAAAGGATGGCTATGATGCTGTTGTTTTGGGACTCGGAAAAAAAACGAAAAAAGGAAATGCCCAATGGAAATACCAAAAAGAACTGCGATTATCCGAAGGCTCCGAATGGAAAACTGGAGACACAATCACGCTTGATTCATTGCAGGACGTCCCAGCGGTGACTATTCAGTCTGTTTGCAAGGGGCGAGGATTCTCAGGCGTTATTAAGCGACATAATTTTTCACGAGGACGGGAAACACATGGGTCTCATCATCATCGAGAACCTGGTTCTGTGGGAATGTGTGCCAAACCCGGACGAATTTTGCGCGGGAAAAAAATGCCCGGTCAATATGGGCATCAGCAGGTTACTCTTCGAGATATCCCGGTTCTTTATGTCGACACAAAAAATAATATCATTGCGGTGAAGGGCCCTGTTCCTGGAGCAAAGAAAAATTTTGTATTTTTGTACACATCATGAAGATAGATCTTTACAGCTCTCAAGGAGAAAAAAAGGGAACGGTGGATCTCAATGCCGCCCTTTTTGGAGCAAAAATAAATGAAGATTTGATGCACCGAGCAGTTGTCCTTCGACAGGCCAATGCTCGACAGCCAATCGCACACGTAAAAGATCGCAGTGAAGTATCGGCTACCACCAAAAAAGCTTTCCGCCAGAAAGGAACTGGTCGTGCCCGACGAGGCGCACTCTCAACCAATTTGTTGCGAGGAGGAGGGGTCACCCACGGTCCTCGAAATACGCGAAATTTCAGCAAAGCTATGCCCAAATCGGAAAGACGCGCGGCTCTGTTTTCAAGTCTCAGCAGCAAAACAAAAGCAAAAGATATTTTCGCTCTCGAAAAATTTGATCAGAAAGCGCCCAAAACGAAAGCGTTTGCGGAACTGCTCGCAAAACTTCCTGAGGCCAAGCGATATCTTTTTGTTTTGGCCGAAAAAAATCCTACTCTGGAAAAATCAGCGGCCAATATCCCCAATGTAAAGACTATTCTCGCATCATATGTAAATCCTTATGATGTACTGCATGCAGAAAAAATTTGTTTTCTTCAGGATGCACTCGAGAAAGTTGAAAAGACATTTCTGACACCAAAGAAAAAATGATGGATACTAAAGACGTACTCATTCGACCTGTTGTCACGGAAAAAACCGTGGCTGCAAAGAATCAGTATACCTTTGTGATTCATTCTCAGGCTCAGAAATCAGATGTCCGTCAAGCACTCAAAGAATTTTATGGTGTAGAACCACTGACCATTATGACATCGACACTGCCTCCGAAATACCGTGTCGCTGGACGAGGAAGACCTATGAGAAAGAGGGCCCCTCTCAAAAAAGCAATTATCACGCTGCCATCAGGAACCGAATTAGATTTTAATGCTTTCAAATAATGACTGTCAGAAAATATAAACCGGTAACAAACGCTCAGCGCGATATGGAATATATCGAGAATGACCAGGTCAGCAATGGCAAGCCACAAACAAAATCATTGCTGAAAGCAAAGAAAAAAATAACCGGTCGCGGCGGCAGTATTACGATTCGACACCGCGGAGGGGGATGCCGACGACACTATCGAATGATTGATTTTAATGGAACTGATAAACTCGGTGTTCCGGGAAAAGTCAAAGCCATTGAGTACGATCCAAATCGAAGTGCTTTTATTGCATTAGTTTTTTTTGCTGACGGAGACAAGCGGTATCAGCTCGCACACAAAGCAATGAAAGTAGATGACGAAGTCATTACCGATGTCAAAACAAAGGCCAAAGAAGGATATCGAATGCAACTTAAAAATATTCCCGTCGGTTTTCCACTCTTTAATGTTGAGGTTACTGCTGGGAAAGGAGGACAGGTCGTTCGTTCTGCTGGACAGAGTGCAAAACTCGTTTCTCTGGACGGACCAATGGCTCAGGTTCAATTTCCTTCTGGAGAAATTCGATATATCGAAAAAACAAATTACGCAACGATTGGCGTCGTTTCCAATGAAGAAAACAATCAAATACGGCTTGGAAAAGCTGGTCGCGTTCGGCACAAAGGACGTCGACCTCAGGTTCGCGGAAAAGCCATGAATCCGACAGATCATCCGCATGGTGGTGGAGAAGGAGGATCTCCTATTGGACTCAAACATCCCAAAACCCCATGGGGCGCTCCCGCACTCGGCGTAAAAACACGCAAAAAGAAAAAGAGTGATAAATATCTTGTTCGCTCTCGTCATCGAGCAAAATCTACTTCTTCTCAGAGTACATCATGACACGATCTGCTAAAAAGGGACCATACGTTGATATTCGTTTGTTGCAGCGAGTGCAGCAAATGAACGCAAAAGGTGAAAAAAAAGTGCTCAAAACATGGGCACGAGACTGTACTATCGCCCCGGAATTTGTGGGACACACCTTTGGTGTTCACAACGGAAAAGAACACATTCCTGTCTTCTGTACCGAAGCGATGGTTGGCCACAAACTCGGAGAATTTTCTCCGACTCGAAAATTCCGTGGACACGGAGGAAAACTCGCAAAATCTGATACGAAAGTGACCCCTGCATAATCATGAAAGCACACCTAAAACAGATCCGAATTTCTCCCAAAAAGGTCAATGTCGTGGCCGGATTGGTTCGCGGGAAAGAAGTAATAAAAGCGCTGGATATGCTGAAATTTATGCCTAAAAAAGCAGCCGGACATCTCTATAAAGTTATTCATTCTGCCGCTGCAAATGCAGAAACAAATGATAAACAAAAACGAGAAAATCTGCGTATCAAAGAAATAGTGGTCAACAAAGGTCTATTTTTGAAGCGCTTTTTGCCTTCCACTCGAGGGCGCGCTCTTCCTCTACACAAACCAACCACTCATATATCTGTAACACTCGAAAAGAAATAATGGGAAAAAAAGTCTCTCCGCATTCACTTCGTATTGGTATCACACGCACATGGGATTCAAAATGGTACGCAAAACGTGATTTCAAAGAAAAATTCTTACAGGATCTTGAAATCCGTGAATTTCTCAATAAAAAACTCGAAAAAGCAGGCATTGCAAAAATTGAAATTCAGCGCAGCAATGGGAAAATTTCAGTAATCGTTTCTGCCGCAAAGCCGGGGATTATTATCGGACGTGGAGGAGAGGCCATTGAGTCTCTTTCCAAAGAACTGCGACAAAAATTCCAAGGCGCATTTGATGTTTCGGTTCAAGAAGTACGAAAACCTGACACAAATGCAAAACTGATCGCTCAGTCTGTTGCCGATCAAATCTCACGTCGTTTCCCTTATCGACGAGTAGTCAAGATGGCGATTGATCGTGCAAAAGACGCCGGGGTGAAAGGAGTCAAAATTACCGTCGCTGGACGACTCAATGGGGTGGACATTTCCCGCAGCGAAACCTACTCTCATGGGACCGTCCCTCTGCACACATTGCGTGCCAATATTGACTATGCTTCTACCGCCGCTCCCACGACTTACGGATCGATCGGGATCAAAGTCTGGGTGTATCACGGGTTGGTTTTCAAGAATGAGAATCTGAACGAGTTTTTGGGACAGTAATACCTTTTCGGGACCCTGTTTTTTGTACCTTCTCCTTGACAAAAAGGTTTTCTTTTGCTTTATCAACAGCATTATGTTTTTCGGATTTCTGTTGTATGGGAAATCTTGTTTCTCCCTACAGCGTTCCGAAAAAAGAAAACGTGCTCTTTGAAACAGCAGAAAATTAAAACAATTATTCACTTGTTCTCTTAAATAATAATAAATATCAATAACAAAAAGGAGGTTCGCTATGAACCGAAACACCTATTTTTTCAGCATTGTTTTTTTTGTATTCTTTGCCCTTGTGGCAAATGCACAAACCATCGAATATTTCGATGAAGACTGGCAGCAAGTTAGCACAAAAAAGGAGGCCGACTATTATCGGGTAATTCATTACAATTCCGCCGGTGAACCGGTAGGAATTGTGAAAGATTATTATATTACTGGTAAATTACAATCGGAAGGACTTCTCAACTCTTCATTAGAGAAGGAAGGACATTGGATTTGGTATTACGAAAGTGGAAATAAAGAACAAGAAGCAATCTTTAAAAATGGATTGCCAAATACTGATATCACTTATTATGACGAATCAGGAAAAATAGAAGATATTGATCCTTATGAGAGATTCTCTGATATAGACATTCTTTTGGGACAGGGAAACTACGAAAAAGCAATCCCTCTTCTAGAAAATTTGGCAAATAGGGGAAATTACGACGCACCGTATATGCTCGGAATGATTTGGCAGTATTCCAAGGGGAATCTTCAAAAAGCAATAAAGTATTATAAAATTGCTGCTGATGAAAATGATCATCTCAAAGCTTGTCTCGAGTTAGGGTTAATATACTACCGAGAGACAAACGAACTCTCTATGGCCACAAAGTACTACCGAAAAGCAGCCGAAAAAGAAAGTACTGAAGGCCAATTGATGTTAGGGATGATATATTTGGAGGTCGGTATGAAAGCCGCAAGATATAAATCCTCAGATGAATATAGTCCCACACTGAAAGAGGCTCGAAAATGGCTTTTAAAAGCAAAAAATAATGGGAGTACGCACGCAAAGGAAATGCTCGATGATAATCAGAGCATTTTCGAACTGATACAGTAAAGAAAGGAGGATTGAAAATATGAAATATATAAAGTTAATTTTTTTGTGTTTATTTTTTTCTTCATCTTTCCTCTACAGTCAAGATCCCTTTCTGTTAGATTATACCGAGAAAGATGCTTTTACCGATGCACAAAATGGACTTCTTTATTTGCAATCTGGGAAAAAAGATTATGCGTTCAAATGTTTTTTAAGGGCTGCAGAAAAAGGAAACATTCTCTTTGTAAAAGAAATTTTAGGGATGCTTTATACTCTTGAGAAAGATTATAAAAATGGTTTTTATTGGTTTTCGGAAGCAGTAAACGATGGAAGTTATGATGCAAAATCTTTCCTGGGTCTGTACCACTTACAGGGCTTGGGAAGAACAAAAAATGTCCAAAGGGCTCTGAGCTATCTAAAAGAAGCTGCCCGTGAAGGATCTATTCCTGCTGCTTTCCATCTTGGGATTATATATGCTACTGGACATCACGGTGCTGTAAAACCAGATTTCGAAGCATCAATCGCTCTTATGAAATTAGCAAAAGAAGAAGGATATCCTCGCGCTGAAGATTTCTACTACCGACTTCTTCAGGTAAAAATGGAAAAAGGAGTCGAGAAATTTCATTCCGCGATTGAGAATGCTACAAAGCAGCCCGTCAGACAACAAATATCTTCTTCTGATTGGCTTACTGGTTTTTTAAAAGATTTAGAGGCGGCGCTTACTATTGGAATTGTAGCCGGCGTAGTCATTGGAGGAGTAAGTTCTTTTCTTGATGATGATGGTGGCTCTGAAACAAATTCTACTTCTTCCGGAAGAAATACGACGAGCGTGAAGTTCAATGTCCAAAACACAATCGACATTAGCCCCGTGCTGAGGATTACAGATCATCCGTCTCATGTGATCTGCGAGACCAATAAATACGGTCTCGCAACGATCATTATTACCAAATCAAATAAAACAGCTGCAGGCTGGTATGCGTTTGATTTCTTCCTGGATAATAAGAATGAAAGCGGATATTCCTTTTCTGGAAAATTTTATCTGGATGGGAGCAAGTCGCACTACCAAATTACTCTCATCCCTCATCAAAACAAATTCAAGGAATACAAACCTTATTAATTTTTCTGCTTTTCAGACCGTTTTCACTTCCCTCCCCGGATCGTCTGATCTGGGGAGTTTTTTATGCGGTCATCTGAACTTGGATCACATTCACGATGACCCATGCCAATAAGCTGATCACCAGCCCAATCGCGGCATATTGGAGTGTGTTTTTTGCGGATTCTCGATCTTCTGTCAGACCACTGGTCATCAGCTGAAACGAAGCGTACAGCACAAAAATAACCGCGATAGTTCCAGCGACTTTAGTAAGCAAATCAATCAAATGAATGATAATAAAAGGAATGTCTGAGAGTTTTACTTCCCCCTGAGAAATGCGCCAGCCAATTTGTTTGATAATATCTTCCGATCCGGATTCTCCCTTGGGAATGATTCCTGGAAATCCAGATTCTTCCTGAGCGAAAACGGACCCCGTGCTAAAAAAAGCAACTCCCCACATCCATATCCAGCGAAAAAATTGTTTCATCACCCCCATTGTAAAATCTCCCTTTTCCCTTGTCGAGTAGGTTTCTCTTGAATGTTCAAAAAAAATTCCAAAATACTCAGAAATTCTTGACAAGAAGAGCGGTATCCATACAATCCGGCGGCTTTCATCATGCTACAACCCAAGAAAACTCTTTTTCGCCGCTTGCACCGCCTTAGATCTCAATCCAAAGGCGTGTCTACGCGAGGCAACCAAATTTCCTTTGGCGAAATGGCTATTAAGGCTTTGACAGCCGGTGAAATAACCGCTCGGCAGATCGAATCTGCACGACGGACAATTGCTCGTGCCGTAAAACGAGGTGGAAAAACATGGATTCGGGTATTCCCCGATAAAGTTCTGACCGCGAAAGGAGCCGAAGTCCCGATGGGATCGGGGAAAGGAGCTCCAGATAAGTGGGTTGTTCAGGTAAAACCGGGTCGAATTTTATTCGAGATGTCCGGAGAAAGCGAAGAACTTATGCGGAACGCATTAAAGCTCGCGACCTATAAACTGCCTGTAAAATGCAAGGTGATTAATAGTGATATTGCTCCTTTATGAAAATATCTGAACTCCGTCAACTAACCCCCAAGAAACTCCTTGAAGAGTTAGAGAAAGCTGAACGCGCATTGGCGGTGTCACGATTCCATGTCAAAACCGGACAGAATCAAAATGTCGCAGAAATCAAAAAACTCAGAAATACTATCGCTCGTATTAAAACACTCCTCGTAGAAAAAGAGCGCTCTGAAACTATCCCTTCTTCTGAAACAAAATGATCAGTAAAAAAGGCGTTGTCGTAAAAATATCGGGAGAAAAAACCCTCAAAGTAGAGGTGAATGAATACCGTGCGCATCCGAAATATCACAAACGATATCGCGTAACACGTAATTTCCTGGTACACGACGAAAAAGGAGAAGCAAAAGTCGGTGACAAGGTGATTATTCATCCTTGCCGTCCTGTTTCGCTCAAAAAAAGCTGGAAAATATCTACTGTAAACCCCGCCAAAAAATGATCCAGCATATGACTCGTTTGTCGGTCGCAGACAATACAGGCGCCAAGTCTGTTATGTGCGTGAAGGTTGTCGGCGGATCCAAGCGACGATACGCTCGAGTCGGAGATATTATTGTTGTCTCGGTGAAGGATGCCGCTCCCAAGGGAGTCGTCAAAAAAAAGTCTATCCAACGGGCAGTTATTGTGCGTCAGAAAGCACCCATCACTCGAATTGACGGAACCGTCCTTCGCTTTGATGAAAATGCTGTTGTGATTGTAAATCAAGAAAATCAACCCAAAGGAACTCGTGTTTTCGGGCCCATTGCTCGAGAATTACGAACCGAAGGGTTTCAAAAAATTATCTCTTTGGCCCCAGAAGTACTATGAAGATTCGAACCAATGATCTTGTTTTTGTTTTGACCGGGAAAGATCGCGGAAAAACTGGCCGTGTGGTCAAGGTTCTCCAAAGTCAAGAAAAGGTTATTGTTGAAGGTGTAAATCGCCAAGTAAAGCATGTCAAAGGACGAGACGGAAACCCCGGAGAGCGTATTGAATTTGATGCACCGCTCCACGTTTCAAATGTTGCGGTAGTGGATCCAAAAGACGGAAAGCCAACTCGAATCCGATACAAATTTGATAACAATCAGAAACTCCGTGTTTCCAAGCGATCCGACGAGGTCATCGTTGCTGGTGCTGGAAAAAAACAAAAAACGAAAGAAAAATCATCCTCTTCAAAGAAATAAACCATGAAGATTATTTCCCCGCTTTACGAACAATACAAAAAAGAGATCGCTCACGCTCTGAAAAAAGAGCTTCAGATCAAAAATATTCTGCAGGTTCCTCGTATTGAAAAAATCTGTGTTAATATCGGTATGGGCTCCTATCTCCAAAGACTAAATTCCAAAGATTTTTCTTTTGTGGAAGAAAACGTTCGACTTATTACCGGACAAAAACCTATCATTCGGTATTCTAAAATGTCGGTATCGAATTTTAAGCTTCGGGAAGGACAGCCCATTGGAGCATCGGTGACACTGCGAGGGCAGGCCGCCTATAATTTTATTGACAAACTTATTCACGTTGTGTATCCACGTGTCCGTGATTTTCGCGGCATCCCACGAAATATTTTCGACACGAAAGGAAATTGTTCCATTGGATTCTCTGATCATACTGTTTTCCCTGAAGCGGTAACACCCGAAGATTCTCGTCGAATTCATGGATTACAAGTAACGATCGTGACTTCCGCTGATAACTCTGAACATGCCGGAATGCTCCTCGAAAAAATGAAATTTCCCTTCCGTAAAAAACTATCTTCTCAGAAAAAAACCGAATAATGGCACGAAAAGCAATCGTTCACAAATCTCAAAAGTTCATGGGTCGATACCTCCGTGCAAAACGCGAAGGTCGAAAAATCGATCTCTCAACTCGAGC
The DNA here is from genome assembly GCA_021734395.1 of Candidatus Altimarinota bacterium. Lineage (GTDB taxonomy): Bacteria > Patescibacteriota > Gracilibacteria > UBA4473 > UBA4473 > JAIPGI01. The sequence continues at coordinate 145,702 of JAIPJB010000001.1, forward strand.
TTACAATCGATGCCAATTGTGCGGCCGACCTCACGGTTATATGAGAGATTTTGGCATTTGCCGGTGTTGCTTTCGAGAGCATGCCGAAAAAGGTCTTATTCCTGGTATTCGTAAAGCTTCTTGGTAAAATGGTAGATCCTATTGCTGACTTCCTGACTCAAATACGAAATGCTCAAATGGCACGAGAGCTCGTCGTAGAAATTCCCTATTCGAAACTCAAGGAAAATATTGCGAATGTCATGCAAAAAAATGGCTTCCTCGAAAAAGTAGAAGTAGTAAAGTCTGGGAAATTCCCCGTTCTCAAGCTCACACTTCGGGCGAAACCAATCCAATTAAAAAAGGTCTCTCGTTGTGGACAACGAATTTATACGCAGGCTGAAAAAATCCGAAAAGTTCGGAATGGATTTGGTATTGCGATCATTTCCACCTCTCAAGGAATCATGACCGGCTACCAAGCCCGTGCCAAGAATATTGGCGGTGAAATTTTATGTGAAATCAGCTAACCATGTCACGAATAGGAAAAAAACCCGTTTCGCTCCCTGAAAAAGTCGAGATCACTCTCGAGCAGGACTCTTTGCGCGCAAAAGGTCCAAAAGGAGAACTGACTATGAAGTTCAATCCTGAACTCGTTACGATCAAGCAAGAGGAAGGAACCATTCTCGTAGAGCGCAAAAATGATTCCAAGCAAGCCCGAGCTCATCACGGACTCTACCGAAATCTGACACAAAATATTATTCAAGGGGTGACCGATGGATTCTCGAAAAAATTAGAAATTAAAGGAGTGGGATATCGTGCAGCGCTGAAGGAAAATATTTTGGAATTAAATCTCGGATACTCTCATCCTGTCCAATACAATATTCCCGAAGGGATTACGATCTCTTTTGAAGAAAAAAGTCAGAATATATTTACCGTTGCAGGAATTGATAAACAACTTGTTGGTCAGACAGCTGCTGAAATTCGATCTTTCCGAAAACCAGAGCCGTATAAAGGAAAAGGTATTAAATATTCAGACGAAATCATCGCCCGAAAAGCGGGAAAATCTGCTGCTAAAAAAGAAGGATAATGAAAAGAAAAACTCCCCTCTCCCGACATTCTGCTCGTGCTGCTCGTACGCATGCAAAGGCACGAAACACGATTCGTCCAAGATTGGTTATCTACCGATCAAACCGAACTATTTATGGACAACTTATTGATGATGCACAACAAAAAATCCTCTGCAGTGCGTCTGGATTAAAATCCAAGGAAACTGGGATAAAAGCTGCCGAGCAGGTCGGAGCCGAGATCGCAGAACAGGCGAAAAAACAAAAAGTGACTGGTATTGTATTTGATCGAAATGGATATAAATATCATGGTCAGGTAAAAGCTCTGGCCGATGCGGCACGAAAAGCCGGACTTAAATTTTAATTCCTTTTTTATGACTGAAGAAGAAAACAAAACCACAGCTCCAGAGCAAACAACAGATGATACTGCTGTACAGGAAGAAAAAAAAGAAGTGCAAAAAACTTCTGATACAAATACTGAGCAAAAAACAGAAAAACGAGAACAGCGTTCTCGAAGGCGACAAGATCGAGGCCGGAAGCGAGAGCCCAAAGAATTTGAAGAAGCTATTTTACAGATTGATCGGGTCACGCGAGTTGTTGCCGGAGGACGACGATTGCGATTTCGAGTATCGGTTGTTATCGGCGATCAAAAAGGTCGTGTTGGATTTGGTATTGGAAAAGCAAATGAGGTTATGCTCGGCATTCAAAAAGCCGTCTCTTCCGCAAAGAAAGGACTCATTCAGGTGCCTATTTTTAATGGCACTCTGCCCCATGAAATAAAAAGTAATTTTAAATCTTCAAAAGTATTGCTTTTCCCTGCTCCGGAAGGAAAAGGAGTGATCGCAGGAGGAGCCGTACGAAAAATACTGGAATTAGCAGGAGTTCGTGATGTTTTGTCCAAGGTGCACGGATCACGAAACCGTGTTAATGTGGCGCATGCTACATTTTTGGCTCTCGAAAAACTCCACCACGAGGCTCCTCATGGTCAGAAGAAAGAGGTTTCAGAATCAGAAGAAAAAAAAGAGAAAACCCCATCCAAAAAAGAAACTTCCGCTCCAAAAAAACAGGAGAAAAAGACGACTTCCAAAAAAACTAAAAAATAATCAATGGAACTGAATAAATTGGCTCCAAAATCAAGAAAGTATCGCACACGACGCGGACAAGGAAACGCATCTGGAAAGGGAACGTTTTCTGGACGGGGATGTAAAGGACAAAATGCTCGTTCGGGAGGAGGTGTCAGAAAAGGATTTGAAGGAGGACAAACTCCCCTCATCCAGCGGATTCCAAAAAAAGGAGGGTTCCGAAATCCGAATCGGATCGAAACACAAGTAATTCACCTTTCTCATCTGGAAGAACATTTCAAAGCCGGAGAAAAAGTTCATTTTGATACACTTGTGGAAAAAGGGTTGGTGCATAAATCAAATCCCAAAGTAAAAATTTTGGGAGACGGAGAACTGAGCAAAAAACTGGAAATATCTGGTCTTTTGGTTTCTCAAACAGCGCAAAAGGCTATTGAGAAGGCCGGCGGGAATGTTTCTTAATCTGAGAAAAAACTATTGAGCACCACAGAAGACTCTGAAAATCTCAGAGAAAATTTGACAGTGAGAAGTATTTTTTTTACCTTCCCCCAAAGTTTTCCCTTCATTTATGAAAAACATTCCTCTCGCACTTACATTCAATGATGTCCTGCTCGTTCCACAGTACTCGGAAATACTGCCAAAAAACGTCAATCTAAATACGTTTTTGACACGAAATATTCGCCTCAATATTCCTCTCGTTTCGGCGGCTATGGATACCGTCACCGAAGAGCAAATGGCTATTACTATGGCACTGCACGGAGGGATCGGCGTCGTTCATAAAAACTGCACTCCTGAAGAACAAGCCGAAATGGTACGCCAAGTAAAACGATTTGAAAATGGTTTTATCCGAGAACCAGTCGTTATTTCCCCGGATCATAAAGTATCGGATGTGATTGCCATTCGGGAAAGATATGGATTTAAATCGGTTCCCGTTACCGAAGACGGGACGCTGGAAACGAAGGTTGTAGGACTTATTACCCGCAACGATTATTTTGCAAAACACGCGCAAAAGCTGGTACGTGAACGAATGACTCCCTCGAGCAAACTCTTAACAGCACAGGCTCCTATAACTCTCAGTCAGGCGAATGATGTGCTGGAAGAATCCAAGCACTCCAAGTTGATTATTCTCAATCCTGACGGAACTCTCCATGCCCTAGTAACGCGCCGTGATATCGAAAAAAACGAGCAATTTCCTTTCGCCTCAAAAGACAAAGAAAAACGTCTCCGTGTTGCTGCTGCCGTAGGCCCTGGAAATAATCGTGACGAAAGAATACAAAAACTCGTTGATGCTGGGGTCGATGTTTTGGTTGTCGATACAGCACATGGGGACTCTTTGGGGGTCGTCCAATGTGTACAACATATCAAGAAGCACTTTCCAAAAATTGATGTTATTGCTGGGAATATCGGCACTGCCGAAGGAGCTAAAAATCTAATCAAAGCTGGTGCTGATGGCGTTAAAGTCGGGATTGGTCCCGGTTCTATTTGTACAACGAGGATCATTGCTGGCGTCGGAATACCGCAATTGAGCGCCATAATGGATGTAGCTCAGGTAGCTAAACGGCACAAAGTTCCGGTTATTGCTGATGGAGGCATCCGGTATTCCGGAGATATTGCCAAAGCTTTGGCTGCTGGAGCCACAAGTGTCATGGTCGGATCTCTTTTGGCTGGAACCAGCGATGCCCCCGGAGAAATTATTTACATGGAAGGAAAAACATATAAATACTATCGCGGCATGGGATCCTTGGCAGCCATGACAAAAGGCGGAAAAGAGCGCTATGGGCAAGCAAATGTTGCCAACGATAAGCTCGTCCCAGAAGGGATCGAAGGGAAAGTCCTTTACAAAGGAGACGCCGCACATGAAATTTTTCAGCTCAGTGGAGGACTGCGAAGCTCTATGGGGTACAACGGAGCCAAAGATATTGCCGAATTCCAGAAAAAAGCAAAATTTGTACAGATTACTGATTCCGGACTCAGGGAGTCACATCCGCACGACATCTCGATTTTAAAAGAAGCGCCAAACTACCGGTAATTATTGAACCGATTTGCTGGGAATAAATCCAGCATCTACCGCTTCCTGCTGGGTTTGAAAAAATCGCCGATGCTGTACCTCCACGCCTCGGGCAAAATAAGTGTCAGACGGATAAAATTTTCCGGTTTTCGCATTGCCGGTGTAAGGGAATTTTTTATATTCTAGATCGTTCTCATCGGGAATCTGTCCCAAGGGAAGAGTAAATTCTCCCTGCTGCTCGATAAGATTTTCTTCAGCCCACAGGAGTCTTACCGGACCGGAAATATCCCCATGAAGCTGATCACCCGAAACTCTGTGTAACCGAACAATTGATATTTCTGGCTGAATATCACGAATCACGGGCAGTGATTGTTGGGAAGAAAATTCTAATTGTCCCAATAAAAACCCGAAAAGAAGGCCTCCTCCCCCTATGACTGTCATCTGAATTTTGGCAGAAAAATCAGACATTTTTTGAGTAGATTTGATTTCCTAGATTGCGTACTAATCCTTTCATTTCCATGAGGGAAATATTGGCGCTAATAACTGATCCTGGATGGGAGGATTTCCGAATCAGATCATTGATATGAACACGTGATTCCGTCCCAAAAAGACCAATGATTTCCGCTTCAATACCAGCAGAAGGAATCATCTGTGTTGTTTTTTTCTTCAGGGCTAATTTTTCTAGTCCCAGATGTTCCAGAATCTGCTGTCCTGATAATGCTGGATACACACCACTAGAAAGAATGAGCTGGTTTGTGCCGATAGAATTTTTTGCAAAGATATCTCCTGGAACCGCAAAAACATCTCGCCCTTGTTCCACAGCCATCTGAGCTGTAATCAGACTGCCAGATTTTTCTGCTGCTTCGATAATAATTGTCGCTTTAGAAATCCCGGCAATAAGTCTATTTCGTACTGGGAAATACTCCGGTCGGGGCTTCACCCCAGGAAGATATTCTGACAAAAGCACGCCTTTTTTTTCGTTTAATAATTTTTCTGCGAATTGCTCATTTCCTGCGGGATATATATGATCAATTCCATTTCCCAGAACACAAATCGTTCGCGCCCCTCGCTCTACAGCAATCTTGTGAGCCAATGTATCAGCTCCTAGAGCCAATCCAGAAACGATAGTAATTCCCGCAGTGGCAATTTCTGAAACTATTTTTTCCAAAACTCTTTTTCCGTAGGAAGAGATATTTCTGGATCCGACAACTGAGATACAGGGGAAATCTTGAGAAAGAATGTTTCCCCGAAGAAAGAGGATTGCGGGAGGACTTGAAATTTGCTGCAGTGAAAGTGGGAAATTTTCTTCTCCCAAAAGCAATATTTGCGCGCCGCACTTTTTGAATTGCGTAAATTCTTTTTCTGGAGAAATTTTTCTCCGACAATCTAAAAACTGATCTATGCCGCGTTTGTCCATATCTGCGGCAAATAATTCTTTTTCGGAAGCCGTAAATATTCCCTTCCAGTTTGATCCAAAACTTCTCTGTAATTTATGCAATCTCCGAGCCGTTAATCCCAGAGATCTGTGGACAGCCAGAAGATATGACTGCTGTTCAGAATCCATCATTCCTGAGTATAGCCTGATCTTCAGAGAATGAGCAAATCTTTGCAAGCTTGGGAGAGAATTTCTGGGCCATCTTTTCTCACCACAAAAATATCTTCGATCCGAATACCGAATTTTCTCGGATAATATACCCCCGGCTCACAGGTGAGAACCATTCCTTCCTGTAAATTTAAGACCGGTCTTTGCGAAGACTGGTCTTTTGATTTGGAACGAGTTTTTTGAGACATAATCTTCGGATCTTCATGTACTTCCTTCCCAATTCCATGGCCGAGCGAATGAATGAAATATATTTCATCTTCACCCAATCGGTCACGCACAAATCGATCTATTTGTGAGCCCTCAGTTCCTGCTCGAAACCGAAGAAGTGCTTCCTCATGAATCCGGAGAACCTTTTCATATTTCTCTCGAAATTCAGTCGTTGGTTCCCCCAAGCAAAACATGCGCGTACAGTCAGAACACCAGCCATCATATTTCGCCCCACAATCGATAAGAATCGCATCATGAAGTCGAAGTTCTCTTTGGGATGGAATGTGATGAGGCTCTGCTGCCCCTTCACCAAAAGCCACAATAAGAGGAAAGGCGAGTTCAAATTTTCCGTCGGCACGTATCGTCTTTTCTAGTTTCTGCGCTATTTCTTTTTCGGTCACCCCTTCGCGCAACCAGCTTGGAATCTGTTTCGTCAAAATTTCATCAATATGACTCTGAGCCTGCTGTATTTTTTGGATTTCCGAAGCAGATTTTATGAGATTCATTGTCTCTTATTAGCATGCAGAATATACTCCAGCATCTTCCGTATAGAACAATACAAATGGCTTGGAGGCGATAAGGGTGTCAAATTCTACAACTTGTCGTAATCATGCATTACCAGCTGCGAATTGATGCGGCGAACAATATCCAGCACCACGCCCACAACGATAATCATTCCGGCTCCAGAAATAAAGAGAGAAATCGCGTTCGCCCCTCCTGAAATCCAACTCTGGAACATCAATGGCACCACAGCAACCAAGGCCAAGAAAACCCCACCCCAGAAACACAAGCGGTTGCTCGTTTCGTCGAGAAACTTTTCGGTTTCTGCTCCTGGTCGATATCCTGGAATAAATCCTCCCCGTTTTTGAATATTCTCGGCTACTTTTTTGGGTTCAAAAACAATCGAAACATAAAAGTAGGTAAAAGCGAAAATAAGCCCTGCATAAAAGATATTATACCAAAGCGTAGGACTTCCTGGGTTCAAATATCGCAGCGAGAAATCCGCAATTTTTTGGAGCGTTTCTGAGCGAGCCTGCGAGAAAAATTGAGCCAGAATAGAGGGCATACTCACCAAAGAAACCGCAAAGATGATCGGAATCATTCCGGCCTGGTTGATCTTCATGGGCAAAAATGATTTCTGTTGTGCTCCACTTTTTCGAGTCGCATATACGACTGGGACGCGCCGATCCGCTTCGGAGACATAGACGATAAATATCGTGAGAGCCAATGTTGCAATAATAAGCCCCAAGAGAACTGGTAACTCTGCCGCCTGAAAAGCCGCGGCTATCTGGCGAGGCACCGTCGCCACGATACCGGCAAAAATCAGAATAGAAATTCCATTTCCCATTCCTTTTTCATTGATTAATTCTCCGATCCACATCAAGAAAACCGTTCCCGCTGTCACGGTCAGCATCATGGGAAGCACGACCGCCGGATCAGACGTGTCCACAATCGCTCCTCCGGGGGAAAAACGATTGATAAGCATCATCATCCCGTAACTCTGTACGAAAGCCAAGGGGACTGTCAGCAATCGCGTATACTGGTTGATTTTCTTCTGCCCTGCCTCTCCTTCTTTTTTGAGATTTTCCAGAGAAGGGACGATAACACCCAAAAGCTGCATAATAATCGAAGCATTAATGTAGGGAGTCAGTCCCATTAAGACAATGGAAAAGCGCTCCATCGCCCCACCTGTCAAGAGCGAAAGCACCGCCAGGGAAGATCCCTGTCCGCGGCTGGCCTGCTCCATAATCAGACGAATTTTATCGACATCTGCTCCGGGAATCGTCACGTGAGCAGCAAATCGAAAAACCACCAGCATCGCCAGTGTAAAGAGTATTTTGTCACGAAGACTTTTGGTCTTCCATATCTGTCTGAGTGTCGTAAAAAGTTTGTCCATATCCTGCGTCTACAAAACGCGTCAACTGTACAAACTTTCTCTTTTTTGGCAAGTTTATTTGTCCGAAAACACGACTTTCGGATTTTGAGGAACAGGAACAACGAGTGCTTTGTCGGGATCAGAAAGAGAAAAATATTGCGATAATAGCTTTTCCCATTCTTTTTTGTGAGGAAATTCTCGCATCTCAAATTCTTTCCCAGAGACAAATTCCATACTTCCAAATTCCTGAAGCACCTTTTCTTGGTTTTTCATCTGGCGGATTAAGGCAGGAACAATACGAGAATAAGAAACCGGACGTAAAAGCGGAGTCGTGCGATTGTTTCGGTGCTTTCGTAAAAAAAGCTCGAGCAAACTGCCCTTCATGGGTTTTCGGAAATGTTCTTCGACCAAATAATCATTGTAGGTGTACGTGCTTCCTGGCAAAAGCTCAATATCCAAACGGATTCTCTTTTTCAGAAATTCTCTTTCGAAATCATGGATTTGTCCGTGTTCCGCGACTAAAATCTGTTCGATTGTCTGAGGCGACGTCGTTGTGTTTTGAATAGTGAACGATGTCCGTCCTGCGAGGAAAGCAACATGTGTTTGGGGAAGCCATTCTGGATGAGAAGCAACCACTTCTTTGTAACCAGAAAAATGATAGAGAAATCCTAAAACTCCAATCGGATGTTCGTCATTATCGAGAAGATTATAGAGTTTTTCGAAGTGATCGATTCGATCGGTATAGTGATACAAAGAAAAATTATTACTTCGATCAAACTGATCCTCTTTTAGTTGCCATACCAGATCCAAAAATTCTTTATTTTCGGGTTTTAATTGGAGCGTCCAAGCACTTCCAAACATCATTTTCCCAAATCGCGCTAAAAAAAGTCGATTCACAAATTTTGCGCATTCATTGCTATTTTCAGAGACTGATTCTGATGCTTTTTCAAAAAAACTCTGATATCGAGAATGGGAAAGGGGCACCTGAATAGGAATTTCTGATTCAAGGGAGGGGATTTCCGGGAAAGACGAAGCTGGAGTCGAAAAGGCGATCTGAAGGGCAAAGAGAGATGTTATCATCATTTTATAATAACACATACTTCTTTGTAAGTCAACGGCCTCAAAAGAAAAACAAAAATCCTCTTAAAATTATTTGACAGACCCTTTTTATTTGCTATATTCCGCCGGCTTTCTTCTTTATCGGAAGAAGCGTGATAGAGCTCTTTTTCATTTCGAACGCATATACAAGTCAATTAAAAATCGTTAATTCCTTTGATAACAGTGCCCTTCGGGGCACATCAATTTGAAATTTATAACTCTCTTTTTCAGAGAGTTCACTTCGACTGAGAGCAAACTTGTCTGCCGAAAGGCAGGTGCTGGTTCGCCAGTGATGGTTTGCTTTTGGTCAAGATACAATCAAGTTCTTTTTTACAGAGAGTTTGATCCTAGCTCAGGATGAACGCTGGCGGTGCGTCTAATACATGCAAGTCGAACGAGAAACTCGGATTTATTCGAGTGGAAAGTGGCGGACGAGCGAGTAACACGTACGAATCTGCCCCAGACTCAGGGATAACTGTCCGAAAGGATGGCTAATACCGGATGTCCTCGCAAGAGGAAAGCTACGGCGGTCTGGGAGGAGCGTGCGGCCTATCAGCTTGTTGGTGAGGTAAAGGCTTACCAAGGCTATGACGGGTACCTGGTGTGAGAGCACGACCAGGCGCGAGGGAACTGAGACACGGTCCCTACTCCTACGGGAGGCAGCAGTAGAGAATCTTCCGCAATGGGCGAAAGCCTGACGGAGCGACACCGCGTGGTGGATGAAGCTTTTCGGAGTGTAAACACCTTTTCTGAGGGACGAAGATCTGACGGTACCTCAAGAATAAGCCCCGGCTAATTCCGTGCCAGCAGCCGCGGTAATACGGAAGGGGCAAGCGTTATCCGGAATTACTGGGCGTAAAGCGTCCGTAGGTGGTGGAGCAAGTCTGTCATTAAATCCCAGCGCTCAACGTTGGGGCTGTGATGGAAACTGTTTCACTTGAAGATGGGAGAGGCATGTGGAATTCTGCAAGTAGGGGTAAAATCCGTAGATATGCAGAGGAACACCAAAAGCGAAGGCAGCATGCTGGACCATTCTTGACACTCAGGGACGAAAGCGTGGGGAGCGAAACGGATTAGATACCCGTGTAGTCCACGCCGTAAACGATGCGTGCTCGGTGTTGGAACCCTCGACCTGGTTTCAGTGCCTAAGGTAACCCGTTAAGCACGCCGCCTGTGTAGTACGAGCGCAAGCTTAAAACACAAAGGAATAGACGGGGACCCACACAAGCGGTGGATCGCGGGGTTTAATTCGTCAATAAGCGATTAACCTTACCCAGACTTGACATCCTGGTTATACTTTCTGGAAACAGAGAGGTCAGTTCGGCTGGACCAGTGACAGGCGCTGCATGGTTGCCGTCAGCTCGTGCCTTGAGGTGTTCGGTTAAGTCCGTAAACGAGCGCAACCCTCATCGTGTGTTGTATTTTCACGCGAGACTGCCCTGTATAACAGGGAGGAAGGTGAGGATGACGTCAAATCAGCATGGCCCTTATGTCTGGGGCGACACCCACGATACAATGGTCGGTACAAACCGAAGCTATACAGCAATGTGGAGCTAATCGGAGAAAACCGATCTCAGTTCGGATCGAGGTCTGCAACTCGACCTCGTGAAGCCGGAATCGCTAGTAACCGTATATCAGTCATGGTACGGTGAATATGTTCCTGGGTCTTGTACTCACCGCCCGTCAAGGCATGGGAGTCAGGGGCACTCGAAGTCTGCACAATAAGTGTGGCCTAAGGTGAAACTGATGACTGGGCTTAAGTCGTAACAAGGTATCCGTACGGGAATGTGCGGATGGATCACCGCCTTTTCTAGAGGCGATTCAGAGGTATTTGAGTTCTTTCCTTTGAACTCAAAAGAAGCGTGAGCAGGGTGAACGATTTCCCTCTCTCGTGTAAAAGCCCTCAACAGGTCGTATGCGTTCGAAGTGAAAGGGAGTTTAGCGTACAAAAAGAACACAAGTGTTCTTTTTTATGGTAAACGAACTGTACACTCACGTAGTTAGTGAAAGGGAGTTTTTTCGTATTCAATTTTTCCCTCCCTCTTTGTTAAAGAGGGAGTTGGGGGGAGATTTTTTTAAAAATATTTAAATCCCCCTTTCGTTCCCCCTTTTTCTAAGGGGGAGGAATATCAAAACATTTAAAGCTCTCTCATGACTTAATATTGTCATTCCCGACCTGATCGGGAATTTATATTATTGACATTTTTACAAAAAAATGATAATGATTTATTTGTGTTCTCCGTTTTCAATTTGAAATATGAGAACCTGATCTTTGAAGTCGCGGAATGATGAACGGTTTTAGAGCGATGAGTATTTTTTTAGTAAAAAATATTTTTTGCTCTAAAACAAATTAAATTCACAATCACAAAATACATAGAGGTATGAAATGAAAAATCAACTTATTGTCGCCCAAAGCAAGCAGAATCCTAACGCAGGGTTAAAAATTTTTTCGGCTGCTGTTCATGAAGACGGAACTGCCGAATCAAGCGGGCATACGTTTAAAAGAGGAGAGTGGCAAGAATTAAAGAGTTTCGTTCGTATGAAACTACGAACGAAAAATCTAGAACTTGTGGTAGACAAAAATGACGAACTTTTTGTCAAACTGCCACTAAAAAACGAAGAGCCCACAATTCCGGAATTCAATCCGGAAAAGTTGGACTTAAAAAATATAGTAAACATTAGTAATGTTTACATAGAAAAAGGGGCTATTGTAATAGCCCTTGAACTAAAAAAACCATAAAAAAAGATTGTGAAGCTTTTTCATTATTCCGCGCTTCACAATTTTTAATCCACACTTACATTCGTAAGAGAATTTTTTGTAGGGAACAACGATCGTTGTTCCCTCCGTTTTTACAATCCTCATTACAATCAAAAATATTGACAAATTAATAAATTTATAATATTAGAATGTCGTGCTTTTCTCCTTATCTAAAAGGAAATTTAGAGAGAAAGGTCGTTCTTTTTGGCAGCGAAAATCAATATTCTTCTCAACAATATAAATGGAGGTAGCCATGAAAAATGGTTTCAATCCTTTGGTCGATCTTATCGACGATGAGACGTACCAAATCCTTTCCCAGCTCGGTCTCTTAAACGAAATAAAAGTAAGAGACTACAGCATCCAGAAAGAATTTAGAGCTCTCCGAAAGAAAAAAATAAGTGCTGGAGATGCTATAGAACAGATAAGAAATGAATACCCGTATTTGCAGTTCGATACGATTCGAAAAATTGTATATACCCCGAACGGGAATTGATTTCGCTTTCAAAAACGAAAACCCTCCGCCTGAGGTGGAGGGTTTCTTTGTATGTGTTTCGGACCAAAATGCCGTGAATTCCTGAATCGATTTTTCCTCGCTTGTGCAAGGTGGGTTCCGCCTCGACCATCCCACGGGAAGACCGAAGGTGAGGTCCCTTTTATCGATGATTAGGAGAAAAAGAGCCAGAAATTACACGTACATTTCAGTACATCTTTATTTTGTAATCCGAACAACTATTGTGGTCAAGAAAATTGCCTTTCCCTGTTTTCAAAAATATTGTGGAGTTGTACAATATCGATCGATGAAGAAAAAAGTGAAGCAGAAACTCGGTGGTTTATCTCTGCGCTGGGATCGAGGATTTATCCGCAATCTGATCATTGTTATCGGAGTTGTGGGTGTCTGGCGTGGGATTTGGGATCTCATGGATTCTTACTTTTTCCCGGGAAATCAACTCCTCAGTGATATACTTTCTATTCTTCTTGGTCTCGCACTGTTGTACTTACCGGACGGGTCATGGCATCAGTTGGGCGACTGTCATCACGAAGAAGATGACAGGAAATGACTTTTGTCTACAATGTCCGCGCATTCTGTCATCCTGAATTTAGTTCAGGATCTCCCTGCAGAATTGTCATTTCATAACCAGATGCTGAAACAAGTTCAGCATGACAATACAAAGATATGAATCTTAAAATCGGAATTGTCGGACTTCCTAATGTCGGAAAATCAACGCTTTTTAATGCGTTGACACGTTCGTCCAATGCGGCGGCGGAAAATTTTCCGTTCTGTACCATTGATCCCAATGTCGGCATCGTAGAAGTGCCCGACAAACGACTGTATACATTGGCTGACATCGTAAATCCGGAAAAAATTATCCCCGCAATTGTAGAATTTGTCGATATCGCCGGACTCGTGCAGGGTGCATCAAAAGGTGAAGGATTGGGAAATAAATTTCTGTCACATATCCGTGAATGCAATGCTATCTGTCATGTGTTGCGAGATTTTGGTGATGAGAACGTGCACCACGTGTCAGGATCGGTCAATCCCAAAAGCGATTGGGAGATTATCGTCACAGAGTTGATTTTGGCTGACTTGCAGAGCATCGATCGACAAAGAGGAAGTCTCGAAGGAAAAGCTCGGAGTGGTGACAAACAAGCCAAGCAAGATCTATCACTCTTGGATGTCATTGAGTCAGCGCTCAAGCAAGAAAATCCCGCTAGCAGTATCGATCTATCAGAAGAAGAAAACAAAGCCGTAAAACGATTTCAATTGCTCACCCATAAAAAATTTATGATCGTGGCAAATGTCAGCGAAGATCAATTTGTCGGCTTTGATCCTGAAGCTTTTCGAGAAAAAATACACGCTGATCCCTCGATCCCTATCATTCCGGTCTGCGCCAAAATGGAAGCCGAACTCGCCGATCTCTCGATCGACGAATCACATGAATTTTTGGCAGAGTTGGGCGTGCAGTATTCTGGATTAGAAAATTTAATCCGAGAGAGTTTTGATATTTTAGGATTAGAGAGTTACTTTACCGCCGGTCCCAAGGAAGTTCGCGCCTGGACCATTCGCAAAGGTTCTACTGCTCCCCAAGCAGCCGGAGAAATCCATACGGATTTTGAAAAAGGGTTTATCCGAGCTGAAGTCATCGCTTACAAGGATTACGTGCAACATAATGGTGAGCAAGGAGCCAAAGAAGCCGGAAAAATGCGAACCGAAGGCAAAGAATACATCGTACAAGACGGCGACGTGATGCACTTTCGATTTAATGTGTAGTTCTTGACTTTTTACAAAAATCAATTAAAAGAAGTCTTACATGAATGAGAAAGACGAAAGCTGTTCAAAATTAGTCATTCAGAGAAGTGAAATCAAAGAACTGGAAGAACGAGAAGAACGGTTAATCACAGAGCTAACCGAAGTCACGAAGCAACTCCGCGAAATACAGCTCAAACGTTTTTTCCGAACAGCTATTTTTGGAAGTGCGCGACTTCCAGAAGGATCTCCCGAATACGAGCATATTCGTCAGGTTTCTCGTGCTCTTACAGAACTCTTTCAATCGGATATTGTAACGGGTGGAGGTCCAGGGGCCATGGATGCCGCGAATAAAGGTGTTATTGATATTGTGCGGATCAACTCCAATGGAAGCTCTCCAAAATCCCATGGTGAAACTATTCATCTTCCGGGTCTGGAAGAAGACAAGAATGAAAATCTTCATTTTCACACAAAACACCTCGATTTTGTCACCAGACTCAGGGCTTTTATGATGAAAATACATGCGGCTTATAATGCTCCAGGGGGGCTGGGAACCGCATTAGAGAAGTTCTTTTTCCTGCAACTCAAACAGGTAAAACACATTGATGCAGACTTCCCTATTATTTGTCATCCTTTCTGGGAACCTTTTTTGGAAAAAGCCTATGAAATTATGCATGACACACGACAAAAGGAAGGACTCAAAGAACTCATTTCCGAAAAAGATAAGGATTTAGTGCAGTTCTCCAGTAATCCCGATGAGATAGTTGCCATCATAGAACCCGCTTATAAAAAATTTCAAAAAGAACGAGAAAACCTCGTGATAAAGGAATAAAATACTTGATCTTTTTCTTTTTTTCGTTATAATAAAAAATGTAACTATTAAATGTCAACAAATGAGATCACGCATAGAAACCCATCCGAATACAGTAAAAACAAATGCTTTTCTCGCTCTCATAGCTGAGGCAAAAACAAATAATATAAAGCTTCCCGAGTCAAGCGAAGAAGTCTCCGAAACAGTAAATGAAACTCAAGAAAGCACCATGGATATTCTGACCCAAGAAAAATACGGTATGAAGGGAACCGACTAATCCGTTTCTATTTTTATCATCACTGGGCAGTGATCTGACCCCATCTGCTGGTTGAGATAGGATATTTCTTTCACGCGAGAGAAATATTTTTTGTCGATAAAAAAATAATCGATCCGCCAGCCCACATTGCGCTCTCGAGCGCGAGAAATTACATGCCACCAGGAGTAAACGATCTTCTCCGGGTAGATTTCCCGGAAAGCATCCACCCAGTCATTGGCAATTGCCTTGCTGATCCAGTCGCGCTCTTGGGGGAGAAATCCGATAGAGTTCTCATTTTCTTTGGGACGGGCAATATCTATTTCTTCGTGCGCACAGTTTACATCTCCGGCCCAGACGACTTTTCTGCCTTCAGAACGAAACTCATTGACGTATGCTAAAAACTTCTCATAGAAAACCAGTTTTCCTTTCCAAGCCTCTGGTGATTTCCCCCCATTGGGAAAGTAGACACCAAAAATCGTCCATTCTCCGATCTCTATTCTGGAAATACGCCCCTCATCGTCATCAAAGTCCGGCATTCCAACATGGAATTCTGAATTTGAAACCTGTTTTTTTGCCCAGATTCCTGTCCCCGCATAGCCGGGTTTGACCGCTGAATGATAGAATTGCTGGTACTCAGGATGCGCAATGAGTTCCCTGGATAATTGGTCTTTTCGGGCTTTGATCTCCTGAATGAGAAAAACATCCGGATCGTATTTTTGAAGAAATTCATCCAGTGCTCCTTTCCTCTCTACAGCACGAATACCGTTCACATTCCACGAAGCAATTTTCATATCGGACACATTGTAACACGAAAGAGGATTTCTCTTTTATTTGAAAAAACAAAAAAACATTGTATAAGAAAATCCTGATGTCGAAAGAGTCTGCTGATACCAATCTTTCTCACCTCAAAGAAAGAATCGAAACATTTCTTTCCGAATGTTTTTTTATCAAAGAGGATGAATTTTATTTCAAAAGAGACATCAGTCAGGAAGTAGCTGGCGAAGCAATCGATCTAAAACAAGAGCTCGACATGGTGGAGGAAGAAGTTTTCTCCTCAGGAGAAGAGAAAAAATGGTTGGAAATAAGAAAAAACTTACTCCAGATAGTTGCAATATTCCGCAATGCCAATCCAGACAGTCCTTCGGTTATCATTGCGACAAAAAGCGAAAAAGTATCTGAATTCATAAAAAAAATAAGAGAAATTTTTCAAAAGAGCCCCCCTCTTGAAAAGACAAAAGAAAACGAAGAAGAAAAAGATGTCTCAAGGTTTTCCGAAGCATGGAAAGGAATCCAAGCAAGAATACGAAAAAATATCCGACCAAGAGGAAGGAAAGAAAAAAATTAGTCTCTCATTTCTTCCACGTAGTGAACCAAAACTTCACAAAAATCTTGGATGTCTTTCTCGGTAAGAAATCGATGCAGACCAATCCGAATCGGATATTGCCAGTCCGGATCTTCTTCGATAACCTGAATAACCCGAGGAGGAGCGAGAATATCAGATGTACACGCTGCCCCAGTAGAGATACAAATTCCTTCTTCCTCAGATAGCCGGCTCATCAGCTCTGAACCCCGAATCCCCCGAAAGGCTACATTCAGGATACCCGGAACCCGGGAGAATTTTTCCGCATGAATTTTTGAGTCGGGAATATTGTCTTGTATGAACTTCTCAATGGCTTCCGTCTGTTTTTGCAACATTGTTGCATTTTCAGAAGAGAGCATTTCCAGTGCTTTGGTCATTCCCGCCACACCAATCAGGTCCTTGGTATGGGTGTCTTTGGCCAGATCTTGGAATTGCTCGGGATTTTTACAGTACAAAATCCCCACCCCTTTCGGACCGTAAAATTTGTGCGCAGCAATCGAAGCAAAGTCCACATCGCTGAGATCAATTTTCATTTTTCCGATTCCCTGTACCCAATCAGAAAGAATGATCGCATCGGGAAATTTCTTTCGGAGCCCCCCGACATCAAAAATCTCTCCGGTCTCATTATTCGCCTGCATCAGAGCCAAAAATTGTGGAGAAGAAGGAAGTCCTTCCCAAGACCGAGGATGAAATTGATGGTCTTCAAGAATTTCATCGCTGATCGAAGAATGTTCGACACGCGAGCACCAGAGATTTTCATGGCCACTTCTTTTGCGCATGGCCCAGAGAACTTTTCGATTTGCATCTGTCCCTCCGTGCGTAATGATCACCTGATCTCGTGCCACACCGAGGCAATCCGCGATACGCTGGAGATATTCGTCCATTTTTTTCCGAGTACGAAATCCTTCTTCGTGCCGCGAGCTCGCATTTCCAAAAATATCCCTGACCGATTCCATTTCTTTCCAGGCTTCAGGATGGAGAGGTGTCGTCGCCGCAGAATCAAAATATCGTCCGTAATTCATAGCTTCTGCACAATAAAGCCAAACACTTTTTTTTCAATTTTTTTTGTCAGGAGAACTTTTTGGTTCTTTTTCGTTATAAAAAGAACATATATACACTTCTTCGTTTATTTCTTTTTTCCCAAGACAATATAATTTCTTCCCTCAAAGAGCTCAGCTCGCTCAACTTCAAACCCCGCTTTCCGCAATAATTTTTTGAGCTCTGTATCTGAAACTTTTCTGTAGGTTCGTGGTTTTTTTTCTTTTCCAAAAGGAATAATCCAGTTTTTCCATCGTCCGTGCAAAATATTGGACCAAAAATGCTTTTGGGGCAGTTTCCATGTCGTCAGAAAAAGATGCCCTCCTTTTTTGAGAACACGATGACATTCTGCGAGAAAAAATTTCTGGTCAGAGGGGGAAAGCAAATGATGAAACGCCGCAATCGCAACCACCCACTCAAAATTATCACTTCCGAATGGCAGTTTTTTTTGAAAATCATGCCAAAAGAAATGGTCGCCCGGATTACTGCGGCGGGCAAAAGTCAGGAGCTCCTGAGAGATGTCCAACCCAAAATAATGACCGCGAGGAACTTTTTCCTCGGGTAAAGATTGTCGGAGTCGAGCGTTCCCACAGCCCAGATCTAGAACCCGATCTCCTTTTTGGATCAGGGGCAGAAAAACATCAAATTCTTTCCAGGCTTTCTGCCGGGTCTGAGAAAAATGCTCAGCAAAAGCGTCGTATTCACTCATAACGATTTGGAAAGTACGCGAAGTTTCACCGAAAGGCAAGCCCTACACAAATATTTCGAAACCGCTTTTGGTGACAACCCCGCAATGCTCCCACTGGCACGCATCTCGTCCGTCTACAGTCACGACCGTCCAATTGTCGGAGAGTGTTTTTGTTTCGGGATTCCCGCTCGCGATAATCGGCTCGATAGCCAGTGTCATGCCTTCTTCGAGCAATTCTCCTGTGCCGGGTTTTCCGTAGTTATAGACATGAGGTTCTTCGTGCAGATCGTATCCAAATCCGTGTCCGGTATATTCGCGGCATACCCGATAGCCTCCACGACGAATAACTTTTTCGATCGCATTGCCAATGTCTCCTATCCTGTTTCCAGCAACTGCTTTTTTGCAGCCTGATAAAAGGGCTTCCCGTACGCACTGAGAAAAACGAGCTCGGGTGGGATTTTGTTCGTCTCCCCCGACAATGACAGAAAAAGCCGCATCGGTATGCAGATTTTTGTATTTCACACCGCAATCTACCGACAGCAAATCTCCTTTCTTGAGCGCCCGATCGTCCGGAATGCCGTGCACGACTTCCGAATTGATCATCGTGCAAAGCGTGGCTGGAAACCCTTGGTATCCTTTGAAAGAAGGCTCCGCTTTGGCAGAACGAATAATGTTTTCGGCCAGCGTGTCTAATTGTTTGAGGGTAACGCCGGGGGCGATTTTGGCACGAAGAGACTCTTGCACTTTCCGCAGAATCGCGGCCCCTTCACGCATACTGGCAATTTCTTTCGAGGATTTAATCCGCACACTCATGGCAGAGGAAGTGTAGTAAAATCATCAAAAATTGCATCCGCTTTTCCCAAATCCTGCTCATCATTAAACCCATTGCGGAATCCCCAGACATTCATACCGGCTCTGTGAGCGGCTTCTACCCCATTATGAGAGTCTTCTATTACCAGACAGTACTCCGGCAAAATATCGAGTTTGCGGGAAGCCTGGAGAAAAATTTCTGGATCGGGTTTGGCTTTTTTGACATCTGAACCCGTCACGATCGTACGAAAAAAGGAGCGCAAATCATGCTGACGCAGTGTCTCTCCCACCCAAGGACGAAGCGCTGAACTCGCGAGCGCTGTAGGGTATTTTTCAGAAACTTTTTGCAAATATTCCTTCGCTCCGGGGATCATTTTTGCGTGCGCATAGATTTCCTCCAGACCAAATTTTTCATATATCCGGAAAAATTCTTCCCGATCCACGTGTTTCATTTTCTCGGGGAAAAGCTCGTGCAAAAGCTCATAAATATCCGCCAGACTTTTTCCGACGATCAAACGCTGATGCTCGTGGGTAAATTCCGGAACATGCTGGTGCACCAAATCATAGATTTTTTCTTTCCACAAAAGTTCGGAATCGGTCAGAACTCCGTCCATATCAAAGATAACGCCGCTGATCCGATTCATCGGGGCAGTTTTTCCAGGATTTCAGAGGTGACGTCTTGGATGCTCTGCTCTCCGTCTATCTCGATGACTCGTCCTTGCTGTTTCCATATTTCCAGTAACGGAGCGGTGTACTGATGAAAATTCTCAATGCGTTTGCGCATGACCTCCGGCGTGTCATCCTCACGACCTTCCTGCTCGGCTCTCTGCATCATACGCTTCATGGCTTCTTCTTCGGAGAGTTGGATTTCCAGCACGGCGAATTCGCGATCATGTGATTCTAAGAGCTTTTCCAAGCTCTGACGTTGCGCTTCCGATCGAGGAATCCCGTCAAAAATAACCGGTTTATCGCTGTCATGCTTGGACAAGAAATCTTCGACGATTTCCATCACGATATCATTGGGAACAAGGTCTCCGCGGTTGGTGATTTCTTTTACTTTGTGCCCGAGATCTGAGTCTTCTTTGGCTATGGCGCGCAGTGCGGCTCCCGTCTCAAAAATCTGATACCCGAATTTTTCTGCCAAGATACGAGCTTGGGTCCCTTTCCCCGACCCCTGAATGCCGACCAAGATCAAATCTTTCATCTGCCAAATTGTGCGGAAAAAGAGGGATTTTGCAAATGGAAAAAATGGGGAGTTCGTATATACTCGAGTTATATAAAATATATGTTTTTCTTTACGGCTATCGCCTACTTTTAAAAAGAATTAAATTTTGTTTTTTATTTATTTAAAAGGGGAAATAATGTGTTTCTCTTCCCCTCTACGAAGACGATTAAATGATTACAAAAATCCCAAAACTCAAAGACTTCGGCATATTTCATGACTTTTCTTGGGAAACGGAACTTCCTGAATTCAAAAGATTCAATTTGATTTATGGCTGGAATAGAAGCGGAAAAACAACCATTTCCCGCGTTTTTGCGAGTTGCGAAAAAAAATGCACTTATAATAAAGATGAATTTCCACAATATCCTGCATATTTTGACGAAAATGGTAATTTTGAAAATGAAGGTGAATTTGAAATCACCACAAGTAGCGACTCTATTGTAAAAAATACAGATATTGCTACCAATGTTTTGCCGATAAAAGTCTTCAATCAAGATTTTATTGATAAAAATATTTCTTTTGACCCCTCTGACTCATGCAATCCAATAGTCTATGTAAGTGAACAAGATATTGAAACAAAGAACAAATTAAAACTTCTCAAAGATCAAATTCAACCGCTTGCAGATAAATATCAAAGTCTAAGAACTTTAAGAGAGGGTGCACAAAAAATTGAGGATAATTTTAGAATATCTCTTGCTCAAACTATAACGCAACTTCTAACCGACAAAACAAAAAGGGATAGATATTATTCATACGATAAAAGCAAGGTTAAAGAGAAAATTGATGAAATTGGCGTTGATAATTTTGCCGACAAAATCCTATCTGACGAAGATAAGAAAGAATATGAGGCAATAAGTAAAAGCGAAGCAGGCAAAACGCAGACCGCATTTTCAGAATATAATTTTTCTTTTTCTTTTGACGATGAAGCTATTGATAGTTTCCAAAAGACTTTTGAAAAAATTGAGGCTGTGCTTGGCAAAAAAATTGTTTCGGAAACACTGGACAGATTAAAAGATGATCAAGTTTTGAATAGTTGGGTAAAACAAGGTTTTGATTTACACAAAACAAAAGAAGAAAAAGAAAAATGTTTATTTTGCCAAAAGCCCCTAGAAAATGACTTTTTGGCCACACTTTCAAAACATTTCAGCAAAGACTATGAAGATTTGCAAAGCGCAATCACAAGACTGAAAAATGAAATTTTGAAAATAAAGCGATTAGAGATTACGACAAAAAATGAGGAACTTTATCCTGCTCTAAAAGACAAATATTCAAATAAGGCAAAGGAGCTTAATGAAGTTATCAAAAAAATAAATACTTGGATTGACGAAGCGACAAAATCTCTTCAAGAAAAACATGATAACCCCCTTGCCAATATTTCAAACCCCACACAGCCAGAGGATTTTTTGTCGTCATACAATGGCGAAATCTTGGAACTGAACAAAATTATCAATGAGCATAACGAAAAAGCAAAAAATCACGCAAGCGAAGTATCGAATGCGCGAGAAAAACTCGAATTAAATTCAATCGCAACTGCTCTGACAGGTCAGGACTATGAAAAAATGAGGGCTGATTTGGAAGAAGCATTGAAAAATGAAAAAGAAGCCCTAAACGCAGTCAATAAAAATAATTCCGATATTGCAGAACTTGAAAAACAAACTTCAAACATTGGCAAAGCGATTATAGCTATCAATAAACATCTGGAAGAATTTTTTGGTAGAAAAGAAATTGAACTCGCATTGGACGGAGATAACAAGGGTTACACGATAAAAAGAGACGGAAAGCCAGCAAAAAATTTGAGTGAAGGAGAAAAAACCGCAATAGCATTTTCGTATTTTGTCGTAAAAGTTGGTGAAGGCGATTTTGATAAATCAAAGGGAATTATTTTTATTGACGATCCAATTTCTAGTTTTGACTCAAACTTCATTTATCACTGTTTTTCAATGATAAACACACATTTCAAAGAAGTTGGACAACTATTTATCTCTACGCACAATTTTCAGCTTTTCAACTTGGTCAAGGAATGGTTTATCAATAAAAACAATTCAACAAAAAAAGATAACGAAAAACTAAGGTCGGAAAACAAGACGGAAAAGCCAATTCCTTGCGAGTTTTTCATGGTAGAAAATTTTACTGAATCAGCTGTGAGAAAAGCAAAAATTGTTACACTTGATAAAACTCTACGAAATTATAAATCCGAATATCACTTTTTGTTTGCTAAGCTCAAGGAATTTTCAGAAAAACAAGATACGCAATATGAAGATTTTTATACGATTGGAAATATGGCGAGAAGATTTTTTGATATTTTTGCAGATTTTAAGATACCAACAACAGGTGATCAAAAGTCTAAAATGGAAGTATTGATCAAAAATATCAATGATCCTGATGAGAAAATTAGCACTGTGGACGCTGGCAAGGCATACAAGCTAGTCAATGAGTTTTCTCATAATTCCGACCCAACAAGTACAATCGAGCATAAAGATAAAAGCGAAAGCAAAGACGCGATTAATATTTTGTTGAATATTGTGAAGGAATCAGACTGCAAACATTACGAAATTTTAAAAAAGAATCTAGAATAACCGAGTAAATAAAAAAGTAAGGTGTTTGGGACTACAGGCATTTTATCTCTTTAATTCCCCCCTATCGGCAAGCAGGTCCGCCCAAAACAGAAAAACAAAAGAATCCTTATTCTTTCCCGTCCTCTATCACTTTTTCAACTTTCTGAGAAAAACTCCTGACTAGTTCTTGTATGTTTTCACTTATCTCCAAGATATCTCCAAAAGCAGATATCTCATGAATTTCTTTTTCGTCCTTCTTCCAGTTCTCTAAAAGAACCAGCGTTTTTTCTCTGAATTCCTCCATTCGTCGGCGAATCGTTTCTGGATTTTGATCGTCTGTCCTTCCACTTGCCTTCGCCCTCTCCACAATCCTCAAAACCAAACCTTCTTCGTCTTCCTTGTCTTTGGCCGTCAAAGCTATCACTTCAAAATTTCGCCCTTGAGATTTCATTAAATTTTCGAGCATTTCCCGCTGAGATTCTGTTCTCGGAAATCCATCAAAGAGAAGCGGCGCTTCGCCAAAAAAATCTCCGGCTTCTTCCTGAAGAATCTGCTCGACCAAAGGATCGGGAACCAAAAGACCTTTGCTTAAATATTTTTCGGCTTCTTTTCCTACCTTCGTTTCCTTTTTGATCGCACTCCTGACCATGGATCCCATCTCAAACTTTTGGTATCCAAATTTCTCTATGAGATGTTCCCCTTGAGTGCCTTTTCCTGCCCCTGGAGCTCCAAAGAGAACAATGTCAGGAAGACGGGGGAGCGTTTCTTTTTGTTCCATGGATAAATATTTTCAGTAAAATACAAATATTTGCGTATAAGTCAACTCTTTGTATTCGGTGATTATCCCTTAACAGCAATAAAACAGTCATTCCAGCCTGCCTGCCGGCAGGCAGGCTTGTCTGGAATCCTGGGGGGAGACTCCTTATTTTTAAGCGCCAGCGCCCATCTCTTGTGAGTGCGCCGCTAAACGCTTGCCAGAACAAATCTTACCTCCTCGGATTCTGGACGAGCCAGAATGACTTTTGGGTGGAAGTTTTCTTGAGAGAAGAGTGAGCTTGGATTCTATTTTTCCTTAAACAATTTCTCAAATTCCTTCTGAAACATCTCCATATCCTTAAACCGACGATACACCGAAGCGAACCGAATGTAGGCAATCTCATCGATATCACGCAGCATTTCCATCACGTCTTCTCCGATTCGTTTGGAAGGAATGACCTTTTCGACAGCCCATCTTTCTTCCATTTCCGAAAGCTTCTCGCGGATTTTTTCGAGTGATACGGGTCGCTTCCCGCAGGCAATGAGAATGCCTTTCTCGAGTTTTTCCCGATCGTAGGGCTCGAGTACGCCGTCTTTTTTCTCGATCATGAGATTGGTCGTCCCGATTCGCTCAAACGTCGTAAACCGAAATCCGCATTCCGGACATTCGCGACGACGACGAATAGAGCTCCCGCTATCAGAAACTCGGGAATCAATGACCTTGCTGTCTTCAAAGCCGCAGCTGGGACACTTCATTTAATGAATAATGACGAATGAACAATGAAGAATAGATTCTTTTGTTCCCCAGAAAAGAATATCAGTTTCGAACCCGCAAAACAAACTTCTGAAATTTTTATTTATATTTCACGAGCCAAATCTTTTCAGCGCCTGCCGTGCTTCTCGATCCAGCGCACGCTCTTTGAGAATCTGTTTTTTCTCGTGCCTCTTTTTTCCTTTTCCGACAATGATTTCGCACTTGATCTGAGGCCCTTTGGTGTAGATCTTGGTCGGCGCTACGGTGCGTCCTTTTTCGTGCAGTTTTGCGGCGAGTTTTTCGATTTCCCGCTGATGAAGTAATAATTTCCGAGGTCGAGACCGATCTTGATCGGTCGAAGCATAACGCCAGGGCGGTATTTTACAGCCTTCCAGCCAAGCTTCCCCTCGATCAATTTTGACCCATGCGCCACGCAGATTTCCATTGCTTCCGCGCAGGGATTTGACCTCCCATCCTTCCAATACAATCCCCGCCTCGAAAGTATCGAGAATTTCATAATCATAGAAGACGCGTTTGTTTTGGAGGAGAATCATGAAAGAAAGAGTGTCATTCCGGACTTGATCCGGAATCTCCTTTTCTCCACAGATGAAGAATGAGATCCTGAAACAAGTTCAGGATGACATATACAAGATTCTGAAGAAAAATTCCAATTCTCGCCTTATTTGACAACATTCAAGTAGTCCTCTTCGCACAAGATCCGACCGTCATACTCAGGCGGCCATCCGGTCTGAATTTCTTTCTGACACTTCCCGCAGTGGGTCGTGCGCAGAGTCCCATCAAAGGGCAGCCAACGGAAATTTTCCTGCAGACGATGAATGTAGTAGGTGTGAGGAAGAGGAAAAGAAAGTTTCTGGCAGAACTCAATATCTGCTGGCTGAATCTGAAACGGTTTTTCAAACGCTTCGTGCCAAAAAATTTTCCCTTTCAGCTCCTCTGAGGAAGAAATATCAAAGCTTGAATCCGGAATATCTTTCGGCGAAAGATATTCGGACGTTCGTTTTTCAAAATGTTCTTGGGGGCGAAATCCCTGCTTTTGGACCTCTTCTTCCGAGAGAGGGAAATACATCGCCGACCAGCTTTCCTGATACGGATTGGGCGCAAAATATCCGGGAAAAAAAGAATCATACTCTCCTGTTTTTTGCATGTGATCGAGAATTTTTTGGCGCAGGGATTCGTATTCTTCGGGCGAGTAGGGTTTATTGAAAATATGATATTTTTTGCCCACCAGTCCCGAGCACCCAAAACAGTACTCACACTGAAAGCAGTATCCACAGTAGTCCAAAAAACGTGACTGATTGCACCAGTACGACCAGCGAATTTGGTAGGTATGATCCTGGCAGAGCGAATTGCAATACCCCAGCTCTGACTCAAACGTACTCATGATGTCGAGCGATGTTTTCACATCCAGCGCTCCTCGCACGCAATTGAAACAGTCTTCAAATTCCGAAACAAAAAAGCAGGAGTGACAGTTTTTATTGTTCTCCAAAAAGTTTCCCACGCAGTTTTCGCATTTATCGATGTAGAGCGCCCGATGAAACGCCAACTCCCGCATCATCTGCGCGAAGTGCTTTTTGGCCTGGAGATATATTGTGCGCGAAGCAAAATTCCACTTTTCTTTTTCGATCTGAAACTGTTCTTTGGTCAACTGTTTGTTGCCCACGCAATATTGTTTGTCTCGCAGATTAGAGCAAAAAAGACAGTTCGAGCAATTCCGACAGTCGTAGAGAAAAGCGCTGTTGCGACAGTTTTTACAGTTCAGCGCGTACAGCACTTCAAAGCAATTTTTACAGTTGATCAGATCCGCACACAGCTCGCTGTCCCAGGCAAACGTGCAAAACTGACAATCCCGCACTCCGACTGTCCGATAGCAGTATTTGAGATCTTCGTTTTCGACCCCCGAATGACACAAGTAGCAATCTTTGCCGTACCACCAGTCATCAGTGTATTCGCAATTCTGGTTTCCAGCACCGGTCTTGTGTGGCAGGGGGCTGCGCTGAAAAAACTCCCACATCTGCTGAAAAACTTCTTTCTTTTCATCAAAATCTGCTCCTGGAGGGTCAGCATGCTGTACCCATTCGTCTTTATGCCATACCGGATAGGGACACTTTTTACTGAAAACGGAAATCAGAAGTTTCCCCGTTTTATCGCATTTCCGACGGTGCAGATTCCAGTGATGCCAAAAGGCTCCCAAATGACGAATCCTGTAGCGGGGAGCAATCGTTGGTAACCCTTGTACGTGTAATTTTTCCCGAAGCTGGATCTCGAAATCTGATGTTTCAAATTCCTCTCCCGTCATCGCACATTTCCTTTTCATGAACTAAAATTCTGACGAATTCTGCGAGCTTGTTCCAGACGATCTTGGTTTTGTTTTTGTTTCTGCAGCTGGATCAAAAATGTTTCGAAGTCTCTCTGTAAAATTTCTGATCCTACTCCCTCGCCGTACAAATTTTCCTGATAGAGTTCCCACGCATAGAGTGTTTTTCTTTCTTCTTCGGAAAGCTCTTCTCCAATGATTTTTTTCTCCAGTATTTCTCGTGGGACTCCCGTCAAAGATCCCAGTACTTTATCGGTAACCTTCTCCTCAAAGAAATTCCAATACGCACTTAAAAAACCAACAAAACAAGCTTCTCTTTCCGGTTTTTGAGATTTGGTATCGGTCTTCTTTTCGCGGGGAAGACGAGGATTTTTTTTCTGCGCTGAAAATTTCTGAAATTCCTCTTCGACAATAGACTTGGGGCGATTGATTTTTTTGGAAATCTTGCTGAGTAATTCATCTCGTTCCACCGGCCGAGAAACGAGGCTCAGAAAGAAAAAAATTGCATCGAGAAACTTTTTTTCGCCTTCGATCGTCTCGTCTAAATATTTTTCTGAGAATTTCTGAAACAGAAAGAACAGTGCATTTTTGGCATTCGCAATAACTTTTTTGAGCTTTTCTGGACCTTGCTGTGCCAAATCATCCAGATCCTTTACGTCCTCCAGATCGATAATAAAAGGATTGAGTTCTAAGCGGAGAATCATTTCAACCGCGCGCAATGTTGCTCGCTTTCCCGCCACATCCGAATCAAAAGCCACATACATATTTTTGGTGAGGCGCTTGAGAAGTCGCAAATGATCGTCCGTCAAAGACGTCCCACAGGTCGCAACGGTGTGCAAAAATCCGGCACTATGAGCCGAAATAACATCAAAATTTCCTTCGACTAAGATCACCGCATCTTTTTCCCGAATTATATTTCTCGCTCGATCAAATCCAAAAAGCGTCGATGATTTATGATAGACTGGATTTTCCGGAGAGTTTACATACTTTGCGACATTCTCCCGACCGGACAAATCTCGCCCGGTAAACGCGATAATTTTTTTGCTGTCCCGATGATCAAAAATCGGAATAATCAGACGTTCAAAAAAACGGTCGCGCATTTTTTTGTCTCCAAATTCTCGCTCAAAGGCAACCCCTGATCGGGTAATATCTGATTCGGAGAATCCTTCTTCCAATAAAAATTTTGTCAGTCCATCAGGCTTTTCGCCGCCATACCCCAATTTCCATTCACGAATAGCTTTGGCAGATATTCCTCGATCTTTCAGGTAATTTTGGGCTTTCTCGGAGTTTTGCAATTGATTTGCAAAAAATTCAGAAGCCTTTTTGTGGAGAGCAAAAATATCTTTTTTTTCTTCTTTGCTCGGTCCTTTTTGAGTTCCAAACTGTTTGGGGATCTCAAGTCCGGCCATGTCGGCCAGCATTTCGATTGCTTCAGGAAAGCTCAGGTTTTCTGCCCGTTCCACAAAAGAAATGACATCGCCCCCTTCCGCTACGCCGAAGTCATACCAAAATTGCTTGTCAGGAGACACACAAAAACTGGGTGTTCGCTCATTGCGAAAAGGCGAACGACACATGTAATTTTTCCCTGATTTTTTCAAATCCGGAGCGTAGCGCTTCGCTATTTCGACAATGTCGATTCTGTTTTTAAGATCTTCGAGAAAACGGTCGTTCATAAGAATCGTTTGTTAATTACTGACATCCCCCCACAGGGACACAATCTTCATCGCAGCCTTTTATGAAGGGACTTGTTCCCTCTACGCAATTATACATTGTTTCCGCGCAGAGCTCTCCTCGGCAACATTGCCCTTCCCGGAAAGTACATTCTTCCTCTCTTACTCTTCCCTGATCAGAAACTGGTTTTTTACTTTTTTCCGCTTCCCTCTCCTGATCATAAGGAGAATCTTGTGCTTTTGATGGTATGTCCTGGGTTGGAGTATCTGAAGGCTGAGAAGAAGTACATCCACCCAAAAGAAACAAAAAAACGAATATTGAAATTATTTTTTTCATACAAAGAAAATTTTTCTCTTTACTTTTGCCTTTTCTTTTCCTAAAAAGCAAGGGCTCTTTGGAAGTTGTCGCTCCGCCTCCGGCGGAGAGGAAAGTCCGAGCCACACAAAAGACTCAAAGACCGTTCACAACGGCTAGACGTACTGGAAACGGTGCGTGATGGAAAGTGGCGCAGAAATTATACGATCTCGTGCTTGCGCGGGAAGTCGGTGAAATATCCTGGGGGTGATACTCCAGGGGTGACGTGTCGCAAGATACGTCAGTGCTAAACCCCTTTGGTGGAGAAGCAGGGGGCGCATTTTGGAGAAGAAGGGTCTTTTCTTTTTTGATCCCAAAATGCTCCTGCCGATGGCGAGAATGAGTAATCATTCCGACCAGAGAAATGACAACCTCGACAGAACTCGGCTTACCAAAAAGAGCAACACAATAAGAACAAGAGTTGATTCTTCACGATCTCTCTTGTTTTTGCTGTATTCCAAATTTTCAGGATCATTGGTGTCCCCTTTTCTCTTTTTCCATTATAAATAGAGAATTGAATTTTTTTCTTGCCCCTTTACAAAGATCGATCTTTGGGATAGGAAGGGGGTATGAAAGTCTTACTCTTGGGAAAAACAGGGCTTTTGGGATCCGAATTTCCGATCCTGCTGGAAAAAGCAGGAATTGAGTATCGTGCCCCTTCTCATCACGAATTGGACATTCTTCATTTCGATGAAGTAGATCGATTTTTGGCGGGAGAATATTTCGATAGAATTTTATATTGCGCTGCTTATACACAGGTTGATAAAGCTGAAAAAGAACGAGGAACATGTGAAATGCTAAATGTCCGAGCACTCGAAAACATTCTCACGCATCGTCGCCCGATTATTCATTTTTCGAGCGAATATGTATTCAATGCTCCTGACAGCATTGCCATCCCTGAAAATTATGAACGGCAGCCACTCAATGTCTATGGCGAATCAAAACTCAAAGCCGAAAAAGCCCTCGAAAATTCCGGCGTCTCTTTTTGGAATATTCGTACGTCCTGGCTTTTCGGTTCAAAAAAAGAAAATTTCGTAACACGAATCATACAAAAATCCCTCGAAGAAAATGAAATAGAAGTCGTTGCCGATCAGATCGGAAGACCTACCTATACTCGTGACCTGGCACAGTTTGTCATCCGGCATTTTGTATTGGAATCTCCTGAATCCGGTCACTATCACGTCCAAAATAGTGGTGAAGCCGTTTCCTGGGCTGATTTTGCTGAATACATCCTGAACAAAAAAGAGTGGGAAGGGAAGATTCTTCCCATCTCATCGGATCAACTCCATCGTCCAGCACGTCGACCACTCAACTCTCTTCTGCGAAATACAAAACTTTCCTCATCCCTTCGGGATTGGCGCGAAGCCACCGATGAATTTCTGGGCTCACTCTCTTCAATTTCCTGATACATTTGGGAACTTGTTGAGGTGTAACCCCTTAAAATCGCAAACGTATTATTTCAAATCGCCCCTTCTTCTCGCAGGAGTTTTTCCTTTTCTCCTCGGAGTCCATTGTATTCGCCGATTCCATCCCGGCGCACTACTCGATGACAAGGAATATGCGGATAAATATTGCGCCGCAGAAGCGTTCCTACGGCTCTTGCGGCTCCTGGCGATCCAGCAGCACGGGCAACTTCTCCATAGGTCATGGTTTTCCCTCGGGGAATTTTTTCTACGACGAGGAGAACTTTTTCTTCGAAACTCAGAGAAGACTTGGACATCATTTGTATTTTATTGAATTTTTACTTGTCCTCAAGCATTGTTTGGGGCACAATGCGCGCCGATGAAGAAGTGGTGGCGAGATGTTCGATCTTTTTTTTCTTTTACTCGCGCACAAACGAGTTTGGATTTTTGGGGAAACAAAGAAAAACGAGCTCGAGAACGCCGAAAAAAAATTATTTGGATTCTCGGAGGAATCCTCTTTCTGTATGTTTTCTTGGTTTTGTGGCCCCTTCGATCTTTGGTTTGGAATGGTTTTCTGAGCGGAAAAACGCTCATTCTTTTTACCAATGAAGCCGAAGCCCGTCCCTGCGGAGGATTTATGACGGCGTTTGGAGTTGTTCAGGTGTTTCCACCAAAAATAGAACTGAAAAATGCATACGCATTGTCGGATTATACTTTTGGAAAAGCCGAAGCCCCTCTCAGCCAAGTCTCAGAAACAAAAAATTTCTGGGATCTCGGGACAAGTGTCAATCTCGAAGAGTGCGCTTCCGCTTTTGAGCAGGCGTATGAAGAGGCCCGAAAAGAAAGCATCTCACAAGTCATTCTTTTTGATCTGCAGACGGCAGAAGAAATATTTCATTTATTTGCGCCGCTCAAAATAGGAGACCGATGGCTCCACGAGCGAAACTTTTTTGCGGAGCTCTCTCGAATAGTGAGCGATGTAGATCGACACGACGAAACAGCGCTTCAAAATCGGAAAACCCCACTGTCTCATGTAGGAAAGAAAATCCTTTGGCGAACTTTCCTGAACCCTCTCCTTCTCCCGAAAGCAACAAATATAATTGCTGAAAATATAGCTTCTGGGGATGTGTTCATCCCTGATATTTCCCCCCGAATACAAATAGAAAGAACTGATTTCTCCCTTATAGAATGGAATTTGGGAGGAGCGAAATCGTCTCGATTTTTGGAAAAACTTCTGCAGATTTTTGTCCGAGAAATTGCTCCGGGAGAATGGGACATTCAGCTCCAGGTAAATATCACACACACGGGGGGAATCGATGAACCTCTCTCACAAAATTGGAAAGG
Organism: Candidatus Altimarinota bacterium; assembly: GCA_021734395.1. GTDB lineage: Bacteria > Patescibacteriota > Gracilibacteria > UBA4473 > UBA4473 > JAIPGI01. The sequence continues at coordinate 176,973 of JAIPJB010000001.1, forward strand.
AGGATTCGAAGTCGTAACGCCGAAATTTTTGGGGATCGAGCCTGTCTTTTTGGAAGCAGAAATTTCTCCTGGCGAGACTTTTTCAAAAACATTTTCATTTCAATACAAAGGGACTCTCAATGAGTTTTCTGTCTTCCGTCCTCGAGGACAGCGTGTCGCCGCATCTGTGTTGATTTCTCTTTTTCCTCAGCAAACATTTCTACGGGCAAACTTTGATACCCATGAAAACAGTGGTCAGTTCATTGGAAATATAGAAGACTTTCGGCGTATGTTTCGCTGGGAAACGGCACCTGACAAATCGAATCCTTTTATAACCTTACACGAGGTTATTTCTTTTGAATCGCTGCCTTCAGAAATACGATGGGACTGGGGAGAATACTTCCTCCGATCAGATACTTTATTTTTCCCAATAGAAATACACCTGAATGAAAAAATCCGTTTGAAAGAGAATTTTTCTGTTCAGATCAGAGATCGTGATTTTGAAAATACCGAAATTACCGAAGACATCCTCATACAGGATTCGAAAATGCTGAAGGATCAGAGGACACTTCTTCTCTTGGGAAAAATTTCCCAGTGGCAAAACGAGGAAAGATTTTCAATAGAGATAGAAGGGATGGAAGATTTCTTCGGAAATCCGCTTTCTTCAGGACGAAGAACCCTTATGCTCCGCCGCTAGAAATACCTTGACCCACCTCGGGAAAAGACTAAAATCCCTTCCGAAGACCTCAGAAATTCCCCTTGATTCTTTTTCTATGTACACCAACAAACCCAAACGAATACGCCTTTCGTTTTTGGCCGCCCGTACTCAAAAGCTTCTCTTCTCTGTTCTCTGTGGATTCGCACTAACGCTCGCTTGTGTGCAGCTTTTTCTGATGAATAATCTGAGCATGAAAGGCTACATCCTGAGTAAGATTACAGAAGAGCAGAGCCAAATTACCAGTGAACTTCAAAAACTCGATGCGCAAGTAGCCCGTTTTGAAACACGAGAATATGTGTCTCGTCAAAGTGAACAAAAAACTATGATCGTCCGCCATTATCAACGATATATGGTCATGAAGGATACGTTTACCGCTCAAAAATAACGCATTATTTTTCGACATTTCTTCTTTTCTGGCAAGAGAACTTTGTTGCTCTACAAAGGCGTTTCGGGTATAATATAACGAAGATTTTTTGAAAAATTTGCAAACTCATGTCTTGAGTGCTAAAAAAGAAACCCATGTCACATTTTGATTCCTTTACCCATTTCGCAAAAAACACACTTATTCTTTCTCAGGAAGAAATGCGCCGACTCGGAGATCGGCAGGTTCAAACTCAGCATTTGCTTCTGGGGATTCTGCGTCAGCCAAAATCTTTGGCCGGCTCTATCCTTCGTAATTACGGGATTACTTACGAAAACACTTTTCGCATTGCTGAAGATATAAAGCAGGCCGAAGAAAAAGAAGAAGTGTCTGATAAAGAGAATCAGAATATTTTTTCGATGTATGCCCAAAAAGTGATCGAAGTTGCCGCACAAACGGCTTTAGATTTCGGGCATTCGATGGTGGATTCTGAGCACATTCTCTATGCGCTTCTCAAGCAAAAAAATTCTGGATCCAATCAGATACTCGAATCACTTATGATCAAAACCGATCAGATCCTCGAGCATCTGGAAGACGTATTCCGAAAAAGTGAAGAAAAAGATGCTTCTGCCTCAACACAAATGAATGCCAATGCGGCACAACTGGAACAATTGCTCAATGGCCTGCACGGAATTCTTGTGGGGATGTCAGTCGGAATGAATAACGAAGATATTGAGAGTGGTGCTGGCGGACAATTTTCTCCGCAAAATATGGAAGAGAAAGTTGGAGAATCAGCTCCGCGAAAATCACGCAAGAAAAAACTCGCATTGGATTACTTCTGCAGCGATTTCACAGAAATGGCGATGAACGGAAAACTCGACAAAATTATCGGTCGAGAAAAAGAAATCAAACGTGTTATCCAGATTCTCTCACGAAAAAATAAAAACAATCCCGTTCTTCTCGGTGATCCAGGCGTCGGAAAAACAGCTGTAGTGGAAGGTTTGGCGCAAAAAATTGTTGCCGGAAATGTCCCTGATATTTTGGTCGACAAACGTGTTTTGTCTCTGTCTATGTCCAATCTCGTCGCCGGAACAAAATATCGCGGAGAATTCGAAGAACGACTCAAACGAATTATTGATGAAGCATCCGAGGCCGCAAACGAAGTCATTCTTTTTATTGATGAACTGCACACTATTATCGGAGCAGGATCCGCTGAAGGATCCCTAGATGCGGCAAACATTCTCAAACCAGCCCTCTCGCGGGGATTAATTCAATTGGTCGGCGCTACAACGGTAGAAGAATATCGCAAACATATCGAAAAGGATTCTGCACTGGCTCGTCGATTTCAGAGTATAGATGTTCCAGAACCGACAACTGACGAAGCGATACAGATTCTCAAAGGGCTTCGCCCTCACTACGAACAATACCACAATGTCAAAATCTCTGATGATGCTGTATCTTCAGCGGTAAAATTGTCTGCGCGTTATATCAACGATCGGTTTTTGCCGGACAAAGCGCTGGATCTTTTGGATGAAGCCTGTGCTTCCAAATCAGTCGCCTCAAGTGCCAGTGGAAAAGAAATTCGTGAGCTCCGACAGAAACTCGCCGAATTACAAAAGAAAAAAGAATCCGCTGTCATTGCTCAGAACTACGAAAAAGCAAATCGCCTCCACCAAGAAGAGCAACAGGTGGAACTGCAAATCCAAACTCTCAAATCCAAAAAAGCGAAGTCTCAGCCACCCAAAAAGATCAACCAACTGGATATCGCTAAAATTTTAGAGCAGGCAACTGATATCCCTGTTTCTGCTTTGCTGGATTCAGAAATTAAACAGTTGCGAAGTCTCGAACAGACGCTGACCCAAAAAATCATCGGCCAGGAAAAAGCCATTGAATCTGTTTCCAAGGCTATCCGTCGATCACGCGTTGGTCTCCAAAACCCGAATCGTCCATTGGGCGTTTTTCTCTTTTTGGGACCGACGGGGGTTGGAAAAACAGAACTCGTCAAACAACTCGCACAAGAAGTCTTTCACGACGAAAAAGCCTTGATCAAAGTCGATATGTCCGAGTTTTCATCGGGGCATACCGGCTCTCGATTGGTTGGCGCTCCAGCTGGATATGTGGGGCATGAAGAAGGCGGGGAACTCACCGAAAAAGTTCGTCGCAAACCCTATTCGATTATTCTTTTCGATGAGATCGAAAAAGCCCATCGAGAAGTCCATAATATGCTCTTGCAAATTTTCGAAGACGGGCATCTTACCGACGGCAAAGGTCGCCGAATTTCGTTCCGCAATACAATCATTATTATGACGTCCAATATCGGAGCGAAACGATTTCAACAAAATGCCAATTCTATCGGATTCGGAGACACCAAAAAAGATCTCGCCGAACACGAACAGGAGTTTGAATCTATCAGTGAAGACGTGATGAAAGATCTGAAACAATCTTTCACGCCAGAATTTATCAACCGGGTGGATTCGGTCACAATCTTTAAGCCCCTCACTCGCGAAGCAATCAAAGAAATTGTAAAACTGCAGATCGATGAATTCGAAACCCGACTGCGGGAAGAAAAAGGATTAACGCTTGAAGTTTCTGGATCCGTTCTCAATTCACTTGCCAAAGAGGCCTATCACCCCGAATCCGGTGCCCGCCAAGTTCGCCGAGTATTGGCTGATAAACTCGAAAATCCGCTCGTAGAAACCATTTTGGAAAACAATATACCGAAAAATGCCAGACTAAAAGTCAATTACGACAGCCAGAAAAAAACCTGTTCATTTGAAGAGATGAAGCCGAAAACAAAGAAAACTTCTGCCAAGAAAACAAAAGCGAAAAAGAAATAAGTAGAGACGCGATTAATCGCGTCTCTACATTTTTTACTATTTTGAATTTTTCTTCGGCTCCGGACACAAATCCCAGAGCAGCTGAAACCACGTTTTGAACGCATCAGCGATATCTTGATTGACGATAACCGTAAAGCTAAATTCTTGTCCAAATCCGCCAATAACCCCGTTGGAGAGGATATTGACGTGATCGCCAAAAATATCGATTGCGGCTTTGGTCGAATATTTTGCAGGGAGAAATTTATATTTTTTCCCGACATATGGGATGATTTCTGGACATTCCGTCTCCACTTCCGCATCAAAAAGGTGATAAAAATCCAGCTTTTTTTCTTTGAGTTCTTCCGAAAAATGCGGAAAAAAGTGTTTCACCCGCTCATCCAACCACATGCCCTTGGCGCCAATGAAGTAGGCTGTTTCGCCTACTCGAATCATATCTCGCATATAATTTTTCCATCCTTCCGGACCGCGATACACAAAGACATCGTCTTTGTGTGGCACAGAAGCATAGAGCTTATCGAGGGCCGGCAACACACGATCCAGCATATCCTGCTTTTCCTGGATAAATTCTCGAAATTTATGCGGATCTACCGCCTGATACATATTTTCGTGAGGAGAGAGAATCTCAAACACTACTCCTTTCTCGATCAGGCGCTTGAGAGAATCATACACATTGCGCCGATGTACTTGTGTTTTTTGAGCGATATCGCCAACCGATAATTCGCCTTCCCGGAGCAAGGCTTCGTAAATAATGGCTTCATTTTTAGAAAATCCGAATTGGGCAAAAACCTTCTCGTACATTGAGTTCGTGTTATTTGTGGTGATAAGTATCACCATTTGGTGATATTTGCCACTCTTTATAACTTTATATCGTGCAATCGAAAAGTCAAATTATTCATACCTTTTCTCTTATGAACTCTTTCTTTCTCCTCTTCGGATTCGCGATTGCCATGATAGCACTCAGTCTCTGGACTCACCGAAAAAATACCGGCACATCAGTCGAAGAATTTCTGGTCTCGGGTCGAGATGTTTCCACGCTTCGAGGCGCTTTTTCTATCGCCGTAAGCTGGGTTTGGGCTCCAGCTATTTTTATTGCGGGACTACAAGCCTACACCAAAGGCCTGCCTGGAGCTTTTTGGTTCATTGTGCCCAATATCGCCTGCTTTTTTCTCTTCGCGTATGTCGCCACCGCCCTGCGAAAAAAATTCCCCAATGGATTTACACTTCCTGAGTTTATTCGAGACAAGTTTCGATCACGCAGAACTCATATCGCTTTTCTGACGATTTTTTTTGGATATCAATTGGGAGCCATTGTGATTAATTCTGTCGCGGGAGGAGTCTTGTTGAATCTGCTCACCGGTATTGATTTTGGAATTGCTGCTGTAGGAATCTCCCTGACGGCTCTTTTGTACTCCGTTATCGGAGGCATGAGAGCATCAATCATGACCGATGTACTCCAGATGATTATTATCTTGGGGTTGGCACTTGTTATCGTGCCCTGGGCTCTGAGGGAAGCCGGTGAAATTACCGCGATCAGCGGAGGTCTGGCAGGAGCAAGTGGGGAATTCGGGAACCTGCTGAACACTAAAATCGCGTGGACTTTCGGTATTCCTATGACAATATCACTTTTGTCCGGTCCGATCGGAGATCAGCAATTTTTTCAGCGAGCATTTTCTGTCCGAGCAGAAAACATCAAAAAAACATTTTTTTGGGGCGGTATTATTTTTGGGTTGGTACCAATAATTTTATGCTTGCTTGGATTTGTGGCCGCCAATCCTGCTTTTGGGATCGAGGTTACAGATCCTCAAATGGTCGCTCCTGCTGCCATCGGACACTTCCTTCCCAATTGGGTCTTGATGCTTTTTACTCTCATGGCTTTTGCGGGGCTCAGCTCTACGATTGATTCTGCGTACTGCGCTATTTCAAGTTTTGTGGTGGCTGATATGACTCCTACCCACAAAACCGAACGCCAAAAAATTCATCGAGCCCGAGGAGCCATGATTGTTTTGGGATTATTGGGAACCGGAATTGCTCTCTTGAAGCCAGAACTTTTATGGGTCTTCTTCATTTATGGCGCATTGGTAGCGGTGGGTCTTTTTCCGACACTTTTTTCTATTTTTTGCCCATACTATACCGGAAAAGCAGCCTCTTGGTCGATTGTGGGAGGATTTATTCTTTCGATTCCTTTCTCGGTCTATGCCAATATTTCGGGCAATGAAAATCTGGTCGTTTGGTCTTCGATTGCCAGCATCAGTATCGGCGGAATTCTCAGCACTCTTTTTGCACTGGCAGAACGAGCCCGACAAAAGTATTCCAAAAAATCCATCGCAATCGGTTGACGAATCTGTGAAAATTCCTAGTATCGCTCCACAGAAACATGGAAACCATCATCCAAAAGGCCCTAAAACTACTCTTGGATAAGTACGGGGCCCCTTACGATTGCGTTACGGTTGTAGAAGAAAACAGCCATTATCGGGCTTCTATTGAGACGCCTGATCCAGCACGACTTATTGGTCGTAATGGAACTCTCCTCAATGCTCTCCAGATTATTCTCAAAAATATTCTCTGGAAACAGAACGAGGAAAAAGCCTTTGTGACTCTTGATGTAGACGGATATCGCCAAGACCAATACGAGCGCATTTATCAAAAAGTTGAGAGTAGTATTGATATGATGAAAGAGCGAAATTTAAGCGAGATTAAACTGAATCCGATGAAGCCTTTTCTGCGGCGACTGGTACATCTGTGGGTCGCGGAAAATTATCCCGAGCTCACGACTGATTCAGTCGGAGAAGGTCGTCAAAGAGCCGTGAGAATACACTACAAATAGGGAACGAGTACACGAGAAAACGAGACGACAAGTTCGGGCAGACATTTTGCTTTTTTTGTATACAATGAGCCTACTCGTAAAACTCGTTGACTTGTAACTCGTTGACTCGAAAACTATGAAATACACCACCGATTATTTACGTGAAAAATGGATCGCCTTCTGGCGAGAAAAAGACCATACGATCCTGCCTTCGGCAAGTGTCATTCCTGACAATGATCCGACCGCTCTCTTTCACAACTCCGGCATGCATCCGCTGGTGCCTTTCCTCATGGGAGAAGATCATCCAGAAGGAAAACGACTGGCGAATGCACAGAAATGCATCCGAACGGGTGACATTGATGAAGTCGGCGATGCGGTGCACCTGACTTTTTTCGAAATGCTGGGGAACTGGTCACTGGGAGACTACAAAAAAGAAGACCAGATCCGATGGTCGTATGAGTTTTTGACCGATGAAAAATGGCTCGGCCTAGATCCCGAAAAACTCGCTGTTTCGGTTTTTGCTGGAGATGACGATGCTCCCCGAGACGAAGAAGCGGCGAAAGTTTGGCAATCATGCGGTATTGCCCCCGAACGAATCGCCTACCTGGGGAAAGCCGATAACTGGTGGGCCAAGGGGGATATCGGACCGTGTGGTCCCGACAGCGAGATGTTTTACTGGACCGGAGACAAACCCGCTCCAGAAAACTTCCAAGAAACCCACGATGACGAACACTGGGTCGAGATCTGGAACGATGTCTTTATGGAGTTTAATCGGACCGAAAAAGGCGCGCTCGAATCCTTGCCCCAAAAAAATATCGATACCGGTATGGGGCTGGAACGAACTGTCGCCGTACTCAATGGCCTGCAATCGGTGTATCAGACCTATGCTTTTGCGCTAATTTTGGAAAAAATCGCAGATCTGGCCGGAAAGCCAGAACTGGCAAAAAACCCCATCGCCAAAACTCCGGAGGCAAATTCTGCACGGATTATTGCCGATCACTTGCGCTCAGCCACGGTAATGATTGGGGATAGTATCATCCCGTCTAATACCGATCAGGGATACATCCTCCGCCGACTCATTCGTCGAGCCATTCGTCATGCGCGAAAACTCGGCATCCAGGGAAGTGAAAATGAGTCTTTCGGTTTTTGCAATAGTATTGCAAAAACGGTAATAAAGAAGCTTTCACCATACTATCCAGGACTCAAGACCAAAGAGTCTTTCATTCTGGAAGAGCTGAACCGGGAAGAGGCACAGTTTTTGAAAACGCTAGAAAAAGGGGAAAAAGAGTTTGAGAAACTGGTTTCCTCTCTTTCTCGTCATCCTGAATTTATTTCAGGATCTCCCAAATCATGCTCAAGCTCTGAGATTCCGAAACAAGTTCGGAATGACAAGAGAGAAGGAGTTATCGCCGGATCAGATGCATTTAACCTGTATGAAACCTATGGATTTCCTCTCGAGATGACAATGGAACTGGCAGAAGAAAAACAACTAACTGTCGATGAAGATGGTTTTTATAAAGCGCAAGAACTCCACCAGCAAAAATCTCGTGCCGGTGCTGAGAAGAAATTTTCCGGAGGTCTGGGTGATAAATCCGAAGAAACCGTCAAACTTCATACTGCGACTCACCTCCTCCACGCAGCTCTACGAAAAGTCTTGGGCGAGCATGTCGAGCAGAGAGGATCCAATATTACCCCTGAGAGGCTTCGCTTTGATTTTTCGCACGAGGAAAAAATGACCCCCGAGCAAATAACGGAAGTCGAGAAACTGGTCAATGATGCAATCCAGGCCGATGTTCCTATTACCAAGAAGGAAATGACCGTCGAGGAAGCGAAGCAGTCGGGAGCGATCGGGCTTTTTGAACACAAATACGGAGACAAGGTCAAAGTGTACTCCATGGGGGACCTCTCCAAAGAAATCTGCGGCGGTCCACATGTGGAACACACCGGTCAGTTGGGAAGTTTTAAGATCAAGAAAGAGCAAGCCTCTTCTCGAGGCGTGCGGAGGATTAAAGCGGTGGTAGGAAATTAATCCGTCATTGCGAGTGACCGAAGGAAGCGCGGCAATCTGCTTCGTGCTTTTTGAGATTGCTTCGTCCTTGCACTCCTCGCAATGACTCTACGATAAAAAAAAACCTCCTCACTGTGCGTATTACTGCAACAGGTGATTCTCATCAGTTGATTATTTTCCGGTTGAACGGAGAATCATCAGCATGATCTCTATAGAATCGTGAGGAGGGGGTGGGTCTGCAGGCGTACTTTCTAATATTCTTCGGCCTGCGAATGAGCGGGGGACGGGACTCGAACCCGCGACACACTGATTACGAATCAGCTGCTCTTCCAACTGAGCTACTCCCGCAAATTGCAGAGAGCGAAATGTCCACAGGAGTATCCATCCGGGAGGGAGGGGCCATATTATTTCGCCTCTGCGATTTATGTAAAAGATGCTTCAAAAGAAGCGTAGTAGCAAGGTATCCCAAAAAATATTTTTGTCAAATATTTCTTTATTCGGCTTCCCGAAACCCCGTCTCGGGATTTTTTCGGTGAAATTCCAGCTCTGCTTTTTGAGGATCTCTATCCGCCTGAAGGCGGATCTCGTACCCCAGAATATTAAGCCTTTCCACCAGATCATTCTGAAATTTTCGAAAAAGTTCGACTTCTTCGGGATTTCGAAAAGCAATGCGACCCTGATTTTGGCTCGCAATTTCCTGTAAAATCCAAGATTCCAGCATGGCAGTTTCAGACATAACATTTCCAAATTCTTCCGATTGTGTCGTTTCTTCTTCGATCATGGGTCTCTTTTTGTACCAGGCTCAGATCTGAAGTCAAGACTACCCTTGAGCCTCCCATAGTTTCTGCATTTCTTCCCGGGCAGCAGCGATATAGTCTTCTCCGTCGCTCGCGTACAGCACCGACCGAGAGACTGGAATCAAAACTCCAATACCATGTTTACGACATTTGAGAACTTCCTCCATCGAACCCCCCTGTGCCCCTACTCCCGGACACAAAAACCATGCATGCGGCATTTCTTCCCGGAAAAAGGAAAGCATCCCTTCTGGAATAGTGGCTCCCAGCACTGCTCCTACCGATGAGAAATTGTTTTTCGGAGATTGGGTGGTCATGTTCCATTCTTCCACTTTTTCGGCAATACGCACCGATAGATCGCCTTCTCCGCCCTGAAATTCTGCGGCTGATGGATTGGATGTGCGCACCAGAACAAAAATCCCTCTGCCGTTTTCTTCGCAGTATTTAATAAAAGGCAGCATTCCGTCCGTCCCAAGTAAGGGGTTTACTGTCAACGCATCTCCGCTCAATGGTCCATCCCCGAGATACGCTTTTGCATACGCTTCGGCGGTAGAGCCAATATCATTTCTCTTTCCGTCGATAAGAACAATAAGATTTTTTTCTTTCGCCAGAGCGATTAATTTTTCCACAGCGGCAATCCCTTCGTGTCCAAAAACCTCGAAATAGGCCATCTGAATTTTTACTCCGCAGACTAAATCGTGCAAAGACTCAATCATTTCACTGCAAAACTGAAATGCCCCGCCCGCATTGCGGGTAAATTTTTTGGGGAATTTTTCGGGTTTGGGATCAAGCCCAAGCATCAAACAACTATTTTTTTCTTTCACGACCGATTCCAGTTTTTCTGAGAAATTCATCATATCAATTATCAATGAACAATGATCAATTATCAATGCAAAATCTCCTTTCCTTCCGCTCTGGCGAAATCCCCTCCCTCTTTGTGAAAGGGAGAGACTATTCTCTCCCCTGAGGCAAAGTTTCACTCGAACTCGAAGAGAGGGAAATTTTTAACTAAAAAGCCTCCTTTGTCATCCTCGCTTGTCGAGGATCCTATGCGCAAAAAGATTGCCGCGCTTCGCTCGCAATGACAGAAAGATTATTTCTTTTTCTCTTGTTTCTTTTTGTCCGGTGTTTTTTTGTTCGATTTATCTTCCGAAGGCTTCTCCGAGGCGGAGGTTTTTTGTTTCTTTCTTTTTTCTTCCTCAGGGCGAGCCCACCGCATGATTTTTTCTTCCACCATTTCACGTGGTTTGGCATACCGCTGACGAGAAAACTTCGCGACTTTGTCCCGACGTTCCTGCGGATCTTCTTCTTCGGTAAATTGAGGAGGAGGAAGTGTTCTTCCCGAAAAAGCAGGACTGGTCATGCCATCCACCATTACTCGGTTGTACACATGAAACTTCGGGAGTGAGGCCAAATCAATAGGCAGGATTCTTTCTTCATCAAACTGTTCTGAGAAAATTTTGGCATCATCAATTCCAATCTGAAAACTCACCAATGTCCCTACGTTTCCAAAAACCGCCGCTTGGACTTCTTCTGACATCTGCGCCACGTACTGATTGGCCATGGTAAGGTTGAGACGATATTTTCGGGCTTCAGAGAGAATCGTCGCAAAAGAATCTGTTGCAAAGTTCTGGAACTCATCTACATAGAGATAAAAATCTTTTCGATCTTTTTCTGGTACATCCGCGCGGCTCATCGCATCAAGCTGGAACTTGGTAATCAAAAGTGAGCCCAGCATTGAGGAATTATCTTCTCCAATTTTTCCTTTTGAGAGATTGACGATCACAATCTTTCCCGTATCCATCGCAAAACGCAGATCCAGAGTAGATTTGGGCTGACCGACAATATTACGAATAACAGGTGTAGAGAGAAATTGTCCGACTTTGTTCTGGATGGGTCCGACGGCTTCGGCGAGTTTTTGGGGAGCCAGGGCGGTAAATTCTGTTTCCCAAAAAGCTCGTACCATGGGGTCTTGAACGAAGTGCAAAACTTTAGCACGGTAGACTTTATCCACCAGCATCCGTGTAATTCCAAGCATTGTTGTGTCTGGGGCTTCTACCAGAGCAAGGATGGTATTACGCAAAAAATGCTCCAGTCGCGGTCCCCACGAATCGATGTGTAGTTTTTTGATCACGCCCACCAAACCTGATGCCACCAGTCCTCGCTGTTCGGGGTCTTTTCCTTCCAAAATATTGAAAGCGACTGGAAACTGCTTGTCTGAAGGATCGAATAGAACCACGTCATTGGTTCGTCGTTTGGGAACAAATCTCAAAACGGCTTCCGCCAGATCGCCATGCGGATCAATAACGGCCACCCCTTTCCCTGCTTCGATATCGGAAAAAATCATATTTTCCAAAAGGGTCGATTTTCCCATGCCGGTTTTTCCGATGATGTACACATGTCGCCTGCGGTCATCTTCACGGATACCATATTTTTGCACCTGCCCATGGAAATTCGTTTCCCCGATCAGCGTGATATCTTTTTCACTGTCATCAGGAAGGTCTGAAGGCGGCTCTAGTTTTACCGATGTGACCCAATGGATTCCCGTACTCCCGACCGTCACTGTGGGAAGGTGATACATGGTTGCCAGCTCTTCCTGACTCAAAACAAAAGCATTGCTGAGGCGACGCGCCACCGCATTGCGAAAAATCTCTTTATTGCTCCCCCTCTCAAATGCCTGAATTTCAAAATGGTTCATCTGAGGCAGAGAAAATTGCTGAAATGTTCCGGCAATCTCGCGTATTTTTGCCTCTGCATGCAGAATCTCTGGATCCGAATGGATATAAATCATCCGGATATTCGTCGCAAAATTTAGGCGAGTAATCTTGTCAAAACAAGCTCCAAAGACAGTCTCTCTCTCATGTCGACCGGAGGTCTGCTCTTCTCTCTCCATTTCATCTTCTTCGTCGTTGGATCGCATCTGCGACCCACTCACCTTGCTCGCTCCCGTCCAGCCAAAAAGAAAGAGCCACGACCCCCAGATCGGAAAGCGCAAAATCCTCACCCACCGTTTGGGATGAAGGCGTGCCCACTGATAAAAAGTCTGCACCCAATCCCACTGCCAAAGTCCAGACTTGAAAAATTTTTTGAGTGTCTGTTCGGCGGCTTCATTCCACTTGGGAGCGATGGGGGAAATTACAAATTGTATAACCGCGGTATCATTTTTGTGGTGCAGATGAGACAAAGATCCTGTAATCGGCCCTATCGGATCTTCAAAAGCACGAGAAATCCTGTCTTCGAATTGCGGATGTCGCTTGAACGGAAACAGCCAGGGTTCGTATGGACCGAGCTCGGCGACCAAAACTTTTTTTCCTTCGATCAATTTTTTGGTGAAATATTCGGGAACAATTTCTATTTCTACTTGTGGATACTGCGCGTAAATCTGGGAAGAAATGAGGGTGCGCAGATGAGACGGAACCACGATATAAAAATATATTTTTCGTTCTAAACGCACAATTTCAAAACTGATCTCTTCGTGTCCGATTTTTTTGGCTTCTTTTGTCAAAAGACCGTGAAGACTCGCGAGCACTTGCTCAAATGCGATCGGGCCTCTTTCATTCTGCCGCGGAACTGCCATTCGTAAAATTGTCTTTTGTACCTTTTTCATGCGCTCTGGCTTCCGCCGCATTATGAGTAATTTTGTGGGAAAATCAACCACCGGTTTGACAAATAGAAGTGCCAGACTAAAATCGCTGAGCTCTTTTGGCTGGCTGGGCACAAACATGAGGACGTGCCATCCACGCACGAGTGGCGGAACTGGTAGACCTGCCTGCCGGCAGGCAGGCGCGCTTCATTCTTTGACAGATCAAAAAAATTTTTTAGCATGCCAAGCATGTTCTGGACATATGTTTTGAAAAGTAAGCAACGGGATTACATTTATGTTGGACTCACAAACAATCTTGATCGTAGAATTTCTGAACACACCACAGGGAAAGAAAAAACAACACGAGCCTACGCCCCCTTTCGACTCATTCATTTTGAAAGTTTTCAAACTCGTCCAGAGGCAAGAAAAAGAGAAAAATTTCTTAAATCTGGATGCGGAAAAGAATGGGTGAAGCAAAAATTTAAGCACGAGTGGCGGAACTGGTAGACGCGCAAGCTTGAGGGGCTTGTGGGAAATATTTTCCCGTGGAGGTTCAAGTCCTCTCTCGTGCACCACTTGATAAAATCAAGTGCCCGAATGAACTTGTCGAAGGGCAAATTGTATTGACGCGGGGTAGAGCAGCGGTAGCTCGTCGGGCTCATAACCCGGAGGTCGGTGGTTCGAATCCACCCCCCGCAACCAAAAAAGTTGTTTTGAGGGCTTGTCCCTGAAAACAGCTTTTTTTATTTGAAAGGATGAGAACCGATAGTGGTTCGATGATTTGCACCAACCCTGAGCGGAGTCGAATGGGGGAGGATGCAAATCCCTCAAGCGAGTTCCGCTAAAGCGGAATGAAGTGACGAGTATCCCCACCCCCCGCAACCAAAAAATAGCGACAGACCCTTGTGGTTTGGCGGTATTTTTTCTATTGGAGTGAATAAGAAGCACATAAAGTGGTTCGACGCGAAAAAGGAGTGAAGCGACTATTTGAGCGCTCGAGTAGACGACCCCCAGACTTGATGGGGAGAGTCGTCAGGAGAGTATCCACCCCCCGCAATAAATTTGGGGAGTAAAATAATATTTAATATAGCTTATTTCACTTTATCCTCATTCATTAAGTACGATTTTGCGACTTTGATGTTAGAAAGGGGGTGTGATATATTTAGTCTTAGCAAAATGATGGGGCATTCTGATATCAAGACAACAACTATTTATCTTTCTGCTACGACTGTGCACTTGCAAGAACAGATTGTGAAGCATCCGTTGAATTTCTAGTTAAAAACTAATGACTAAAAAAAATTCCAAACTCAAAGTAAAAAAACAACATTATATTTCTCGATTCTTTTTAGAACATTTTGCTTCATCGGATGGCAATGTGTTTGAAGTTTTACATAGAGAAAAAAAATATATCCCGCAATGCCAGAAGATTCTATGTGTGAAAACTACACTTATGAAGATCAAGATTTCCTACCAGGAAATGCCTTAGAAGATTATTTTGCTAAGATCGAAACAGCCATTGCTCCTGAAATAAAAAAAATTATTGATTGCTTAGAAAAAAGCACCGATGAAACATTTGCGAAAGCAAAAATTCTTCTGTTTTCTATACTACCCGAATTATTAGTGTTCTATTATCGAAGTGGGGCATTGTTAAATGAATTTGCACAAGGGCATAAAGCTAACAAAATTTTTTATTTAACTGAAAAAATTCTCAATGATGTATATATAAAACGACTAGCAAAAACATTAATAAATGTTTATAGCTTTGCCTTTATCGAGGGAGATTTTATATTAAGCGATCAGTTTATTTCAACGGCTGGACTGAAAATAAAATCAAATTTTTCAAATGTGAGCAATCGTCACATAGGATTGAGAGAAACCTTGGTACTAATTCCGTTATCTTCAAAATATTATGCATTGTTTTGGCATAGTGATAGTTCTTTCCTTGTCGAAGAAAATTGTTGTAATAATCTTTCTGAAATCGATAATCAAAAGATAAATGAGGTTATTATTAATAATTCATATGAAAAAAGTGTATCAAAAGATCAAAACCTTCTAGCAACTTTATTAGAAAAACACAAAAGAGTTTTCCCTACGCAAGTTTTCTGGGGAGGAGAAAAAAAAGCGGGAGGATTTTTAAAGAAAAAAGAAATTTTTTTTCATGATATTGACGCAAAAGCTTTTGATTATTTTTTCCATGTAAGATTAGACACGATAATGGATTATACAGATCTTGGACGAAATGATCTGTGTGCTTGTGGATCTAAAAAGAAATTTAAAAAATGCCATATGCCATTGTATGAAAGAGTCGAGGAAGCTTGGCGTTATATAAGTGACCCAAAAATGAGAGGGCGAAACATTCATAGTATTCCAGGTACTAGTGCCGTAGAGTTTCCAATAGCCGAATGGGTAAATAATATTAAAGACTAATTCTTTCAAAGCTCCTCTTAATCCCTGCTTTTGATAGTGAGAGATAAATTTACAGAAGAAATAATAAAAAAATAAATCTTTATTTCTCCCGACTCAGAAAATTCCACCGACGAATGTGGCTCTGTTCTACTAAAGGCATCATGCCTTCATTGACATAGCGAATGTCCTCGATCGTGAAAAAAGATTTTGCGTGAAGTTGGCGAATGTGTTTGACGACAAAGCCCGTGTTTTTTCTCTTGAGGATAATGTACAAAACATTCACTCTTTTTCCCGACGCGCCAATCGCCGGCACACTCGTAAAGCGATATTTGTACTTTTTCAGAATGCGCGTGAGCTTGGTGGCGGGAGTTTTGGTAATCAAACGAATCATCAGTGTCCCGACCGCCAGCTTGTCCTCAATCCAAATCCCCACACTATTTCCGATCGCAAATCCCAGACCGTACACCAGGTAGTACAAAGGATTATCGAGGTTCTGGACAATCTGACTGACCGCCAAAAGCCAGATCAAAACTTCAAAAAATCCCAAGCACGAGGAGAGTAATTTTTTCCCCCGAGAAATAAAAATTATCCGAAGCGTGCTAAAAGTCACAATCGCTACCTGAGACAGAAAAAGAAGTCCCGGAATAACGCCCCAGACAAACCATGGATCATTCATCCATTCTGCTCCCAAGATAACAACTTGTTCTTCCATGCTCAAAAAAAATAGCACATTTTATTTTTTCTCCAAAATAAGCGTTTTCCCTGTCATCTCTGTGGGAACAGGAATCGTTAGAAGATCTAATACTGTCGGAGCAATGTCCGCCAATGTGCCTTTCTCCCGAAGAGAAACTTTTTTTTCTGAAGCCGGCAAAACAAAGCAAGGCACCAGATTTTTGGAATGCAGAGGTGATGGGTTGTCTTTTGCGTCCAGCATCTCTTCACAGTTTCCATGATCCGCCGTGAGGATGACGTCATACCCTTTTTTTTGTACAGAAGGAAGAAGCTCCGACAAACAAGAATCGACTGTTTCGATGGCTTTTATTCCGGCCTCCAAATTTGCTGAATGCCCGACTAAATCTCCGTTCGCATAATTGTGAACAACCAACTCAAAATCATGTTTTTCAATGGCTTCCAATGCTTTTTGAGTTAATTCAGAAGCAGACATTTCCGGTTTTTCCGCATAGGAAGGACATTTGGGAGAATGAACCATAATGCGGGACTCTCCCTCGAAAGGCTCTTTCCTATCACCAGAAAAGAAAGTGGTGACATGATTGAATTTTTCCGTCTCGGCAATGCGCAGTTGCTTGTGCCCACTGCGAGAAATAATTTCTCCCAAGGTATGCGCAATTGGCTGAGAAGAAAGCGCATAGATCTGATGTGCTGCCGGATAATATTTTCCGAAAACACCAACATTTTGAGGATCCAGGCGAATGGAACGAGGAAATTCTGAAAATTTTTCATCGCACAAAGCGCTCATAATCTGTCGCATCCGATCGGTGCGAAAATTAAAACAGATCAGCACGTCATCTGATTCCAGCTGCCCTTTTTTGTCGAATAACACCGGCGGAACATAGTAATCTGATTCCGATGAATGCTGGTAAAAATTCTGCAAATATTTTTCCCAAGAACTTGGTTCTTCTGAAGTCGATGTATCACACAGCACGCGATAGGCTTTTTCTGTCCGGTCCCAATTTTTGTCCCGATCCATACCATAAAACCGCCCTCCCAATGTCGTAATTTTTCCAGGACCATGATGAGGAATTTCATTCAGATACAATGATGCACTCCGCTCAGGAACATCTCGTCCATCGAGAAAAAGATGTAAAAAGACTTCTTTTATATTGTATTTTTCAGCCATTTTTTGAAGTCCCCATAAATGCGACTGAAAACTATGAATTCCTCCGTCAGAAATCATCCCCAAAAAATGAACTCTGTTTTTTCCCTGAGCTTTCTCAAACAGTTTTTTTAATTCCGGTTTCTGGAAAAAAGTTCCATCTTCAATCTCATCATTAATGAGAGTCAAAAGCTGACGTACAGGTCGTCCAGCTCCAATCGTAATGTGACCGACTTCCGATCCCCCCATCTGAAACTCCGGCAAACCAACCGCTCGTCCATGTGTTTTGAGTCGAGAAAAAGATTCCTGCTGAAAAAGATGATCCAAAAAAGGAGTTTTTGCTTGAAGTATTGCATTTCCCTTTTTTTCTTTTCTGAGTCCCACTCCATCTAAAACAATCAGATAAACTTTTTTCATCGCTCACATTGTAGGATAGAATAAGAACAAGATGAAATGGAAAAATCAGGGGGCTTCTCTCTTTATCACCTTGGGAATTTCTTTTACGATTCTCACTATTGCGCTTTCTATAATGGTGTCTATTTCTCGCTCTCTTCGAGAGAGTGTTTCTATAGAACGTTACAACCAGGTGTTTTTTGCCGCTGAATCAGGATTGGAAGCGGCGTTTTATCATCATAACGCTCGCGGGCAAGGCGTGCATTTCATGGCTGATCCCGTCCCAGAAAGCCAAAAAATTCCCCATGATGCTGCGAATGCAAATGTCTCTTGGTTTATTGATGGCAGGACAGAAGGAGCGGCCGACAATCCTTTGGTCGGTCTTCTGCAAGAAAATCAACGCGCCCAATTTCGTTTTTTTGCGGATAATTCCGCCAATCCAAGTGAAGTTCCCAATACTGCTTCTTTTTTCCCACTTGATTTCAATCTGACTTTCTATAACCGAATTGCCGACGACGAGCCCCCTGGATCAACCGAAGAAAAAATATACCAACGATATGGAGAATTTGATTTCTTTGCTTTTGATTTTGGAGCAGAAAGTGATGAAGAAGTTCTGATTGATTGGAATTTCTCAGGAAAGAGAACCGTTGCGGGAGACGACTATCAACCAGTAGGGAAGCGAGAGAGCCTCGTCGCCAGTGATCTCGATAATGAAGACCGGTGTGATGGTTCCTTTTTGTGTATCGAAAATACGTTTACTTTTGGAGACTTTACGACAACAACAGAAGGAAAACTTCTTCCTTATGGGGGAGATAGTGAGTCACGACAGACTGTGCAAGAATTTGTAGATGAGCATGAACAAGTGAGTTTTTCTTTTCGCCCCCTGCAAAGCTTTGAGGCTTCGGGAGGAGAAAAAATTCGGGGGATTCCTTTCTCTCTGGAGACGGGAGCTCAGTCTATACCCAAAGACACATATACCGCTATCGCTGAAGTTTCACTCGGAGATTTTTATAAAACTATTTCGGTCAATATTGCCGAAAAAGGATCATTGGGAGCCTTTGATTATGTAATATTCGATTAAGCACCAATCTTGGTGCCAATCTTTTTCCCGGAGACAACTTTTTTGAGGTTTCCCTCTTGCATGAGCTTGAACACAATAATCGGAAGCCCGTGATCTCGGCATTGTGCAATAGCAGTCGCGTCCATAATCTTGAGATCTTTTTCGAGAACCTGGTCGAAAGAAATTGATTCGAATTTATGTGCTTTCGGATTTTTTTCCGGATCGGCATCATACACAGCATCTACATTCGTGGCCTTGATCAATACATCACACTGGAGCTCTAACGCTCGCAATGCTGCTGCTGAATCGGTCGTGAAAAAGGGATTCCCAGTCCCCGCAGCACAGATCACAATCCGTCCTTTTTCCAGATGTCGCATTGCTCGGCGCGTAATGTACGGCTCCGCAACCGCTGGAATATCTAATGCACTGCACACCCGAGCATGGAGTCCTATCTTTTCCATTGCCGCCTGCAGAGCTACGGAATTCATAATCGTCCCCAGCATGCCGATATAATCAGAAGGGACTCTATCAATGCCCGATTCTCCACTTTCCGCGCCGCGCCAAATATTCCCCGCTCCGATAACCACGATAATCTCAATCCCCATCTTCTGAACCGAAACAATTTCCTGACAGATCTTGTCCAAAACCGAATAATCTATTCCAAAACTCTTTTTTCCGAGTAATGCTTCCCCGGAAAGTTTCAACAAAATTCGCTTATATTTTTTTGTCATCTTTACAATTTTTCTAAAATTTTACAGAATGGCTCAGAAAATGAAAGTGGTTTTATTAACGACCGACTACAATATTGGAGCAAATATCTGCATCAAAGCCTTCCTGCAGAATACGCTGCGAAAAAAATATGGTATTCAGGTGGTAGGGATCGTGGTTACATCTTTATTTCGCCCCTGGGAAAAAAAATCCTGGCGAAGAATGTTTCGGTTTTTCAGGCAGACGGGATTTGGTTTTGCTGTTCGATCTATCACGATCAACATCATCCAGAATATAAAAATGAACATCGCCCAATATTTTGTGGCTGATAAAAAACGACATTATTTTACGTTTCAGGAAATGGCGCGAAGCTATGGTTTTCCCATAATGTATACCAAAGACATCAACAGCCCCCAAACGATCGATTTTATTCGGAAACAAAAATCTGATTATTTGGTGTCCGCGCTTCTTCTTCAAATAGTCAAAAAAGAACTCTTAAGTATTCCCAAAAAAGGAGCGATTAACTTTCATCCTGCACTCTTTCAGGAACACCGAGGAACTTTTTCGAGCTTCTGGACACTCTTTCGGAATCGAAAGAAATCAGGTGCCACAGTTCATTTTATGAACGAGGAAATCGATGGAGGAGAGATCATTCTTCAGCGAAATTTTTTCGTACATCGATCCGATAGTATTCACTGTATTAATCAAAAAAGTGCTCGATTGGGAGGAAATCTCCTCGTAAAATCGTTGGTAAAAATCAAAAAACAGAAGGCCAAACTTTTTTGGATAAAAAAAGCCAGTCACCTTCTTTCCATGCCCAATAACAAACAAACCGAAGATTTTCTGCGTCGCGGGAAAAAAATCATTCACTGGGAAGATTTATTTCGGATCTAAATACCCTCAACTTACTCTTTCATTACTCTCTGAGAAAACTATTTTTTTTAATTTTTCTGCCATTTGATGGGTTGATTCTCCACGATGAGAAATCGAATTTTTTTCTTCCTTACTCATAGCTGAATACACAATATCTTTCCCTTCTGGGAGAAAAACAGCCGATACCGGAATTCCTTTTTCGAGTGGAGCTTGGGGGAATTCCGTAATCTCGCCACGGCAAGTCCCCTGAGTCATATGCTGCTTTTTGGTAATCGGATCATAATACGCCAGAGCCGAAAAAAATGTGGCTTTTCTGTTTTTTTCTCCTTCTAGTAATTCCAGAAACTGCCTGAGCCAATCTACATCATCTGAAGATGAAATCTCTCGACGAGTCCGAACTCCGAATTTTTCTGGAAACGCTTCCAAAATAATCCCTGAATCCTCTCCGAGAGTTGGAATCTGAAATTTTTCCGCAAAATATTTTGCTTTCAAAAGAGCGTTTTCTCGAAATGTCTGACCGTGTTCTTCTGGATCTTTGACAGGAGAAAAGTCTTTCAGAGAAAGCCACCTGATCCCCTGAATTTCTCCTAAAACTTCTAAAAGTTCTTTTTTCTTCCCTTCATTTCCTGTCGCAAGAAGAATTTTCATAACCCGTGACGCTTAAGGTTTTCAACGTATTGAACGGATTTATCAAGCTTAAAGCGCAGGTGTATTTTTCGTCGCATAGATACTTCTTGTGTGAATTCATGCGCTATTTTGGAAGCAGCGGAATTAAGTTTTTTGAGAAACCCTTTCGGAGCATGAAGAGCGTTCACATAAATATCAGCAACTCCCAAGTCACCCGAAACCTCTACCGCCCGAATAGTACAAAAACCTATGTCTTCTGGAGTAAAGTAACGAGGAAGAATGGGGGGAATTTTTTCTTCTAATATTCCGGCAAAACGTTTGCTGCGGGGAGACATTTTCATCGACGTTTATGGTGATGTTTTTTTGAAGAAAATCAATATTTCTGCGATACTCAAAAAAATATGAAATTCTGTTTTTTAGATTTGGAAACTACTGGGCTCGAAGCAGAAAAAGATTCTATTCTCGAAATTTCTTTTTTGGTCTGTGATGAAAAAGGAAAAATTCTTGATTCTTTTGATGAGGTTATTATCCCCGAAAAAAGCCCACTGACGCCCTATGTTACCAACATTACTGGCATCAGCGAAAAAGAAATAGCGACCAAAGGAAAGCCTCTCGATACCATCCGTCTCACCGTAAATAAAAAAATCAAAGACACGGTTATTGTTGGTCATAATATTGATTTTGATATTGTTTTTTTAAGAGAAAATAATTTTCAGGTTCCCGATCAAAGAATCGACACGCATGAATTAGCTCGCATCACGCTTGTCAATGAAGAAAGTTATTCACTGGAAATCCTTTCTCAAAAGTATGGATTTATTCATACCGATGCCCACCGAGCGATGTCAGATGTAGAAGCTTCGCGCGACCTTTTCTTTTTTCTGCAAAAAAAAATCCCCACTCTCCCCAGCCAATTTTTTCAAAATATTGTATCGGTTCTTAGAAAAACTGACTGGTATGCTCGATATCTTTTTGAAAATGTTCCAGGAGAAAAGGTGATTCCTTCTTTTCCCGAAACAAAATATGTTCCGCGTGACTCTTCTCTTCCAGCTGAACTCCAAAAGAAACTCCAAAATCTTTCCGCCCAAACTCCTCTCTTTATCAAAGAGGGAGATTCTTTGGTTTCTGGTGAATATATCAAAACTATTGCCGAGAATCTTCGAAAAAAAGAAAAAATATTGATCGTCTCTCCAAAACTCTCTTTTTTTGAGGGAATAAAAAAATTTCCTATTCCCGAAATACTTTTCAACCCGGAAAGAGCAGAAACCTTTGTTAAAAAAAGAGAGAAGTTGAGCGACAGTGAAACAGCTTTTATCTTAAAATGTATCCTGAGAGATATTCTTGGATTTCGGGGGGTGGACCATTTTAACCTTTTTGCCGGGGAAAGGCGTCTCTGGAAAGAGGTGCATATCGAAAACCCCGAACACCCCCTCTTTCAAAAAATCATCACCGAAAAAGATTCCGAAGAGATTCTCTTGGCTTCTCCTCAGGCATTTTTGAGATTTATAGACACCCCCTGTTTTGAAGAGCGAACCCTTCTCATTGATGAGAGTGAAGTCTTTGCCGAAAAACTTCTTTTTGCCCCAACTGAAGAATTTTCTTTTTTCTCCTATCTCAATTCCCCCGAAGAAAACATTTCTATTGCGGCACAATTTTTTGTTACTCAGGTTTGTCGCGAAATTATTGAACCCCGTATCCAAAGAGCCCTTGGTCCTTTTCCCGAAAAAATTCTTTTAGAGGAAAGAGATATTTTTTCTTCGTTTGAGCAATCACTTGAAAAGTTTGTGTCTTCGGAAGAAAGTCCGCTTCCTAAAAAATTTCTTACCTCTCCTCCAGAAAAATCTATTCGCTGGATTTATTATTCTCCTTTCTCTGGGAATCTTTCGCTAAATCTCTGGGAACCACAAAAATGGCGTGAAAAGCAAAAAGAACTCAAAAAATTTAAAAAAATATTTTTTCACCGACATACCGTGTCCGAGTCGAACGCCTTTTTTCGTATTTTTATCGGTCAAGAGGAAGGCATTTTTCATGAAGAAAAAGACCTGCTTTTACAAAAAACTCTCGTCTTTCCAGAAAATCCCGTATCAGCTAACTCTCCCGATTTTGTTCCCTTCTGTGCTGATCACATTTTGGAATATGCACAAAAATATGTGGATGAGAAAAACAATCTACTGGTTAATTTTTCAAGTCAGGAGACCTTGGGGAAAATTCATACAAGTCTTTTTGATCGTTTGGCAGAATCCAATATCACGCTTTTGGGAGAGGGCGTTTCAGGGGGAATCGGGAAATTGCTTCAGAAATTGAAGCCAACCGAAAAACTTGTACTCTTCACGCAAAATCTGATCGATCCTTCTCTGGCTCAAAAAAATTTTTCACATCTTATTGTTCAAAAATTCCCTTTTTCTCCTCCTCATCCTCTACTAGAAGTTATTCAAAATTTGATGCGCGAATCCGGGCAGTCTCTCTGGGAAACCTGGACGATGCCACAACTAGAAGCCAGTATTTCGCGGAGAATTTCTGTTTTTCCTGAAGCCAGAAAAATTTTGTGGCTGGATCCACGATATAATTCTGATTGGGGGAAAAAAGTTTTACAGTCTGTTTTCTCTGTGAAACTATAGGATCCGCATGCAACTTCCTTCTTTTTTGCTCTCGGCAAGTGATGACAAAACGTATTCCGAACAAGATTTTCAAAAAGGAAAATATATTCTGTATATCTATCCAAAAGATATGACTCCTGGTTGTAGCCGAGAAGCTCAAGACTTTCAACGTCTCCAAAAAGAATTTCAAAAACTCGATATTCATATTTTGGGGCTTTCCAAAGATTCAGTAACTTCTCATAAAAAATTCTGCCAAAAGGAATCTCTTTCTTTTCCTCTTCTTTCTGATCCTGATGGAACACTTATTAAAGCTTTGGGCGCCTGGAAAGAGAAATCTATGTACGGGAAAAAATATATGGGTATTGATCGATCAACTTTGTATATACAGAACGGAAAAATTCAAAAAGAATGGCGAGGAGTAAAAGCCACAGGACATGCTGAGGAGGTGCTGCATTTTTGTAAGAAGCATTAGACCTTATTTCTGATAGATATAAATCTTAGATTTTCCCTCTTGGATAGTTTTTTTAGGAGAAATATTGGGAATCGAAAAACCATGAGAAATAATTTGGCAGCCAGATTTTAATTCTGACCATTTTTCTCGGTGCAAACGTTCCATTACCGATGGAAACAGATAACAAAAAAGGACATCAGCATCCGATAAGTTTTTATGAAAAAAGTTTGCGCATTCGAATCGAATATTTTTGCGCAGAAAAATATTTTTTAATCGTGTAAACCAAATCGCTGGACGAACAATGTCATATCCCACTCCTTGTATTCCATGGGGCAAAACAAAAAGGATCGTTCCCATGCCACAGCCCAAATCATAAGCCTTTTGTCCGGGTTTCAAATCGGCCAGTCGAATCATCGTCCGGACAACTTTTTGAGAAGTCGGCACGAGTGGAACTCTGTAAGCCAAAATCCCCCACACAATCCCCATTCCCAAAACCAAAAGCAGAATGAGGAGAAGCAGTAAAAACAACAGAATAAAATCTATCATTTCCCAAAATTCTGCCAAAAATCAATATCTGGATCATTGTCCGGATTTTCGACCAGTGGAAATTCAAGGTTCAATAACTTCTCGTGGCAATCTTTTAGTTCTCGAATAACTTTTTCTCGGTCTCCAGCAGAGACCTGCATTGCTCGTGTCCCAAATTTCCCGCGGCTATCGGGAGTAAGAAATTCTAGTTCGCACTCTTGGGGGACCCATCCCAATCCTTTGCATGAACGAGCCAAAAGATCATAAAAAACCATCTGCCTCCATTCCCTCTCGCCTTCGCGGATCGGTCGCGGCTTTCCTGATTTATAGTCAACGATTTTTGTCAGCGTTTTGGTTGTGTCCACAAAAAGAACTTTGTCCATTTTCCCGGTGATACGAATCCCGTCTACATCTGGATGAAATTTTCCGAAATTGAATTCGAGCAAGTGATCGAGTGAGAAGTCGTCTTTTTTGTGGTCGAGATATTGACTGAGAATCTCCTGTCCGTGGAGCAGAAGTGTGTCGAATTCTGACTTTGGAATGTTCTGTCCTCGGAGTGCTCGTTCGAATTCCTGCAAAAGCATTTCTCTGGAGGGCAGTTTTTTTTCGAGAGAAAACTGACGCAAAAACTTCTCCAGCGCTTCGTGTAGTGCTACCCCGAGTGCCATCTGGGGGGTGGGTCGACGCGGAAAATGGTAGAGCCGCTGATACAAAAATCTCCGCGGACACTCCAAAAAATCCTGGAGACTGGTCGCCGACCAGACGAATTTTTGAACCGTACTCTGGAGTATTTCTTTCTCGTTTTGGGTGAAAAGGGGTTTCTCAATCCCTGACAAAAAGACCGGAAGAATTTTTTCCAGCGATTGCTCCGCTTCATCCTGAGGGATATCCATCACACAGTTTTCTGGGATCTCGTGCCAAAATTGTGAGGGATTTTTTTCTTTCCCAGAAAAATCAGTCTTCGCATACGAAAGGAAAAGATGCTTTCGAGCCCTCGTCGTGGCGACAAAAAAGAGTCTTCGTTCGTCTTCATTTTCGTCATGCTGATCCTGAAAAAGATGTGGCAGAGGAATATTATTTTGGCTCCACGGATTCCCCCATTTTCGATCTTCCAATCCAGGAATAAAAACCACATCAAATTCGCGCCCTTTTGCGCTATGGGCTGTCAGAATATGAACCGAATGTCGATCAGAAGGCATTTCATCCGGACGAACTGGAATTTGCAAATCCTGGTGAAGTTGAATTCTATCTAAAATCTCAGGAAGAGTGTCGACATCTTGCTCGGAAATCCATTCGAGAAATTTCTGTATTTTCTGCCAATCCCGAGATGATGAATCGTTCTCCGAACGGGAAATATATTTTGCTAATCCCGATTCGTACAGAAGTTTCTCAGCCAAAACAAGCGGGCGGCAATGCCAATAATTTTTTCGGGAGGACACAAAAAAATCAAGAAATTTCCGTAATTCTTTGTTCTCTTCTGATTTTTTCTCTAGTAACTCAATCGCAGAGATTTTTTCCTTTCTGAGTTCCTGCCAAAACCGAAGAAGGAGATGAGGCTCTACGGAGACAAAAGGCGAGTGCAGCAATTCAAATATTTTTTCATCTTCTTGGGGAGAAGAAAAAATCTGCATCATCGCAATCAGATGTCGTACATTCTCATCTTCAAAAATATTTTCAAAAATCTGTGCACTTACTGGAATTCCGAATCTCGGCAAAGCACGAGCAATATCTTGTACTTCTGAATTTTTGCGTACCAAAATTGCCATTTCCCCTGGGAGAATTTTTTCTCTCAAAAGAGAACGAATTTGTTCTACTAAAAAATTTATTTCCGTATAACGCGACCCAAAAATAGCACGCCTCACAACGCCGGGATACTGCTTATTTTTTCCAGAAGCGCGAAGCGATTTTTCTGGATCCAGTCGATCCAAATTGTGGGCAATAACACCAAAAGAAGCATCCAAAATATTCTGGGCAGAACGATAATTTTCGGTGAGTGTTATCTCTTTTCGATGTGGAAATTTTTTCTGAAAATCATGGATATTTACCACTGATGCGCCCTGAAAACGAAAAATTGCCTGATCATCATCCCCAACAACAAAAAGATTTGGCTGATCATCAAAATCAGACAAAAGCCAGAGAATTTTATTCTGAGCCGAATTCGTGTCTTGATATTCGTCGGTCAGCACCCACTGAAATTGCTCCTGTAAATCTAATTTCAGATTCTTATTCTGCTCGAGTTCTTCCACAACCCACTGAATCTGATCGTCAAAATCAAAATATCCCCGTTCTGCCAATTTTTTTTCGTATGACTCCCAAAGATCTACAAATTCTGTCATTTTTTCTATTTTTTGATCTATTTTTTCTCGAGCAGATGGTTTGAAATCCCCCTTTTCGAACTCTCCAAATTTTCGTTTGTAAAAATTTTCTGGATCCTCTTCAAGCCGTTCTTTTTCTTCCGGAATAAGAGTACGAAACTCTTCCATAGAAATGTTTTCACGTTTTAATTTTGAAAGTGCCATCAAAAAATCCTGACGCAGGAAAAAAGGATCCCAAATATTGGAAAAATATTCCCATTTTCGTGTTGTTACGGCTTCCCGAAAAGTAATCGCCTTCTGAAGGTCGTCCGCCAACTCTCTCTTTTTTCGTTTTTTCTGAAATGTTTCGGGAAAAGTATCCATAACCCATTCACAAAAGGCATGGAAAGTAAAAATACGCAGTCTATACGCTGTAGGGCCAATTTCTTTTTGTAAACGGTCACGCATTTCTACCGCTCCAGCATTCGTGAAAGTCAGACACAAAATATTTTCTGGTCGAGCATCAGTTTCTTGAAGAATATGAGCAATGCGAGAAGCGAGAAGATGTGTTTTTCCTGTTCCAGGACCAGCTAAAACCAATACCGGCCCATAAATCTGCTCGGCTGCTTTGCGCTGAGCCGGATTGAGTTCTGCTAAAAAATCAGTAGATTGAGGGTGATGCGCCATCGGAAATTTAAAATTTTTTGTGTGGGACTTCTTTGTACACTTTTTTTCGTGGGTTGTGAATATGCTCCTCAGGGCTCTTCGGATCCGCTCCCTCAAACAACCGTGAAAATCGGAGAACAGTCTTGGGAGGTAGAAATTGCTCGCGAACCTTGGGAGCGACAGCGAGGACTTATGCACAGAGATTCTTTGGGTTCAGGAAAGGGTATGTTTTTTGTTTTTCAGAATGAAGATTTTCATGAATTTTGGATGCAAAATACCTTTCTCCCTCTTGATGTCATCTGGATTTCATCCGACAAAAAAGTGGTAGATGTGCAAACTCTCCAGCCATGCAAAGAATCTCCTTGCCCCAATTTTAAACCCAACCAAAAAGCCCTGTTTGTCTTGGAAGTGAATGCCGGGGAATTTGAGGGGAAAGAAGGGGATATTGCGACATGGAAATACTAATCACTTTTTTCCGATTGTTGAACAATCTCAAGAGCCGAATTTTTAAAAACAGCCACAAAATCTTTGCATCCCACAAATTCTAATTCTTCCTTTGGTTCTAATTCAAAGTCTGAAGGGAAAGGTATTCTATTTTGGCTGTCTAATAACACAAGAGAGGCTCTCATGTACAAATGAGATACTTTATTTTTTGAAGATTCTTCTCCCGAATAGAGAATTTTTTCAATCTGTTCTAGTGTTTCAGAAACAAGAGCGATAAGATGTTCTGCCGTTTCCCCAAAAAACTCCTGTATCTCAGGAATCTGCGGCTCTGCTTTCCAAAGAATAAATTTCTTTTCTTCTTTTCCTGCTTCCTCATTAAAAAATTGTTTCCGAAAAGCAGCAGGAAGAGGGGCTCTGTTTTTTCTATCAACGCGAGAAGAATGATTTCCAATGATTTCTTTTGTCATTTCCCTTTTAATACACATTTTTTATATTTAGTCAATAGTCCTTGTGTCTCTGAATTGAATTTTCTCACCAGCAAAGTACACTCTTGCTCGAATGGATAAAGCCTACGATCATAATTCTTCCGAAGACACAATCTACGAATCCTGGGAAAGATCAGGAGAGATGACGGCAAATGCACAATCAAAAAAGCCTCCTTTTGTGATTCCTTTGCCCCCTCCCAATGTTACCGGACAGCTACATCTCGGGCATGCTGCTATGCTCGCTATTGAGGACATCATGATCCGATACAAACGCATGACCGGCCACGAAGTCCTGTGGATTCCGGGAACAGATCATGCGGCTATCGCGACGGAGAATGTAGTTCTCAAGCACCTCGGGATGCAGAATCGGGAAGAAATGAGCCGGGAAGAATTTTTGGAAGAATGTAAAAAATTTGCCCAAGAAAAACACGATCGCATTGTTCATCAGGTGAAGAAAATGGGCGCGTGGCTGGATTGGGGTCGAGAAGCCTATACTTTCGATGAAGCTCGACACGAAGCGGTCAATGCTATGTTTAAAAAACTCTACGAGGACGAACTTATTGTTCGTGGTCATCGCATGATCAATTGGTCGGTTGGGGCGCAATCGGTACTTTCTGATGATGAAGTTGAGTATCGAGAAGTCGAGGGGTCTCTGTATCATTACAAATACTTTCTAGCAGATAATTCTGGGGAATATCTAGAGGTAGCAACGACTCGCCCCGAAACTATTTTTGGCGATACTGCCGTAGCACTTCACCCCAAAGATAAACGCGCTAAAAAACTCATAGGGAAAAAGGTCCTCGTCCCTTTTACCGAACGAAAAGTTCCCATTATTACTGACGAACACGTCGATCCAAAATTTGGAACTGCCACACTCAAAGTCACCCCCGCTCATGATCCCAATGACTTTGAAATTGGCGAACGCCATAGTCTTCCAAAAATCCAAGTCATTGATTTTGACGGAACGATGCGCGCCTGTGAGCAAGTTCCCCAGAAATTTCATGGTGTAACCCGAGAGCACTGTCGAGCCGAACTTGTAAAGTCCAGTAAATACTTTGTGAAGAAAAAATCTCATACCCACAATATCGGATTTTGCTATCGATCAGAAACAGTCGTCGAACCCATGCTCTCTCCACAATGGTTTGTCAGTGTAGAGAAAGAATTTCTTGATCCAAAAACAAACAAAAAGACAACACTCAAAAAACTAACCCAAGAAGCCGTACGAGAAAAACATGTAAAAATCATCCCTCAGCGATTTGAAAAAACATATTTCCAATGGATTGATAATCTTCGCGATTGGTGTATCAGCCGACAGATCTGGTGGGGACACCGAATTCCGGTATGGTATGATAAAGCGGGAAATATCCATCTACCCCGAGAACAAAAATTTATTTTTGCTCGACACGGACAAACTGAAAACGGAGCGAAAGAAATCTGCCAATTCCCTGATGATTCCCTAAACGAAGAAGGAAGAAAACAAGCGCAGGAGCTCGCTGATTTTCTCAAAAAAAAGAAAAATGTAACCAAAATCATTTCCAGTCCGCTCCCCAGAGCAAAAGAAATGGCAGAAATAGTCGCCAAAAAACTCAATCTTTCGGTCGAAATCCTGGAGGAATTACAGGAATTTGATGCGGGAGATCTGTGCGGGAAACCACGCATTCCAGAGACTCCAACAACCGAAAGAGCACTTCAAGAAAATACTGGAGAATCCTTTCAGTCATTGCTAAAACGTGCAGAAACATGCTGGCAGGAACTTCAAAAAAGAGAGAGTGATGGGGCTATTTTGGTTGTGGGGCATCGAACTATTTTTGCCGCCATGGAGGCCTCAAAAAAAGACAAAACAAAAGAACGTTTTTTGGCTGAACGCCGAAAAATTCACGATATGAATTTTGGCATTTGGAAAGAGATATCGCTTTTGCAGACGCCAAAAGACAAAAATTTGCGTCAGGACAAAGACACGCTCGATACCTGGTTCTCATCCGCACTCTGGCCATTTTCAACACTTGGGTGGCCAGAAAAAACCGCTGATGGAGAAAAGTTTTATCCCAATGACGTCTTGGAAACCGGCTGGGATATTCTCTTTTTCTGGGTTGCCCGAATGGTCATGTTTGGTCGATATGCAACTGGGGAATATCCTTTTCATACCGTATATTTACACGGGCTGGTCTGCGACGAAAAAGGACAAAAAATGTCCAAATCCAAAGGAAATGGCATCGATCCGATCGAGGTAATCGATGAATACGGCGCTGATGCAGTACGGCTGAGCTTGGTTGTGGGGACAAGCCCCGGAAATCCTATCCCCTTGGGAAAAGGAAAAATTTCTGGTTATCGAAATTTTGTGAACAAGCTCTGGAATGCCGGACGATTTGTAAAAATGCAGATGGAAGCAAGTGGAACCATTGAAATTAATGGAAAGCCCCAAATTATGAACCTTGATAATTACAATCATTACAATGCTAGCCCTGCTGATCAGTGGATTATTGCTAAATTTGGAAAGGTTGTAGAAGCAGTAAATAAAAAACTGCAGTCTTATGATATCTCTTCTGCTGGAGATTTAATTTACCATTTTATATGGGATGATTTTTGTAATTGGTATATCGAAGCAACCAAAAAATTTGAAAGTAATACTGACACTTTAATCAGTATTTTTAGAGACATCTTAAAACTATCACACCCACTCTGCCCATTTGTAACAGAGACATTATGGAAAGAGCTTTCTCGTCATAATGAATTACTCATCGAACAAATATTTCCAAAAAGAGAAGATTATCAACTAGAAGCTGAGTATGAAGAAAATGCATTAGCTTCCTTTGAGGTAGTACAAAAAATAGTTACAAAAATTCGAACAATCAAAAGCACAGCAAAAAAACAAACCTCTATTCCTATTCATATTAATTGGGGAGAAGGAAATTTAATTAAAAAACATCATGAAAAACAATATGAAGAACTTATTAAAAAATTTGGAGAAGTTAAATTAGATCTCAATCTTGCAAGAGCCAACACTGATACAACAATGATAACTTTTGATGATGGCATAACTGTAACTATTGGTTTAAGTGTTATAAAAATACATGAGAAAGAAAAATCCGAACTCAAAAATCAAATCCAAACACTTCGCGCCCGACTGCAAAATAAAGGTTACACCGAAAAAGCCCCCAAAAAACTCGTCGATCAAACAAAAAAAGAGCTCTTGGAAGCAGAGGAGAAGTTAAAAAAATTGAAAAGTTAATTTTTCTTCCCAAATAATTCCTTCATCAACTCTTGGATTGATTTCACGGATTGAATCTGGAGGGTTTTTGATTGGAATTTCTCTGTTTTTATTCGGGGTACAATGGCACGCTTGAAACCGAGCTTTTCCGCTTCACTCAAGCGCGACTCTAAATGCGGCACTGATCGAATTTCTCCGCTCAATCCTACTTCCCCGAGAATAATCGTGTCAGCCGGAATCTCTGTATCGGTGAGCGAGCTCAAGAAAGCTGCCACGACTGCCAAATCTGCCGATGTTTCGCGAATACGAAAACCATTCACTACATTTATATATGCATCAAACATCTCTGACTTGAAGGGCGTAAATTTGGAAATCACAGCCAAAAGTAAATGCATTTTGGATAAATCGATTCCGTGTGAAGTTCGCCGAGGCTGACCGAAATTTGTTTTTACGGTGAGTGTTTGTATCTCAAGTAAAAAATTTCTCGCTCCTTCGCGTACCACGGTAATCGCCGATCCAGTGGCTTTGTCCGCTCGTTCGGAAAGAAAAAACTCTGAAGGGTTTTGAAGTTCTTTGAGACCTTTTGAAGTCATCTCAAAAACACCGACTTCAAAGGTCGAACCAAAACGATTTTTGGAGGTGCGCAAAATACGCAGTTCGGAATTTCGTTCACCTTCCAGATATAATACCGTATCCACAATGTGCTCGAGAATTTTGGGGCCGGCGAGCTCTTCCGACTTGGTCACATGTCCGATGAGAAGTATTGCTGTGCCAGTGGATTTTGCCAAACGTAATAAAACCTCTGCGTTTTCCCGCAATTGAGAAATTTGTCCAAGCTGAGACCCTTCTAGCCCCACCATTTGAATCGAATCGATAACAGCTACATCGGGTTTTTGGGATTCGATAGTCTGAATGATATCCTCCAATGAATTCGTACTAAAAATCTTTTTCTCTGCTAATTCGATTGGCTGTTTTTGAATTCGTTCTGCCCTCTGAAAAACTTGCTCCGAGCTCTCTTCTCCCGAAAAATAAAATGCCTTTTTGAGCTTGAGAAATATCTGGAGTGCCAGTGTGGACTTCCCAACACCAGGACTCCCCCCAAAAAGAACCAAACTCCCCGGAAAAAATCCCGATCCGATAACACGATCGACTTCTTCAATCCCCGAAGGAATCCTCTCATTTGAATGAAGAATTGATTCTTTTTTCTTGTCTCGAATAGTCAAATCACTTCCTGTTACCGCATTACTCCGAGTAGAAAAAGATTTTGTTTTGGATTCACGAAATTCTTTGATGGTATTCCATTCTCCACACGAAGGACATTTTCCCATCCACTTAGGAAGCGTCTCACCGCATTCTGTACACAAAAATTGGGGAATTGTTTTTGGCATTTAACGAAGAATTTCTACCGTTTTTTTAATAACTTTTGCGGCCTCCGCACGACTGATTGATTCCTCTGGGCGGAAAGTCCCATCTGGGTATCCAATAATAATTCCGATATTTTTGGCATGCTCAATAATCTCCAAATACGGAGAATTTTCAGAAACATCAGAAAAAGAGCTATCAGGAAATCGGGTTGGTAAATCTTCACCAAATACTTCAAAAATAAGCTCCAAGACTTCCACCCGATCTACTTTTTTCTCTGGATTGGGAAGGTCTTCCCAAATCGATAAATCCATTTCTTCGGCCTTCGCAATAACATCCGTTGCCCAATGATCTGGAGCATAGGGATTTAGAGGAAGGGGGATATCGGTGTGATAATCAATCTCTGCCGCATCAAAAACAAGTTTTGTAATCTCGGCTTTCGTTACAAGATTTCCCGGTCGAAAAAGCCCCGTTTGCTCTCCATTTTCATTGATATATCCGGTGGTCCAATCTCGCTCGGCTAAAAATTTCACCGGACCAAAAAACCATGCTTCTTCATCCACATCGATAAATGGGATTTTTCCTCGTTGATATTTTTCATGTGCTGAATCCGTACGAGCTTTTATAACTGCTGCATTAAGTAATTCTATTTCTTGCTCCAACCGTGTCCGATCCGATAGATTTTGGGTGAATTCCAGGAAATCCCCCAATTCTTTTACCATGTCTTGTCGGGGATCAAAGGTAAAATTATACTGATGGAGTACAAAAGAAATGTCATCGAGCCTGCTTGTAGCCCTGTCTGATAATCGTGGGCGGAGTTTTTTGAGTTCGTTATTCTTCAGATCGTATAACTCTACGGCCCGTAAAAATGTTCGTGGACGCTCAAAGTTTTTTGGGAAACATTCTCCGTCGTGCTCTTTGTACACCCCTTCTTCTCGGCTGAGAAAACAGGCATTCGCATACGTCTCCCCGTCATCTCCGCAAACTGGATTATATTCTTCCGTACAAGGTTCGGGCTCAGGGAAACTCCAGTGTTGACAGGTTCCTTTGTGCAAAATTTCCACTCCTTTTTGAAATGGAATACAGAGGTTGTAGTACGTTTTCCCGTCTTTTCCGCAAACCGGCTCTTCCCGTAAATTACAATCTTCCGGGGGGGTCTCAAAGCTTTCATCAATCAAAACTTTATTCGCTCGTATTGGAAAATCGCCGACAATATGAGTCTCTAAATCACGAATGTCATTTTTTTCAAGCGTGATATGTGCCGGATGGGCAATAGAAAACTGATGATCTCCCGCTATGTCCCCCGTCGCTATATCGCCCAAAAGGCGCAACTCAATAATATTCCCGTCTTCCAGCCAAATACTCAGATTGGAAAATTCTAAATAATCAGCATC
This sequence comes from Candidatus Altimarinota bacterium, assembly GCA_021734395.1. Lineage (GTDB taxonomy): Bacteria > Patescibacteriota > Gracilibacteria > UBA4473 > UBA4473 > JAIPGI01. The sequence goes on from JAIPJB010000001.1 coordinate 211,380, forward strand.
CACAAGAGAGAGTTTTCCGAGTAATTTATTTTCTTGCATTAGGGAATACCGTAAAAAATGATCACGATCGTCTCCTTCGTAAGTAAACAAAAGTTTTTTGATTTCAATTCCTTCTGACTCGTGTCCACGAGCTTCAAACCATAATCGATGCAGTTCAACCGATTTGTCCCCCGGATGAACCCTTTGGGTCGGTTTTATCCCTGGACTTAAACGTACCTCTACCTGCGGAGTCGTATCGACCGCAAAAACGGAAGAAGTTAGCAAAAACGCAAACGTCAAGATATATTTTTTCATCAAAGGTTATTGTTTCATTTCTACCAAAAAAATCAATTTGACAAAAAACAACAAAATGTCCTAAATAAAAAATATGAAAATTGAAAATTGTAGTGAAAAAATGAATTCTGCTGAAATAAGCAATTGGCCAGATGGGCAAGCGTTTGATACACATGTACAAATCATTCCCCTCGTGAATCCAAAAAATTCATGTGAAATTCAAATCCAAACAGCCGATGGAAGTCTCTCTGTCCAAACAAAAAAGAGCACAAAAAAAGAAATCATTGCTCTTATTTCTCGCTTCCACCCTTTTCAGCTTGAGACCATTCGCTTTCGAGAAGCTCTTCTTTCTGTTTTACCAGAAGAAAGTTTTGTATGCGAAAGCCACATAAAAGGGACTGTTGAGGAAACTATGCCTTCTGGTGACACTGCTCCACCCATTCTCGATTCTGAAGATACCACTGAATAGTTTTGGGAAGAGCCTGCTCAAAAGTGTGAGTTGGCTTCCAGCCGAGCTGTTTCTCTATTTTACTGGCGTCCATTGCATAACGTCGATCGTGTGCTTTTCTGTCTTCGATAAAAGTAATCTTCGATTTTGAATTTGGAACGTGCTGCAAAATCAACTCCGCAATTTCAATATTGGTTTTTTCGTTGTGTCCACCAATATTCCACACCTCTCCAGGGTCTGATTTTTCAAAGGCGGTCAAAATTGCCTCGCAATGATCTCGTACATAGAGCCAATCACGGATATTTTTTCCATCACCGTACAATGGCAAATCCTGATCGCTCATCGCCCGAAAGAGAAAAAATGGAATGAGTTTTTCGGGGAATTGGTACGGGCCGTAATTATTGGAGCAACGCGTGATAATTGCGTCCAGCCCGTACGTCTCATGCCAGCTGAGCACAAGCAGGTCGGCCGAAGCTTTGGCAGCTGCATACGGACAGTTGGGGTTGATGGGTGTTTTTTCGGTGAAATAATCAGAGGAATTGTCCCCCAGGTCTCCGTACGCCTCATCGGTAGAAACCTGGTGATAGCGTTTTATTTTATAAGCACGGGCAACTTCCAAAAGCGCGTGCGTCCCCACAATATTGGTCTGAACAAATGGACTCGAATCCTCAATCGATCGATCCACATGGGTTTCTGCCGCGAAATTAATCACGCCGTCAAACTGTTCTTTTTCAAAAAGCTGCTCTAGAAAACGAGTATCTGCAATATCTCCCTGTGCGAATTTGTAGCGAGGATGTTTTTCGACATCACGCAGATTTTCTAGGTTTCCGGCATAGGTCAATTTGTCGAGATTAACGATCTCGTATTCTCGATTTTCGAGCAGGTGGTGGATGAAATTCGAGCCGATAAATCCCGCTCCTCCAGTAATGAGTATCTTTTTCATTTTTTATGTTGGATAAATAGATCCCGCATCAAGTGCGGGACAACTTTTTTTCCGGTTCGTTCCTCACCGCAAAAAAAACGTTGATTAGAACCAATAAACCCTGCTCCACCGGTCACAAGAATCTTTTTCATCGCGAGCAACGTAGCATATTTTATGAAAAAAATCTTTGAATTTTCTCAAAATTTCCGTATAAGTCGTGCGTTCTTTGTTGCATTTCAACATCAACAACGCGCCGCCTTAGCTCAGGGGTAGAGCACATCCATGGTAAGGATGGGGTCTCGGGTTCAATTCCCGAAGGCGGCTCCAGGAAAATTACATTGATGAGGGAGTATTTTTAGCTCTATTTTCCGTGTCTCTAATTACCTCTTGAACTTCTTCTTCCAGTAGTTCATTGATACGATTTAAATCGTCCAAACTTTGTTTAATTTTCTTCCCTCTTATTTTATTTATTAACTTCCCCCAACAAGAAGGGATCTTTTCATATTCTTTTAAAGTTTTTGAATATTCTTCTCTCAGCTTTAAGTTATAAACTTTCGCCTGAATAATAGATTTTGTATTACTGTCCTTTAGGGAATTCAAAAAAAGTTCAACCATTCCTATGTAACCTTTTAAATTTTGAGCATGCATCATTCTTTGAGCTCGTGCCCCATTTCGATCGGCTAGCATATCATTCCTTTCTAGTAGTTTTTGAAAATCAAATTTAAATTGATTGATCATGCTATTCGCCCAATTTACAATTTGCTCAATTATTAAAACTTTGTTGTGCAAGTAATAACTTTTAAACTTCATTGTTGTTAGTGTTTCATCAAAGTGTATTTTGATCATTGGGGGGTAATTCGCTATCTGTAGTGATCGAGTATTCTCGTCATCAATACTTTCTATTTCCTCTATTAGCTTTTTCACTCGTTGAACAAAATCCTCTAGCTGCATTTCACAATTAAAGACATGATTAAGTGATTGAGAAAAACATACTTCAGCCCTACGAAGAGCCTCTCTACGCTCTTGTTTTTCTTCCCACCTTTTCTTTATTGCAAACACAACAAGAGAAGAAATGATGGCCAAAAAAGCTCCTAATGCAGCCCCAACAAGCGTTTGCCATTTTTCTAAGAACTCAATAAGCGTTATTGGAATATCTTCTGCCATAAAAAATTTGATCTTATGAAAAACATCTTAAAAGACTTAAGTATCTTGGTTTTTTCAAAGGAAAAGGCAAACTTCTTTTGCTATTTGATTCTTGGAAGTGGTCTTCATTGGAGAGAATTTCCCACAGATAAACTTTTTATATTCTACTGCGTATGACAAAAATTACAGCAATAATAACACCCATTTGATTGTTGATAATGTTTTCTTGCTGCGCTCACTGCACTAAAACAGTTTAAATGCTCTCCAAGAAATATTCTATTATCTCTTTCTGGAAGCCATGAGCAATCACTTTTATGAACCTCATGGTCTCCGTTTTCTTGGGCATTGATGTTTACATAATACCGATTCATTGTTGAAAAATTAAAAATTACTTTTCGCGACGAACACCTTTAAAACGTCCTCCGCTTGTTTTCTGATCCATAAACCGTCCTGTTTCCGCATTTCTTTTTATCCAATTCCCGCTTGGTCCTTGGAATTGAGATCTTTCGCGAATTGCTCCATGACGTCGATCATCTCCTGAAGGTGGATTTGTAGCCATAAATAAATTGTTAAAAATAAGTGTATTAAAAGTGTATACCTCTGTATGTATTTTGTCAAGTTTTTTACTAACATTTGCCCTTTTTTTCCTTCTGCACTATAACCTCTTTCGTGAATCCTTATCTTTTTATCCTCGGTCGAGACCCTCTCCTTTCTCGCACAGAATTACAGAATTTTTGTGATGAGATTCTGTACGATGAAAGGGAAAGTCTGTTGCTGGCTGAAAACCTGAAATTTGAAAACCCTCGCGATCTTCCCCAAACCAAAGAACAGATATTTTTGGATCGACTGGGGGGCACGATTCGATTTGCAAAAGTAATCGGTGAATTTGAGAGTGAAAAAGAAGTTTTTGCAAGTATATTGCAAAACATTCTGGACCAGAAACCCGACGGGAAGTTGCACCTGGGGATTTCGAGCTTCGGATGGAGAAGGGAACCCACTAAGGCGTTGCTTTCAAAAATCAAAAACACACTCCGCGAAGAATACGATCGCAATTGTCGGGTTGTGAATATTGATGGACGGACTCTGGATTCAGGGAAAATCTTTGGTGATCGATTACTCCAGAAGGGATTCGAATTTGTAATCTGGAAAAAACATGCCGCTGGATTCGAATCCAAAGCTGCCCAGGATTCGAATCCCACTTTTTTGCTCGCTCAAACCGTGGCCAGTCAAAATCTGCGCAATTATACCCTGCGTGATCGCGGCAAAGATTTCCGTGATGCACGAATGGGGATGCTCCCCCCAAAGCTCGCACAAATCCTGATCAGCCTCTCAAATCCCGATTGGGACGACGTTGTGATTGATCCTTTTTGTGGCAGCGGAACCGTTAATATAGAAGCAGCCATCATGGGATACAAAACCATCGGATCAGATCTGGACGCAACACGTGTTCGCCGAGCACAAGAGAATTTTGAACAAATGGCAGAAAAATTTCGCTATGAGAAATCTCATGGTGATTTTTTTATGATCGATGCTGAAAAATTTCCGATCCAAAAAACATCGGGCATTATCGCGACAGAGGGATTTTTGGGAGATGTATATGAAAAACATGCCACACGAGAAAAAATACAAAGCGAAAGTCAAAAAATACTTTCTCTCTGGCAAAATCTTCTGAAAAATCTTGAGGATTCGTCTCTTCACACCCTTTCTTTTTGTTTGCCCGCTTGGAATTTTCAAGGAAAAACAATCTCACTCAGCGAAAATTTATTTGCAAAACTCGGTCAAAGTTCTTATATTCCGTCCGCTCTTTTCAACGGAAAACGCACTTTTATTTACTCTCGCCCAGGCAGTTTTGTGGGCCGAGAAATCTGCGTTCTCCAGAAAAAATGAGCGACCCTGTCGCTCCCGGGTAGCTCAGCGGTAGAGCAGTTGGCTGTTAACCAATTGGTCGCCAGTTCGAATCTGGCCCCGGGAGCCATTTGAAAAAGAATAAGCCCTTGTGGCTTGTTGTTTTTCAAAAACGCACCAACGGTGCGGGATACAAACTGGAAGTTCGATCTGAAAGAATCCTGAGGATCATCTGGCCCCGGGAGCCATAAAAATACTGATGTTTATGGCATAGCAGGGTTTTTATTTTTTCCGAAGGAAAGAATTCGAACTGGCCAGTTCGCTGTAGCACAGCGCGAAGTGAAACGAAGCGCCATCTGGCCCCGGGAGCCATTTGAAAAAGAGCGAGTCCTTGTGGTTCGTTGTTTTTCAAAAACGCATTAACGATGCGCGATACGAACTGGAAGTTCGATCTAAAAGCACCAAAGAATTCTCTGCAACAATTTTGTATTTTTTTCGTTGTATTGTATGTTGCAAAAAGAAAAATGACCCCTCAAAGACTTTTTTTGGCTATTCGGGTTCCCGAAAAATTAAAAAAATCGTTTGTGCGTTTTCAGGAAAAAAACACACTACTCGAAAAATCAGCACGTGTTCGCTGGACCCCTGCGGAAAATTTTCATGTGACTCTTTTTTTCTTGGGAAATGTTCTCCCTCATCATGTGCCGTCCTTGACCCAAACGCTGCATAATTTTTTCGAAGACAAAAGTCCTTTTTTAATTGAATTTGAACGATTTTGTATTCGCGAACCTCATGATCCGCGCATGATTTGGGCTCGGTTTCAAGACAATGAAAACTTCGTTCAGCTTTCACAAAAAACTTTTCATACCTGTCGAAAATATCTCGAAAATAAAATTCCACCCCGCCACAAGCAAATCCCCCATGTAACGGTTGCGCGCATGAAAAAAACAAAAGAGACTGCCCTTTCTCTCGAACAAACTTCTGTCGAAAAAGAAAAAATTCTTATCGATCACGCCGAACTTTGGCTTTCGGAACAAAGACAGGAAGGAGCAAAATACAGACCTCTGGCTCATTTTTCATTCTCTTCATAATCATCTTCGTGCCGAATCTCAAACTTCTCAGGATAAACCAAAAAGCCTTCCTCAAAAGCAACCTCTTCTACACTTGATCCTACAGAACCATGATGACACCACTGAAGAAATTGCTGGAGATCTTTTTTCTCCCCCTCCGCCTCAATATATACTGATCCGTCCGAATCATTGCGAACAAATCCAGCAATGTTGAATTCTTCCGCTTTTTCTTGTGCGTTTTTTCGAAAAAAAACGCCCTGCACTTTTCCAAAAATCTGAATATTGTAGTGCTTCTTCATGCCAAGAAAACTGTACCGTATTTCTGGAAGAAATGAAAAGGAGTCGCAAATTTTTTTGTGCTCTTTACAATAGAAGCGATGATTCTGAAATCAAAAATTTTTCGAGCCTATGATATCCGCGGAGAAGCATTTGTGGATTTTGATGAAGATGGATTTTTTTCTATTGCTGCTGCCTTTGGCAAATATCTCCAAAAAAAACATTCCCTCAAAAATCCCAAAATATTCGTTTCTGGAGACGGCAGAATTTCTATGATTGAATTGTGGCCTGCTGTCGTTGCTGGTCTTCAGTCGGTGGGATGCACTGTGACATGGGGCGGGACGATCCCCACTCCTGTGAATTCATTTGCCCTGCACGCAGGGAGTTTTGATGCGACAATTCAAATCACGGCTTCCCATAACCCCTCTTCTGACAATGGACTCAAGCTGAATGATCAAGAAGGAGCTGTCTGTGGCGATGAGATTCAAAAAATAAAAAATCTCGCCGTCTGTAACGAATGCCGAGAAACAAAAGATTTCGGAGAGTGTGTTGGGGAATGTGAAGTTGTTTCTTTTGTGGATGCTTATACGCAAAAATTAAAAGCCATTACCCCTGCGCAAACAGCCCAAAAAATAGTGATCGATTGCGGAAACGGCGTTCCTGGGCTCTTCTATCCAAAGATATTAAAAGATTTCGGTCACGATGTCATCGAACTTTACTGTGACCTAAATGGTCACTTCCCTAACCACCAACCGGATCCCGAAGAACCCGAAAATCTACGCGATCTGAAAACAAAAGTATATGAGGTGCGGGCGGATTTTGGTGTGGCCTTTGATGGAGATGGCGACCGACTGGGGATCATTTTGAGTGATGGAACAATTCTTTCGGCCGATAAAATTTTATATATTCTGGCAGCTGATTTTTTGAGAAGAAATCCAAGAGAAAAAATAATCGTGGATGCAATGAGCTCTGCCACATTGATCGAAAAAATAAAAAAGTTAGGAGGGAAACTCATCGTTTCTAAAACCGGGCATTCACACATTATGCAGAAAATGAAAGAAGAAAAAGCTCTCTTGGGAGGAGAGCAATCTGGTCATGAATTTTTCGGGGAAGATTTTTATGGACACGATGATGCGATGCTGGCTATGCTTCGATTTTTGAGTGCCGTCCAAGACACTCCAACCCTGCTCCAAGAAGTCACTGAATCCTGGCCCAAGATGCAGGAATTTTCTGAGAAATTTAAAACCTCCGACGAAGAAAAATTCGAGATTGTAAAAAATGTAGCGACACAATTGGTCGCGTCTCTCCAAGATAAAAACGACAAGATTGACACTTTGGATGGTATCCGAATCGACTTCGGAGGCGGGGAATGGGCTATTATTCGTTGCTCGAATACTTCTCCCAAAATTGCCGTCCGAATCGAAGCAAAAGACGAAAAGAGCCTAGAAGAGAAAAAAGAATTATTGGTTGGAACGCTGAAGAAATATTTATAGCTTTCCAGTCATTCCGGCTTGTCGGGAATCCTGAGCGAAAAGCATGTATATACCGCGCTTAGCGCTTGCCAGGAATTTCTTCCTCCACAGGATCCCCGCCTACGCGGGGATGACATCTTTATCTCCCTTTAGCTTTCTTTCCAGACCTGAATTGCTCCTCCGAGCAACCCACTTAAAACACCGACCGAATCAGTAGTATTTTGCGGGAGTAAATTTTAGATCTATTTGTTCAGCATCAATTCTAAAAAAGAATATTTCTTCTCTTTACACATCTAACCGCGCAAATATCTCTTTCTCCACAAATTTTCGACTCCGGCCATACGTCAGGCGTGAAATCTGCTTGAGTGCAGTGGCGGCTTCCTCGTCTCCTTCTTCTAAATATGGGTTGAGAGGGACAACCGAAAACGGCTTGGAAGGCTGCGTATCAATAGAGAGCTTCATGACAGCCTTGTATTTGTCGATATTGATCAGATCTTGATCGGTAAACGTTGGTCCCATTTCTTTCGCCATGTACTCCGCATCCTGGGCGCCAATTTTATAGGACATCATCGTCCCTACGTTCCCAAAGACAGCGTCTTTGAGATTTACCGATCGATCCCGTTTTTCTTTCTGTTCGATCTGACCGATGTACTGATGGGCGATATTGAGTCCCAGCCTATACTTTCTGGCTTCGGAGAGAATCGATTCAATCGATTCGGTGACATAATTTTGAAACTCATCGATATAGAGAAAAAAGTCCTGTGGTTTTTGTCCCTGAGCGAGTTGCTTTTGACGACGCATCGTCGCCATTTGAAGTTTGGAAACAATAATGAGTCCCAAAAGCTTGGAATTAATCTCTCCAACAGATCCTTTGGACAGATTCATGAGGAGAATCTTTTCCTCCTCCATAACTTTGGCAAAATCAAAAGCTGATCGAGTCTGCCCGATGATATTGCGCATCATGGAGTTGGTCACAAACGCTCCAAATTTGGCCGCAAAATATGGAATCATTTCTTGTTTTTCTCGGGCACCAGTTTGTGCCATCTGCTTCGTCCAAAATGATTTTACGACTGGATTTTTTACGTGTTGTATTTTTGCTCGCTGAAACGCATCATCAGTAAAAAGCCGCACAATGTCCGTCAAGGAACCCCCCGCGGGATCAGCCATCAGCGTCAAACATCCATTGCGAAAATAATCTTGAATTCGAGGACCAAAAACTTCTTCGTCAAAAATTTTCAGCATAATGTTCATTGCGTCTAATGCCACCATATCTCGCTCTTCATCAGTTTGTGCTTCGAGCAAGTTGAGCCCCATGGGGCGCTCAGTATCGGAAGGGTCAAAAATAATCACATCATCGACCCGTGAACGAGGGACAAAAGGAAGCGTGTCTTCAATCAAGCTTCCATGCGGATCTACCACACACAAGCCTCTTCCATTGAGGAGATCTTGCCGGATCATAGATTTGAAAATCGAAGTTTTCCCCGTTCCTGTCTGCCCAATCACATAAAAATGCCGAAACCGATCTTCATTTTTGAGATAGACCGGTGTTTTTTCCCCTCGATAGACATTGTGTCCCAGAAGCAATCCTTCCTTCGGGAGATTCGAAGGAGCCTTCACGATTTTGTAGTTCTGCCATTTTACTCCGGGAGTCTGATTGTATTTTGTATGGGGAAAATGAAAAAAAGACGCAACCTCTTCAGGACTCAAAAGCATTTTTTTCTGCCACCAAGGAGGTCTCGTAAAAGCCCGAAATAAAAATTCTCGGATAAGCTTTCGGGCGGAGTACCATTTTCTCTTAAAGAATCCATTCAAACTCGGGGTTCCGTATTGTGCAAAAGAATTCAGAAGTGAATGAAGATTGACCTCGGCTGTTTTTTTGTCAGGCGAAGAGGTAACACAGCGAATAAGTGATTGGAATCCAGGCTTTTCCGATTTTTCTTCTAGCGCTTTAATCGCTTCCTGAGACTCCTCGGATCCAGAACTTTTGTCGTCTTGTATTTTTTGTTCGTTGGTCCCTCGAACCAAAACGCTAAAAAGACTTCCCAAAAGCGCAAAGGGGTTCCACCAAGGGGTTTCTGTCTTCCCTGAACTCATTTGTTTTGCTTTATGACGAGCTTTTTGCTGCCAATTATTTTTTGCGGGACGAATCATGATCTGGACTGCCGCAGAGTTTCCATTTTCATCTGATGCGTTTGAAAGTGCATTAAGAATATTATTAATTGGGTCGGCTGACTCGAATCGCGTATAAGTCTTGAAAGGGAACCAATATTTTTTTGCGGGAATGAGCTGTGCGGTGCGCTGATGGGTCTTCTCATAGAAAATCTGCGGAGCTTCCAGTTCTTCCACCACCGCATCGGGATAAAAGCTCGTGATCTGTTTTTCGATAACCTGCTTCAGGTGACGAGGACCCCCAATATAAAAAGCGATTTCACCTTCTGTCGCAATATATTCTAACGACAAAAAGTCCTGATCGGTCACAATTGTTTTTGCTTCTTTTGAGTAAATACCGTGAAGGGTAGAAAAAAAATGCTCACTAATCCCAATAACCTTTCGAATCTCTGATGTCTGATCGCGTTCTCGCTCGTATTCTTCCTTTGATTCTTTTTTGGGGATAAGTACCTGAAGAAATACGAAGTCTAATGAGCGTCGAAAATCCGCTTTTCGGCGCAGCAAGAGAACGAGGAATATTCCAGCTATAGCCAGAGCAATTCCAATCCATATCCAGTCCCAAAATCCCAGTATCATGTACTCCTGCATTATGCTCATTTTCTTTTGGGTTGCAATGAGATCCCTTTCTGATATGACCTCCCCGAAGAGAAGCCCTGAAAAATTGACATTTCTGCGCTGCTTCTTACAATCTGCGCGAATTTCTAATATTTGCCCATGGCCCTCTCTCACTATCCTCTCAAACAAGTTCGAAATATCGGTATTATCGCGCATATCGATGCGGGAAAGACAACTGTCACCGAACGTGTCCTTTTTTATACTGGCCGATCTCACAAGCTCGGAGAAGTGCACGAGGGAGAAGCCATTATGGACTGGATGGAACAAGAACGTGAACGTGGAATCACGATCACGTCTGCGGCCACGACCTGTTTTTGGAAGGACTGTCAGATCAATATCATCGACACCCCTGGGCACGTAGATTTTACTGTTGAAGTAGAACGGTCGCTGCGAGTTTTGGATGGAGCGGTTACTGTTTTTGATGGAGTTGCTGGTGTAGAACCTCAGTCAGAAACAGTGTGGCGACAGGCCGACCGCTATAAGGTTCCCCGCATGTGCTATATCAATAAATTGGATCGAACTGGTGCCGATTTTTGGCGTTCGTACGAATCTATCCTCAAGCGACTGACAAAAAATGCGCACCCCCTTCAGATCCCTATTGGGTCAGAACAGGATTTTAAAGGCATCATTGACCTCATCGAAATGAAAGCCATTATGTTCAAAGACGAAATGGGAAAAGAGGTTGATATCATTGATATCCCTGCTGAACACAAAGCGAAAGCGGAAGAGTGGCGAGAAAAAATGCTCGAAGCAGTCGCCACAAGTGATGAAGAGTTGATGGAAAAATATCTCGGAGGAGAGAATCTATCAGTCGAAGAAATCCGAGAGGGAATTCGACGAGTGACCATTGCAAATGAATTTGTACCAGTGTTAACCGGTTCCGCATTAAAAAATAAGGGCGTACAGCCTCTTTTGGATGCAGTCACGTATTATCTTCCTTGTCCTTTAGACGTTCCTTCTATCCCCGGAAAAAATCCTGAAACAGAAGCTGTCGAAGAACGACATGCCGACGAAAAGGAACCACTTGCCGCATTGGCTTTCAAGGTGGCGACCGACCCTTTCGTGGGACGTATTACTTTTGTGCGTGTTTATTCTGGGATTATGGAAGCTGGGAGCTATGTATACAACTCCGCCAGCCAGAGCAAAGAACGCATTGGACGATTACTTCAGATGCACTCCAATCACCGAGAAGAAATCAAAAAAATCCCAGCCGGACACATCGGGGCTGTGGTAGGATTGAAAAATACAAAAACCGGGGAAACACTCTGTGATGAATCAACCCCCATCTTACTCGAATCTATCGAATTTCCAGAACCTGTTATTTCGATTTCTATTGAGCCCAAAACAAAAGCCGATCAAGAGAAAATGGCTTTGGCTCTTCAAAAGCTTGCCGAAGAGGATCCTACCTTCCGAGTCCATACCAACGAAGAAACCAATCAAACTATTATTTCGGGGATGGGAGAATTACATTTGGAGGTGTTGGTCGATCGACTCAAGCGGGAATTTAAAGTCGAAGCCAATATTGGCGCTCCTCAAGTTGCTTATCGAGAAACCATTCAAAAAGAAGTCGATGCGGAATACATGCACAAAAAGCAAACTGGTGGACGCGGACAATATGGACATGTTTTGTGTCACATTCGTCCCGGAGAACCAGGCAGCGGATTCGTTTTCAAAAATGCTATTAAGGGAGCTTCTATTCCCAACGAATTTATTCCGGGCTGTGAAAAAGGATTTAAAGAAGCCTCCTCTCGTGGTATTTTAGCGGGATATCCAGTGGTAGACGTGGAAGTTGAACTGTATGACGGAAGCTATCATGATGTTGACTCTTCTGAGATAGCATTTAAAGCCGCTTCCATACAAGCCTTTAAAGATGGAGCCAAACAAGCCGATCCGGCTCTTTTGGAACCAGTCATGAATGTAGAAATTGTTGCCCCAGAAGAATATCTCGGGGATGTTATGGGAGACGTGTCTTCCCGGCGTGGAATTATCCAGGAGACCGGAGATCGGGGATTGGCAAAATTTATTGACGCCAAAATCCCGTTGGCTGCGATGTTTGGATACGCCACAGATCTTCGATCTATGACCCAAGGACGCGCTACCTATACCATGGAATTTGCCAACTACGAAAAGGTGCCGAAAAATGTGGCAACAGAGATTATTGAAGAACGTGCGGGATAAAAGTTGACAAAAAACATTCTTTTTTTATGTTGTTATTGAATGAAAATATTCCTCTTTTGCTTTTGGTATTGGAAAGCTCCGGTTTTGCCGGTGAGGATTTGTGCATAAAAAATTTCTTTTGTGTTTAAATCTGACCGGCTAAGCCGGTCTTTTTGTTTTTATAGTTCCTTTCAGGGAAGCTATAAGAATTTTTCGTGCTGTGTTCTTTTATATTTCAAAACCATTAAAAACAAGGAGACTTCTTATGAATACTTTGTATGTAGACCTCCGCGGGAAATCAAAAGATATCATTTTGAAAAACCTTCGCGCATTTCTTCAAAACCTAGAGAACCGTAATTTTGATATTCAGCCGTCTAAATTTTCTTTCCAAGAAGCTGAAAACAAAGTCCGTTCAAAAAAATTAGAGGAATTTTTTGGAAAAAGTGTTCCTTATTCTTTTGCTGAGTTCTCTTCCTCCTTTTCCGGAGAAGACACTCTCTTGATTTTGAACACTTGTCTTCGTTTTACGCCTTCATCTTTTCTTACAAAAAAAATCTTTGAACGCGTCCGATACAATAAAAGAGGCATCATTGTTGCGCACCCCCAATCTTGTTTTCGAGGAAAAAACATATTGCACTATTTTTTCTGCTATATAAAACAGGATGTCGCTTGTGTTCTTCTAAGAAAAGAAAATTTCTTGGAATATGTTCTAGATGTGTCTGTCTTTGAAAAAACCCCGAAAGATCCTTCCGGAAAAAATCAGTATCTGGGACAAGATTTAGTGCAATTTCACAGCAAAAATAAAACTTTTGGGAAAGAATTAGGAAGAATAATTCAAAAAATTTTTCTTGCTTTTCAAAGCGGTGGATTGGAACTTCTGATCGTCGATCTCCACGGAATTCCCTTCGTCACAAAATCCGGTCGAAAAATTCGTCGATTTGAAAGAGATTATTTTGTTCCCGTAAAGAATAAAAAAAATGTCGTGTGTGGGGTTTTAGCGGCTGCCGATGTTTTTTTTCAGAGCTCGGAAGAGTCTCTCAGTCCTTATGAAGGCGGTGTTTATTTCCAGGGCATAGAAACACAAACTGACATAATAAATGAGGATTTTATTCCCGAGAAATGCTTTTTATATGAATAAACAAAAGGAGGAAAAAATCATGAAAAAACAAATCCTAGATCTCCTAGAAGGAGATCAAGAAAAAAAATTAGATTCTGCCAAAGTCATTCTGGATAATATGCCTTTGTTTTTTAATTCGGTAATCCAAGAGGCAAAAACTGTACATTTGGAACATTTCAGCCCGCGTATATTATTATACGCGATAAGTTATATTTCCGATGTTTGTATTAGTTCTTGCCAATATTGTGGTCACTCCAAAGACAATGCAAGAAAGCGTCGCCGCCTCTCTCTGGAAGAAATAGAGAAAGATTTTTCTGCTGTTTTGCAATACCACCCTCAGGAGCTGTGCGTATTAGCTGGGGAAGATCCTAAGATTTTCGATCACTTTATAGAAGCTATAAAAATTCTGAACAAACTGAATCCACATTTTGATAATTGCCTTCAACTGATCAGTCTTAATATTGCCCCTCTCGATAAGCCAAAATTCGAAAAAATAATTCAGGATTCACAGTCAAAAATCCCCCTCCAATTTCGGATATTCCAGGAAACATATGACCGAGAAGAATATACACGCAATCATACCGATGGCCCCAAGACTAATTTTGATTTTCGTTATTCTGCTCAAGAAAGAGCCCTATCATCTGGATTTCAAAGTGTTGGGATTGGAGCACTCCTGGGAATTAACTCAAAAGGAACAAAAGGCAACAACCAGGAAATACTCTCTTTGATTGCTCATGCCTATGATTTAAAAACAAAAACCGGGCAATTCCCCGAAAGTGTCGCCATCCCTCGTTTACAACCAATCCCTGAGCAGCCTTCCCCCAAAAACTTCGTTGAGGACAAGAGATATATTTTTTATTTAGGAGTCTTGCGTCTAGCACTCCCAACTGTGAAAATCTACATCACAGCCAGAGAAGTTGCTTCTTTTATCGAAACGGTTGAGCCCTTTATAAATGTCCGCGACCTAGCCCCTCGCCCCTGCGTAGGAGGAAATATTAATGGCATGGATATTACCAAATTCCAGAATCTCTTAGGAGATTCTCGTTCTGCCAAGGAGATAATAAATGATCTAAAAAATCGAAATAAAATATAACTTTCTCGAACACAGCACCATATAAAAAGTCCCGCTCGAGCGGGACTTTTTTTCTGTCTCAAAAAATTATTACCGCAAATACCAATTATACAACTTATTTCGTCCACTCCGCTGACCATCTAGTTCATTCTTCGCTGATCGATACTTTCGGTTGTATTGAATCGGACTTGGCCTTGAATCGAGAATTGGATCCTTATATCTCCCTTCGTACCGGTCTGTCATCTGATAGGCTTTTTTGACTCGATTCTTGTAGTGAAGAGATTCCCAAGGCAAAAGTGCCGGTTTCTCAAACTCGAAATACTCTGGAGATTCCTTTTTTACCTCTTTTAGTTGATATGATGACGTGGAAAAAGGCGTAACGGCCTTTTTTTGATTCTGATATAGCCGTTGCCCGCGGCTCTCTGAAATATTTCCTGAATAATTCCGAGAAATATCTAAAGAACGATCAACGTTCCTTTTGGGAAGCATAAGTTGATATTGCCCAAAGGGGGATACCTGGGCTGATACAGAAGAAGGGACTAAAAATGCTCCCAATAATATTGCGGCGCCGAATATTGAACGAAGATGATTCATGCTTAAAAAATTAAGAGAGAATATATATACATATACACAAAGATTTTAAATTTCTCCTTAAAAGAGTCAAGCATTTGCTTTTCTTAAGCCTTTCTTGTGTTTTTTTGTTCGAATAAAATCTCCGGAATTCCCACTTTTTTTTCGTCTCCCAGTATTTTTTTCATCTTTGGGGCCGTTTCAGGAAGAATCACTTGAGACATTTCTGCCAATACCTCCAACTTTTGCAATAATATTGCAAAAACTTTTTTTGCGGCTTCAATATCGGTTTTTGCAAGCTTCCAAGGCTCTTCTTTATTGAGGATTTCGTTCGCCGAATCCACGATTGAAAAATAGTAGTCAATCGCTCCCTTTATCTTTCCTGCTTCAAACAATTGTCCAAATTCTTGTAATTGTTTCTGCATCTCTGCCGTCTGATCCTCGCTCTTTGGTTTTTCTCCATCCAGGAATTTATGGATAAGGGTAATCACCCGGTGAAAAAGGTTTCCCACCCCACCAGCGAGTCTCATTCGATAAAACCCTTTAAAATTTTCTAATGAGAAGTCTCCGTCATGACCAAACTCAAAAGAACCCAAAAGTCCCGCCCTCAAAGCATCATTCCCATACTGTGCCGCCAATTCGACAGGGGACACAACGTTCCCCAAAGATTTTGACATCTTCTGTCCATCAACGGTGAAAAACCCGTGTGCAAAAACTTCTTTTGCTGGCTTTATCCCCGCGGACAAAAGCATCGCCGGCCAAATAACACAGTGAAAGCGAGTAATGTCTTTCCCGATAATATGGACTGACTCTTTCCAGAAATCTCCATCCGCCCCCCCCGGAACGCCTGAGATATAATTAATGAGCGCGTCAAACCAGACATATACTTTGTGGCTTTCGTCTATTGGCAATGGTATCCCGAATTCTGCCGTTTCTCGAGAAATTGAGACATCTTCCAGTCCCGATCGAATAAAATTTGTAATTTCTTTCCGGCGAGTTTCGGGCTGCAAAAAACTCGGATTTTCTTCGTAGAGCTTCAAAAGCGGTTCTGAGTATTTGCTCAGTCGAAAAAAATAATTTTCTTCTTGAAGTTTTTGGGGAGGTGTTTTGTGGTCGGGACAATTCCCGTTTTCATCTAAATCTGATGCTTTCAAAAATGTCTCACATCCTGTGCAGTAAAGCCCTGTATATTTATCTTTATAGATATCCCCTCTATCATAAATGGTATGAAAAATTTGTTGCACCATTTTGACGTGTCGCTGCTCTGTTGTTCGAATAAAATCGTCAAAATCAATCCCAATTGCTTCCCAGCTTTGTCTCCAGTTGGCAGCCATTTCTTCTAAGTATTCGGCAATACTTTCCCCTTTTTTGCGAGCGGCATCAACGGTCTTTTGTGAATTTTCGTCCGTCCCCGTGAGAAAAAATACATTTTCTCGACCGAGCTTTTTGCGCCAATAACGAACCAATGTGTCCGTTGCCAAAGTACAATACGCATGACCGATGTGAGGAACATCGTTTACATAATAAATGGGAGTGGTGAAATATTTTTTCATGGCAGAGAGAGTATACGGAAAAATCCGGCCCGCTGCGACCGGAAGACTTGCAAAGTTTGAGCAACGCTTCTCAGGCCGCCGAAAACAACAGCATCATCACAAAAGAGCCAAACATTGTATAATCCATGAGCAGGTTTCTTCTATCTTTTTCTCTCCCGAGTGTCAAAAAATCTTTTCTGAAAAAGGGAAAAGTTGTACTATCATTTTGTCCTATGAAGTATGCCTTCCTAAAACGCAATTTTCAAAAACTCTCCTTTGAAGAGAGAACCGTTTTTTTGGTTCACGCACTCACGATTCTTTTTTGTTTTTTTCCTTGGATATCAATCCAACCACTTTATGACGATCCCTATTGGCATTCGGCCCTTTCAGGACCGGGATTTTTGATTGGGACTTTTGTTCTGATTCTTTCCGTATTAGTGGTTCTTTTTTATTTGGATAAAATCCTGGAGAGCAATCGTATCAAGACCAAAGTCCCCGATACACATATTTTTCTGACGGCCGGAATCGAGCAGTTAATTCTTTTGGTTCTCGCCTGGTCCGTTTTAATCTCTATCAGTCGGGAGTTTGAAAGTTCTGAGATCCGATTCGGAATCTTTGCTGCCTTTTTAGCACAGGTTGTTGGCGTTGTTTCGGCCTATCTCCATCTTCAGAATCAACAGAAAAAGAGAGCTCGTGACTTTTTTCAACATCCAAAAGCGCCTCAAAAAAATGAAAGCGAGGGGGATACCGAATCCTCCGAGAAAGAAGACATTGGCGGACTTTTTGCCGAAAATAACACTGATAAAAAATAATGAAGAAAGATGATGTTTCCTTTTTGGACGATACCCAACGAGAAGGAAAGGCTTCTGGAAAGGTAGAAGTAACCGATCTCGATAAGGCTATCGAAGCCGTCCATATTATTCTTGATAAAGAAACCGTTCAGACCTTTCGAGAAAAAAAAGAAGAAGATCTCCCCACAGCAAAGATGGTGGTATATTGCCATGATTGCGACGAAATTGTCCCCGCGGGGGTCGGAAAGACACTCCGTGGGAAACCTCGAACCGTCTGCGGAAACTGTAAGTCCAAAAAAATATCAATGGGACAGGAAGAAGCGATTCGAAAATTTTATCACTTAGACAAGAAAAAAGACTAGTGTCAATTCGTTTTTTTGGCTTCTCTGCGCCCTTTCCGGTTATTTTTTTCTGTTTTTTTTGACCAAAGACATACGAAGTGTATTCTTCTGTATGCAAATGAAAACTGATATTGATTTTTCGTCTCGGGAAATGTTCGCACTTCGACACATTCGCAATGAGCTCATGCAGAGCGGAAAATTTCCCTCGGTTCGAACCCTTATGGAAAAAATGGGCTATCGATCTCCTCGGTCTATTTCTGTATTACTACAACAACTCGCTGAAAAAGGAGTCGTTATTCACAGGGAAGGACGATACATCTTGAACGAAAATGCTGAAATTTCTTCTCCCAACGAAGACACGGTTGACATTCCTTTGTTGGGCTCGGCTTCTTGTGGCACCCCTATCTTCGCCGAAGAGAACATAGAAGCCTACTACAAAATCAGCACGCGACTGGCGCGCCCAACGGCCAAACACTTCTTACTTCGGGCACTGGGCGACTCCATGGACCAGAAAGATATTCACGGTGGCGACCTTCTTCTTATTCGTCAGCAAAATACGGCCGAGAACGGGGACATTGTTGTCGCGCTCGTTGATGGTGAAGCCACCATCAAAGAGTTTCAGAAAAAAAACAATACCATTATCCTGTATCCTCGATCTTCTAACCCCCTTCACAAACCCATCATCCTGGATGAAAATCTTCAAATCCAAGGAGTAGTGGTGCGCAGTATTCCCGCTTTTTAATTCTTTTTTATTCTTTATTTTTAATCTTCTTTTCTCATGACTACCGACGCAAAAAAATCGGCTCTCTCTTCTGCTCTCGCCCAAATCGAAAAAAATTTTGGGAAGGGTTCTATTATGCGCCTGGGAGAAAAAACCCACGGCAAAATCGAAACTATTACTTCGGGATCCATATCTCTGGATATTGCTCTAGGAGGCGGTATCCCGAAGGGGCGTATTATCGAAGTCTACGGTCCAGAATCATCTGGAAAAACAACTATTTGTCTGCACACCGTCGCTGAATTCCAGAAAGCCGGCGGAACCGTCGCTTTTATTGATGCTGAGCACGCTCTTGATCCTGAGTATGCCAGAAAACTTGGCGTAAAAATCGACGACCTTCTTCTGTCCCAGCCAGACTCTGGGGAGCAGGCCTTGGAAATCGTGGAGGCCTTGGTTCGTTCCGGTGGGGTTGACCTGATTGTTGTCGACTCTGTGGCTGCGCTCACCCCTCGAGCGGAAATCGAAGGAGCTATGGGCGATGCACAGGTCGGCTTGCAGGCTCGCTTAATGAGTCAGGCTTTGAGAAAACTAACGGCTATCTCCTCAAAAATGGGAACGACGATTATGTTTGTGAACCAAATTCGCATGAAAATCGGCGTGATGTTCGGAAACCCAGAAACCACGACCGGAGGGAACGCCCTGAAGTTTTATTCTTCGGTTCGAATCGAAGTGCGAAAAGGAGGAAAAATCGAAGAAGGGACTGGTGATGCCAAAGAAGCACACGGAAATGAGGCGCGTATCAAGATTGTAAAAAATAAGGTCGCCCCTCCTTTCAAGTCCACAACCGTCGATATCATGTTTAATGAGGGGATCTCGCGCACAGCGGATCTTTTGGACATGGCTACAAAATATGGCGTTATAGAAAAGGCCGGCGCTTTCTACAGCTACAAAAAGACGAAGCTCGGACAAGGCAAGCAAAAGGCCGTCGAATTCCTCAAGGCCAACAAAGATCTAGCCAAAGAGATCGAAAAAACTGTTCGAGAGAAAGCCGGCTTGAAAAAAGCCTAGATTTGCCGTATATTAAAGACAAGAAGAAAGCATTGGTCCTGTGGATCAGTGCCTTCTTGTATCCTTCATTTTTTATTCTTACCCCCTTTTCAAATGACTTTTTCTCTCCCCGATCTCGAATACGACTATGGCGCACTTGAGCCCCATATTGATGCACGTACTATGGAAATACATCATTCCAAGCACCACCAGGGCTATGTGGACAAAGCCAACAAGGCTCTGGAAGGAACTGAATGGGCCGACAAATCGCCCTGCGAAATTCTGACGCAACTAGAAAAATTGCCCGAAAACATCCGCACTGCTGCCAAAAACAATGTTGGCGGACATTGCAATCATTGGTTTTTTTGGACGACAATTGGCCCCAATGCCGGCGGAGAACCCGTTGGTGATTTAGCCTCAGTCATCAATAAATCCTTTGGTGATTTTAATTCCTTCAAAGAAGACTTTAAAAAGGAAGCGCTAGGGCGCTTTGGCTCTGGCTGGGCGTGGCTGGTAGTAAAAAACGGAAAACTCGAAATTATTTCTACCCCAAACCAAGATTCCCCACTCACGCTCCTTGGCAAAGATACGCGTGTCATCGGACTCGATGTCTGGGAACATGCCTATTATCTAAAATACCAAAATCGCCGCCCCGAGTATGTAGACGCATTTTGGAACGTTGTTCGCTGGGATCGAGCCGAAGAAAACTACCAAAAAGCGCTCCAAAAATAAAAGAACGATAAATAAGCTCGGAACTCTAAAAAAGTCGTCGTATTTATCGACGAGAGAGTTCTATTTATTTCCGTTCCCCTTCGCAAATTTTTCCGCCGCCCCGCGAACTAGATACAAATCTTCGATCCCGGACTGAATCATCGCCTCCCAGCACCACTGGCAAGCCCACCAGTGCCCCCACAAATACACATCCGCACCCGACAGGTCGTGCCCATGCGATCGGGCATCATCTAAGGCTCGACGTTCGGCATGATTTGCCGGATCACATCCGGGACACAAGTCATAATCTTGACCGGTGGGGCTTCCGTTTTTCTTCCGCTGGCAACCATGTTCTTGATGGTAGCGAGAGCCGTTTGCCCCCCGTCCCAAAATCTGCCCTTCCCGCACGACGACTGCCCCTGTGGGGTGTTCGGGGTCGAGTGATAATTCGTGGGCAGCTTGTTGGGCTGTACGCATAAATTCATTGTCTTCTCCGACATATAAAATTTCTCGGCCTTTGGGGAGATAGGGCAATTCCATTTAGTAGGGATGTTTTTTGAGGCTTTTAAAATCTCCTTTTCGGATAAGTGAAATCTCTTCTTCTGCATCTTTTTTTGAAGAAAGATTTTGTGCATCACAGCCATCATACTTGGCATTTGATTTTCCGTGTCTCCGGGCTTCCTCGGGATTCATTTCCCCCGTCAGTCGATGAAAGACAATCTGGCAAATCCGTTCTCCTGGATATACGCGAATAACCTGAGAAGATGTCCGATTGAGAATCGGAATCATTAGGTGACCTGAGTAGTGAACATCGACAATGCCTGTCAGATCGACGGTTAGTCCTCGTCGATTAATCGAGCTACGGGGATAGAGAATCCCCATAATATCCGACGAACACAGCGAAATTTTTTCGAGTGTTGACGCGACGATAGACTCCCCCGGAGCCAACTCAAAGAATTGCCCGGGCTTGAGTTCTAATTTTTCAAAGTTTTCTCCGGCAGATTCGGTTACATCCACATTGAGAACTTCTCGACCTTCTGGGCTCAGTTTCCAGATTTTTGGAATATAAAAAACCATTCCCAATCTCAAATCCACCGCATGGGGCTGATTTTGGAATGCATCCAATGCTGGCTCAAAAAGAAGTTTTTTCTCCTGCATGAGCTGCGCAATATCGTGGCGGGTCAGAATCATAGAAAGGAATGAAAAATTTCGAATGACGAATTACGAATTTTTAAGAACATTGTAGTGAGCGACCAGTGAATTTTCTCCCAGCTTTTCTACACTTTTCAGAGCTAAATGCAAGCCAATGCCCTCCCCGAACATGCCCATTCCTTCTCCAAAAATCACCGGAGAAATCGTGACGACGATTTCATCGATCAAATTCTCTCGGGCAAAAAGCGTATTGATCTGCTGGCCTCCCGCGAGAATGGCTTCTCTATGCCCCTCTTGTTCTAGCTTCTGAAGAATGTCGGCTGGCGAGTCACTCGTGAAAAACAAATCCTGATGATCGGATTTTCGAGAACTGTCTCGGGTAAGAATTATATTTTTCCGACCCGGAAGAGGCTTTCCTATCGTATCGTATGTCTTGGATCCCATAATGATTACACCGATCTTTTTGGTCAGCTCAAAAAACAGTTTTTTGTCGGCCTTCTCGGTCCAGTCTGGAAAATCATGATCCGATCGAGCGATCTTCCCGTCCAGAGTCTGCGCCATCAAAAGAATTACTTTCATGGGAGATCATCATAATAAAAAAGCCCCCGAAGTCCAAGTCATACAAAAATTTGTATGAAAAGGACCCGCGGGGGCAAGGGGGACCAGAAAAAAGATTTCTGGCGCAATTCGTGAGACGATTCTTCCTTTTAGAATGTCGCCCAAACAAATTGCTGGTTCCCTGTATACCAAAAACTTGCAATTTGTCAATATTTGTGGTATAATAAGGGTTTAGGGCTCCTTCCCTAGAAAGCGGATTTTCTTGCAATATTTCCCTTGCGCGCTATCAATAGTGCGCCATGAATGATGTAAAAATTGATGCCAAAACCCGACAGTTTTTGCTCGCCGCACAGGAAAGCGAAATTACCGAATATTATGTTTATTCTCGGCTCGCACAACACACCAAAAAAGAAGAGAATAAGAAGGTGCTCCAGCGCATTGCTGACGAAGAAAAAGGGCATTATGAATTCTGGAAAAAATACACCCAAAAAGAAGTCCGACCCAATTGGCTCAAGGTGCGATTGTTCTACTGGACTTCCCGTTTTTTGGGGCTCACTTTTGGCGCAAAGCTTATGGAAAAAGGCGAAAACGCGGCGCAGAGAAACTACGACGAAATTATTGATATTGTCCCCGAAGCCCGAAAAGTCCAGCAGGACGAAGAAAACCACGAAAAAGAATTGCTCAATATGATCAACGAGCAGTCGCTCAATTATGTCGGATCCGTTGTGCTGGGGCTCAATGATGCATTGGTAGAACTGACCGGCGCCCTGGCGGGGCTGACCTTTGCCCTGCAGAATACCCAGCTCATTGCTATGGCCGGTTTTATTACGGGGGTCGCGGCTTCCATGTCTATGGCCGCTTCCGAATATTTATCCACCAAGGCCGATGGCGAACCCACCCGCGAGGCTATTCGGTCCTCTACTTATACGGGGATTGCGTATTTTGTGACGGTATTGCTATTGATCACCCCATACTTGATATTGGATCACTACCTCTGGTGTTTGGCTACAACCCTCGTCATAGCGCTCTTTATTATTTTCTTTTTTAATTTCTACATCTCCATCGCCAAAGATTACAACTTCAAACACCGCTTTTTCGAAATGGCGGGGCTGAGCTTAGGTGTTGCGGCAATCAGTTTTGGAATTGGAGTCCTGACGCGGATGTGGTTTGGGATTGAGGTGTGATCCCCCCTCTCCTTTCGAGAAAAGGAAAAAAGCTTTTCTAAAAATGGGAAAGTGATTCTTTGTCATCGTTTATTGCCCCGCATAGCGATATTTACACCACAATCGCCATCTTCTCTAGTGGTGGTTGAGGGGAATAAGTCTTCATCAGGGCTTCACAGCATTCATCGACCAAACTCTCATCGCCTTCCTCGGCTCTTTCATAAGAGCGAGGTGGACATTCAAATTTTATTGGGTCGTGTCCGGCTTTTCGTTTCAGGATTTCTTCCGCCTGCGCGAAATGAATATCGTAGATGTGCGCATTGGAAATAGATACCGTCAGCGTTCCCAAGTCCACCTGTAACTTCTGTGCCAAAATGTGGGCCAAAAAGGCAAATCCTGCCACGTCGTGCGGATTCCCAAGCATCATGTCGTTGGAGCGAATAATGAGATGCAAGCACAACTTCCCGCCCATAATTTGAACCGTGAACGTGTAAGGACAGGGGACGTTTTTCTTCTTGATTCCCGTTGCGAGCCCATCGTCGGAGGGATCCCACATAAGAATAACTCCGTGTCGAGAAGAGGGGTCGTCCTGCAAAAGCTTAATTAGTCCATCAATTTGATCTCGCCCAAAATGTTTGCGCCAACGATAGCCATAGGCTGATTCGACACAATTATTTGCTTCGGCAAAGTCGTCCCAAATCTTCGTAAATCTCTGGAGAAAAGCCAAATTTTTGTGCCCCATCAAAAACCAGATTTGCTCCGCAATAAAAACCTTGATCGGAATTTTCCGGAGCGAAAGCAAGGGGAACCCCTTTTCTAAATCAAATTTCATTCTCATGCCGGGAAGGCTTTTGCAGATGTGCCCAGTGCGTTGATTTTTTTCTTCGATTCCGTGTTCCAAAATCTCTCGAAGTATTTCCTGATATTGGATATCAAATTCGTTTTTCATCAGGTGTATTTTGTCCTAAAATCGCCGCGATGACAAGACAGAAGAAACCTTATTTCGATGGATCAGAAACAATCGCAGACATACTTGCCGAGATGCCCGAAGCATCGGAAATTCTCTTATCGCACGGACTCTCGTGCGTGAGTTGTCATATCAATGTCGCCGAAAGCTTGCGGGAAGGAATTTTGGGACATGGATTTGACGAAGGAACCGTTGAGCGGATTCTCGCCGATCTCAACGAAGCCGCCCAAGACACCCTTCCTGTCCGAAAAGCCAAAACCCCACCCACCCTCACAGACCAAGCAGCCAAAAAGATTCACGAATTCCAGGCACAACAAAACCAAGAAGGATTTGGATTCAAGATTGAAGTTATTCCACAGTCAGATGGTTCTCCGTCCTATTTCTTAGATTTTTTAGAAAAACCCGAGCCCGGTGATCGAGTTATTGAGAGTAATGGTATTAGGTTGTTCTTGGACATTGATTCAAACAACTTTTTGCAAGGGTGTTGCATTGATTTTAAAAAGACAAACAAAGGCGAAGGGTTTACAATCAATCCTGTATGAAAACGATTTTTCTGGCTTCCGGACGATCTAGCCGTATGGAACCATTGGGAGACAAAAACCTGCTCGAATTTTGTGGTGTCCCCTTTGTCCTGCATTTATTACAAAACGCCCAAAAGGGCGGGCTTAAAAATTTTATCGTCGTGACCAACGGGGAAAATACCGAAGAAATTAAAAATATCCTCCAAAAAGAAGGTTTCCCCGCACAAATCGCTATCCAAGAAAATCTGGATGAGGGGCAAGCCGGCGGCGTGATAGCAGGTTTGAAGTTGGTAGAAGATGGGGATGAAGTTTTTGTTTTGGGGGGGAATGATTTGGTCGACTCGTCGGCCTACCAGGACATTTTCAAACAATCCAAGAACGCCGACGGCGGCATTCTGGCGAAAAAAGTCGATCAGTATTTCCCAGGCGGATATTTGCAAATCTCTGGTAAAAACAAAATTGAATCAATTGTAGAAAAGCCGGGAGAAGGGAATGAGCCGTCGGACTTGGTAAATATTGTTGCTCATTTTTTCCGATCTGCAGGGGATCTTCGTGTAATGTTGCAGAAGCAAACACTCACCCAACCCGATGCCTACGAAAAGGCGCTCACAAAACTTTTCGCAAAAAAAACCTTTCTCGCTGTTCCTTACGAAAAAATTTGGCAGGCAATTAAATATCCCTGGCATATCTTGGAAATAATGGAAACACTCCTTTCTCAACAAAAAGCTTCTATTTCTAAAAAAGCTGAAATTTCGAAAAGTGCCCAAATAAAAGGAGAGGGTGTTATTATTAAGGATGGAGCACGTGTTTTTGAAAATGCTGTTGTCCAGGGACCTTGTTATATTGGAGAAAATTGTGTTGTGGGAAATAACGCATTAGTTCGTCACTCAATACTAAATAAAAATTCCGTTGCTGGTTATAATACCGAAATTGCGCGGAGTTTTTTAGCTCAAAACGTAACAACCCACATGGCTTATGTTGGAGATTCTGTCGTGGACCAAGGGGTGAACTTCGGAGCCTACTCTTGTACTGCAAATCTAAGACTTGATAAAAAAACAGTGAAAGTGACGATTAAAGATGAGCGAATTGATTCACACCACGAAAAACTCGGTGCGATAGTCGGTGCCCGAGCACAAATTGGGATTCATTCCATGCTCATGCCTGGTGCAAAACTCTTAAAAGAAGAGCTACTCGGTCCCGGAGAAATCCGAAAATAAAAATTTATACACCCCTTTTAGAGAAGGTTTTCTCCAAATATTCAAAAAGTTTTCCACGTTTTTTTTGTTTTATTCTGAATATTTTTTTAGTTCGTTTTTTTTCTCTCCGTGGGGCGCTTTTTTTTGAACACAATTTTTCCCTTTTCTCTTCTTTTCCCTTTTCCTTTTTTTTTACAAGAAAGAAGTACTTTCTTCTTAATCCTTTTTGTACCGTTTTTTCACATCTTTTCTCTATAGAATACGAGTTCTTTAAATATTAAAAATTATAAATACAAAAAAGAAAGAGAAATAACTTGACGATAAAATTTTTTTTTATACACTCGCCCCGATTTCCGGTATAAATGTGTCTACCGGAGAAACGCGTTTCTCCTTTTTTCTTCCCATTTCATGGCTGATCCAAAACACATCAGAAAACTGAAGGATTTTAATGCCATTGCTCTTTCAATAGCCTCCCCGGAGGATATTTTGAGTTGGTCTCATGGCGAAATCACAAAACCCGAAACCATTAATTATCGCACCCAAAAACCAGAACGGGACGGGCTTTTTTGTGAACGGATATTCGGTCCCGTAAAAAACTGGGAATGTGCCTGTGGAAAATACAAACGAATTCGGTATCGAGGAATTGTGTGTGAAAAATGTGGTGTTGAGGTAACGCGATCTATTGTTCGTCGTGAAAGGATGGGACACATCAAACTCGCTGTTCCAGTAGCCCATACTTGGTTTTTGCGTTCGACACCTTCAAAAATAGGACTTCTCCTTGACCTTCCGGTAAAAAAACTCGAACAGGTTGTTTATTTTGCTTCTTATATTGTGGTTAGTGTGGATGAAAAAATGAGAGAAGAGGAACTAAAAAAACTAGAGGACGAATACAAGAAGATGATAGAAAAGATAAAAGAAGAGAATAGTGAATCTCTTCGGGCTGCAAAAAAAGCTGTAAAAAAAGGCGACATGAAAGAGGCCGATCTTGCAAAACTTGAGCAGGAATTAGTAGAAAAAATCGAATCGGTAAATGAAAATTTTAAAACCGCTCGAGAAGAGCTCCGAATGATTGAAAAGGCGGCCGTATTTACGGAAACAGAATATCGAACAATTTCTATGAAATTTGGTCACGTGTTTCGTGCTGGGATTGGTGCGGATGCAATTCGAGAAATCGTTCATTCGATCGATCTAAAAGAGTTTTTGAAGCAGATGAAAGAAGAGTATAAAAACTCTTCCGGCCAGCGACAGAAAAAGATTGTAAAACGGACAAAACTCGCAGGATCTCTTTTGCGAAGCGGTATTCGTCCGGAATGGATGGTTTTGACCGTTATTCCGGTTATTCCTCCAGATCTGCGTCCTATGGTTCAGCTTGATGGAGGACGGTTTGCAACTTCGGATTTAAATGATCTCTATCGACGAGTTATTAATAGAAATCAGCGCCTCAAGAAACTTATCCAACTCGGAGCGCCTGAAATTATTTGTCGCAATGAGAAGAGAATGCTTCAAGAAGCGGTTGACATTCTAATTTCCAATCAGGTGCGAAACTCTCGCGCAGGAATGAATTACGTTCAGAAGCGAAAACTAAAATCTCTCTCGGATATGCTCAAAGGAAAACAAGGGCGCTTCCGACAGAACCTTTTGGGAAAACGAGTCGACTACTCAGGACGATCGGTTATCGTGGTGGGTCCCCAATTAAAACTTCATGAGTGCGGACTTCCGAAATATATCACCCTTGAGCTTTTTAAACCTTTTGTGATTTCAAAGCTTATTGAGTATGAATTAGCTTATAATGTGAAGAGTGCAGAGAAAATTATTCGTTCCAGCGAAAAAATAGTGTGGGATATTTTAGAAGAAATTATTCAGGACAAATGTGTCCTTCTGAACCGCGCACCAACTCTTCATAGGCTTGGAATACAGGCATTTAAACCACGACTTGTAGAAGGAAAAGCAATCCAGGTTCATCCTTTGGTCTGTACAGCATTCAACGCAGACTTTGATGGAGACCAAATGGCAGTTCACCTTCCTCTTTCTGTGAAAGCACAAAAAGAAGCGCACGAAATTATGTTGTCCTCACAGAACCTTCTTAAACCCTCTAGTGGAGAGCCCATCGTGAACCCGTCTCAGGATATGGTTTTGGGGTGTTATTTTCTCACCCAACAGTTTGAAGGGAAAAAAGGAGAAGGAATGAGTTTTGGCTCGGAGAAAGAGGTGAAACTCGCTTATGATTCAGGATTTATTCACCTTCAAGCGAAAATAAAAGTTCGCACCCAAAAAGAAGGAACCTTAGAAACAACAGCAGGGAGAATTATCTTTAACGAAGCATTGCCCGAAGAAATCGCATACCAAAACCAAGCGTTTGGAAAGAAGCAGCTCAGTGCTCTTTTGGGACAGATTTATGCAGAATTTGGAACAAAAGAAACAGCCGAAGCAGCTGATAAAATTAAAGACCTTGGGTTTCATTACTCGACGAAATCAGGGATTTCTATTTCGGTCTTTGATTTACATGTTCCCGCCAAGAAAGATGAAATTATCGAGAAAGCGAATGCTATTATTGAAAAAATTAATTCACAGTATCGATTTGGCCTTATCACCGACGAGGAACGATACAACCATACCATCAAAATCTGGTCTCGGGTGAAAACTGAGATCACCCAAGAAATGGTTACCGGTTACGATCCTCAAAACGATATTTTCTATCAGATTGATTCTGGTGCACGAGGAAACTGGGGACAAATTACACAGTTATCAGGGATGAAAGGATTGGTTGCGAGTCCCTCTGGGCGGACAATCGAATTGCCGATTAAATCGAACCTAAAAGAAGGATTTACTATCCTGGAATACTTTATTGCGACTCATGGAGGACGAAAAGGAAAATCTGATACAGCCTTAAAAACAGCAGAGGCTGGTTACCTGACTCGCCGACTAGTAGATTCGGTACAGGATGTCGTGATTCGAGAAGAGAATTGTGGGAGCCAGAGATACAAATTGGTTACCCGAGAAAACTCTAAAAAAATCGGCTTGGAATTTGAAAAGCGTCTTCTCGGGCGAGTTGTTGCAGAAGACGTAAAAGCAAAGGGAAAAACGGTATTTAAGCGCGGCGAAGTCATCGACGAAGAAAAACTCATGTTGGTTGGGGAACATCAGCTGGAAGAAGTAAAAGTGCGATCGGTGATGTTTTGTGAAACAATCGGCGGGATCTGTCAGCATTGTTATGGCTATGATTTGGGGCGGAACAAAATCGCCGAAAACGGAACGCCAGTTGGAATTATTGCGGCACAGTCTATTGGAGAACCGGGAACACAGCTGACCATGAGAACTTTCCACATGGGAGGAATTGCTACAGAAGAAGCTTCTATTACACAGGGGCTGACGAGGGTGGAAGAACTTTTCGAGGCGCGCACTCCTGGAAAACCGGGGGTTATTGCTGAAATTACGGGAAAAGTGGCGATAAAGAAAGGAAAAAGCGATACCAAGATTGCGATCACCGCTGAAAAAGCAGAGGACGATGTTCATCATCTCGCACATAATTTTGAGCCCGACGTAAAAAAAGGAGACGAAATAAAAGAACGGCAAATTATTGCTCGTTCCACAGAAAGCAAACAAACTCTCAAGTCGCGATGTGCAGGAAAGGTAAAATCAGTTTCTTCTGATGAAATTGTGATTCATCAGCACGAAGCTCAAGAGAAAAAATACACTGTTTCTTCACGAGCTACGCTTCGAGTAAAACATGGCGATATGGTAGAGCGAGGACAGGCCTTGACAGCGGGGCACTTGGATTTGCGCCAGCTGATGGAGCTGACAACCGTCGAGAGGGTTCAGGAATATATTCTTTTCAGCGTTCAGCAGATTTATTCTTCCCAAGGGCAGGACATCAACGAGAAACACATTGAGATTATCACTCGTCAGATGGTGAGCAAAGTTCGTATCTTGGAATCAGGGGGGAGTGATTGGCTCCCAGGAGAAATCAAGGATTTTGTAGAGTATGAGAAAAAGAACAAAGAACTGGCCCAGAAGAAAAAGCGACCAATAAAGATCGAACGACTCCTTCTTGGTCTCACAAGAGTTGCTCTGTGGACGGATTCATGGTTATCGGCAGCGTCATTCCAAGAAACAACACGTGTTTTGGTGGAGGCAGCGACAACGCGGAAAATAGATAAACTTGACGGGTTAAAAGAAAACGTTATCATCGGCCGGCTTATCCCGGCTGGAACAGGCATAAAAAGGGATTGGTAAGCCTAAAAAAGACATTTTTCATGCCCACAATTAACCAACTTATCCGCAAATCTCGAAAAGACAAGATTCGAAAATCGAAATCTCCGGCCTTGGGAAATATTTTGAATAGTTTGAAAAACAGACCCCGCAAGCTTTCTTGTCCTCAAAAGCGAGGAGTCTGTGTGAAAGTGACAACAATGACTCCCAAAAAACCAAACTCAGCGCTCCGAAAGATCGCCCGTGTTCGGTTGACCAATGGATACGAAGTGAATGCCTACATCATGGGGGAAGGACATAACCTCCAGGAGCACTCAGTTGTTCTTCTGCGGGGAGGGCGCGTCAAAGACCTCGTTGGAGTTCGATATCATATCGTTCGTGGAAGCTTGGACACGCAGGGGGTAACTGATCGAAAACAAGGTCGTTCCCGGTACGGAACGAAAAAACCGAAAAACTAATCATTTTTTTTGATGGCAAAAACAAAAGCAGCGGCAGAGGAAGCCGCCTCTCAAAACTCCTCCCCGGCAACACAAGAAAAAAAAGAGAAACAAGAAGTTTCTCCTGAAAAGAACCCAAAGGAAAAAGCCTCGATCAAGGGCGGTGGAGGAAAAACGGAAAAAAAGGTAAAATACACGAATCCTTTTTCTCATACTGATCCTCTGCAAAAAAAGTTTATCAATTCGTTGATGAAAAAAGGAAAGAAAACAGTGGCCCAAAATATCCTCAGAGAGGCGTTTGACGAATTGGCGAGACTCGGCGAGAATGAGCCACGGAAAACATTTGAGGCAGCACTACAGAACGCTTCCCCTAGTATGAATGTTCAACCAAAGCGTATTGGTGGGGCAATCTACCAGATTCCTGTTGAAGTGCCTTCTAAGCGACAACAAAGTTTGGCAATTCGCTGGATTTTGCAGGGCGCCCGAGGAAGAAAAGGAAGACCAATGCATAAGCGTTTGGCTCAGGAACTCATGGACGCGGCAAATGAAACCGGTCACGCCGTGACCAAGAAAAATGATGCCCACCGAATGGCTCAGTCTAATAAAGCCTTCGCACACTTGGCACGCTACTAAGCGTCTTTTAATTCGAGTTCGAGCTGATGGAGTGATTCCTCCTCTTTTTTCTCTTCGCTTGATTCTGCTTTTTGGAGAGCTTGCTTTTTTATATTCTCCAGCTTTTGGACAAATTGAGCGTGTGCTTCAGAGAGTTGGCTTTCAAACTCTTCGATAATTTGTATCGCGGACGATGTTTTTTTATCAGGCATGGGTTTCGTTGTTTCTATCGAGTGTTTTTGAAAATTGATTTATTTTTTCGAGCGACTCTTTCAGAATAGAAAGATTTTTTTCTAAATCCTCAATAGTCAGATCGGCAACTGCTAAATCTTCAGGATTAATAGATATTAATCCTTTCTCCTTTTCTTCGGTTGATCGCTCCTCTTTTGTTCTTTTGCGTTCTAAGTATTCTTCAGCATTTTTTATCATTTCGGCCGGCGTGATACTTCCGGAGAAAGAAGAAGGCTTGAGAGACCCTTTTTGTACGGCTTTCGCAAACAAAACCTCGTTCTTCCCTGTATTCATCGAAACAATAAACGCCTCTTCCCCTGAATTTATTCCAAAGCGATATTCGTCTCCGACTTTATAGAGATCGGTGCTTATCTCTACCCCGGAAATACCATGCTTCTTGGCGACCCCTTCGAGTTGATCTTGGAGTTTGGTAACCGAAAGACCCTCTTTTTCGGTTTCAAGATTCTCAGTTTTTACCAGTTGTTTTTCTTGTTTGTTGTAGCCGAGGACATCGACTGATTTTTGATCCCATTGCGTGATATAGTCATGATTGAATTTTGAAACCCACTCTCGATGTTCCGAGGCGTCTATACTTCCCCCTTGTAATTTGAATAGACTCAGCGCGGAATGGGGACCAAAATTCCCATCGGGTTGAGAGCCGATGAGCTCCTGTATCTTTCGAATATTTTCTTCGGTATTTTCTACGTCGATCATTTCGGTTATTTTTTGGTTCCATTCGGCCTGATTATATTTCTGAGGATCAAAACCTTCTTTTATCGAATCCGGTTTTACTTTGGATTCTACCAACTTATAGATTTCTTCGGCGGATTTTTCTCTGAGAAGTTCTTGACTTTGAGGCTTTTCGGTTTCTGTCTTATTGGCAACTTCGGGGCCTGTTTTTTCGGGGGCGCCAATTTCAACGCTTCCCTCCATTTTATCATACATTTCGTGAAGATTCTTGATCGAAAGAGCGTCATTGATTTGGTCTTTTAATTCCACTAAATCCTTCGGGCTTGAGTCTTTGAACAGATCTTGATGTTCCGGCTTGAGAGCCTGAATCAATGTGTCATCAGCGGCAAAGAATTCATCAGGTGATTCGTTTTGCAGAAAAGAAAGGGTTTCTTGATAGTTTCTTGGAAGGCCATTTTCGTATTTTTTTATTTGCTCGTTGAGCGCTTTCATATTTACGTCTCCATCCGCATCGCGAATGTTGGATATATTTTGAATATCTTGAATATATCGAGGATCGGCCTTGTTTTGATATGCTTCCCAGAGGTTTCGACGTTGTTCTTGTATCTGCTCTTGATTTACAGAATTTTGGAGTTTTTCGGTCAGTCCCTGGAAAGTTTCTTTTTGGGCTTGAAAATTTTCATCTTCGCGATCTTTTTCAACGGCGGATTTGAGCTCTTTTGATTTTTCGGCCAATGTTTTTTGGAGATTCTCTAATTCTTTTTTTTCAAAAATATCACGGGGCTCTCCGAGTTCACTTATCCTGTCTTTCACTTCTTTCCAAGCGTTGTAGACTTCTTTTGTTTTGCTTCCTTCTGGGGCATCGGCAATATCATCACTGCCAAAAACATTTTCATACCCCGCTAATTCGTCGTATTTATTCAGCGAAGCATCATTTTTTATATAGCCCTCGTCCTGGAGATCCTCCATTCTTTCGTAAAAGGTTTGTGTGGAGTCAGAAAGGGTTGTTTCATAATTTGTTACTAGTGTGTTTATTTCCCCTTCAACGTCTTTAGGGAGGTCGATGCCGACTTTTTGGAAAAAGTCCTTGAGATTGTTTTTGACAAAATTTACTCTCTCATGCCCTTCTTTTTTTTGTTTTTCCGCGAGTGAAGAAAACTCCTGCACGAGTTCATCGATTCCTTTTTCTCCTGAAAGTAAGGCCTCCTTCCATTCTTTCTGTTCTTCGGCAGTATTCACAGGATGTTCGTCAGGAGTCTCTGGATTTTGGAAGACAAAACGCCTTTTCCAGCACTGCGAAGGATTAAAATTATGAGCGAAAATCTTCATCAAAAAGAGAATATATCTCTTTATTATATCACAAATACACCGAAAAAGCAATACCTAGACCGACTCAAAGCTTTCTGGAATCGGAAATTTTTTGCAGAGTTCACGAATTTCTTCTCGGATCTTCTTTTTAGTAGATGTATCGTCTTTGTTTTGCATCGTTTGGATCATGAGTTCCGCTACTCGGGCACACTCTTGCTCGCCAAATCCGCGAGTGGTAATGGCGGGAGTGCCGAAACGAATACCAGAAGGATCCAGTGGTGGACGAGGATCATCGGCAATAGCATTCATATTGAGTGTCATTCCTACTTCATCCAGGACGGTTTGCGCTTCTTTTCCGGTAATACCAAGTGACCCGTAAACATCGGCAAGAATTAAATGATTGTCGGTTCCTCCCCCAATCATTCGAACTTTTTTTTCGGCAAAGAGGCTCTCCATTGCTTTGGCATTTTTGAGAATCTGTTGTGCATACTTTTTGAATCCAGGGTTTAGGGCTTCTCCGAAGGCGACCGCTTTGGCGGCAATAGAGGCCATGTGAGGTCCCCCCTGAAAGCCAGGGAAAACAGACTTATTTATCTTTTTTGCGATTTCTTCACTTTCTCGAGTCAGGATCATCCCGCCTCGCGGACCACGAAGAGTTTTGTGTGTGGTCGTTGTGATCACATCAAATCCGTCATCAAAAGGATTGCGTACGGCTTTTCCGGCAATGAGTCCCGCAATGTGAGCCATGTCGGCAACCGTTATTGCGCCTACTTCACGTGCGATTTCGACAAATTTTTTGTAGTCTAGCTCTCGAGAGTAGGCCGAAAATCCAGCGAGAATAATTTTTGGTTTTTCTCGGAGTGCAGTTTCTCTGAGTTGGTCATAATCAATCTCCCCGGTGTCGGGATCCTTCATTTTGTAGCGCACAAAGTTGAAAATTTTTGCCAAATGAGTCACGGGATGTCCATGAGTCAGATGTCCTCCATGAGAGAGATCCATTCCCAAAATTGTATCTCCTGGTTCACAGAGTGCGAAATACATCGCGACATTGGCAGGAGCTCCCGAAAGGGGCTGGACGTTGGCGAATTTACAATTGAAGAGTTTACATGCTCGCTCAATGGCAATTCGTTCGACTTGATCGGTAAAATCTTGACCACCATAGTAGCGGCGACCGGGATATCCTTCGGAATATTTATTGGTGAAGACTGATCCATTGGCCTCGAGTACCGCACGAGAAACATAGTTTTCAGAAGGAATAAGTTCTAAGCCTTCTTCTTCGCGTTTTTCTTCGCCGCGGATGGCTTTGGAAATTTGAGGATCTACTTTTTCGAGAAACGGAATATTTTGATGTGTCATGGCAAGAAAATTATAAAAGAAAAAAAGCCTGCGTACAGACTGAATATTATTCGTTGGATTCGAAATATCATATCTCCTTGCGACCTTTGCCGACAGGGCGTCGACGCTTGAGGACAAAGAAAGCAGAACAAGAAATCATTTGCAAAACAATAATAGAGTATTTTTGCTTTCTTCCCAAAAAAAATCCTCTTGGTCTTTGTGTTCAGACCAAGAGGACAAAAGGTTTACCAAGCACCTCCCAAAATTGGCTGAAAAGCGGGATCATTTTTTCGACTCAGAGCAATATTGGTGATTCGTTTTTCAAAATCATTTAGGGTTGCTATCTTTTTCTTTATTCCTGTCGAATAAAAAACAGAAGCAGGAATATCAGAATTTTCAAAAAGTTCGAGAAGAAAATTTTCGGAAATATGAAACTTGTTTTTCAGAATTGTTTTTTGTTTGCGCGAAAGCATTTTGTTGGTATTCATAGAAAACTCCTTTTTGATAAAGTTAAAAATTAATTGAAAGGTGCTGGATACGAAAAAGAACGATATTTCGACAATCCATTTGGATATCGAAATATACAAAAATCCGGCCTAGAGGCCGGAAGCAAGTATTCAGATTCTTTGATTTTAGAACTAAATACTCACAGCGACCTCTCCGCCGGACGGAGTCCACCACCAATTCAGGGTCGCGAGTGAATAATTCATCAAAATAAAAATACCCACCTTTTTCTTTCTGTCAATTTCTGGAGGAGCTAAGTTCGATAGAAAGCTCTCTAAAAATATTTAAATTTTCAAGAGCCTTTTCATATTGCCCGATTTTATCAAGATCTGTTTTTTTCTCCTCAATAATTTTTTCGATCTCATCACAAATAATTTCGTATTCTCTCATGGAAAAGGGTCTGAAGAAATTGAATCCAGCAGAGAAATTTTTATTATGAATATCTGTCTTTTTCGCAAGATCAGAGTGAGTAATTTGTAATTGCTGAAGAAGGATTTTTATTGTAAGTCCTGCTTTCTTCTTTTTTTCGTCTAAATTTTCTACAATATTTTTGTGGCACGAGATTATTTTATTTGAAGATTGTTCATTATTGATATCACTTTCCAACGCCTTTGTGTTCTCTGGAATGTTCATTTTTTAGAGGGGGCATCAGAATTTATTTATAAATTGTGTTTTTTATTTTGTCAAAATTATTACACTGCTTCCCGTTATGTCTCCCCGAAGAATTCGTCCTCACGTGAACCCCCTTTCAATCACCAAAGAGTATTCGTTTGAGGGCTTTCAGAATTCAGCCCCCATCCTTGTAGATGTGGGAGCCTGTAAAGGAGAATTCGCAGAAGAATTCATTCGCCAGTTTCCCGAAAAAAATTTTGTATTATTTGAGATTCGCGTCCCTCTCGCTCAAAAATTAAAAGAAAAATTTGCTGGCAATAAGAACGTTGTTGTTTTTGATGGAGATGCGGGGCGCAATTTTGAATCTATTTTACGTCCTTCTGTGGAGCGAGGGAGAAAACTCGAAACGGTCTTTATAAATTTCCCCGATCCGTGGTTTAAGGAGCGGCACAAAAAACGACGATTTCTCAATAAAAATTTTTTAAATTCTTGTGCTGAATGGATAATGCCAGAAACAAAATTTATATTTCAGACTGATCAAGAATTTTTGTTCTTGGAAACATTAGAGCTGGTGCGCGAGTCGGCATTTTCTCAGGTTGAGTTTTTTGACGAACCGCCCTTTGGGATTTCTACTGATTGGGAACAGGCAAAATTACGTGAGGGAGAAAAAATTTGGCGGATGAAATTTTATAAATAGGATTCGTATCCTCTAGAAGATACGAATCCTAAATGCACTTAATGCAAGATTGTTGCAAAAACTATTTTGCTATCCCTTCAAAGCGGCTTTCTCGGATAACAGCAACGTGTACTTCCCCCGGATATTCACATTCTTTTTCGATTTTCCGAGCGATATCAAAAGCCAATTTTTCAGACTTCAGATCGTTCATTTCCTTGGCATTCACAAAGACGCGGACTTCTCGTCCAGCTTGAATAGCAAAAACCTTCTCGACTCCCGAGAAAGCACTCGCAATAGATTCCAATTCTTTGAGTCGTTTGATGTATTTCTCGAGGGTTTCTCGGCGTGCTCCGGGACGGGAAGCAGAAATAGCATCTGCTGCCTGAAGGATCCGGGCTTCGATAGATTCATACGGAAAATCTTCATGGTGTGATTGCATAGCAATCACGACCCGTTTATCAATCCCAAACTTTTCGAGAATCTCTTTTCCGATAACCGCATGCCCTCCTTCCACTTCATGAGAAACCGCTTTCCCAATATCATGGAGAAGTCCGGCTCGTTTGCAGATTTCGGGATCGACGCCGCCGAGCTGAGTAGCAATAGCTTCAGCGATATACGCGACTTCAATGGAATGTCCCAAAACATTCTGACCGTAGGACGTACGGAACCGCAAACGCCCCAAAAGCTTCAGAACCGGTTCGGGATAAAGTGGAATTCCGAGATCTTGGCAGGCCTTTTGTCCAATTTCCAAAATTAATTTGTCGGCATCTTTTTGCGCTTTTTCGACCATTTCCTCAATACGAGAGGGATGAATGCGTCCATCTTTGATGAGGTTTTCGAGTGCGACCTTTGCTACATATCGTCGGAACATATCAAAGCTTGAGATCGTTACAGTTCCAGGCGTATCGTCAATAATAAGATCGACTCCCGTGAGCATTTCAAAAGCATTAATATTGCGGCCTTCGCGACCAATAATTTTTCCCTTGATGTCTTCAGAGTCAATTTTTACAACACTGGTTGTTGATTCGCTGGTAGTGGGTGAGGCATAGCGCTGAATGGATTGCACGAT
The DNA here is from genome assembly GCA_021734395.1 of Candidatus Altimarinota bacterium. Classification (GTDB taxonomy): domain Bacteria; phylum Patescibacteriota; class Gracilibacteria; order UBA4473; family UBA4473; genus JAIPGI01. The sequence goes on from JAIPJB010000001.1 coordinate 248,906, forward strand.
GATATTTGCGGATTCTTCATCAGCGGCTTGTCGCATAACCTCGACCTTTTTTTTGAGAGTTTCGGCAAGCTTGTCGGAGACCTCTGTTTCCATTCGATCAAAAAGTTCTTTTTTGGCTTCTTCTCGAGAAAGTTTCGCAATTTTTTCGAGTGCTTCATTTTGCTTATCGAGACCTTCTTCGAGCTCTCGCCGCTTGGCATTATATTGTTCGATGGACTGTTCATATTTTTCACGTGTTTGCTCATTTTTTTCTATTTTTTCTTCGAGAATTTTTTCGCGCTTATTGATACGTTCATCAAATTGTTCCTGCAAACGCTCCATGCGCTTGTGGGTTTTTATTTCTTCTTGCTCGGCTTGTTGCCGGAGCTGTTGTGCTGTTTGACGAGCAGTGTTCAGTATTTTTTCGGATTCCTGTTGGGCAGAGCGACGAAGGTCTTCCGCTTCTTTGCGAGCGCCTTCTTCGATTTTTTTTGATTTTGGACGAAAAAGCACAAAACCAATTCCACCTCCCACCAGGAGCCCAGCAATACCGAGAGCGGGCATAAGGATATCCATGAGAAAAGAGTTAGGGGAGAATACTCTTTTCCCTCTCCTCAAATATTTCGATAAAAATCACGCCTTTCTAGGGAAGAGGCGTTGCAAACAAAGGGCAAAAAATTTCATCGTTTTTAGTCTTTTTGAGAAAAAGGAAAATTGTCTGAAGTTATTCTACAAAAGGAATAAAAAAAGTCAATTGGCTTTATTTTGGGCGAAAGCAGCGAGAACAAATTCCCCAGAAATACATTTCGACTTTTTTAAGAAGGAAATTTTTTTCTTGTGCCAGTTGGCGCGAAATAGAATTTTGATAGTCCAGAAAAATTTCTTCCGCATGTCCGCACTTTTCACACAAAAGAAAATGATGCTGGCGACTAGATTCTTTTGGATTTGAACACGGAAAGACCTGTCCCTGGAGATTATGTATCAAATGCCCTTCTTCGAATCGTTCTAATATTCGATAAATAGTAGAAGGATCTACGGAATGTTCTTTACTCAGAAGCAGTGACTGGATTTGTTGGACAGAAAGGGGCATCGATGTTTCTTGCAAAAGATGGGCGATGTTTCGTACCGCCGATGTCATCCGCCAGTTTTTCTGACGAAAAAAGTCTTCCACGCGTGCTTCAAAATAGTCCATTTCGCGGTCAAACTATCAAAAGTGCAAGAGGTTTGCAATACAGAAAGAGCTTCTTTTTTCTTTCCTTGAAATATGGCAGAATAGAAAAAACAAATATGCTGTCTTTTGAAAAAGTTTCTCTTTCTTTTGGTCGTCGAACGATACTCCAAAACGTTCATTTTGAATTGGCACCGAAAGAAATCGTGGCTCTTTTGGGGGAGTCGGGAGCAGGGAAATCTTCAATTTTTCGCCTGCTTATTGGGGAATGGAAGCCAACATTGGGTTCCATTCGATTGGATGACTTTCGCTTAGAATCACTTTCTTTGGAAAATCTTCAGAAATACCGACGGCAGATTGGAATTGTATTTCAAGATTTTCGACTTCTTCCCCAAAAGACAGTTTTTGAAAATGTATCTTTTGCTCTAGAAGTTTGCGGAGAAGAAGAAAAAATTCCGCAAGTTGTCCCCTCCCTTCTCCGCCTTACGGGACTTTATGAACGCAAAGATCAATTCCCACATTCCCTTTCTGGAGGAGAAAAACAGCGCGTAGCTATAGCACGGGCTCTCGTTCATAATCCAAAAATTCTCATTGCTGATGAAGCGACAGGGAATTTAGATCCAAAAAACTCACGAGACATCGCTGATCTTTTCGCCCGACTTCACAGAGAAAAAGGACTGACAATTATTTTGGCAACGCACGATCCGACGCTTGTCATGCGTACCAATCCACGAATAATTCGTCTTCACCAGGGAAAAATTTTATTTGATGAAAAAAAATGTCCGCCCGAAAAAGCCTTTCAAGGACTTTTATAAAAAATTAGAAAACCAAATTTATTTTTTCATCGATCATTTCTGCCATATCGGGAGCGAAAAGATCTTTTACGATAAAAAGAAAGTCTCGTGCTTCGGAAGTATGGGGCAACAGTGAAATTTTTTCGTTGAGTTTTGAAATTTGATCGATTTTAATCTCTTGATTTTGAACATCTCGCAGGAATACAACGGCATATTTCTCTTGAAGAAGGCGTTTTTCTGCTTCATTAATGTCTGTATTTGCCGCACGGAAAAGCCGATCCAAAAGTACATAACGTTGGAAGCTTTGTGGGCCAGTCTTTTCTGGATGAAAACTGAGTCGAGAGAGATTCTGATCAGAAACAGAAAGAAGACTGTGTATTGCTTCGGCTTCTTTCACGAGCAGCGATGGAGCTGATTTCTCGTGTAGCATTTTTGGAATATTTGATGCTTCTAGCTGGGGAAGATGCTTTCGTTTCCCTATTTCTAGATCACGAGAAGCGTCAATAACCTGAGCGACAGAAAGAAAGCTTCTCCAAGCAGAACGGATATCTCTTTCGGCTTCTCCTGTGTTTTGTTCAAGCGCCTTTTCTACACCCGTTAAGACTTTTGTTCGAGCGATAATAAGTTTTGCGCGAATAGCTTGAATTTGAGCAAAAGAAAGACTGATATCACCAGGGATTTCGGCATGATCCAAAGAAGTGTCCGTTCGTAAACGGAGCATTTCTCCTTCGTTCAGCAGGGTTTGTCCGTCCTTCCAATCAAAAACAGAAACTTGTTTTCCAGAAGAGATAACCTCTGTTTCACCGCTTTCAGAAACAGAAACATGGAAAGCAGAACCAGGGAGGCTTTTTACAAATCCACGTGAGGTAGAAATTTCCCCCTCCTCTCCAAAGATTTCATTTTCAAGAGTTCCTTGTTCGAGAAAGAGGGAGTTTTTATCGACAACCCGAAGCTGAGTTCGGGATTTCGCAGTAGAAGAGAGGCGGTGAGGGAAGAAAATATCTGCTTCGGCATTATTTCCAACACGAATAATATCTCCTTGCCTGATATTCATAGATTCCTGGACGAGAATAACATTTTCTCCGCGAATGATTTCTACGGGACCTTGCTTTGGGATTATTTCTCCTGCGGAAAGGAAACTGTGGTTTCCGGGGAGCAGGTTGAAGAGAACAAAAACAGCCGCAACACCAAAAGCAGCGAGAGAAACGCGAGGAACAAAAAATTTCTGCCATCCTTCAAAGGGAGAGGCTTTTTTTGTTTGATATGCTTCCACCGCACGCAATCGAATCCGTTTTTTTAGTGCTTCGTTTTTGACAGAGCTTTCAGCTCTTACAAAAAGAAGGCGGAGATATTTTTCGAGATCTTCAAAACCCATGTTTTTTGCACATGATAAAACGTAAAAAATCTTTTTTTGTTACAGTTTTTTCTTCTTAAAGATTTAGGGAACTAGGACGTTTTTTATTTCAACAGTTTCTAATGGAGCATCATTTAGATCGGTCTTTACGTTTGCGATGCGGTCTACCGTGTCCATCCCGTTTACGACCTGCCCGAAAATAGAATGTTTTCCGTCTAAAAAAGGAGCATCTTTCTGCACAATAAAAAATTGCGATCCATTCGTGTTTGGGCCCCTGTTCGCCATCGAAACAGCGCCTCGAACATGAGAAAGCTGAGGAGAAAACTCATCTTCTAGCAATCCCCCACCATACGCATGACCCCCCGTTCCATCAAAATTTTCAAAATCCCCAGATTGAATCATGAACCCCTTAATGATTCGATGGAAAGGCACTCCATCGTAATAATTATCCTGCGCCAAGAGACGGAAATTTTCAGCAATATCGGGAGCGTGTTCTGGAAGGAGACGAATCTCAATGTCTCCCATGTTTGTTTGGAGCACAATTCGATCAGAAGGTTCTTTGAAAACACTAGCACTCAGCATTTCTGGATTTTGAGCCAAGAAAATGCCGACAACCAAAATGACAAGAATCCCCAGAAGCCAAGCAGAATGTTTTTTCATAAGAAAGGAATATTTTCTATTACATAGTATTCCTGCCATTGGAATTATTGTCAAATGGCAAAAAAATATTTCTCTTTGGCAAAACATAAGCAATTTATGCTACAATTTGGCAAAGCAAAACCCACAAAAACTGAATGAGACTCCTTCTTCCCTTTCTCGAAAAAAAAGGAAAGCGCTTAGTCGCCGTTTTTGCCTTGGGAAGCCTTTTTCTTTTTGGGGTTCCAGCGTTTGTTTTTGCTGCCGATATGGATTCAGATGGTTTAGATGATGCCGTGGATAATAATAATTCTCGATCAATCTTTACGCCTTTTTTAAACTTTCCCCGTCAATTGCAAGGAATTCCTGATGAAAATTTGTCGGTTATTTTTCGGGGAAGTGGGGAAATAGAAACCCAAGTTCGACTTTTTGAGGAAGAGGAAGAAGTTTGCTCTGCTTCTGTTGAAGGAGATGGACTTTCTCTTGGAAAATCCAATGCAGTAAAATGGAACGAAAAAACTCTTTTTTCGGAAACGGTCGTCGGTCAATTTTTTTATAATACGGAAAACGACTCAATTTCTGATTGGCGATCAAACTCGAATTCTTCTTGGTATGCCGAATCGAGAGATGACAGAGAGGATCATATTTGTGACTACCAATTAGGCGATGGGGATGCTGATCCCAGAAATGGAGCTGATGACCGATGCCACCAGGCATCATTTCCCCTGAAGGCGCTCCTCATGATAACGTCTGACACTCTTTTTATTTTTGATGGGAATGGAGGGCTTTTGTGGAAAAAAATTCCGGTTTCGGGACCTACTTCCATTGCGGCTCTCAACGGGGTTGTTTATGTTGGAACAGAAAACGGATTGGTGATTTTTGATTTTGTACAGGATAGCTTTGACACGGTTCTGACCTCCTCCACGACACCTGCCATCATTCACAATAAAATACATGATCTTGCGACAAAAACGATACAAGGGAAATCGTATATTGTGCTTGCTACAGAGGGAGGAACGAGCATTTTAAATGCTACGGATTCAGCCATCGTTTCTCGAGCGAGTAGTTCTGTCACGAGCGTTAGTATCACCGATCAGAATCAGGTTTTAATGGGGATCGGAAGTACGACGCTCCTTTCTCCCACCATTGATCAAATTACCTCCAACTGGACTTCTTTGGATATTTCTGTACTGGCAAATTTTTCGAGTGGACTAAATAAAGTTCTGCACGAAAATTTTGTTGTTCATAGTTCAGGGGTTTCTCATGTCGAAAGACAGGGGGCCCTTATTCGAAATATACACCACGAGTATGCGACCCTCCCCCTGAAGGGGGAAATTCAAGGACATTGGGTAACCTCTCTTCAGGACAGAAGTCCAAAGAGTCATACGCTGACAAATAACGGAGAAGTCCAGATATTGGCTCCAGACGAAGGCGCAGAGGTAAAAAGTTTTGTTTTTGATGGGAATAATTACCTGAGTTCGGATAATCAAGATTTTGATCTTTCGGGAACCCAGCTGACAGTCGGGATGTGGATAAAGCGTCCCGATACAGGAGGGACGGGGGCTTATCAAAAAATATTGAATCGAGGGGATTCACGCGAGACAAGAAGCTATTGGTTGTCGGCGGGAGATAGTTTTTTTGATTATCCTCTTGAGGAAGATCCTTACTTTTTTGGAGTTCAGACAGATCAGGGATTTGCGGCCGTCTCGGTCCAGACTCCGCCCAGCCCCGATACGTGGGAGTTTATCGTTGGGACCTATGACGGAGAAAATATAAAAATTTATCGGAATGGATCTCTCGAAAACACAGTTCCTCACACGGGAAATATTCTCAGCAACGAAGCAGAAAAATTATATTTCGGATACGGCTATGAAAATGAGTATTTTACAGGAAATATATCCTTACCATTTATTACGGAAGGAGTTTACACAGAGGAAGAAATCGAGGAAGTCTATAGCCTTTCTCAACACTGGCTGGAGGAAAATGCAACTATTTCACTTCATAGCAATACTGGGCTCGTCAACGATGTGTATTGTCATACTTCTCAAAATATTTGCTACATCGCTACATCTGACGGGATTACCAAATTGGATACTTCTACCGGGCTGACGACAGCCTTTTCTCAGGAGTCGGGAATACAGAGTCTTGTCTCTACAAATATAGGAGAATGGGAATGTACGGCTACTTTACCTGCGGGAGGACACACGGTTTTTACGCGAGCCTACGTATCCACCAACGCTTCAGACAAAACAAGCTCTTCTCGAACATTTTATAATTATGAACCTGGTGCCACGGATATTGATGGGGACGGAATTTTGAACGAAGATGATAACAATCCTTTTGTCCCGCTGGAGAAACCAACCATCAATAATATTCAAGAAACAGAAGAAGCAAGCCAAACATATTCTTTGTCTGGAACTGGCGATGGGGGGACCGATCAGATTCGAACTCGGGTAGCAGGGTTTGTGAAAGGAGAGACAACCCCTCGCTTTTATGCCGAGGTGAGCGAATCAGGGCAATGGCAGACTTCAGAAGAGATTTCCTTTGAAGTAGGAGATTATACATTGTTTGTTCGAGGGTATATAGAGGATAATGCTTCCAATATAGACTCGGAAGAAACTTTCTTAACAGTTGAATCTCTGCAAAGCGGAAGCCCTACCCTCAACTCGCTGCCGGAATTTAGCGGACAAAGGAATATTCTGCTTTCCTGGGGTCGAAATATTGGGAGCGATCGGTTTCAGATTCAAACGGCAACAAATCAAAATTTCACCGAAAATCTTTTATCGTCTGATTGGATTTCAGATACATCGTATACATTTCAGAATCTTTCCGAAGGACAAAAACATTATTTTCGTGTCCGATCAAAGGATAAAAACGGGAATCAATCTGATTTTTCAGAAGCAGTTTCCACGACAATTGACATTACTCCGCCGACAGGACAACAGGTTTCAGGAGGAGGTCCCTATGTAGCGCAGAGCGATATTACTTTTGAATGGAATAATTTTACTGATAGTGGAGGATCGGGGATTGATCATTTTGAAGTTTTTGTTGATAGAAATAGCTCTTTCTCATCTCCTCTTTTCCAGAGCACACACTTTGTAGGAACATCAAAGGTGTTTTCTGGAACACACGGAGAAACGTATTTTGCCCGGGTAAAAGCCGTTGATAAAGCTGGAAACAAATCGAATTACGTGTACAGCAGTGGTGTCATGGTTGATGTGACTCCTCCGACGAGTTTCTCTCTTCATCCTTTTCAGGATCCTGCCCCTACAGGAGCGAAGACTATTTCTTGGACAACAGCCGGAGATGCCGAATCTGGAATACAGCAATATGAAATTTTCAAAGAAGAATTAAAACCAAAAACCACCCCCGAAGGGAATACGATATGGGAGCCTGTTACGGAACTTTCTTCCATCGGCACAACAACAAATCAGAATTTTGTAGATGAAAACATCCAGGATGGATGGTTTTACGTTTATAAAATAGTAGCCACCAATAAAGCTGGCGCAGCAACAGAGACAGACACAGCTCAATTTCGAGTAGATTCGGATCAAGCACATCCTCCAGCCTTTCAGAACATGCAGCATTATTGGAACCAAGATGAAGTTTCTCTCCAGTGGAGCGAAGCAACAGATATAGAGGATATTTCTGGATATGAACTTTTTCTCGACGGAGAAAGTTCTCAATCATTTTCGGGGACGGCGCTCGAATATATTGATGCATCTCCAAAAGAAGATGGCACTGTATATGAATACAAAGTGAGAGCGACAGCTGATTCACAGACGGGAACTTTTTCTGAAGTTCTGAAGGTATTAATGGATAAAAGCGCCCCTCAAACGGTTTCTTCTGCAGAAGGAGAAAGAGGAAATAACGATTGGTATGTTTCTCCGGTCGTAGTGACCCTTCAGGCACAAGAAACGGGAGAACAGCTTTTTGACGTATACTCTAGTAGAAGTGGAACCGGATTTTTTTCCGGAGTTGATCAAATTCTCTATAACAAAAATGAAACAGGAATAACTCCTTATACCGGGCAGATAACCATCGGGAATAATGGTGTTACCAATCTTGCTTTTTCTGCTACTGACAGAGCTGGAAATCAAGAAGCAGAACAAATTCAAACGCTTAAAATAGACACAGAAGATCCGACAGCAACCTTTTCTTTTGGGGTTGATATTGATCAGGCAAACGGATTTTTTAACGGGGATGAAATAACATTTTCTGTTGCTTCAGAAGACAGCGTCTCAGGGGTAGAAAGTGTTACCACCTATGTTCGATTTGACCAAAATGGGGACGGAGCTCTTGCAGGCGTACATGATTTTAAATTCTCTGAAGAAGAAAAGAGTAAAATATCTCATGCTTCAGGAGCTTCGGACTCAGGAACATATACCTTCTCTCGTGATGGGAAATATGAGTTTAAAGTCGTTGTTGTCGATAAAGCAGGGAACACTTCAGAAACCGCTTTAAAGACAATAAATGTAGACAGAACGGCTCCTTCCACAATTGATAATGCGCCCGACAGCGGAGCTGTGAGCGCTCCCTATACGATTACCCTTACAGCCAATGATCAAGCGGTAAGCTCAGGGATAGAGGGAACTTACTATACGGTTGACGGGAGCCCGCCCACCATTGAAAGCTCTTCGGGAACAAAGGTTGTTTTGTCCGAGGAAGCACTAGACGAAAACGGATTTTTCGTTGTGAAATATTTTTCAGTCGATGGTATGGGAAATAGAGAGTCGGCGAAAATAGCAACAAATAATCCGCTTGATTCGGATGGAGACGGAATGTCAGATCAATATGAATTATCGGCAACAGGCGATTCTGCGGTGAGTCTTTCTCCTGAAGAAGATGCAGATTCAGATGGGCTTACGAATTTAGAAGAATACCAACAGAATACAAATCCCCTGCTTTCGGATTCTGATGCTGATACTGTAGGGGATGGAGGAGAGGTTTCTGATGGGACAGACCCGAATGATTCTCAGGATCATCGAGTACTCCTTATTGCTCCCCAGACAGGAGCGTTCCCAACGAATACCCCCTTTACCTTTTTGGCAAAAGCTCCTGTGGGGAAAACAGTTTCTATCAAGAGTCTTTCCGGAGGGGGTATTGGCAGCGGGAAAGCAGATTCTTCAGGCAGAGTTTTTATTGAACTTTCATTGGCTGCGGGGAATATTCATGAAGTTATTGCTGAGTTTATTCATCAGAATGGTCAGATTGTCACGACCAAAGACCCGGAAGGAATAAATAATTTTAGCTTTGATGTTGAGGTTTCGAATAATACCAATCCTCAGTTTTTGAATGTGAGCGAAGGAACTCTTTTTGCTCAAGGATTTATAAATATTCAGGTTCAAGCTCGTCCAAATGCACAAATAGAATTATTTCAGATTCAAGATGGCAATTTAGTTTCTCTGAGTCAGACACAAAGCAATGAAGAAGGGATCGCCGAATTAGGACTTCCAACGACATTCGTAGGTGGGAAAATTCTGGCAGTCGATCAGGATAATCTTCTGACTTCAGAAATAATTCAGGTATACAGAAGTGTAACGGCAAAAGGACAAGTATTAGATACGGAAGGAGTTCCCGTTAATAATGCTATTGTAAAATTTATACAAAACGATTCGATTCACTATACGACTTCGACCGATGAAAATGGAAATTACACAAATAATATTCCTCGGAATACAGAGTACTTGGTCAAAATTTATCATCGTTATTATAAGAAATACGAAGAAACGATTGTCGTGGGAGAACAGGATCCGAAGATTTCTCCTGCTTTAGAGCGGATTACGGATCTGCATGTTATTCAGACAGAGGAGGGACTTGAACGAACCGAGGGAGGAGAAAAAGTTTCTCGCTTCCCAGGCATGGAGAGAGGCGAAACAAAACAGGTATTAGAAGAGCCAACTCAAACGTATGAGGAATCTCTGGAAGAAGTGCAAGAATTACAAGAAGGAAGAGAGGGGGAAGTTCTGACACATGTAGACAGTTTCGGTCGGGAAATTTTTGGAGGATATCAAGCAGGGAGGATTGCGGTAGAAGAATTCAAAGTTCAGCCGGAAGTGGCCCGAAAAATTACGGGGCTTCTGGGAGCCGAGCGGAGAAAAGCGGAGGACAATGAACGATTCTTGCAGTCTGCTCGCTCCGAGGTCTGTTTGTCATCGGATGAAGCAGTAGGACGTCCAGCAGATGTAGTGGCGGCAGATCAATATGCTCGACATATTTACAAAATAAATGCCTACCAAGTATTCCCCCTAGACGAGCAAAATAATTTCTATCCCCAAAAAACAGTCACCTGGGAAGAAGTATTGCGAGCAGTGCTTGACGCAAATTGTATTCAGCCCATGAGTATGGTGGACTTGAGAAAGACAAGGGTTCCTGAACTACAGAATATTCCACTCGAAAATACACAAGAAACTCTTCTCCTGTATACCGCTTTTGAAAAAGGAATTATCGGAGCAAATTTTGATCCCAAAAGCACTCCTACAAGGAAAGAGGTTCTTTTGATTTTAGCGAGTGCTTTCCCGCTAGAAGTGAATGAAAAAGCAACCAATTCTTCATTTGTAGACATCTCTTCCGAAGATCCATTAGCCCCTCTTCTTGTGGCGGCAAAAATCAATGATTGGTTTGATGGGTTTGAAGAAAAAACATTTGATCCCCAGCGAGAAATAACGCGCGCAGAATTCTCAGTTTGGTTTTTAAATGCATTTGAGCACAAAAAGGAAAATATTACACAAAAATCAGCCTTCCAAAAATTTATTGAAAAACTGAGGGGAAAAACAGGAGAGCAGAAGCAGGCTCGCCCAGGGGTTCGCGTGACAAGTCGACCAGAAGCAGAGTCACATCTCACAGGACGAGCATACCGTGAAAAAATAGCTGAGGAACAACAGTATTACCAGCCAACACGCGCCTCTTGGAATCCAATCGATCCGAATACTACCCGGGCTCCCCTGTGGAGAGAGGACAAATCAGACAATGTTCGTCGCCCAGACAGCAACAAGAGAATTCTTCGAAATATTGAAGAGGCCATCGATCGCATCATGCAGCTCCGGAGAGAAAGCGAGGAGCAATCAAAAGAAGACGATGATGTTGGAATGAGTCGTCAAATTTATCGAGGGAATTAATCTCTGGCTCTTTGTATCCGGCGAAGCGTTTCTGCTTTTCCGATGACTTCAGCGATTTCAAATGGTCCGGCGGAAACAGCGCGATTTGCCAGAGCAATACGAAAGGGCGATAAAAACTCACCGTTCTTGATCTCCAACGCTTCTATTTTTTTCACTGCTTCTTCTCGCAGAAAAGAAGCGTTCCATTTTTGTTCTGGGATATTTTGTGCAAAATCTTCAACAGATTCGAGTATTCTTTGAGCGGCCTCCGTTGTTTGTCCTAATTTTTCATTCTGCAAGAGGGTTTTTTCGAAGCCGGGATCGTCAAGCAGATAGTCAATTTGAGCAGAAATATCGAGAAGATTTCGTGATTTTTCGCGTGCCACTTCAAAAGCTTTTTCGTGCTTTGGAAAAGAATACGATGTGCCGGAAAATTCATTGAAATGATCGATCAATTTTTGAATATTTATTTGTCGTATCCATTTTGTATTAAACCATTTCATTTTTTCAAAATCATACTGAGCTGCTCCTGGATTTATATTTTCGAGAGAAAAAGCCTGTATGAGATCTTCAAGGAAAAAAAGCTCTTGCGTTGATTTTGGATTCCAGCCCAAAAAAGCCAGCCCATTAACGACCGCTTCAGGGAGGAACCCTTGCTTCTGAAAATCAGCAATCAAAACACAGGTTTCAGGATCAACATTTCTTTTTGAAAGCTTTCGTTTTTTTTGATCCAAAACCAGAGGAATATGACCGAATTGAGGGAGAGGGAACCCCAATGCCTGATAAAGCAGAATTTGTTTCGGAGTATTCGAAATATGATCCTCTCCTCGTAAAACATGTGTGATTCCTTGTGTTGCATCATCTATAACATTTGCCAATAGATACAGGACTGATCCGTCTGATCGGGCAACAACAAAATCACCAAGGGTTTCGGTACTGGTTTCGATTGCTCCTCGGATAATGTCTTCAAAAATTATTTTTGCTTCAGAATTTACCCGAAGACGCCAAACAAAAGGAATTTCTTGTTTTATTTTTTCGCGGGCTTCTTCTTGCGAGATATCCCGATAGGGGGACCAGAATACAAAATTTTTCTTTTTTTGAGTGGCCTCTATTCTTTTCTTTTGAATTTCCTCGGGTGGGGTAAAGCAAGGGAATATTTTTTTGGCTTCCCACAGAGTTTCAAGATGTTTTTTGTGAACAGAAAGGTTTTCTGTTTGACGATGGAATGCAGAAGCTTCTGATTCAAAATCGATTCCGAGCCATTTGAATCCATTGAGAATTTCTTTTTCAAATTCTTTTTTTGATCGTTCTTTGTCAGTGTCCTCCCAGCGGAAAACAATTTCTCCTTTTTTTTTCTTGGCAAAAAGATAATTAAACAGCGCCGTGCGGGCTGTCCCCAAGTGAAGATTGCCTGTGGGAGAGGGGGGCATACGAACGATAATTGTTTTTTCTTTTTCCATAATTTATTGACGAGTATCTCCAAAAACACGAGAGGAGGCGGATGTTTGCAGAATAATATTCGGGATTTCGTCAGCTTCCAAACCGAATTCTTCTGGATTGGACAAAGAAGCTTTCATAACAATAAAAACATGAGGATGAATTTGTGCCGAATCAATCGCGAAAGCAAGAAAAGGGTCTCGATTTGGGGACGGCTCAAAATGAATTTCATCGATCGTAATCTTGTGGGGAGAAATTCTGACCCAATCGTGAGCCTTTTGACAGAAATCAAGCGATTCAAAATCTCCCAGCACGGGGTATTTTGTCCCTGTATTAATTTCACAAATTCCACTTCCCCCGTCATTCCAGAGCGGAGACTCACTCCAAAAATCGGCTTTTCCGTCCTCGTCTGTATCAACAGCGAGTTGCGTTTGTATTTCTATTGTGTCGTTATTTTTTCTGAGAGCGGTTCGAAGGGTACGACTTCCATTAATAAGGTAGAGCGTTGTCAGAGGGGTAGTATCAGTGTCTTCATCCCAAGCCCGAGTGCAAGGATCTACGTCTCCAGTGGCAGTAAGCCCCCCCAAATTCCTCAATTCCCCCCCCCCAACATCTTCAAAGAATTGTTCGGGATAGATCCCCCCGCAATTTTCTGAAAAAGTCTCATAAAATCGGTCATAATCAATCGTATTATTTCGAGCAATCTGAACAACGCGCTCCATAAGAAAACGAGCTTCTCCGTGGAAATCTTGAGAGACGCGAACTTTCTTTTGCGTAAAAAAAACATTCCCTATTGTTCCAAAGGCAGTAGTAATGACAATCCCCGCCATCCCTACGGCGATAAGTATTTCCAGAATCGAAAGAGCTTTTCTTTTAGTATTCATCGCGAGCATAAAAATCAAATAAATGAGATTCGAGGATAACCTCCCGAACAGTTCTATTTTCCTGCCATTGAACACGAGAAATTACTCGAAGTTTTTCTTCGGGACAACTTCCGCCAGGACAAACATTTGTAGAAGAAGGAATTAGTTCAAGCTGACGATAAAAAGGAGTAGGACTATTATCATCAGATTCATAGGTAAGTCGAAATTCATCAGAATTTTCATAAAGCCGAAAATTACTGAAATCTATCAAGTTATCTGACAAATCAAGCTCGACAGCTCCGAATATTTCTTCGAGAAAATATCGCTTAAATGTTGGAGAAAAATGAACCCGATAAAATCCATCAACAATATTCCCTGCGCCCCCTCCTGTGTTGCAATGAGACTGAAGAATATTTGGTTCTCCGCTCAAATCGACAGTTTCTGCGCACAGCCATTTATTTCTTCGGTCTCCAGAATACTGAAGCCAATTTGTGTCGCGAATATTTCGGACTGCCTCAATCCCTTCTCGGGCAATATTGATCGCTCGGACTCGATTTTCTATATTGATGGTTGTTTTCATTCCTTGGCTAATCAGACCAAACACGCTGGTCAAAATAATAACCAAAATCGCCGTAGAGACGAGAATTTCCGCAATACTTTCTCCGCGAGATTTTGTTTTCAAAAACATTTTTTTAGGGGCAAGGGAAAGAAAGGGCTTCGTCATTTAGGGTTGGGAATCCCGCAACCGAATGAAAACAGAGTGTTTTTTGATCACCAGAAAGGGGCGCCGAAAAGACCATTCGGAAACTTTTTTGGGCTCCATTGTTTATTTTTGCTTGTGCGGTTTCGGCGGCAAAATGAATTTGAATATTTTCAACAGGAGTTCCGTCTGCTAATTCTAGGGTGTCAATCACGATGTAGTCGCCGATGTCTTGAGAATAAGTTTCCAAAAGAGTCAGGGGATTGGATTGACTCGCGCATTTGAGCATCATTTTTCGAGAGGAACTATCCAATTCAAAAATCCACTCTTTGAGCGATTCTTCGTGAAAACATTTTATACTGGCAATAGCATTTGTTCGGGCTTCATTCATAATGTTTACTATTTCTCGGGATTCTTCTCGAAAGTTATTTGCACTAAAAACACGGATTAATCCGGGGATTCCTATGGCCGCAATACTTACCACGATTCCTATCGTAATCAGTATTTCTAGGATGGAAAAACCCTGTTCTTTGGAACGAATATCCATTGTTCTTATTGTACGGGCAGATGTTTTGCTGGCAAGGCGAACAATTGTCAAAATAAAGTGTCTCTGTACAATCCGCTCGCATGGAAATCAGAAACTTTTGTATCATTGCTCATATTGATCATCCGCCTCCGCCCAAGCTTCGGCGGACAGGAGGAGCTTTTTTTACCCTTTTGCCCTTATGAAAGAAATACGCAATTTTTGTATCATTGCTCATATCGATCATGGGAAATCGACTCTGGCAGATCGTCTCCTAGAAAAAACAGGGACGGTTACTTCTCGATCTATGAAGGAACAATTATTAGACCGAATGGATTTGGAACGGGAACGAGGCATTACGATCAAGCTTCAGCCGGTTCGAATGACTTGGAAAGGAACCCAACTCAATCTGATCGATACCCCAGGACATGTTGATTTTTCTTACGAAGTTTCTCGGAGTCTCGCAGCCTGCGAAGGAGCGGTTCTCGTTGTTGATGCCACACAAGGGATTCAGGCTCAAACATTGGCGAATGTGTATATGGCATTAGAACAGGGACTAGAAATTATCCCAGTTCTCAACAAAATAGACCTTCCGGCGGCGGATCCAGAAAGAAGAAAGAAAGAAATAGTAGCGCTTCTTGGATTTCAGGAAGAAGAAGTTTTGGAAGTTTCTGCAAAATCAGGAAAGGGAGTTGAAGCTCTTTTGGATGTTCTTATTGAGAAAATACCCTCCCCGTCTCAGAATCAACTTTTTCGAAACAATAAATCTCTTTTCCAGGAAGACGAAACGCGAGCTTTAGTTTTTGATTCGAGCTTCGATTCGTATCGAGGAGTTGTTTCCAGTATTCGTGTTTTTCAGGGAGAAATCAGAAAAGGAGAAAAGCTAAAAATGTTGCGTTCAGATCGAGGAATCGAAGCGTTGGAAGTTGGATTTCTCAATCCAGATTATTCTCCTGTCGAAGTATTGCACACAGGAGAAGTGGGATATATTGTGACGGGACTCAAGAATGTTGTTGATGCAAAAGTAGGAGAAACACTCTGGAAGGGGAAAGGAAAATCACCAGCCCCTCTTCCGGGCTACAAAGAAGTAAAACCATTTGTTTTCGCGGGCGTCTATCCGACGAGTGGGGACGATTTTTCTCTTCTCCGGAAAGCCCTCGAAAAACTGGCACTCAACGATGCCTCCCTTCACTTTGAACCGGAAAACTCCGGAGCTTTGGGGCATGGATTTCGCTGTGGTTTTTTGGGACTCCTTCATTTGGACATTGTTCAAGAGCGACTCGAACGGGAATTTGATCTGGACATTCTGGTGACCGCTCCATCGGTCTCCTATGAAATTGTTCAGCAAAACGGAGTGATAAAAAAAATACAGAATCCCAGCGATCTTCCTGATGCCGGACACTATGAAGCCATTCGTGAGCCCTGGATGAAAATCACGATTCTCTGTCCTTCCCAGTATATTGGAGGCATTATGCAATTGTGCACCTCCCGACGTGGAGTTTCCAAAAACCTACAATATATTGATCAGGAGCGAGTGGAGATGTTTTTTGAAATTCCTTTAGCATCAATTATCACTGATTTTTATGATGATCTAAAGTCAATCACTTCTGGGTACGCTTCGCTTTGGTATGAGCCGATTGGTATGAGGGAAGGCAATCTTGTTCGTTTGGATATTTTGGTTGCGGAAGAAAAAGTGGATGCCCTGAGTCAGATCGCACACAAAGACGAAGCTTTTTATGTCGGAAATGCTTGGTGTGAAAAACTCAAAGACATCATCCCCAAAGCCCAGTTTGCGATCCCAATTCAGGCGGCGATCGGCTCTCGAGTAATTGCTCGCAGTACGATTTCGGCTTTGCGAAAGGACGTAACAGCAAAGCTGTATGGCGGAGACGTGACCCGAAAAAACAAGCTCCTCAAAAAACAAAAAGAAGGGAAAAAACGACTCAAGCAGTTCGGAAAAATCTCGATTCCCCAGGAAGCATTTTTTGCCATGATGAAGAAATAAATTTGATTTACAAATCCCGTCTTTTATGATATAATAAAAGGATGGGGTCAAAAAAAGAATCGGATCAAAAAAATCTCTTTTCTGCAGAACAGTTAGCAGAAATGGAAAAAGCTTCGCACATTGAAGACGAAGTTGCAGAAGAAGGAGAGAGCTTCCAAGAAGAAAAGGTGCTTGATGGCAAACAAAAAAATCTTTTTGGAGAAGTTGTAGAGACGACAAAGAAAAAAGTACTTATCCCTGTCGAAGTGGTGGAGCAGCACGAATTAGAAGAGCTCTATGAAGAATGGAAAGAGCTTTTAGAAACAAGCAGGGAAGAAGATGATGATTGGCAAAAAATAGAGAATGCCCGAGAAAAATGGGGCGAATATTATAACGATCATGATGATTCTCAGGGAGCCAATGTGGGGATGATTTTTGAGCAGTTCTTACACACGTCTGAAGGAGAAGTCTTGAAGTCTTCTCTGGGGGTTTATTTTCTGGGGGAATTGGCCGAAAAGAAAGAAATATTCGAAGTTAAAAAAATGAGAAATTTATTTACGGAGATTTTTTTTCCCAATCATCAGGAGCAATTAGAAAAGTATAAAATTCGCAATTTTTCAGATTTTCCCCGACAAATCCAAAGGAAGGCGGAAAAAGTAAACGGGGTGCTCTATGAGAAAAAGAAGAAAAATAGGTCAGAGCGTCCGAAAGGATTTATACTTTCTGCTTTCGAAAAAGATGTACAGACTTTAGAGGAAATTTGGGACGAATATCAGGAAGCAAAAAACGAAAAAGGATTTTCTTTCGATATGTTTTTGTATGCTCCCGAAAATACTCATTACTTAACAACGCTGCTACAGGAGTTTAATTTTTCGGCGGAAGAACGGAACGAAAAGAGCCTCAAGAAAAGAATCGACTATCTCAAGGGAATGAGAGATCACCTTCGAAAAACAAAACAGAAATAGATTCCCTTTTTGCTTTTCCTGTGGTATAATATCCTGATGTTCGATGTCCTTTCTGCCAATCATCCATTTGTAGAATTTTTGATCGCGGCCATGCTGGGGGCATTTTTGGGATTGCGACGAGAAATGGATGCCCAGAGTTCTCCCAAGGCTCACAGTTTCATGGGACTTCGAACGATGACTCTTTTTTGTACGACAGGAGCATTCTCAACCTTTTTTCCCGCGTGGCCAAAATTGCCGTTGATTTTTTTTGGTGCCGTTATTGTTTTGGTCGCAATCGCATATGCGCATGGCAGTTTTCAGATGAACCGGATTGGTCTCACTAGTGAGCTATCGGCACTTCTCGCATTCTGGATTGGTGTTTTGGTGGGCTATGAACAGCAGACATTTGCGATTTTACTCACCATTTTTTTGGCGGCGCTGAATGCCTTCAAAGAACCAATGCACCGTTTTGCGAAAGCATTGAACGCCAAAGAATGGCTCGGAGCACTTGAGCTTCTCGCTCTTTCGGGGGCAGTATTGCCGTTTCTTCCACGAGAACCGATTGATCCATGGGGGGTGTTTGTGCCCTTCAATGTATGGCTCTTGGTGATGTTGATTTCGGGAATAGGATTTTTAGGATATTTCCTTACAAAATATTTTGGGCTGAAAGGGGGAGTTCCGTTGACGGCTTTTTTGGGAGCCATCCTTTCCAGTACAGCAGTAACGATCAGCTTGTCCAATCAGGCGAAACAAGCGAAAGTTTCGTATATTTTTGCCACCGGAATTCTTATTGCCCTGGCAACAATGCAGATCCGTATTTCGGGAGAAATATTTTTTCTGGGGCCATCAGAACTCTTCAAATTTCTCATTGTGCCTCTCTCAATGGCACTAATGAGTCTGATATGCGCGGGATATTTCTGGCGACAGTCTCAGAAAAAAACAGGAACCGAGCCTCCAACGCCACACAGAATAAAATTACACAGTCCATTTGAGATCCTTCCCGCTTTAAAATTCGGCTTGATCTTTGTCATTGTCCTTTTTGCGTTGGTTTTGGGGCAGAGATATTTTGGTGATTCGGGAGTGTATGCGGCAGCTTTTTTATCGGGAGTTATCGATGTGGACGCGATCGTTCTCTCGAGCTTAGAATCTATAAAGCAGGGGGAAATTCCGATTTCTACCGCTCGAAATGCGATTGCTATCGGGCTTTTTGTAAATGTTATAGTAAAATTAGGGTATATTGCCGCATTAGGAACAAGAAAATTATTGCAGAGAGTATCGATTGCGGTGGCGATTATCCTGACATCAGGAGGAATCATTTTTCTGTTGACCTAAAAGAATTTTCGGGTAGTTTGGGGCGCACAATATCGTGATACCATTTCCGGGTCACGCAAAAAACTGATATCCTTCTTTTGATGAAAAAGTTTCCTCTTTGGGATTCCAAAGTTTCTCTGGACGAAAGCGAGAAAAAAATTCTTGATTTTTGGAAGCGAGAAAAAATATTTGAAAAATCAGTTCAATGGCGCACTCCTCGAAATGAATTCATTTTTTTTGATGGGCCGCCTTTTGCCACAGGAACTCCACACTACGGACATATTTTGGCAGGGACTCTCAAAGACGCTATTCCGCGTTACTTCACCATGAAAGGATATCGCGTTGAACGAAAATGGGGTTGGGATTGCCATGGAGTTCCCGTTGAATTTCAAGTAGAAAAAGAACACCGTATCGGAGGAAAACCCGAAATAGAAAAAATGGGCGTTGGGAAGTTCAACGAACTTTGCCGATCGGTTGTTATGCGATGTGCAGGAGAATGGGAAAAAACAGTCGATCGTATGGGACGATTTGTGGATTTTCAAAATGACTACAAGACCATGGATCCAGAATTCATGGAATCAGTTTGGTGGGTGTTTGAACAATTGTGGAAAAAAGGGCTCGTGTATGAAGGAGAAAAAGTGGTTCCCTATTCCCCCAAGCTGGGATCGCCCCTTTCGAATTTTGAAGCGAACCTCAATTATAAGGACATTGATGATCCAGCAGTGACGGTAAAATTAGAAATTGCGCCATCAGGATTCGAATCCGAAAAACAGGATTCGAATCAAAAAACAAAAAAGAAAGAATATTTTCTCGCGTGGACGACAACCCCCTGGACACTCCCCTCAAATCTTGCTCTGGCGGTACATCCTGATTTGGAATACGTAAAGGTAAAGAACGAAGAAGCGGATGAATACTATTGGGTGAGTCGTGGGGTTTTGGATTCGTTGGGATTTACGGAAAATGGCGAATGGACAGAATTTTATTCCGAAGTAGATTCTGTCAAAGGTAAGCAGCTCATCGGCAAAAAATATACACCACTTTTTCCTTTTTTTGCTGACCATAAAAATGCATTTCAGGTCTTGGGAGACAAATTTGTGGGAGAAGACGAAGGAACGGGGATCGTTCACTTGGCACCGACAGGAGAAGATGACGCACGTATTTTGACGGCTCATGACATCACACTCTTTTATCCTTTCGATGAAAATTGTTATTTCGATGATTCGATTCCAGAACTCAAAGGAAAGTATTTTCGTCCGGATCCGGAAGTCGAAGGATCAGAGAAAAACAATGTCAATCAGTGGGTTTTGGAAAACCTGGGGGAAAAACTTTTCCGTCGACAACAGATTCGCCACTCCTATCCGCACTGTTGGCGTACGGATTGCGCATTGATGTATCGGGGGGTTCACACCTGGTTTGTCAATGTTCGGAAAATAAAAAAAGACATTATTGCTCAGAATAAAAATATTAACTGGATTCCGTCACATTTGCGCGATGGTCGGTTCGGGAAAATATTACAAGATGCCCCTGATTGGGCGATCTCTCGAAATCGATATTGGGGGACACCTATTCCCGTTTGGAAATGTGATAAAACGGGAGAAGTCCAAGTCGTTGGTTCTCGAGAAGAACTCGAAAAATTATCGGGCAAAAAAGTATCCGATTTGCACAAACATTTTGTAGACGATCTGACCTGGAAAAATAAAAAAACTGGTGGGACAATGCGCCGAATTTCTGAGGTTTTGGACTGTTGGTTTGAATCTGGTTCTATGCCGTATGCGTCTGTTCATTATCCTTTTTCTCTTCAGGGTCCAAATTCAAAAAATTCAGAATTCAAATCAGCCGATTTTATTGCCGAAGGATTGGATCAGACTCGCGGATGGTTTTACACTCTGCATGTTTTGGGAGTGGCATTATTCGGAAAAAATATCTATAAAAATGTAATTACCAACGGTATTGTCCTCGCGGAAGACGGAACAAAAATGTCGAAATCAAAAAAGAATTATCCTGATCCGGGATTAATATTTCAACGTTATGGGGCAGATGCTATGCGTTTTTACCTTCTGGACTCACCCGTTGCTCGTGGAGAGAATTTGCGATTCAGCGAAAAGGGAGTGGATGAAGTTCTCAAGTCTGTGATATTGCCTTTGCGATCGGCCTATCAGTTTTTCTCAACGTATGCGAATATCGATGAATGGAAGCCTACAAAATTTTTCTATGTTCGACACGGGCAAGCGGAACACAATGTGAAAAAAATCTATTCTGGAGAAATAGAAAACCCTCATCATTTGACCGAAGAGGGAAAAAAGCAGGCCGCAGAAGTTGCTCAGCGACTTGGAAATTTTGATTTTGTTTACGCTTCTCCTTTTTGTCGAACCCAAGAGACAGCACAGATTTTAAAAAAAGAAACCTCTTTTCAGGGAGAGATTCAGACCGATAATCGTCTCAGAGAAGTTTCTTTTGGAGAATTAGAGAAACAGTCTTTTCGATCGGTTCGAGATCGACTGAAAAATAAAATAACCGAGCCGTGCGAAGCGGTACAAAAAAGAATGAAATCTTTTTTTGAAGAAATGAGCCAAAAACATCGTGGAAAAACAGTTTTGGTTGTTTCTCATGGAGATCCGATTCGCGCGACAGAGGCAGCGCTTCATGGAGTAGAGAAGATTGAAGAGTATCTTTTTATCCCGACAACTCAAACCGGAACACAGAAAATATTTTTCGCTCTTCCTGTTCCCAAAACAGATTTAGATGCCTGGATTTTGTCTGAACTCCAAACTCTGATCAAAGGGGTCAGGAAAAACTTTGATGCTTTTGATCTTGAAGGAGCCCTGAGACTGGTTCCTGATTTTATCGACAACCTGAATAATTGGTACTTGCGTCGCTCTCGACGGCGATTTTGGTCGGAGGGGATGAGTGAAGAGAAAGAATCCGGATATCAAACACTTCATTTCGTTTTGCTCACTCTTTCAAAGATTTTGGCTCCGGTGTGCCCATTTTTTGCCGAGCAATTATTTCAGTCTTTGGGGGGCGGAGAATCAGTTCATTTGGAGCTTTTCCCGCATGATTTGTCGCAATGGGAGAAACCAGAAACAGAGCGACAAGTTCATCTTGAACGAGAAATCGTAAGTCTGGCTGCGAGCATCAGAGCCCACAAAAAAATAAAGCTTCGTCAGCCACTTTCGAAGCTCAGGTTTCTTACAACGGAAAAGTATCAGCTTGACGCAGAGGTCATACAGGAAGAAGCGAACGTGAAAGAAGTAGAAGTGCTCCAAACAACAGAAGGGATTGCCCAGAGAATCGTCCGAGTTGATGCCAAAAAAGTAGGACCGAGACTGGGAGCAAAAGTTCAAAAAATTATCCAATCTGGAAAAAAAGGAGAATTCAAGATGCTCTCTCAGGGAGCTATAAAAATAGAGGACGAGGTTCTTCAAGGGGAAGAATATGAATTTGGTTTTTTGTGTAAAGAAGGAATAGAGGCGGAATCTTCTGCGCGAGTTATTGTCCTTTTGGATACAGAAATAACCGAAGATTTAAAACGAGAAGGAATGGCCCGTGAAATTATTCGAACGATTCAGGAATTACGCAAAACAAAAGGGTTTCAGATTGCGGATCGCATCTCTATTCGTTATGCGACTGATTCTCCGGAATTAAAAAAAGTATTGTCTCAGTTTGGAGATATGATTGCCGAGGAAGTTCTCGCGACCGACATCGTTCGGGGAGAATTTACTGACGAAGAAGCCAGCGAAAGTTTTCAGATTGAAGGAGCAAATGTAGTACTAAATTTGTCTCGTTCATGAACGAGGAACAGCTGTATTGCGAGCTTGAGAAGCTCAATATTCCTTTTGAAAAGTTTGAGCACGACGCTTTTTTTACCTGTGAGGATTCGGATGCGTTTTACCAAAAAGCCAAAGGAGGACACTTCAAAACATTATTTCTCCGAAATAAACCCAAAAGTCGCTGGGTTTTAGCCGTTGTAGAAAGTCACAAAAAAACGGACCTAAAAGGACTCCAAAAGTTTTTGGACGAAAAGACACGGCTGAGTTTCGGCGCTCCGGAATACCTCAAAGTCAAAATGGGACTCACCCCTGGGTCAGTCACTCCTTTCGGATTGTTACATCCTTCTGCATCTGACATTGAACTGGTAGTGGATGAAGGATTGCGTTCTCATGAATACGTTCACTTTCATCCTCTTCGAAATACGGCGACACTCCGACTTTCGCAAAAAGATTTTCTGAAATTTCTAGAACCCTTGAGGCCAGATTTTCAGTGGTATGAATTCTAAATTATTGTTCTAAATCCAGGGTTTCGGCATGTTTTTTTCCGGCCTCATAAATTTGTTTAAGTCGAAAAACATCCATTCCGCTGAACTCCGAAAGAATAGGGCGAACATATTGAACGCGTGAGTCTTTGGGGAAATTCGTTTGTTGATTCTGAAAAAATATTTTGAGTGTTCTTCCGATAACCTTCCGCGCATTCCCTGCCTTTCCAAACCATTTGCTTTCATGGAAATCGATATCTTCTTCCAGACTGCTGGTGTCCAGAGCAAAAATTTTCTTCCCTTCGTATTTTTCTAGGGCGATGTCGAGCGGAAGATTTTGAGAGAGCCCCCCATCTACCAGCCATTCTTTTCGATCAGGATGCAGAAATGGCTCGAAAACCAAAGGGACAGAGATTGAAGCACGGAGAGCATCAATAATTTTCCCGGAAGAAAGAGTGACCCGTTTCCCATTTGAAAAGTTTGTCGCTCCGATGAAAAGAGGGACTTGGAGATCTTCAAATTTTTTTTCGTTGAGATGCTTTCCGAAAATTTTGGAAAGTTTTTCTCCCCGGATAATTCCAAAATTTCCCTCTGAAAAATCAAAGGCCAGAGAAGCCATATTGGTTTCATTGAGTATTTTCCATATTTGCGGCCCTGAAAATCCACAGGCATGAAAGGCAACCAGCATTGCTCCCGCACTGGTTCCGGCGTAAAAATCGAATTCGTATTTCTCCTCCAGTTTTTCGACAATTCCAACCAATGCTGCTCCCAGCGCCCCTCCCCCAGAACAAACCAAAGCCGCTTTTTTCTTTTTTGACATATTAGTGTAGGAAGGCTCGTATTTGAGTCAGTGTCGTTATGATCCCCATTTTTTTACAGGCTTCGAAAACTTCTTCGTCGCGCACCGATCCTCCGGGCTGTATTATAGCCGCAATGCCTACTTCCCCGGCGGCTTCGACAGAATCAGCAAAAGGAAAAAACGCATCAGAGGCCAGAACGGCCCCTCGGGCTTTTTCTCCGGCCTGATCGAGTGCGATACGCATCGCATCTACACGAGAAGTTTGTCCGCCGCCTTTTCCGATCAGGGCTCCGTCTTTGACGATAACGATAGCATTGGATTTTACGATCTTGACGATTTTCCAGGCGAGAAGAAGATCCGCGATTTGTTTTTTTTCTGGTTTTTTATCGCCGACAAAACAGAGATCTTTTTCGGTTATTTCTCGAATGTCACTGTCTTGAATAAGTGTCCCACCACGAATACGCTTATAATTTAGATCCGGCATCAGTTCATTGAAATTCGGAACCTCCAACACGCGCAGATTTTTTTTATTCTTGAGTATTTTGAGGGCTTCATCTGAATAAGCAGGAGCCAAAACAATTTCATTAAAAAAGGAGGTGATTTGTTCGGCTAACCCTTTTTTTATTTCTTGATTGACAGCAATAATCCCTCCAAAAGCCGACACATTATCGCCTTCTTCAAAGGCTCGCCGAAAAGCTTCTTCAGCAGTTTTCCCTGTGGCAGCGCAGCAGGGAGAGGCGTGTTTGATAATGCAGGCAAATGGTTCGGCAAAACTTCCTGCCAGTTCCAATGCCGCATTAGCGTCTTGATAGTTGTTGTAGGACATTGGTTTTCCATTGAGTTGTTTTGCACGCACCAAATTAGACCCCGAAGCAAAAGGATCGGACAAAAGGACTGCTGATTGATGTGGATTTTCTCCATAACGAAGTGGTTGCCGATCGGCGTTTTCATTCCAAAATTTTGCGATCAAAAGATCATAGTGCGCCGTCATTTCAAAGCATTTTGCTGCGAGCTCTTTTCGAAATTCAATATTTAGATCGCTCTTTTTTTCGTATTCCTGAAGAATTTTCTGATAGTCGGCAGGATCAACGACGGGAGCACAGAATTCATAATTTTTTGCTGCTGCCCGGATCATAGACGGTCCTCCGATATCGACCTGCTCCACCTTTTCTGGGAATGATTTTTTCGTATCTTCATAGGTTTGTTTGAAGGGATAGAGATTCACTACGACCAGGTCTATATTTTCAATATCATTTTCCTGACAAAATTTCTGGTGTTCAGGATTATCCCGCAGATTCAAAATGCCACCGAAAACCTGTGGTGTAAGTGTTTTTATGCGTCCTTCCAGCCCTTCAGGAAAACCAGTAAATTTTGCAATTTCAAGAATATCTTTGAGTCCGGCATCGGTCAGTTTTTTATAAGTCCCACCCGTTGAGAGAATGCGAAATCCGACTTTTTGCAACCCTCTTGCAAAATCTACAATACCTGTTTTATCTGAAACCGAAAGGAGGGCTGTTTTCATAGAGCAAATATTTGAGCGGCATTTGGGTTTGCGAGAAGTCTATTCTGAAAAACCTTTTTTATGGCCTTTTCTGAAGTATTCTTAAAGTTCCAGCAGGTATAGATTTTGACCCGTACTTTTCTCTTGAGCAGCGTGGAAAGTTTTTCTCCGAGTGCAGTAGCGGTGTCATCTTCAAGCGGGAAGACGGCGTATTTATTAGAGCGGGGGCTCGAGGTATCTTTGGGGCTGGGATCAGGAAGGAGGACTTCTTTGTTTTCATTGAGGATGAGTCCTGAATCCAGAATTTTCTTTCTCATCTCTGAGTTCGAACCCTGTGAATTTTTGGGTTCGAACTCTATGCTATAGAGCCATGATTTCTCCAAGTGCATTTTTTCTCCAGCGATACTGCTGGCAGCCTGAGAGACAGAAAAAGCTTCGTTATCAGTGATAATGAGTTTTTTCTCCAGAAAAAGAGAGTTTTTTGATTGCGACAGGGGATCTATTTTTTCGACCTGTGAAGTTTCAAACTTCCCAATGCCAACGGATTTCGGTGAACGATGCTCAGAAATCCAAGCATTCATCGACTGGAAAATCTGATCTCCGTCAAAAGCATCATAAAATCTTTCCGGATGTGGCATAATGGCTCCGATAGTTCCCTCGTCATTGACCACCATAGCCGTTGCCGCAAAGGCTCCATTGGGAGTGATCGGAAATTGATCACTTACAACTCCCTTTTTATCGCAGTAGCGAAAGGCAACATTTTTCCCAGACAAAAGAGCTTCCTGTGCATTTTTATCGCGTGAGGTAAAGCGTCCCTCTCCATGAGCAATAGGAACGCGTAGAATATTCTGTGCTTTTCCAGTAAAAGCCGTATCTTTTCTTTCCAGCGTGAGGTGAACCCATTCATTATAGTAGCCCGTTCCCAGTACATGTTCTGAGGTATCGCGGCGAATATTTTCCGCCAGAGCAAAAGGAACAGGGTTATCGCCGATCGGAATCAATCCGGATTCTACGATCATTTGTGCTCCATTGCATACTCCCAAAATAATTTTTCCTTTTTGGGCTTCTGATCTGAGGACATCAAAAATTGGTTCTCGAGCCGCGATGGCTCCAGATCGTCCCCGATCTTCAAAAGAAAATCCGCCGATCAAAAAATAAGCATCAAAATCAGCGAGTTTTTCTGGTTCGTTCCATAAAATTAATTTCGCATCAAATCCATTGCGTTCAGCTGCCCGGAGAGACTCCACTTCACAGTTATTACCGGGGAATGAAATGACAGCAAGGCGAGGATTCATGAGCGAGGCGATTGTACTGATTTTTAACGAGAAAAAAAGAGAGGATTTTCTTTCGTTTTTGTTCTTCTTGCGAAGATGGGATCCGGAGACTATAAATCAATACGCAATCAAGTTGGGGACAAGGTTTGAAATGACAAAGTTTTTGAAATGAGTACACTACTGACGCTATGGAATTAATTATTGCTTCAGTCGTTTTTCTTGTTTTTGGTGCTGCCATTGGTTGGTTTTTTTGGGGAAGAGAGAAAACACAATACAAAGATATATTACAGGAGAACATCCAATTAAAATCAGATATCGAAGAGAGGAATAAAAAATTATTAGAACTCCCTTCTTTAAAAGAGCAGAGTGTTGCCCAAAAACAAATTATAGAAGAAAAACAAAGGAGAATTCTTCAGTTAGAGGCGAAAGAAGAGCAACTGCAAGAACGCCTGAAGGAGACCGGAAACAAACTCAATAAGCTTGAGGAACAACAAGAAAGAAAAGAAAAAGAATTCCAAGCTTTAGTTGAAAAGCTAAGCAAAGCCGAGGAAAAATTACAAGAAGAACAGAGCCGCATACGAAGAGAAGACGAAAAAAAGCTTGCCCAAGAACAAGAAGAAAGAGATCGAATTTGGAATGATCATGAAAATCTCGTTCTTGCAAAATTGAGAGAGGTTTGTCAAAAGCAAGATGTAGGGTTTCAGTTTTATGAAAACACCTCTTTGCCGCCCGGTTTTGATGGAAAAATAAAGCCAGATTTTTTAATAAAATTTTTGGATCAATATGTTGTTTTTGATGCTAAAAAATCAAAAGATCCGAAAACCTATATTCGCACACAGGTAAAAGAAACAGCAAAAAAGGTAAAAGGACAATCGGATGTTTATAAAGTTGTATTTTTTGTAATGCCTCTCAATGAAATACAAGAACTCAAAGAGCTGTATTTTTTTGAAGACGGAATATCCTTTCATGTTATTTCCATCGAAGCCATTGAGCCCATTCTCAGGAATTTCAAGAAGATTTCTGAATATGAGAAAATACAGGATTTTGATCCCCAGGACAGAGAAGACATCGTAAATCTTATTGCGTCTTATGATCGACATATTTCCCTCCAAAATGCGGCAAACATTGTTTTGACGAGAGACTCCCTTCGTCTCATAAATCACGATGAAAATTTATCGGACGAATTTGCAGAGGAAGTTTTTATAAAAAAAGAATCTATGGGTGTTGGGAAATTAAATCAAACAGACATAAAACGTTATTCTCAGAGCCTAGAAAAGCAGAAAAAAGAAATAGATAAAATGACGTCATCAAAGCCGTCTATTGAATCGAACGATGTCAGGAACGCTCAGGATTCTCTTTCTTTTTAACCAATGAACCTTGATTTTTCCGCTCACGATGCCAAGAAATTATTACAGGAGCACAACATTGCGCTCACGGTATCAGAAGCCCGTGAACTGCAGAAAGAACTTGGTCGGCCGCTGACGCTGACCGAAGCGACTGTCATGGGAATTCAGCTTTCTGAACACTGTTCGTATAAAAGCTCCAAGAAATTTCTCAAAAAACTTCCTACCAAAGCCCCGCAAGTTATCCTGGGACCGGCGGAGGATTCGGGGGTCGTTGAAGTATTCGAGGAAAACGGAGAAAAATACGCCATTGTTCTTACGCACGAATCACACAATCACCCTTCCCAAATCGTCCCATATGAAGGGGCTGCGACGGGGGTTGGCGGTGTATTGCGAGATATTTTGTGCATGGGAGCTCGGCCCGTGGGGACACTTGATAGTCTTCGATTTGGAGATCCTCAAAAATCGCTTCAGAGAAACATTGCTTCGGAAGTTGTCCGTGGTGTGGCTGGTTACTCCAATCCCATTGGCGTTCCCAATTACGGGGGAGATGTCTTTTTTGATACGGGATTCGATGAAAATTGTTTGGTCAATGTAACGGGAATAGGAGTTCTCAGAGCCTCCGAATTGATCCATTCTTATGTTCCCCCTCAAGCCGCAAAAGAAAAATGGAATTTTATTATCGTGGGAAAACCCACCGATAATTCAGGATTTGGAGGGGCGAGTTTTGCGTCTGACAGTTTTGAAGCAGATGATGACTTGGAAGCCAAAAAAGCAGCAGTCCAAGAGCCCAATCCGTTTTTGGAGCGACACTTGGTGGCTTCGATTCTGGATTTGTTTGAGATTCTGAAAGCCCAAAAAAAATACGATCAGATTGCCTGCAAAGATCTGGGAGCTGGGGGGGTGGTTTGTGCGACTGTAGAGTTGGCGGATGGGAGTGGATACGGAGCAGACATTGATCTGGAGAAATTACACACGATCGGAGATTTTCCGCCGCATGTTTTTGCGTGCAGCGAAACACAAGAACGATTTTGTTTTGCCTGCCATCCGGATCTGACGGACTTTATTGTGGATCACTTCACCCGAAAATGGGAATTGGGAAAAATTGCGGAAAATGCAGGCGCTTCCTGTATTGGACACGTGCGTGAGGATGGTCAGTATCGACTTCAATACAGAGGAGAAACTCTCTGTGATTCTCCAGCAAGTCTTATCACACAAGGGATTTCCTATGATCGGGAGTACACAATACCGAAGCTGTCGGAGAAAAAAACAAACGTACAATTTGAAAACGGAGAAATTGTTTTTTCGTAAACAACAAGAGGGCTTAAGCTCTGGAAGAGCTGCACTTGGATTCGTATATAAAAATCAGAATCCGCTTTCGGTGTGGAAAAGCCCGAAGTCAAAAAAAGGCGAGAGATTTTTTTGAGCATACTCAAAAAGAATCAATTTTGAGCGGTTATTCGACTGTCCGAGTGAGCGGATTGTTGCGGTAGGAGGAGCCATCTCAGTATTTTTGAGTGTGAGTGTCATATCATTTGCCTGGTCGAGATTGGTGAACGATAAAAAGCAGGTGTTTTTCTCATCACCCGACAGCATCGCGAGAAAATCACTCAGGGCTTTCTGACTCGAGATACCTTCCGGATTATCGTAAATTCCTGTTTGTGCTGCGAAGTCAGGATATTCCCCAGCGGGGAGTTTTTCCTGCAAGGAAACGGTTCCTCCACTATGAGAACAGACAAGTTTCCAGTGAAAAAAAGCAGCTCCTTCGAGAGCAATATCAAAATTGTCAGTTCCCTCGGGCATCCATGGAGTGGAAAGGTCTGCGTCTTTCTGAAACCGAAATTTTATTGTCTTTTTCGGAGGAACACTTGTTTCGAATTCTTCGGAGGGATGGATGAGATTCTGAATAGAAATATGTACGACCGCTTCCTCTTCGGAACTATCGCTTTTTATGAGTTGAGAAAGAGAGTCTACATGTTGGGTCGGACTTTCTTTGAGTTCTTGAAGCGTGAGTTCTACGCCGGATTCTGCAGCGAAATAGGCTTTTTCTGCAAAAAGCAGATCGGATGAAAATTCGAGTTCGGTCGCCAGGATTTTTATGAGCCCCATCCCCACCGTGAGGATGAGCGCTGACAGGAGAATCGACAGCAGCAGAATAGCTCCTTTTTGTTTTGGTTTGGGGAGCGAAAAAGACTTATTCATATCGGCGAGAAGAAATAGTCGTTTGAAGTGTGAGGTTGATGTCAGGATCTTGAGTGGATTCGATTTTCAAAAAAAGAGTTCCTTTGGGCTGGAGTTGAACCGCTTTTTCTCCGAGATTTTCGGGCAGGAAAGGGTTTTTCGCAGGACTCAGACGAAAGAGAGCTTCAGAAACATGAATATTTTGTGAAAAAAGAGGACTTCCATTCATCAGAAGCGTCTGGCATTTATGACCATATCGTGCTTGGCAAAAATTTTCTGCGCGATCAGTTTCGGCTTTTTCGAATACCACGGTTTGTCCTGTTTCTTCGTGAAGAAGAGACAGGAATGTTTGTTCGCCAATTTGATTTCCATCGGCACTATATTGCTCGTAGTGTGGCAGAAAAGTCCGAATTTTATCGGCGATTCGGATCATGGCGAAGTTGGCTTCTTTTTGGAGTTGGCGACTGATATTGGCAGCTTGATTGGCTCGAACCAAAGCCAGATAACTTGCCATTACCGCCGTCAGGACAATTGCTGTGATAACAATCGATACGATAAGTTCCAAAAGCGTTGATCCTTTTTGTTTCATTTTTGGTGCCAGTCGGTCAGAATATGAGAAAGCTCGACCATCCCTCGTCCTCCTTTTTGCGGCCAGCTCACCTGGCAGGTAATGGTCACTTTGTGAGGAGGCAAAGAGGAGTCATTGTGCGGATATTCAATATCCGAAAGAAAAAATTTTCGTTGGAAAAGTATAGTATCGGGGCTACTCGGATCCCACGGAATCTCGTGCAAAAACAAATTGTTTTTTTGGGAGAGATAGAATGGAGGAGGGGAAGCGTCAACCCGAAGCCCCAATTCGTTTTGGCAGGATGTTGTCGTTGCGGCAGGCATAGAGGAATGATCTGGCCAAATGCGATACTCAGACATGGTGTTTTCGAAGGAGCAATTCCAGGGAAGGTTTTGTCGCCAAGCGCTATCGCGCGCATTGCGAGTCAGCTCCAAACATTCTTGTGCTAAGTACAAACCGATAATTCGATTTTTATTGAGTGCGATTTCCTCTCGTGCTAGGGCAACGAGCAAGACTGTCCCAGAGAGCGCTACCCCCAAAAAAACGATAGCAGCCATGACCTGAAATAAACTGAAACCACGAGAAGTATATTTCATGGGAGGAGTTCGATAAGACCTGAATTTTTATATACACGAAGTGTTTTATGATTGCCGTATACATTTTGCACGGTAATATCAGAAAATTCTTCTGTGAAAGAGGTGGGACTAATATCGCCGTGAGGCGGAAGGAAAAGCACCTCAAAGCTTTGTACCACGAAGATTCTGCTCGGAAGGGGGATTTCTTCTGGCGCATTGGGGGAGGAACAATCTGGATATGAACAGGAAAAAATTGTTATTTTTTCTTGTCCTCCGAGTGCTTTCACTCCAAATATGAGAGGGCGGGAACGACTCGAAAAAAAACTTTTTGTGAGAGAAGTTTGTACGATTTCGGAAGCCAATTGGAGGTTTTTTTGTCGCTGGTATGCCACAAAATTCGGGGTGATCAAACTGACCAGAAGTGCCACAATAACCAAAACAATACTGATTTCCAACAGCGTAAATCCGAAGGATTTTGCTCGCATATTAAGTATTCATAAAGAGTTCTTGCAGGCGGAAAATAGGGGTCATAATTGCCAGAGCCATAAAAACAATTGCTCCTCCCACAAGAACAATAACCAGGGGTTCTATAAGAGTCGTCAAATTCTTGAGCTGTGCATCAACCTCATTCTGATATTGGGAAGCGGTTTTTTCCAAGATTTCCGAGAGACGTCCGCTTTTTTCTCCGATCTCAATAATTTCTCCCAAAATAGGATCAAATGCTGGCTCTTCGCTGAATGCAGCATGGATTTTTTTCCCATGAATAATTTTTTCTTTCACGTTGAGGATGGCTCGTCCAATAACACTATTGGGAATGATTTCTGATAGAAGCTGAAGGGCCTTTGTGATCGGGATTCCTGATTGAATGAGCGTGGAAAAATTACTGCTGATGCGCACGGTCTGTATATTCCGAACAATCCCCCGAAAGAGCGGCATTTTTAGGAGAAATCCATCCCATTTTTTTCGTCCTCTTTCGGATTGTTTCCAGTTTCGAAAAACAAAAACACTCGCAATTCCCAATGTCAGGAGAAACCACCAGGCTTCTCGAAGAAAAGAAGAGGTGCCGATGAGGATTCTCGTAGCGATTGGAAGTTCGGCATTGGGGAATTCCGAAAAAAGGATCATGAATTTCGGAACGACCAAAATCATAATAACAAAGGCCGCCAAGACAATTGCGATAATGACGGTTATCGGGTACATGAGAGCCGACCGAATGCGCAGTGAGAGTTGAATATTTTTTTGTATCTGATCAGCAATAGATTCGAGAGTTTCTTCGAGCCTTCCGGTCATCTCTCCAGAAAGAACCATTTTTACTTCTTCCGGCGCAAAAATGCGAGGATATTTTGCCATTGCCTGAGAAAAACTTGCCCCGTTGTGAACCATGTCATAGACGACACTCTGAAGAACTCTCTGAAAATGAAGATTTCTTTGTCTTTCTGCCAATATTTCTAGGGCTCGAACAAATCGAACGCCGGAATTGACCAAGAGTTGCAGAGAATCAAAAAAAACGCCCTTTTCTTTTTTCCGAACGGGAGAATGATCGATCAGAAAATCGTTGGCCTTTTGCCAAAAACTATCGTTTCGCCGATCGGTCACACCATAAATGACTTTCCGATTTTCGACGGAAGGGTCTTTTTTTTTCTGAAAAAAACTTTTCAGAATATTTTTCATTGTTCCTTTTGATAGAAGGAATAGAGGGAAACATTAAAGCGTAGTTTTGGATTTGCAGGAGCCGAAAAATCAGTCTGGACATCCAAGCGATTCATCCCCAGAAATCGCTGATTATTTTCGATAGCGAGAAGAAATTTTTTGAACTGAGATTTCTGGCCTTCCGTAGAAAAATTGATACTGAGTTCCGGGAGCCCGACGGCAGAATTTTGTCCTTTGAAAAATTGGAGTCCATTAAATCCAAATCCTGTCTGCTGAGCAATCTTTTGCAGATCTCTCAGGAGAAATTCTTGGCCGTTATCGATGGGCACGAGAGACAGAACAGACTTTTTTTGCTCTTTTGTTTTTTGGAGAACCTGATTGAGAGTTTGGAGTTCTTCGATTTTCCCCTGCAGTGTTTTCTGCAGTTTGATATTTTCCGATCGTAATGATCGTGTAGTATTGACAGTCGGAACGATATAAAATCCTCCTATCGCCACCAAGAGTACCAGAACCAGAATATGCCAGGTTTTCATGGGGAAGGAGAAAGAGAAAATTGAAGCTGAAATGCTACGGCTTCAGATCGCTTCCAGGTGAGAGGAAGATTTCCCTCGGAAACGGCTTCAGCAATAGTGCTGACAAAAGGAACGCGAATTTCAGGGTCCTGCTTGAGTTGTTCCAAAAATCGGGCTATCTGCTCATAGTTCGAAGCAATTCCTTGGATACTGAGCTCTTTTTGGGGCGTAGAAGAAAAATTCAAAAAGCGAACATTTTCTGATTCGAGCTTCCAGAGTTTGTCGACTACTTTTGACCATTGAACGCGATATTGATCAGCTTTTTCTACGGCAACAGCAGCCTTTTGATAGGAAGAAGCGTCGGCTTTTCCGGCGAGTGACTGAATAGTTTCGATCTTGGTTTCTATTTTTTGAGAGAGTTCGTTGTTTGCTCTGAAGACCAAAAATTTTTGCCAGGAAACAAAAACCGTCCCCAAAGCGACGAGCACCGTCAGCGCAAGGACAATCATAGTTTCTTTGCTCCATGAAGGAGCGGAATTCCCCGGATGATGGGGGGCATGTTTGTGTGTGTTGGGTTGCATTTTTCTTTCATTGTAAAATGGTTTTTGCTTTTCTCAAAATTTGCTATGTTGAATGCCGATGAAAATCAACATATGGGGGCATGACTTCGGCCCATTTGTCTTGGGGAAAAAAACACTCTCCCTTTTCCCTTCTTCTCATATTCGTTTTTTTGTACAGCAGCAAAATGATGCGCAGGAAGGAATCGAAGAAAAGGATTTTTGGGAAACAGGGATAAAAGACATCTTGCAGCAAAAAACACGCTTTGGCAGGATCGGGATTTTTTATGATCGTCGAAACAACTTCGCCGCAGAATTTTGTCAGAGCCTCTCCTCAAAAACATTCCCTTTTCTCCCAAAGGAAGTAAAAAGAGCCGAAAAAACTCCTCGATTTTCTTTTTTTGAATATCAAGTTCTCCATGCTCTGGCGAATGAAGGTTGTGCCGACAGTGTTGAATTTCGCCGTCTGGCACGAAAATATATTCGTCACGCCAAGCACGCGCACTGCGATACGCTCTTCTTTTTGGAAGCTATTTTTGGAGAAGGAAAAACAAAAGACATTTTGCAGCACCTGGCTGGGACACAAATGAAGGTGTACACGGTTGATGATTTTTTTGTTCCAGAAAAAGGTTCAGAGGAGAAGACCAGAACGATAGAAATTCACTCTGAAGACGATCCAGATTTCACTGTCGATCGTGCCGAAAAAATTCTGCAGACAAAATTGCCCAAAACCAAAGGAACCCATTGATTTTCTGCGATATTTGTGGTATAATAAGGAGATGAACAGCCAACAAAATTCTTCTTTTTTGAGTACGATCAATCGTGGCTTCGAAGAGCGCGATATATCTTCGCGTGCTCAAAAACTCGGGATCGGCTATGTCAATCTCACTACATTCCCTCCCAACATAGACATTCTCAAGCTTATCCCAGAGGAAAGTGCGCGCAAAGCAGAGATTTTTCCTTTGGATCGATCGGGAAAAATTTTTCGTTTGGCGGTGGTGGATCCAGAAAAGGAAGAAACAAAAACGTTCCTTCGCCAACTTTCGGATGAGGGGAAAAAGCCAGAATTATATTTGTGTTCTCGGGATGGATTTTTGGAGGCGATGAAAGCCTATAGCTCTGAGCAACTGCACAAAAAGACCATTCAGCGTCGCGCTGACATTCAAGAACAGGAAGAAAAAGTGTTTTCTCAGACAATCGAAGCCGTTGCCAAACTCGAAAAAAAACTTCCCGACATGCACGCAGAAAGTGCCCTGAGTGAAATCGAAGTAGCAGCGGTGGCATCGGGAGCATCGGATGTTCATTTTCAGCCCTACGAAAAAGGTTCCAGTCTTCGGTTTCGGATCGACGGGATTTTGCATGATGTGTTGCGAATGGACAGAGAAACCGCTCAAAAAATCACAAATCGGGTGAAATATGAAGCCGGAATGAGATCGAATATTACGGATATTCCTCAGGACGGGCACCGAACGTTTCTGATCAATAAAAGAAAAATCGACCTGCGTATTTCTACTCTCCCCACCCCTTTTGGAGAGTCAGTAGTGATGCGTATTTTGGATGCGACACAAGGAATTAAAAGTTTCCAGGAATTGGGATTTTCTTCGTATGTGCGAGAAAAACTGCTTTCTGCTCTCCACGAAAAAAGCGGATTAATTTTGGTGACGGGTCCTACCGGAAGCGGAAAAACGACCACTTTGTATTCAATGCTCGCAGAGCTCAATTCTGAGAGCAAAAAACTGGTGACACTCGAAGACCCTATCGAATACCAATTGGAAGGAGTCTCTCAGTCTCAGGTGGATGAAGGCAAAGACTATGATTTTGAAAATGGTTTACAGGCTCTTCTTCGCCACGATCCGGATGTCATTTTGGTCGGAGAAATCCGATCTTTCAAGACGGCAAAGCTCGCTTCAGAAGCTTCTCTGACAGGACACACGGTCTTGAGTTCTCTGCATACGAGCTCGGCCGTAGGGGCACTCTCTCGCCTACGAAATTTAGGGCTCGAAAACTTCAATATTGCGCCGACACTCAATGCGGTTTTTGCTCAACGGCTCATTCGAAAAATCTGCCCGCACTGTCGGACAAAAGTTGCCGCCCCATCTGATCAACGTCTGACAAAATCCATCAAAAATATTGCTCGTCTTTTTCCGGAAATCACCGTTCCGAAAGAACTTTCACAGGCTCAGGGGTGTGAGAAATGTTCGCATACGGGATATTCTGGACGAATCGCTATCTGTGAGGCATTTTTGATGACGGATGAAATTCGAAAAATGATTCTCAATGGAGCTCAAGATTTAGAAATACTCGAATACATTCGCTCGCACGATGATTTTTTGACTTTATTTGAGGACGGATTGGTCCGGGTGTTGAGGGGAGAGACGACATTGGAAGAGCTGTACCGAGTGGCACATTAAATATTTCGGAAATCTTTCAGTTCGACTCGAAACTTTTGACGGATTTTTCTTTTCTGCTGATAATATATTTTGATGCATGAAATGCTTATCGTGGCGAGTTTTTGGCAAAGCTATCTTCAGGCTCTTCCGCAGCCTTCTGTTTCGCCTCCCTCAAGCATTACCCAACAAAAAAATCCGGCGTACTTCTCTGAGATTCTTTCTCGGAGAGAGAGGCATCGTCAGTTTTTTTATGATGTGGCTCGTTCCAAAGACGATCCCGAATCTTCAGAAAAAGAAGAGCCGAAAACCATTGTTATTTTTGCCCCTCATCCGGATGACGAGATTTTGTGCTGTTCTCGTACCATTGCGCAGAGATTACAGCAGGGAGATCGGGTGAAAATTATTTATGTCACTGACGGGGATGGGCTGCAGGAGGTGCTCCCCGCGCGAGCCCAAACGTATGGCCGTTCGCGTCGCACCGAGTCACGAGTGGCGACGCGAGTTTTAGGGCTCGAACAATCAGACCTTTTTTTCCTCAATTTCCCTGATCGACAGCTTTCTGACCTGATGGAGAATGAAAATGTACGGAGTCAGTATACCGGTCAGACGTATACCAATCATGACAGCGCATTTCCTCATACTCCCTATCGGCTCTCGCTACTCCAGAAAAATATAGACCGACTTTTGTCGCGGCTGGAGCCGGACGAAGTCTATATTCCCTCCCAAATAGACGAGCATCCGGATCATCGGGTAACCGCTCAGATTGTTCATAATATTCTTTCTCTGCGGGAAAAGAAGCCAGATATATATGAGTATATTGTTCACGGAAAAACATTTCCCGATCAAGAGATCGCTTCCCGCGATCCCCTCAAGCTCAAATTAATTCGATTTTTCCGTTCTCAGTTTCATGACCGCTCTCATCGCGAATCTCTCGAACAGTTTGCCTCGACGGAGGAAGCATTTCAGCGAGTCGGTGCGGAGATAGTGAAAAAACAGTAAAAAATATTAAAAAAGACCGGTCTCTGTCGGAGACCGGTCTTTGGAAGATGTCAGGAGATCAGCTTGAGTAGTTTTTCCTCTTTGATCTGCGGCCCAATACCAGAAAACCGAAGGTTTTCGGGAGCGAGAATCGTTTGGGCGAGTGATTCGACGTCGTGTTTTTGGACGGCACGAATTTTTTGTTTCCATTCCTCAAAATCTTCTTCCAATGAATACAGAAGCGTATTTTTTCCATAATGATGCGCGATTTCTTCGGTGTCTTCGGTGCGAAGATCGGTTTTGCCGCAGAGAAAATTTTTGGCTTTCAGGAGTTCTTGATCGGTTACTCCATTATTCCTGATATCATCGTATTCGGATCGGATCGCTCCCACAGCATCCAAGACATCCCCCAATTTTACGCCGGCGCGAGTCGTAAGGAGTCCTGTATCGGTGTACTCGTCCACCAGAGAACGAATAGAGTAGCAGAGTCCTTTTTGCTCACGCACATGCTGAAACATTCGGGCGCTCATATTCCCTCCCAAAATAGTCGTTAATACTTTGAGTGCAGGAAATTGCGGATCGCGTTCAGCCAGAGCGCGGAGCCCCAGTGATATATGATACTGTTCTGTTTTTTTGATTCTGATCTTGAATTTTTCGGTTTTGAGATTCGGGTCAAATGTCCCCAGAGAGCGAGATTTTTTCATTGTGGGAAACGGAAAAAATTCGGCGACGGTGTCGAGATCTTTTTCGCTGACAGCTCCGGCGATCGTGATGACGGTATTGTCAGGCGTATAGAGTTCTCGCTGGTATTCTTTGAATTGATCCTGAGTAACGGACTTGATGAGTTCTTTGGTTCCGATCTGATCTCGTCCCAGCGGCTGATCCCCAAACACCAGTCGCTCAAAATCCCAACTGATCTGGTACATCGGAGCATCCAGATACATCGCCATTTCTTCGAGAATGACCCCGCGTTCTTTTTCGATTTCCGCTGAATCAAAACGCGAATGCAGCATCATATCCGACAGTACGTCGAGTGATTTTTTGAGATTTTCGGCTCCGGATTTCACATAGTATCCGGCGTACTCTTTGCCGGTGAAGGCATTGAATTCTCCGCCAAAGCTGTCCACCGCTTCGGCGACGGCCTTGGGGGTTTTGTATTTTCTAGCGCCCTTGAAGAACATGTGTTCCAAGAAATGTGAGATTCCGGCGATTGATAGATCTTCGTATCGAGATCCGGCGCCGACCAAGATCAAAGTGGTCACGACATTGGTGCCGGGCATTTCTACGGCTTGCAGTCGCAAACCATTGGGGAGTGTTTTGGAGTGGATATTCATAGCATGGATTTATGGATCGGGGACAATAGTAACAGAAAAATAGTTTGTTTGAACCCAAGGTTATTTTATGCATTGGATACGAATCCGAAATATCCAGGATTCGTATCCAAAAATAACTCAAACCGGGGATACGAATCCAAAGCATCTAGGATTCGTATCCAAACTAAGCAACGAAGTACGAATCCAAAGCATCTAGGATTCGTATCCCAAATAAGCAACGCATCCAACAGCTCTCTCTTGATTCCTGATTCGCGCAGACTACAATCAGGCAGAAATGCGTCATTTTGTTTTCCCATTTGTTCGTATTCTCAAAGACCGGTCTTTTCTTCTCAAGACCGGTCTTCTGGTGTTTCTTTTTCTCGGAGTTGCTGAGGCCGCCACCCTGCCGGAAGCCAATTTGATGGTGACTCCTGCGACCGGACAGGCGGGTTCGGAGATGACGTTCGACGCCTCTGATTCGCGCAATACCAACGGTCTGCGGGGAGGGTTAGAATATCGGTTTCAATTTCGAAATGCAGAATACTGGACTCCTTGGAGCACGCAGTCTATCCGGAAGTACACGCCCATGGATATCGGCACTTTTCGCGCAAAATTGCAGGTACGGGATCAAAAAACCAAGACCGTCCAGACCACCTACCGAGAATATCGGGTTCACAGTGACACCTATCGCCACATCAGGATTCGAGCCAACCCCACGCGGATTCGGGTGGGAGAGTCAGTTCTTTTTGAGCTTTTGGTCACGCTTCCCCGAACCGAAAATCCGGACGACGTGAAAGTTCGGTGGGATTTTGATTCGGACGGATATTTTGAAACGCAGTTTTCTCAGCAGCGGCAGGTGCGTCATGTTTTTGGCGACAATCAAGTCGGACAGCTCTCCCCGACAGCGGAAGTGATTTTTCCTGATGGATCACGAGAAACAATCCGTGGTCTGGAGCGTCTCAGCACAGACCCTCTCCGACGGCAGGTTCCCCGAGCAGACTGGGAAAAAATACAGATTCTTCCTGCTCCGGTCGTTCCTCCAGTGGTCCATGTTTCTCCTGGACGGACGGGATTTAATGAAGACACAGTTTTTCGGTTTGATGCTTCCGATTCGCGCATTCCCGATCACGCTTGGATTGAGTGGAATTTTGACGGCGAACAATTTCTCCAAGAAAAAGAAATCGTCACCAAAAAATTTGATTCCCCCGGAACCCACCAAGTCAGAGCTCGCACCTGCTATGATCGCGCCGCTCCCAAGTGTCGTGAAACACTTATAACCATAGAGGTAACCCACGATCCGATCGATTACCGACCCGAAATTCATGTACAAAATCTGACTCGTCATACAGCTTTTTCTTCGACGTCCAACGACACATTTTTTGTGGCGGTAGAGGGGGACAGGCTTCAGTTTACCGCACAACTGCGCTATCAGGATATGACGGCTCGAGATTTTTCGTACCGATGGGATTTTCAGGGGGACGGTGTTTTTGACACGCCTTTTCTGGCGAACTCATTGGCCGAATACACGATTCCCCGAGAAGGAATTTTGACACCAGTGGTGGAAGTAGAAAACGAAGAAGGGGTGCGATCGCGAGCCTCGCTTCGTCTTCATGTCTCTCCCAATACCGCTCCAAACGTTTCTTTCACGGTCGACACAGCGGAAATATATCCAGGGCAATTGGTGAGGTTTTATCCGAAAGTATCAGATCTGCAACATCAGCACGCGTATTTGGAAACACGGTTTGATGCTGACGGAGATGGAAACTGGGACAGTCGTTTTCGACGGGTCGGTACGTATCAGTGGCGGTACGAAAAACCCGGCACTTATATTACTCGCATGCAGGTGCGCGATCCCAGCAAGAAAGTGACCACAGTTGCTCGTCGAGTAACGGTGCGACCGTATTCAAAACCTACCGCGCGGGTGACTATTTCTCAGCGAGAAGGGGACACTAGAACGGTTTTTCGCTTTGATGCTTCGCGGAGTAGTGGGCAAGGATTGCGCTACTACTGGGATTTTGATTTTCAGGGATCGGATGATTTAGTTTCTGACGGGACATACCTTCAGCAGGGACCAAAAGAAATGCGCAGACAATTTCGAGAACCGGGAGAGAAGCAGATTCTTCTGCGGGTAGTAGACGGGTCTGGTCAGAGCGACCAGATTCATTTTCCGGTTTTTGTTGGGGCGTACCAATCTCCCCCTCCATCTCCAAGATCTCAGCCCTCTGATTCTTCTCAGGCGCAGACTCCGCCTGCTTCTCCCTCTTCGCCATCATCCTCCCCTCAATCACCACAAGAGCAAAAACAGCTCGTATCGCCGGATCGTCCTTTGGTGCGGGCGGACATGTTTTTCTTGCTCTATGAGGCGGCACGAGTGCGTCCTCCTTTTCCTGGACCTAGTCCTTTCGAGGATGTGGAACCAACAGATTGGTTTTCCCAAGCCGCGCTTCTCAGCTATCGGCAAGGACTGACATCTCCTCCGTATTTCAAACCGGCCGAGAAGGTATCGCCCGAAGAAGCCGCTCAGATGATCCAGTTCTTTTTTGGGAAAGACGTTTCTTTTGGAGAAAGTGTGACGCGGCAGAGTTTTCGGGAGATGTTGCCGTAATTTTCGAATCCTTTTTTGCAATTGGATACGAATCCAAAACATCCAGGATTCGTATCCAAATACTCAAAACCTGGGATACGAATCCAAAACATCTAGGATTCGTATCCAAATAACTCAACCCTGGGATACGAATCCAAAGCATTCAGGATTCGTATCCAAATAAATAGCCAATATCTCGGATTCGTATCCCAGAGAAAAGTATCCCAGGGAAAAGAAGAGGGCTTGCATTTTTTATTGTTCTCGGCACAATCGGAGTATGAAATTCTCACATTTTCGTGAAATCGTTCACAAAATCTGCGAAGACGTTGTCTGTCCTCGATGTCAGGCTGACTTTGAAGAGCGGGACATCGAAGTTCAAAACGCTGAAGACAGAAACATTGATTTTTACGCTCGCTGTGAAGAGTGCGGGGCAGAAGTGCTGATCGCCGCTCATATTCAGCCGGTTCGCTCTGCTCTCAAAAAATCTTCCGCCCTTCCCGCCCAATTCCCTCGTCAACACCGACGAGTCGGCATATCACGGGACAAGGTGCAAAACATTATTCAGACGCTTCAGACCTTCCGCGGAAAAGATGTCCGGGAGCTTTTCTAATCTGGAGAAATGATTGGTCGACTCTTGATTCTGGTGATGCTGGTGGTCGGGGGAATGCTGACTTTTTCGGCAGACATCGACACCTCTCAGCTCTGGCATAAAGCTCAAGCATACGTCCTGAAGACATTCGGGACGGATTTGGAAGTACAAAAAGAACTCTTGCTTCAAAAAAAAGAAGCGCTCGAGCAAAAATTATCCGAATTGCGCGAGCAGATTGAAACCAAGGCTAGTGAGGGGATGGAAAAATATCAGGAAATTCGAGAAAATATAGATCGCACCCAAGAAGCCGTCGAGAATACTCGGCAGGCTATTGAGGATTTAGAGAAAGCGATCAAGGAGTGACGCTTAATATGGGATACGAATCCTGGGTGTTTTGGATTCGTATCCCAATACCAAATAAATAAAACAGCCAAGATACAAATCCTGAGGAGAGGGTTGTTGGATACGAACCCTAGATGTTTCGGGTTCGTATCCCAAAAAAAGCAGACAAATAAATAAAACAGCTCAGATACGAATCCTGAATGCTTTGGATTCGTATCCAAATGCAAAAAAACGACCCTAAACCCTTATTATACCACATTTTTGAACTTTTCGCAACAAAAAACACGAGAAAATGTAACAAAAGGGGATATTTTCCGTTTTAGAAAATGGCATTTTATGAAGGGGAAAAGCCGGTATAGAACTTGCCTTTTGCCCATAAAATCATACGATGCCGAGGACTTGGACGGCTTGTCTGCCCAGGGCGGGCTCCCGTCTCGCTTCACCAAAGGCTTGACCTGCGGTGAAAGTGCTAAAAGTCTCGGTCTTTCACAACGGCGGCCGGAGGGAAACAAATGAAAGATATTCTTTCTGACAGGACAGTTTTCTCTCTAGACTCTTACCAAACTTACTGAACTCATCAGATTCTCTCTTGAGGTTTGATGAGAATTATTTATTTTTAACCACCTTTTATAAGATGGATTTATTCGCCCAAATTAAAAAAAGCGTGGCTTCAGTGGCTCTGGCCGCAATGAGTTTTATGCTCGTTGCTCCTGCTGCAAACGCAGCACTGCCTTTCACTGACGCCTCCGAAATTCCTTCTTGGGCCGAAGAAGCTATTGAAGAGCTTATGGACCAAGGAGTATTGAGCGGAAATGATGACGGATCTTTTGCACCGAATCGACAGTTGAATCGTGCAGAAGTTTCCAAGATCATCGTTTTGGCTTCGGGCGTTGACTTTGACACCACCGGTGGACCTCACTTCCCTGATGTCGACCCAGGTGCATGGTATTACGACTACATTGAAACGATGTACAACTATGGTTGGATTAACGGATACCCAGACGGACTTTTCCGTCCTGCCGTTGGAATCAACCGAGCTGAAATCGCAAAAATGGTCGTCAACGCTTTCGAAATTAATCAGGATCTTTCCGGAGCTCCTCACTTTGACGATGTCAATGAAGGAGACTGGTTCTACGGCTACGTAGAGACTGCTTACAATAATGGTCTCATGCGTGGGTACGGAGACGGCACATTCGGTCCAGCTAACCCTGTGACTCGTGCTGAAACCGCACATATTACCTACAACTCTCAATTAGTTGTAGCTCAGCCCGTAGGCCCATCAGAAGGAACTATGGAAGTAACCCTTTCTATGGATACTCCACGAGGAACTAACATTCCTTACAATGCGACTTCTGTTCCTTACCTGACTGTTGAACTCACCGCTTCTGATGACAGCGATGTCGAGATTTCTTCTCTGACATTCACTCGTCTCGGACTTGGTGACAACGACGACTTTGATAATGTCTGGCTCGAAATTGACGGATTTAAAGTCGGAAACGACAAATCAGTCAATAACGACGATATTGTTGAACTGCGCTTCAACCCACCAATCGTTGTCCCTGCGGGACAAACTCTGTGGGCTGATGTCGTTGCTTCTGCAAAATACACTGAGGCAGACAAAAACGTTGGTCACCACAACCGATTTGC
Source organism: Candidatus Altimarinota bacterium (assembly GCA_021734395.1). GTDB lineage: Bacteria > Patescibacteriota > Gracilibacteria > UBA4473 > UBA4473 > JAIPGI01. The sequence goes on from JAIPJB010000001.1 coordinate 292,751, forward strand.
ATTGGTCAGTGCTGACGACGTTGTTTCTACGGCAGCAAATGTCGTAGGAGACTTCCCTATTGAAGGAGAAGAAATGGAGGTTGCACAGTACCAAGTTTCTACTCTGAAATTCTCCACGCTCGGATCAGACACAACTGTTGATGTAGGAGACAACTTCATCGAAGTCGGTAAATTCCGACTTTTGAATGCGTCGAACACCAACAAAGATGTTGAGATTCGTGCTATTACCTTCAAGAACGACGGAACAGCAGAACTCGAGGACAATCTCGAAAATGTTGCACTGTACGTTTCTGGGGAACAAATCTCTGCTGAAACCATTATTGATGGTGACTACATGACTTTCCGTCTCGACAATGGAGTGACGGGAGGATACGTCATCGAAGATGGTGACAGCCGAATCTTCTCTATCCGTGCTGACATCGTCAGTGCAGAACGAGGAGACAATATCAACCTCAAGATCGACAACTTCGAAGATGTTGTGGGTGTTGAAATCGGTACTTCCTTTGGTGTGAAGGCCCTTTCTGACAACACGAAGGGACTCGACTTTGCTTCTGGATCGACTTCCAACAACGCTACGACGTGTACTGGAACCGAAGCAGAAGACAGTTGTGCACGTTTGCGTGCATACACGATTGACTCTGGAGACCTGAACATTTCTCGTGACCCATCGTCACTTGGAAATCAGGAATACTCTCCTGGATCAAACGATGTCGTTTTGATGACGGCTCGTGTGGTCGTGGATCAGCCTCTCTTGGTTGACGGTCTCTACATCAATGTTGGTTCGGGTTCTACCGTTAAAGACAAAGACGATCTTGACGGAGTAGACAACCAGCTGGCAGACTTCAACGCTGCATTCGACAACTTCCGATTGTACCTCAACGACAAGTTGATCGACAGTGAAAACGACTTCACCCTGAATGGAACTGACGCAACAGTTACCGACTACCGTTTGAACTTCAACACAACGTTTGAAATCGCCGGAACTTCTATCATGAAGCTCGTCGGGAACGTCCAAGACGCTGCCGAAACTGGTGACAAACTCAAACTCGAAGTTTCTGCGACTGACTTCCAGTCTCCAGAATACATCTCTACTGGTGATCAGGTCAGCTCATCTCAGATGCTTGGTTCTGCTCAGGGATCATTCGTCGAAGTACGAGTATCATCTCTGATCGCAACTGAAACCAGTGGGATCTCTGACGGTGACAAGATCGTTGCCGGAGTGGACGACGTAACCTTCATGGAATTCGTCCTCGACAACAACGACTCTGGTGATGTCAATGTGACATCAGCAACCGTTACGGCTGACACCGCCAATAACGCAAATGGCTCAGACGATGGAGTGTCTGGTTCTACTCGAACCTACAGCAACTTCACCTTGGCTATCTTCGTTGACGGAACTCAGCAGGGTTCTGCCAAAAACTTGGACAGCACTGGACAGGCAACTTTCAATGACCTGTCTGTGATCATTCCTTCTGCTGGACAGAAAGAATTCACGGTTGTTGTCGACACGATCGAAGCTTCATCTACGGTTATTGATACAACACCACTTGAAGGACAGGATGAAACAGCTCTTGGTCTGAGTGGAGTAGACGTTGCTTCTACTGCCGGTATGACCGCTGGAGACATTATTATCTTCACGGGAGCTGCTGGAGATATAGAACGAGCTATTACGACTGTTGTTGATGCAGATTCTCTGGCCTTGAACGCTGATATCGGAGAAAATGTCGCCGATGGGTCAGCAGTAACGATCAAACATCAGATCCAGCTCGACTTGACTGCGGTTGACGCAGACAACGTCGAAAACGGACAGAGTGTGACCGTCAAAGACGGTGGTGGAACAGAAGTTTCTGCTGCCAATCATGTCCAGGGACCTCTCTGGGAACTGGTTGCTTCCGGTTCTCTGACCGTTACTCTCGACTCGACTGTCTTCTCGAATATCCTCGTTGCCAACGAATCAAACGTTGAGGTTCTCAAGGTTCGATTTAATGCGGCTGACGATGAGGTTCAGGTCAAAGACTTGTACTTCGTCAACGACTTCAATGGCGATGAAGACGCAGGAGATACAGTTGGTGGAAAAGTGGAAGCCGCTATCGGTGACCGTTTGGACTTCAAACTCTACAACGAAGCCGGACAGCTGATCCAGGAAAAACAAATGACTTCTGGAACACTCCACTTTGAAATGGCAAATCAGGATCGTGTTCGCGTTCCAAAAGATGACTCGACTTTCATCTCCGTAAAGGTGGACGTTCGAGACATCAATAAAGCCAACCAGACTGGAAAAGTCTTGCAGCTCTCTCTTGATGGAGACGCGACAGACGTGAGTGGTACAAATGTCAAAGGTATCGAAGCGGTTACCGCTGCTACCGGAGACGATATCGACACTCCAGCAGCTGGATGGGAATCCTCTGATGACGATGTCACCAGTCAGGAATTTATTGCCTACCGAACACAGATCGAAATTCGTCACGCGGCTACTCAGCCAAGCTTCCAGGATCCATCACTGGCTTCTCAGGAAGTGTACCGATTCTCTGTTTCTGCAGATGCCAATCGGCAAGCTGAACTCGGTCGTCTGGCCTTCGACGTCACCCTCTCTGGTATTAAGGGAAATGGTGCCGCTGGAGACGGACCTGACTTCGTAGTCCGACAGGTCAAAGGAGACGGAACGGTTGACAGTTCTTCTTCTGTCACGACTTCTGTCGTCGATGACTTCAATGACGATGCAGACGACTCTCAGGGTCGTGTCTGGGTTACGTTTGACAATCAGAAGCTTTCGGGCGGAGAAACTCGAACGTACGCTCTGTTTATGGACAACTCCATCAACGACGGTACTGAAGCCGACGATGATGCAGTATCTGTAGACATTGCTGAAGACACTTCTTACGCTGCACCAAACGATCGATACGACGGATCTATTATCAACACAACATTGACACTCTTCGGAGAAGATCTCGTTGGAGGTGAAGATCCAGCCTCTGTCAACATCGTTGTCGGTGGAGTAACTGTCGCGGTTGACTTCGCAGACGGAGCTACTAACGCTGCTATGGCAACAGCCCTTGCTGCTGCTATCCACGCAGAAACAGAATTCTCTGCTGCTGCAGTCGGAGGCGTTGTTACGATCAGCGCTTCTGATGGTGCGACCGCCGCTACGATCACCAATCTGCCTGCTCTGGCTTCCGCCATCAATACAGCAGATGCGAGCTCGAATGCACACGAAATTCGACTCGGTGGTCCTGCAATCGTCTGGTCTGATGAATCATCTACCAGCCACTCAGCAGCTTCGCTCGACTGGCTCAATGGATACCTCATCGACATTGACTCTACTGCGAAAGTAAACGCAGACTAATCGTCTCTTGACGAATAGAAATCTTCCGATTCTGGTACAGGGAGAAGCGCATCGCTTCACTGGGACCAGTCCACTCGGAAAACCAAACCCAGTTCCCCCCCCCCGGGGCGGGGGTTTTTGTATTT